>NZ_JBDGJQ010000006.1:0-339583 GCF_057656815.1 Variovorax sp. Soil_C_39
TGCGACCGAGACGATCACGGGTGGCGAGACGCGCATGGTCACCGGTGGGCTGACCGAGACGGTCAATGGCGGCGTGACGCTGACGGTGAATGGAGGCAGCGTCCGGCTCCTGAACGGTGCGGATCTGCGCATCACCCGCAGTGGGCGCATCGAGAGGGTTCATGCAATGGACCTCAAGCAGGTGAACGGGGCCGACTGCACCTCGGTCACCGGCCCCAAGGTCGTGGTGGCGCCGATCATCCTCTATCACACGACGCAGCACGTCGACACCACGAGCACCTACACGCTCAACGCGACGGTCAGCATCACCAGATCGCCCCACAGCATCCTCAACGTCGCCGATGAGACGTGGCTCAAATGCAATGTCCTGCGTTGGTCCAATCAGCACGTACGGGCGATCGTTCTGGCGACCGATTTCTATGGGCTCAAGCTGCAGGCCTGCGGGCTCAACACGCAAATCAACGGCTGGTTCACCAACAGGGCGACGAATTTTCTGCTCGATGCGCCGGTCAAGTTCGAGACCTCGGCGCGCAGTTCGAAGAAGGAGGGATTGAACGTCGGCTTCTGCAAGCTGCACCTGTCGTGTGTCTACCTGACGAAGAAAAAATGATCCCGCTGCATCGCGGCCGGCCTTACACAACCACCCATCAGGAGTTCTCGAGCCCATGGACCGCATCGTGAAGACCCACTCTCCACTGGGCGAAGACCAACTGCTGCTGCGCTCGATGCAAGGTTTCGAGAGCCTTTCGCAACCCTACGAGTTCGAGCTCGAGTTGCTCAGCACGGACGTGGCGATCGATCCCAAGACCCTTCTCGGAAAGTCGGTGTCGCTGGAGATCAAGACCGCCGTCGGCGGCCCGCGTTTCCTCGATGGTCAGGTGGTGCGTTTCTCGAAGGTGGGCCGGGAAGGCGGGAGCTCGCGCCACACGGTCTACCGCGCCGTACTGCGGCCCTGGCTCTGGTATCTCTCGTTCTCGAGCGGCAGCAGGATCTTCCAGGGCAAGTCGGTGGTCGACATCCTCGAAGAAGTGTTCGGCGCCTACGGCTTCGCGTTCGAGAAGAAGCTCAGCGGCAGCTACCGGCAGTGGGTGTACTGCGCGCAATACAACGAGAGCGACCTCGACTTCGTGAGCCGGCTGATGGAGCTGGAGGGCATCTATTACTGGTTCAAGCACGAGAAGGGCCGCCATACCCTGGTGCTGGCCGACG
This sequence comes from Variovorax sp. Soil_C_39, assembly GCF_057656815.1. NCBI lineage: Bacteria > Pseudomonadati > Pseudomonadota > Betaproteobacteria > Burkholderiales > Comamonadaceae > Variovorax > Variovorax sp. Soil_C_39. The sequence continues at coordinate 1,210 of NZ_JBDGJQ010000006.1, forward strand.
ACGCGGGTGCGCACGAGCCGATGCCGGGCTACGAGACCATCGACTACTTCGCAGCCGACCGCGGCATCGACGAGGACATGGAGGTCATCGACGACTGGCAGGTGACCGAGGAAATCCGCACGGGCAGCTATGCGGTGGACGACTTCAACTTCACCATGCCGCAGGGCGACCTCGGCAGCACGCGCAGCCTGCCGCGCGCGCACGACAACGCCAGCCACGACATGTACGAGTGGCTCGGGGACTACGTCGACGCTGGTCAAGCCGAGCACTATGCGCGCGTGCGGCTCGAAGAGGCGCAGTCGCTGGCCTCGCGCAGCACCGGCCACGCCAGCGTGCGCGGCATGGCGCCGGGCGCCAAATTCACCATGCGCAACGCACCGCGCACGGACGACAACCGCGAGCACCTGATCGTCTCGGTGGCCTACGCGTTGCGCGAGGGCGGCTACACAACAGGCGGCGCACCGGGCATGTACAGCTTCGATTTCGTCGCGCAGCCCGCGGACAGCCCCTATCGCGCACCACGGCAAACGCCGTTGCCGCACACGAGCGGGCCGCAGACCGCGACCGTGGTGGGCCCCGAGGGCGAGGAGATCTGGACCGATGAATTCGGGCGCGTGAAGCTTCAGTTTCACTGGGACCGCGAGGGCCGGCGCAACGAGAACAGTTCAGCCTGGGTGCGCGTTTCGCAGGCCTGGGCGGGCGATGGCTACGGCACCGTGCACGTGCCGCGTATCGGCCAGGAGGTCGTGGTCGACTTCATCGCGGGCCGCGTCGATCGGCCCATCATCGTCGGCCGTGTCTACAACGCCGACCAGATGCCGCCGTTCGACCTGCCGGGCGAGGCCACCCGGAGCGGCATCGTGTCGCGCTCGACCAAGGGCGGCTCGCCCGCGAATGCGAACGCCATCGCGTTCGAGGACAAGATGGGCGCCGAGCAGATCCTGCTGCATGCCGAGCGCAACCTCGACGTGGAGGTGGAGGGCGACGAGACGCACACGACCGGGAAGACGCGCACCACGCTGGTCAAGGGCCACGAGTCGGCCACCTACGAGGCGGGCGAGGAGCGGCACATCACGGGCGGCGCGGTGGAGACCATCGACGGCGGCGAGGAGCGAACCGTGACGGGCGGGGCGACCGAAATGGTGGCGGGCGGCGAGGAACGCACGATCACGGGTGGTGCCACCGAGACCATCACGGGCGGCGAGACGCGCACGGTCACCGGCGGCATCACCGAGACCATCAATGGCGAAGTGGTGGTGACGATCAACGGCAGTGTGCTGCGCCTGGTCAGCGGAGCGGACATCCGCATCACCGGCGCGGCCCGGGTGGAGGTGGTGAACGCGGTGGACATGACATTGGTCCAGGGAAGCAAGATCACCACCGTGACCGGACCGAAAGTGATCTTCGCGCCGACCATTTTTCATCTGTCCGGCAGTGACCATACGATCAATGTGCCAGGCACACTCAAGATCAATGTGACCGGCGTCGATATCGAGAATACGCCGGTCAAGACCGTCAACTCGTTGGATACGAAGTGGTGGCTCCATGCGGTCAAGGAAGGCATCGGCCACCAGGCCCTGTTCGTGGCGGCATCGGCCGACTCCTACACGGCCAAGATCCAGCTCGCGGTGCGTAACACGCTGCTGCAGAGGGGGGCATTCGTGAACATCTCGGCCGTCAACTGGGTGCAGGCAGTGAACAGGCAGGAACTCGGCCACTACCATTTCTGGCTTGATCCGATATTGATCGTTGCTGGAGCGGCGCAATTCGTAAAGAGCGCGCTCGACGTCGAGAAGTGAAGCCATCGCAACAAGGGAGTCGCAGCGGATGCAGATCATGAGATGGCTGGAAATAGCGGTCGCCGTCGTCGGTGTCGCGGTCCTGTTGGTGTCCACGCTCGGCAGCTCCCGCGTCTTTCGCGCCGGCAGCGCGACCAAGGCGGTGCATGTCCGGGAGGAGGAGGAGTGGGAGGCGCTGCGGCACGACGGCGCGCGCGCGGTCGCCGAGATCCTGGCGCTGGCGCGGCCCGGCTTCCGTCTGGTGACCTGGCGCGGAGACTCACCGAACATGGCGGCCGCGGAGATGCTGATCGCGTTCACAGATTCGGACGGCGAGAACCACCGCGTGACCCTGCGAACCTTCATCGACCAGGAACTGCTGGCCAACTTCTCGGGCGGCCGTCCGCTGCCGATCGTCTATGCCAAGAACCCGACGTTGCGCGTCGCGGTGGACCGTGATCGCGTGCAACTCGAGATTCGCTCCACGATCGACGCATGAAAATCATCAAGCCCTTGCGTCTGGGCATGCTGACCCGGCCCTTTGCCAACGACGGACGCCACTGGCTGGCCGTGACCGCCATCGCGATGACAGATCGCCTCGACGGCGACGCCCGACTCGTCTCGGAGCAGGCGTGCTGGAAGATCTTCGGCGAGGAGGTCGGCACCGACGGCGCGTTCGACCTGGGCATGCCCAAGCTGCATCCGGAATTCCTCGTCACGGGCGCGGCCTATACCCGTCGGGAGCAGGACAAGACGCAATGCGCGGTCCGGGTGCGCGTCGGCGAGCGGCAGAAGGACCTGCTGGTCTTCGGCGACCGCTTCTGGATCGATGGCCGGCCGAGTGCGCCGCAGCCCTTCGAGTCGATGCGCATCGACTGGGACCATGCCTTTGGCGGTCCGGGATTGGCCGAGAACCCGTGCGGCATCGGGCATGCGCAGGAGCAGGTGGGTGGCGTCCAGGTGCAGCGCCTTCCGAACGTCGAGGATCCGCGCGCCCGCGTGCAGCGCCCCGACCAGACCGTGCAGCCAGCGGGGTTCGGGCCCGTAGAGGCCACGCGGCCCTCGCGTGCGGACCGGCTGGGCCGCCAGTACGACGCGCATTGGCAGAACGAGCTCTACCCCGGCTTCGCGCAGGACATGGACTGGGCCTTCTTCAATGTCGCGCCGCCGGACCAATGGTTCGGGCGTGACGACGGCGAACTCGCGGGCAAGGAGTTCGAGCTCTGGAACCTGCATCCCGACCGCACGGTGCTGCACGGGCGGGTGCCCGACTGGCGCGCGCGTGCCATCGTCGTGCGCGGCCCGATCAACAGCGTGAAGCTCGACGAAGGCACCCTGCACGACGTGCCGATGCGCCTGACCACCGCCTGGTTCTTTCCGCATCTGGAGCGCATGGGCCTGATCTATCACGGCTTCGTGGAGGTCGAACAGGACGACGCGGCAGACGTCACGCACGCCATGATCGCCATGGAGGAGGCGGCCATGCCGCCTCAGGGACTCGATGCCTGGCGCGACGTGCTGGTGCTGCGCTGCGAGTCGGAAGACCGCGCGCTCTACGGCATGCGCGATGACCTGTTGTTGCCCGATCCGATCATCGGCCCGTGGCCTGAGCTCGACGCGGAGCTCGAGGAATCTCCGATGCGGCGCAATGTGCAGGCGCGCGCCGACTATGAGCGCGAGCGCATGAAGGTGTCGTTCAGGTCCTCGGGCCTCGGCCCGGCCGCGCAGGAGGAGCCGCCCGCCGTCGACCTGATGGAGAAGGCGCCCACGCTGCGCGAACTGCCGGCCTACATGGCCCAGCGCAAGGCGCTCATCGAGGAGCACCGCCAGAAGATCGAGGCGGCGCGCCAGGAGCTCGACGAGGCCGCAAAGGCCAATGCCGAGCATTCGCGCAAGGCGGGCTTCGACACGTCGACCCTGATGCAACAGGTCGAATCGTCGTCGCAGAAGGGACCTCCGAATGTGGACAGGTGGTCCCGCATCGAAAGCATCGTCGCCCAATCCGACGGCAGCGGCTTCTCGCCGACGCCCGAGCAGATCGCGCAGTTGCGCGAGGTTCACGACGATGCCGCACGCCAGTTGCTCGAGAACTACCGCCGCACGGCACAACACCAGGATGCGGCGGACCCGATGTCCGAAGCGCGGTCGGCCGAGACGCGCATGGAAGTCGAGCGTCGGATGGCCGGCACGCGAGACCTGTCCGACATGGACCTCACGGGCGCGGATCTCACGGGGATGGACCTGCGCGGCGCATGCTGGCACCGCGCGATGCTGGAGTGCGCCGATCTCAGCGGCAGCAAGCTCGATGGCGGCGACTTGTCGGACGCGCTGCTCGCGCGCGCGCGCCTGGTCGGCACTTCAATGCAGCAAGTGAACCTCAAGGACGCGAACCTGTCCCTGGTGCGGTGCGAGAACGCGGATTTCACCGGTGCGCGCTTCGAGTCCACCCAACTCGAAGGCATGGCCGCGCACGGCTGCAGATTCGCCGACGCATTTTTCGACCTCCATGAGGCCGCGGGCGTGGTGTGGGAGAACTGCGGCTTCGAGCGTGCGCAACTGCGGAACTTGAGCTTCACCGAGGGCACCCGGCTGAAAGGATTGGATTTCGAAGGCGCCAGATTCCACAAGGTGGCCTGGATCGAATGCCAGGCCGGCGGGCTGCGCTTCCGTGGGGCCACGCTCGACACCTGCGACTGGACCGACACCGACTGCACCGAGGCCATGGACTTCTCCGATGCGCGCCTCGTTGCGACCTGTTTCGTGGGATCGAGCGACCTGCACAAGGCCGACTTCCAGGGCGCTACGCTGGTCGAATGCAACCTGCAGTCGATCCGCCTCGACGAGGCCGACTTCCGCGATGCGAGGCTCGACAACACCGACTTCACCGATGCGTCGATGCGTGGCGCCCGGCTCGACGGCGCGAACGCCGACGGTTCCGAATTCGTGCGCACCGATCTCACCGCTGCGTCGCTGGTCGACGTGAGCCTGATCGAGGCCGACTTCAGCAAGGCCATCCTCGTTGCCACTGATTTCCACCGCGCCAACCTGTTCCAGGCCGACCTGTCCCAGTGCCTGATCGACGACACCACGCGCTTCGACGAGGCCTACACGGTCAACGTGGTCACGGTGCCGCGGCGCAAGGCGCAAGAGGGCGCGCGATGACGCCGAAGGAGGTGCAGACCATGGTCAAGCGCGGGCAGGAAATCGTCGACCAGAACCTGGCTGGCATGGATTTCCGCGGCCTCGACCTGTCAGGCGGCATGTTCATCGAGAGCGACTTCACTGGCGCGGACCTGTCGGGCGCGAACCTCAAGGGCAGCGCCTTCGCGACCTGCGGACTGAGCCGTGCCACGCTCGAGCGCGCCGTGCTGGACCGCTGCAACTTCCATCGCGTGAACGCATCCGGCGCCGCGATGGCCGGCGCCACCATGAATGGCACGAGCTTCTACGACACGCAGCTCGCCGACGCGCGCTTCGACGGTGTCGAGGGCGATGTGATCGGCATTTCCAATTGCGACCTGGCGGGGACTTCGCTGCGCGACATCAAGTCCGAAATGCTGGTGTTCTATGGGGCGCGGCTCGACCGGACGGATTTTTCCGGATCGCTGCTCGACGGCGCCACCTTCTATCAGGCCGACCTGCGCACCGCGGTGTTCGCGCGCTGCAGCTTCGAACGCTGCATCTTTTCCGAGTGCGATCTGTCGGGGCAGGTGTTTCGCGGGCAGACATTCAATCTCTGCCAGTTTCCCGATGCCAACCTGGCTGCCTGCGACTTCGACGAAGCGACGCTGCGCCAGTGCAACTTCAAGGGAGCGCGGATCGAGGGCGGTTCGTTCCGACGTGCGGCGGCGGCGCACAGCGTGTTCGTGGGGGCCAACCTCGGCGGCGTGTCCTTCAACGGCGGCCACTTCTTCCAGAGCGTCTGGGCCGATGCCCGGCTGCCCGGTGCCGACCTGTCCGGCGCGCACCTGGAACAATGCGTCTTCCACCGTGCGCAATGCGGCGATGCGAGGTTTTCGGAAGCGCGGCTCGCCTACGCCGACTTTTCCTATGCCGATCTGCGCGAAGCCGATTTCCGGGGCGCCACACTGATGCGCACCAAGGTGCACCGCGCGGTGCTCGAAGGCACGCAGTTCTCCGACCGCGGCGGCCTGCTGCTCAAGGAAGATGCGTTGTACGAGGCCGAGGCCTATTCGGCGCGCCGGCCCAGCCACCGCGATCCACCCCGGTCTCGCGGCGAGCCGGACACGAGCGCACAGGCCGCAGAGAAGGATTCCCAGAGATGACGACATTCCGACGTACAGCTTCCGACCCGACACCCGCAGGCGGCGAACTGCGCTCTGCGGCCGCTGCGCTCAAGCCCGGGGGCGGCGGCGTTGTCAATGCGCTGGGCACAGTGACGGCCATCCTGCCTGGAGGCATCCACAGCGTGGACAGCGACGGGCGCATGCTGCGGTGCCTGCGCGCCGCCAGCTGCCTGCTGCGGCCGGAGATCGGTGACATCGTGCTCGTCAGCGGTCCCGACGCGCAGCGCCTGTACCTGACCGCCGTGGCCGAGCAGGCCGATGCCGGGGTCGCCCACATCGAGGTGGCCGGCGATCTCACAGTGGCTTCGCAGCGCGGTGCGGTCACGCTGCAGGGCGCCACAGACTTGCACCTGAGCGGTCCACGCGCTCTGCGCATGGACACCGCGCAACTGCGCCTCGACGCGCAGGCGGCCGACTGCCAGGTCGGCCGGATGAGCTACCAGGGCGTGGAAGCGCGCGCGACCGTGCTGAACATGCGCATCGTCGGCCGCGTCTACGAGGCCATCGTCGACCGCCTCGTGCACCTGAGCAAGTCGGCCTTTCGCATGACCGAGGGCGTGGACCAGCTGCACGCGGGCCAGATCGACTACCAGGCCAGCGAGATGGCGCGGGTGCATGGAAGAAACACCGTGGTCACGGCCAAGGATCTGATCAAGGCCGATGCCAAGCAGATCCACATGGGCTGAGAAGCCCGTCCAAGCAACGAAACTTTTTTTGAAGGAGAGCCGAGATGTTCTTTGCCGCGCAAGGCCCCAGTCTGGATCTTGGATTCCCGGACGTCTGCAAGACACCGGCCGTTCCCATCCCTCACATCGACATCGGGCTGGGCCTGATGGCGATCCCCAACGTGCCGAACATCTTCTGGTCCTGCATGATGGCGCACAACAAGAAGACCAAGATTCCGCTGACCTTCGGCGACACCGCGGGGATCGGACTCGGTGTCCGCGTGCCCAGCGTCATGGGACAGTCGAAGAAGATCACTGCCTCCAACACCTTCCTGATCAAAGGGTCCCCGGCCACGCGCGTGACGAGCTTTACCAAGCAGAACCGCGGCAACGCGAACGGCATCCTCGCGACGCCGCCCCAGCTCACCAGCGTGAACCTCTGCGCCTGAGTCGCCGGCAATGCAACCTCAGCCGCCCGCCGCCCCCGGCCGCGCCGTCCCGGCCAGCGTCACCTGCTGCGGAAACCCCACCCACACCGCCAGCGCCGAGTAGTTGTCGCGCGCGTCGTCGGCCTTGGCCTCGGCCGCGCGGCGTAGCAGCGCGAGCCATTCCTCGGCGCTCGCGGCGAGCTGCAGCGAGCGCTCCATCACCTGCTGCGAGATGAGCTGCCAGAGCCCGTCGGTGCACAGCAGGAAGGCGTCGCCGTCGGCCAGGCGCTGCGGCGTCGAGACCGTGGTCTCGGCCGTGGCCCGCGCGCCGAGCGCGCGGTACAGCAGGTTGGTCTTCACCAGGCGCTCGCCGCCGTTGGTGCCGCTGCCGATCGCGGCCTCGCCCGAGCGTTCGGACAGGCTGTGGTCCTCGGTGCGCTGCATGAGCGCGCCGCGGCGGAACCAGTAGAGGCGGCTGTCGCCCACGTGGGCCCAGCAGGCCTGGCCGCTCGCGCGGTCGACGAACAGCGAGACGATGGTCGCGCTCATGCGGTTCTGGTCGGCCAGCTCGCGCTGCTTCGCGAGGATGGCGTCGTTGGCCCGCTTTACGGCATGCTGGATGTCCTCCTGCGCGACCGAAGGATGGTCGACGAAGGTGTCGAGTGCGGTGTCGACCGCGATGCGCGCGGCCAGTTCGCCGCCCGCGTTGCCGCCGACGCCGTCGCTCACGACGAAGCAGGCGCTGTGGTCGTCGAGGTGGTAGCCGATGGCGTCCTGGTTGCCGCTGCGCTCGCCCACGCAGGAGAACTGCGAGGTCGAGATCGGAATCGACGACACGGTGCGCGTGGCTTCAAGCACGGCGGGCCTCCTTCAAGCGTTCCATCTCCTTGTCGTAGGCCTGCTGGAAAGCCCGGCCGAAGACGGCCTGGAAGTCGTCTTCCACCGCCGCCGTGGTCTCGGCATGCAGCTTCTGCAGCTGGCGCCACAGGCGCGCCTCGCGTCCGCCGGGCAGCAGCTTCTCGCCGAGCCCGCCGTCGTGCGGCGTCTCGCTCGCGAGGGCGCCGGGATCGAAGCGCTGGAGCACGGTGAGCAGCGCGGCGCGCATGCCGGCCACCATGCCGAGCTGGTGCGACTGCAGGTCGCCGAGCGCATCGTGCACGGCGGCCTCGGGCGGCAGGAAGCCCGGCATGCGCGCGCCGAACATCTGCATCAGCACGGCGCGGCCGTTGGGCAGGATCTTGAACGGGTTGTTCTCCTCGTCGACGATCATCGTGATCTCGGCGCGCACCTCGCGCTTGAGCATGGCGCGCGACGACAGCAGCTCGATGGTGCCGTCGGTGAATGCGCGCATCAGCCGGCCGAGCCGGCGCATGGCCTCGGCATCGCACGGCTGCTGGCCCGCGACGTCGGGCACGCCGGCGCCTTCGAGGAATGCGCGGAAGAGGTCGTCGTTCGACGTCGCAGCCATCGGCGGCGGGCTGGCCAACGGTTCGGGTGGCGGAGGTTCGGGGACAGGTTCCGGTGCAGGCGCAATGGCGGGCGCGACTGGGGCTGGGGGCTGGACCGGTGCGACGATCGCGACGGGCGCAGGTGCCGGCACTTCGACCGTCGCTTCGGCGGCCTTTATTTCAGATTTCGCGGGCTGGGGCTTCGCCGGCTCGAACGCCACCGGATCGGGCGGCCTGAACTGCGCGGTCACTTCGCGCGCATGGTCCGAATGGCTGGCGTAGGCCGCGGGCGCTGGCGGTCGGGCCAGCAGGTCGATCGCGGGATGCACGTCGCTGAGCGGATCGTCGTGCGTGAGCGCGGTCGGGCGCGGATCGGACAGCGGCGAGGGCGCACTGCTGTCGCCCGCAAAGAACGACAGCGGGTCCATGCCGCGCTTGAGCGCCACGTCGGAGATGCCACCGGCCGCATGCGGGTTCAGCTCGGCCAGCGGATCGGCCGGGTTCCTGCGCGCCTGCGAGGGCAGCTCGAAAGGCTCGTGCGCCATCGGGTCGGGCATCGGCTCGGGTTCGGCGCTCGGCGCTCGGCGCGGGGCGTTGGCAAGGATCGCGTCCCAGTCGGCGGCGGTGGGTACCTGCGCTGCCGCCGTGGCAGGGCAGGCGATCGGTGCCGGTGCCGGCGGAGATGGCAGTGGTGGTGGCGGTGGTGGCGGCACCACTGCGGGTGCGGGCGCCGGCACCGGCGCAGCGCTCACCGGCTGCGCATCGCCGATCGGCAGCGCGCCTGCGCCGAAGAGGTCCGAGAACACATCGGAGACCGGCGTCGAAGGCAACAGCGCATCGATGGGCGCGGGCGCCACCGTGGGCGGTACCTGCATGTCGCGCGCGGGTGCGGCCGCTGCGGGCATCGGCATCGCTGGCGCATCGACGGCAGCAGCCGCGGCGCGTGTCCCGCTCGCGGCCTCGAGCACGTAGCTGCCGATGGTCACGCGGTCGCCATCGGCGACCGGCGACTCCTGCTCGTGCGCCAGCGTGCGCCCATTGACGACGATCGGCAGCACTGCGCTCATGTTGCGCAGCACGGCGGTGCCGGTATCGTCGAAGCGCACGGTGGCCTGCAGGCGCGAGATCTGGCGCTGCGCGTCGGGCAGCACCAGGTGGTTGTCGGGGCTGCGGCCGATGGTGCCGCCCGGCATGGCAAGCAATGCCGAGGGTCCCGAGGCCACCGGCTTGCCGGCATGTTCGATCACGGTCCAGCGCATGGCGTCTCCATGTTCATGTCGAGCTGATGCTGCTCGTTCGTTCACGGCGTCTCAGCGCTTCATCCGCTTCGCGGCCTCGAAGGCAGGGCCCCAGACCGGATGCTTGCGCTCGGCCACGTTGAGATCGAAGTTGGGAAAGGTGTCGAGCAGCTTGCGGAACTGTGCGCGGCATTCGGGCACCTGGTTGGCCACGCAGTAGCTGAAGGCCTCGAGCTTCATCGCGTCGAGCCGGGTGCCGGGTTCCGCCGCGTCGAACACCGACACGCCGCCACTCTTGAGCGTGGTGATGGCCTTGGCGTAGTCGCCTTCGTCATACGCCTGCTGTGCGCGTTCGAGCGTGGTGCGTGCCACCTGCTGGCTCAGCCGCTCGGGTTGTTGCGGATCGGGTGGCGGCGTGGCGGTGCAACCGGCGACGAGGGACAACACGGTGAATGCCAGGGCGGCCAGACATGACTTCAATCTTTTCTCCTAACTTGCGGAAGGCAATGCGCGAGAGAGTGTGCCGCTGTCATGCGACAGGCGTGCGATGCCGGACGATGCGAAGCGATACGAAGTGGTGCGTACGCACAACTTCGATAATATAGATCGCGAACCCAGAGGAAGATCACATATGCAACGACGAATCCTTCTTCAAGGCGCATTGGTCACCACACCGCTGCTCGGTGGCCTCGCTGGATGTGCATCGACCGCGAAGTCGCTGCCCACGCCCTATGCCGTCAGCGTGCGCATCGACGAGGGCGTCAATCCCGACGGCCGCGGCCAGCCCGCACCGATCCTCGTAAAAGTCTTCGAATTGAAATCTTCCGGTAACTTCGAAGCGGCAGACTACTTTGCACTGCAGGACCGCGACCGCGAGACGCTGTCGACGGAACTCGTGAACGCCGACCAGGCGATCATGCGCAGCGGCGAGCAACGCACCTTCAAGCGCGAGGCAGGACTCGACTCGCGCGCGATCGGCATCATCGCGGGCTACCGCAGGCTGGAGTCCGCACGCTGGCGCATCGTGCTGCCGCTCAAGGAGCCGAAGCAAACCAATCTCTACAAGGTCTGGCAGTTTTCGCCGAGCGAGCAGGTGGTGCGCATCGCCGTGCGAAAAACAGGCATCGAGTTACTACCAAGTCGTTAATCCTGCTGGCGAAGTAACCCAAAAGTGCGAAGAATTCGTGCGCGAAATGCAGTGAAAAATGTAAGAAGCGCCGTGTAGCATCCGAGAACAAAACAGTATCGAGCGGGATGCCCTTAACCCGGCCATCCCGCCTCAGTGTGGGCACTCCCAGGAGGTTCTTTGGTGACAGTTCGCAACCCGGGCACCGCAAGACAAGGCGCTCACCCGCAGGCGTTGGCAAATCGCGTCGTTTGGTCCGAAGGCATGTACCTGAGGCCGCAGCACTTCCAGCAGCTGGAGCGCTACGTCGAGCAGTACGTCACGCGCCGCTCCGCGGGACTGCAAGGCGCCTACTGGGGATGGCTGCAGCTCGAGATCGACCGCGACGCGTATGCGCTCGGCCGCATCTCGCTGCTCGGCGGCGCGGGCGTGCTGCCCGACGGCACGCCGTTCGCGTTCGGCGCCGAGGACGCGCCGCCGCCCTATGAAGTACCCACCGACCTGACCGACGAACTGATCGTGCTGGCATTGCCGCTGCGACGGACGGGCAGCGAAGAGGTCATCTTCGCGGAGGACGAGGGCTCGGCCGCGCGCTTCGGCGTGATCGAGCGCGAGGTGACCGACGCCAACGCGGTCGCACTCGGCCCCGCGGTGCTGCAGCTCGCGCGGCCGCGCCTGCGCCTGGCCCGTGCATCGTCGCTCACGGCCGAATGGCAGGCCATCGGCGCGGTGCGCGTGATCGAGCGCCGCACCGACCACAAGCTCGTGGTCGATGCCAACTACATACCGCCGGTGCTCGATGCCTCCACGCACCCGATGCTGCGCAGCATGATCGCCGAGCTGCACGGCCTGCTCACGCAGCGCTCCGAGGCGCTGGCCTCGCGGCTGTCGCAGCCGGGCCGCGGCGGCGTCAGCGAGGTGTCCGACTTCCTGCTGCTCGAACTGGTCAATCGCTATCTCGCGCTCACCTGGCATGCGCAGCAGGCCGTGCAGGTGCATCCCGAGCAGCTGTTCGTCGACTGGCTCAAGCTCGCCTGCCATCTGGCCACGCACACCTCGCCGACGCGGCGCCCGGTGGTGTGGCCGGTGTACGACCACGACAACCTCAACGAGAGCATCCGCCCGCTGATCGAGGAGCTGCGGCGTTCGCTCTCGGCGGTGCTCGAGCAGAGCGCCATCGCGATCGAGCTCGAGGAGCGAAGCCACGGCGTGCGCGTAGGCCGCATGCCCGATCCGGTGCTGGTGCGCAATGCGGGCTTCGTGCTCGCGGTGCATGCCGACCTGCCGGCCGAGGCGGTGCAGCAGCGCTTTCCGACGCAGGTCAAGATCGGCTCGGTCGAGCGCATCCGCGACCTGGTGCAGCTGCAGCTGCCCGGCGTGACCGTGCGGCCGCTGCCGGTGGCGCCGCGCCAGATTCCGTACCACGCGGGCTATCACTACTTCGAACTCGACAAGAGCGGCGACATGTGGCGCCAGCTCGAGAAATCGGGCGGCGTGGCAATGCACCTGGCCGGCGACTTCCCCGGGCTGGCCATGGAGTTCTGGGCCATCCGTCCGTGAAGGACCTTATGAGCGGTGTCAACGACATGGCCGTCGGTGCTGGAGGCTTCGTGCCACCGAATCCGGGCGGCGGCGCCCACCCGGGCAACCACCAAGGCAGCAGCCAGCACGGCGATGCGCCCGGCATGCCCGCCGCCTCGCGCGGCCCGGGCGAGCCGCCGCAGGCCTTCACTGCCTGGCACGACGCGCGCCGCCCGCATGCGGGCGACACTGCGCTCGCCGGCAACAACCCGCTGGTCGCGGCGGCCAATCCGCTGCTCGACCTGATCCCGCAGATCCGCGCCACCGGCCACCATGATTCGCCGGCCCAACTGCGCGAGCATCTGGTCGACGAGGTGCGCCGCTTCGAGACGCGCGCGCAGCAGAGCGGCATCGCGCCCGAGGTGATCATCGGCGCGCGCTACTGCCTGTGCACCGCGGTCGACGAGGCGGCTGCGCTCACGCCCTGGGGTGGCAGCATCTGGTCGTCGCAGAGCCTGCTCGTGATGTTCCACAACGAGACCTGGGGCGGCGAGAAGTTCTTCCAGCTGCTGTCGCGCCTGGTCCAGAACCCGCAGCAGCACCTGCACCTGATCGAGCTGATCTATTTCTGCCTCGCGATGGGCTTCGAAGGCCGCTTCCGCGTGATCGACAACGGCCGCACGCAGCTCGAGACGCTCAAGCAGCGGCTGCTGCAGATCATCCGGCAGACACGTGGCGAGATTCCCGTGCCGTTGTCGCCGCACTGGCAGGATGCGAGCACGCCGGTGCGCCGCACGCGCAACCGGCTGCCGCTGTGGGCCGTGGCCGCGGTCGCCGGGGTGCTGCTGGTGCTGGTGTTCGCGCTGCTCACCTTCAGCCTCGCCGGCCGCTCCGACGGCGCTTTCGCTGCCGTCAATGCGGTGCGCCTGCCGCAGACGCACCGCGCAGTGGCGCTGCCGGCACCGCAGCCGCGGCTGCAGCGCTTTCTCGAGCCCGAAATCCGCGACGGCCTGCTGACGGTGCGTGACGAGGCCGACCGCAGCGTGGTGGTGCTGCGCGGCGACGGCCTGTTCGCCTCGGCATCGGACCGCGTGCTCGACCGCTACCTGCCCGTGCTCGCGCGCGTGGCCGACGCGCTCAATTCGGTGCAGGGCAATGTGCTGATCAGCGGCTTCAGCGACGACCAGCCGATCCGCAGCGTGCGCTTTCCTTCCAACTGGCAGCTCTCGCAGGCGCGAGCCGATGCCGTCAAGAAGATGGTCGCCGAGCGCATCGACCGGCCCGAGCGCCTGCGTGCCGAAGGCCGCGGCGAGGCCGATCCGCTGGTGCCCAACGACTCGCCGGCGAACCGCGCGCGCAACCGGCGCGTCGAGATCACGCTGCTGGTGGCGCCCGTGGCGGGTGCCGCGAGGCAAGCGCCGCAGGGAGGGGCCCGCTGATGCTGCGCGCGATCTTCCGTTTCATCGTGAGCCGCGACCTGTGGGTGTTCTTCGGGTTGCTGGCGCTGGCCTTCCTGATCTGGATCATCGGGCCCGTCGTGGCGGTGGGCCGCTACCGGCCGCTCGAAAGCGAGTTCGTGCGCATCGTCGTGATCGCGCTGATGTTCGCGATCTGGATCGCGCGCGTGCTCTACCGCAAGTGGCGCGAGCGGCGCCTCAATGCGCAGCTGCTCAACCAGCTGCGCACGCCCTCGAAGGAGAAGGCCGCCAAGCCCGAGGACGCGCCCGAAATCAAGGAGTTGCAGAGCGGCTTCACCGACGCCACCGCCATTCTCAAGAACATGCGCTTCGGCACGGGTGCCGACGGCAAGGGCGCGGGCCGCTTCTCGGTGTTCGACCGCCAGTACCTCTACCAGCTGCCCTGGTACATCTTCATCGGCGCGCCGGGCTCGGGCAAGACCACCGCGCTGGTCAATTCCGACCTCGACTTCCCGCTCGCCGACCAGCTCGGCAAGGCCGCGGTGCGCGGCATCGGCGGCACGCGCAACTGCGACTGGTGGTTCACCAACGAGGCGGTGCTGATCGACACCGCCGGGCGCTACACCACGCACGAGAGCAATCGCGAGACCGACGAGGGCGAGTGGAAGGGTTTTCTCGAGCTGCTCAAGAAGTTCAGGCCGCGCCAGCCGATCAACGGCGCGATCCTCACGATCAGCATCGCCGACCTGCCGCTGGCCGACGACGCGCAGCGCGCGCGCCATGCGATGGCGCTGCGCAAGCGGCTGCTCGAGCTGCGCAGCGACCTGGGCATCAATTTCCCGGTGTACGTGATGGTCACCAAGACCGACCTGCTCGCGGGATTCAACGAGTACTTCGGCTCGCTCGGGCGTGCCGAGCGCTCGCAGGTCTGGGGCTTCACCTTCCCGATCGACGAGAACCCGGCCGATCCGGCCAAGGCCGACCTGCGCGAGCGCTTCCACCAGGAATACAAGCTGCTGCACCAGCGGCTCGACGAGCGCCTGCCCGAACTGCTCGCGGCCGAGCCCGACCCGCTCCGGCGCGCGCAGGCCTACCTGCTGCCGCAGCAGTTCGCCAGTTTCGAGGACATCCTCGGCACGTTCCTGGCCGACGTGTTCAATCCGTCGAAGTTCGAGACCGCGCCGATGCTGCGCGGCGTGTACTTCACGAGCGGCACGCAGGAGGGCACCGCCTTCGACCGCGTGATGGGCGCGATCAAGCGCTACCTCGCGGTCAACGCGCCGCCCGCGCCGCCGCCGGGGCCCGGCAAGAGCTACTTCCTCAAGGAGCTGCTGCAGCAGGTGATCTTCCGCGACGCGGGCGTCGCCGGCACCAATCTGCGCTGGTACCGGCGCAAGCGCGCCATCGACATCGGCGGCTACGCGCTGATCGGCGTGCTCATGGTGGTGCTGCTCGGCGCCTGCGTGAACAGCTGGCGCAACAACCGCGACTACGTGGCCGAGGTCGACAACAACGCGAAGGCCTTCAACAAGGCCGCGGCGCGCGGCGAGCTGCCGACGGTGGTCGATTCGAACAGCGACATCGCGAGTTCACTGCCGGTGCTCGACCGCCTGCGCGACCTGCCGAAATCGAGCGAGTTCGATATCGAAGACCCGCCGCTCGGCCACCGCTTCGGCCTCTACCAGGGCGACAAGCTGCAGGCCGCGACCGACGGCGTCTACCAGCGCGCGCTCGAGAGCGTGCTGCTGCCGCAGGCGGCGCACCGGGTGGAGCAGGCGCTGCGCGAGGCGCCGAAGAGCGACGCCGAATACAGCTACGAGGCGCTCAAGGCCTACCTGATGCTCTACGACGCGGAGCGCTACGACGCCGACTACCTGCAGGCTTGGCTCTTGACCGACGTGGACCGCAAGATCGGCGCCGGCCTCACGCGCGAGCAGCGCACCAACCTCGAGACGCACCTGCAGGCGCTGTTCGCGGGCCGCGTGGTGACCTCGCCCTTCGCCAAGGACGAGCGGCTGGTCACCGAGACGCGCGAGCGCCTCGCGGGCATGCCGCTCGCGCAACGCTCGTATGCGCGGCTCAAGCGCATCCTGCTGCAGACCAGCCCGCCCAATGCGTTCAGCATCGCCGAGGCGGCGGGCGCCGAATCGGCGCTCGTGATCCGGCGCGCGAGCGGCAAGCCGCTGACCGACGGCATCCCGACGCTCTTCACCTACCGCGGGTACTGGGACATCTTCGACAAGCGCATGGCCGAGACCACGCTCGCGCTCGAGCAGGAAGACCGCTGGGTGCTCGAGATCCGCGCGCCCGGCATGACCGACATCACCTCGCGCGAGCTGCTGCTGCGCGAGGTGCGCCGGCTCTACCTGACCGACTACATCCGCACCTGGGACGAGTACCTGGCCGACATCCGCCTGGCCGACAGCCGCTCGCTGCTGCAGAGCATCCAGATGACGCGCGTGCTGTCGACCTCCGAGTCGCCGATGTCGCGCCTGATTCGCGGCGCGGCACGCGAGACCGATCTGCTGCGCAACCATGACGAGGCCACGCGCAGCCTGCTCGACCAGGCGCAGAACCGCGTGGCCAGCACGCGCGAGCGCATCGAGCAGCTCATCGGCCAGCCCGACGGCAGCCAGCGCCGCAACACGATTCCCGACCGCCCCGAGTCGCTCGTGGACAACCACTTCGCGCCGCTGCGCCGCATGGTGACGGCACCGAAGAACGGCGGGCAGGCGCCCATCGACGCCACCGCCGCGCTGATCAACGAGCTCTACACCTTCCTCACCGCCACCGACACAGCGCTGCGCAGCGGCAACATCCCGCCGTCGAGCGACGCGGTCACCAAGGTGCAGGCCGAGGCGGGCCGCCTGCCGGTGCCGTTCCAGGGCATGCTCAACGACCTCTCGGCCACCGCGTCGTCGAAGGCCGCGGCCGTCACGCGGCAGAACATCGGCCAGAGCGCGGCCGCGACCATCGGGCAGTTCTGCAACCGGGCCATCGCCGGGCGCTATCCGTTCTCGCGCGGATCGAAGCGCGACGTGGCGGCCGGCGACTTCGCGCAGCTGTTCGCACCGGGCGGCATGATGGACGACTTCTTCCAGAAGAACCTCGCCTCGCAGGTCGACACCTCGGTCAACCCCTGGGCCTTCAAGCGCGGCATCGACGGCAGTGCGTCGGGCCGCTCGGCCTACCTCGATTCGTTTCAGAAGGCGCAGGCCATTCGCGACGTCTTCTTCTCGGGCATGGCGGGCGGGCGCACGCCGTCGTTCACCATCGACATCCGGCCCGAGGACATGGACGCCGCGCTGACGCAGTTCACGCTCGACGTCGATGGCCAGACGGTGCGCTATGCCCACGGCCCGCAGGCGCCCGCCTCCGTCAAGTGGCCCGGTCCGCGCAACAGCAACCAGGTGCGGCTGCAGGTGACTACCGCCAACGGCACACCCGCCGGCGGCATCGTGACCGAGGGACCGTGGGCACTGCACCGGCTGTTCGACCGCGCCTCGGTCTCGGCCGGCAGCGCGCCCGAATCGTTCAATGCCACCTTCGACCTGCAGGGCCGCAAGGTGGTGCTCGCGGTGAACGCGAACAGCGTCTACAACCCGCTGCGGCTCAACCAGATGAGCGGGTTCTCGTGCCCCGGGAAATCCTGAGATGAACAGCAGCATCGCCCCGCACGCCTGGGTCCCGCCCGACGAACAGATCGGCTGGTACGGCAAGCTGCCGGCCGCGGGCGACTTCCTCTACCGCCGCATGCCGCGCGAGCTGCAGGCCTGGTGGGACCGCTGGATGCAGAACGGCCTGGGCAGCTTCAAGCGCTGGCCCGACGCGATGACGCGGCACTTCGTGGTCGCGCCGGTCTGGAACTTCGTCATTCCGGCCACGCAGGGCGTGGACGCGGTGCAGTTCGGCTGCATCGCGCCGAGCTGCGACCGCGTGGGCCGCTACTACCCGGTCTGCGTGACGGTGCAGGTGGCGGCCTCGGGCTACCGCCCCGCCATGCTCGAAGGCTCGGCCGCCTGGTACTGGCAATGCGGCAGTGCCTTGCTGCAGGCGATCCGCCACAGCGTGGCGCCCGACCAGTTCGACCACCAGGTGCTGGCCGCCGCGCATGGCGGCTTCCAGACCGCGAGCGGCGGCTCCGACGACATCCTTTCGATCCTCGGGCCCGCGGCCGGCGGCGCCAGCCCGCAGCAGCGCCTCGGCTGGCCCGAGCTGCCACTGTGCTTCGATGCCTTCGGCAGCACCAGCTACTGGTGGACCAACCAGGCCGACGGCTCGCCGCTGCGCACCGCGGCGCACGGCGGCGGGCTCAACACGCCGTTGTTCTCTAAACTCTTTTCCCAGGGGCATGTGCCATGGGCATGAACGCACACAAGATCCAAAGCGCGGGAGGGGATGCATGACGACGACTGCCAGCAGCGCGGGCGAGCCGCAGGAGCGGCCCCATCCGCTCGCCGTGGGCCATCGGCTGGACGAGTTCGAGCTGCGCGAGGTGATCGGCGAAGGTGGCTTCGGCATCGTCTACCGCGCCTACGACCACTCGCTGCAGCGCGAGGTCGCCATCAAGGAATACATGCCCTCGATGCTCGCGCGCCGCGTGGGCGACGACAGCGTGCACGTGCGCTCCGACCGCCTCACCGCCACTTTCCAGGCCGGCCTTCGCAGCTTCATCAACGAAGCCCGCACGCTCGCGCAGTTCAGCCATCCGGCGCTGGTGCGGGTGCACCGCTTCTGGGAGGCCAACTCCACCGCCTACATGGCGATCCAGCTCTACCGCGGCCGCACGCTGCGGCGCGTGGCGGAGGAAGAGCCCGCGAAGATCTCCGAAGCCTGGCTGCTCGGCATGCTGGGCCCGCTGCTCGGCGCGCTCGAGACGCTGCACCGCAGCCAGTGCTTCCACCGCGACATCGCGCCCGACAACATCTTCATCCAGCAAGACGACCTGCCGGTGCTGCTCGACTTCGGTGCCGCGCGCAAATCGATCGCCGACCTCGTCGACGAAGTGGCGGTGATGGTGAAGTCGGGCTATTCGCCGATCGAGCAGTACGCCGACGACAACACGCTGCTGCAGGGCGCGTGGACCGACCTTTACGCGCTCGGCGCCGTGCTGTACCGGGCGGTCACCGGCGCTCCGCCGCCCTCGGCCGTGGTGCGCAGCGTGCAGGACGCCTACGTGCCGCTGTCCTCCATGGGGCGCAGCGACCTGAGCCCGGCCTTCTGCGCAGCCATCGACCACACGCTCGCGGTGCACAGCAAGGACCGCACCCAGACCGTGGCCGCCTTTGCGGCGGAGCTTGGGCTCGTGAAGCTCGGCGAGACCTACGTGGGCGGGCTCGCGGCGCCGACTGTGATCGTGCCGCCATCGCCATCGCCCGCGCAGGCCGAGCCGCCGGTGGCGGCGCCGCTCGCCTCTGCTGCTGGGTCGCGCGAAGAAGCGGTGCCGCCGCGGGCCGCGTCCGAAGCGGCGCCGGCGCCTGCGCTCCCGCCGAAGGCCGCTGCGCCACGTGCGGCGGCGGTTATTGCACCCGCGGCACGCCAGCCGGCCAAGAAGTCGTCGCGCCCGCCCTGGGGGCTGGTCGGCGTGCTCGTGATCGCGCTCATTGCCGTCGGCAGCTGGATCGGCCTGCACCTGAGCGGGGGCCGGCAGGACACCCGGACCGCCATGGTCCCCGTGCCGCCGCCTTCCGAGCCGATGTCGGCGACCGCGCCGCCGCCCGCCGCCATGCCACCGGGTGCGACCGATCCCGCAGCCGCCGCGCCCGCTGTCAATGCGCCGGCCAGTGCGCCGGCCGGCCCGCTCACGCCGCTCGACAACGTGCCGGTCGCCGCCCCCGTTCCCGCCCCGCCCGTGGCACCGACCGAGCCGGCGGAGGCGCCCACCACGCCATCACCGGAGGCCGCGCTCGCCATCACCGAGGCCGAGGACTGGAACCTCGCGCAGGCCGAGAACACGCGCGAAGGCTACGAAGCCTACCTGCGCCGCTACCGCCGTGGTGCGCATGCGCGCGATGCGCGCAATGCGATCGCCGAGCTGAATCGCCAGGCGCAGGCGCAGCCGCCCGCACCGGTGCCCTCGACCAATCCCGTGCCGACCGTGATCGCCGGCGGCGCTCCGCTGCCCCCCACCCCGGCGTCGCCTGCCGCAGCGCCGGGCAGCGGCCGCGTGCAGTTCAACATCCGGCCCTGGGGCCATATCTTCGTCGACGGCGTCGACCGCGGCGTGAGCCCGCCGCTCAAGTCGCTGTCGCTGCGACCGGGCATCTACAACGTCGAGGTGCGCAACGGCGACCTCGAGGTGTTCCGGCAGCGCGTGACGGTGCAGGACAGCAAGTCGGCGCCGGTGGTGAGCCATGAGTTCAAGTAGCGCCGCAGATGCCCGGCGCCTCAGCGCCCGCTGAGCGCCCGCCGGTACTGCACCGCCTCCGCCACGTGCGTCGCCTGCACCGCATCGGCGCCGGCCAGGTCGGCCACGGTGCGCGCCACCTTCAGCGCGCGGTGCGTGCTGCGGGCCGACCAGCCGAGCTTGGCGGCGGCGTTGACCATGAAGCGGCGCGCCGTTTCGTCGAGCGCGGCGTGCCGGTCGATCTCGCCGGCCGCGAGCGCATGGTTCGCCACGCCCTGGCGCTTCAGCGCCCGATCGCGCGCGGCGACCACGCGCTCGCGGATGGCGGCGGTCGATTCGCCCGCGGGTGAGCCCAGCAGCTGGTCGGCCGGGACCGCCGGCACCTCGATGTGCAGGTCGATGCGGTCGAGCAGCGGGCCGCTGAGCTTCGACTGGTAGCGCGCGACCTGGTCGGGCGTGCAGCGGCAGGCCTTGCGCATCGAGCCCAGGTAGCCGCAGGGGCAAGGGTTCATCGCCGCCACGAGCTGGAAGCGCGCCGGAAACTCGGCGCGCCGCGCGGCGCGCACGATGGTGATGGTGCCGGTCTCGAGCGGTTCGCGCAGCGCCTCGAGCGCCGCGCGCGCGAACTCCGGGAATTCGTCGAGAAAGAGCACGCCGTGGTGTGCCTGAGAGATTTCGCCGGGGCGCGGCGGCGAGCCGCCGCCAACGAGGGCGACGGCGCTCGAGGTGTGGTGGGGCGCGGCGGTGGGCCGGTTCATCCACCGGGCGGGCGAGAAGCTGCCGCCCAGGCTCGCGATGGCCGCGCTTTCGAGCGCTTCGTCGATGCTCATCGGCGGCAGCAGGCCGGCAAAGCGCTGCGCCAGCATCGACTTGCCCGAACCCGGCTCGCCGACCATCAGCAGGCTGTGCCCGCCCGCGGCGGCGATCTCGAGCGCACGCCGGGCGCCTGCGTGCCCCTTCACGTCGGAGAGATCGGCATAGCGCAGCGCCGGCGCCGCATCGGCGGCCTGCACGCGGGCCCAGCCGTCGTTGCCGTTGCCGCTGTCCTCCTCGCTGTGGCCTGCCGCATCCTCGGCCACGAAGCGCTGTACCACGTCGAGCAGGTGCCGCGCACCGTAGACCTCGCCGCCCGGCACCAGCGCCGCCTCCTGCGCACTGTCGGTGGGCAGCACCAGGCGGGTCGCGATGCCGCGCGTGTGCAGCGCCAGCGCCATGGCCAGCGCGCCGCGCACGGGCCGCAGTTCGCCCGAGAGCGACAGCTCGCCCGCGAATTCGTGCCCCGCCAGCCGCGCCGACTGGATCTGTCCGCTGGCCGCGAGGATGCCGAGCGCGATCGGCAGGTCGAAGCGGCCCGAGTCCTTGGGCAGGTCGGCCGGCGCCAGGTTCACGGTGATGCGCTTGTTGTTGGGAAATTCCAGCCCGGCGTTCTGGATCGCCGAGCGCACGCGCTCGCGTGCCTCCTTGACCTCGGTGTCGGCCAGTCCCACGAGCGTGAAGCTCGGCAGGCCGTTCGCCAGATGCACCTCGACCGTGACACTGGCCGCTTCCAGCCCAAGCAAAGCGCGGCTTTGCACCAAAGACAGGCTCACTCCTCCCCCTTTCCCCAATATGGTGCACCCGGTCTGGGCCGGGCTCTTGCACCAGGGTGCCTCGTGGGACACCCCGTTGTTGAACAGGCTGTTACTTCGCTCGGTCCGGTGGCCAAGGGCGGGCGGCTGCACCGAAGGCGAAACGAGCACTTTGGCACGCTCCCTGCTAAGTGAGGTTGTCCCCCCCATTCAACGCCACCCACCACAAACCCGAGGAGTCTCGATGATGCACCGTAAATTCGTTCAGGCAGCGGCCGTCGCCGCTGTTGCCGTCCTGCCGATGCTGGCGAGCGCGCAGCTCTCGGGGAACGTGGCGTTGACGAGCAACTACAAGTTCCGCGGCCAGGACCAGGACATGATCGGGAACAACGACTACGCGAAGACCAAGAGCTTCAAGCCTGCGATCCAGGGCGGCTTCGACTATGCGTTCGGCGAGAGCGGCTTCTACGTCGGCAACTGGAACTCCAGCGTCAATTGGCTGCAGGGCAACAGCATCGAGAGCGACCTCTACGGTGGCTACAAGTTCAAGGCCGGCCCCTTCGACCTCGACGTGGGCGCGCTGACCTACATCTACCCCGGCAACTCGGTCGGCAACACCACCGAGCTCTACGCCGGCGCCACCTTTGCCGACGAAGCCATCGGCGCGTTCACGCTCAAGTACTCGCACACGGTGTCGAAGGACTACTTCGGCTACGCGGGCTACAAGTCGGGCTCGGGCCTGAAGGGCCGCAACACCGGCTACGTGAACCTCGCCTACGCCAAGGAAGTCGCGCCCAAGCTCACGCTCAAGGCCGCCGTGGGCTACACCCACATGGCCAGCGACATCCGCAGCCTGGGCTACAAGAGCTACGTCGACTACAACGTCGGCGTGTCGTACGACTTCGGCAACGGCCTGGCGCTGGCGGGCTCGGTGCAGGGCGCCAACAAGAAGAGCTCGTACCTCGCACTGAGCAACCCGGGCTACGACTTCGGCTTCGGCACCTTCGGCGAGCAGTACTACTCGCCCAACAAGGCGCGCTTCATCGTTACGCTCAGCAAGACGCTGTAAGAGAAAACAAAAACGAGGTGCGGCCCACGCTGCCGCGCCATTCATTCCATCCAGAAGGAGAAACACACCATGAAGCTGATCGCAGCCATCATCAAACCGTTCAAGCTCGACGAAGTGCGCGAAGCACTGTCGGCCATCGGCGTGCAGGGGATCACGGTCACCGAGGTCAAGGGCTTCGGGCGCCAGAAGGGGCACACCGAGCTCTACCGCGGCGCCGAGTACGTGGTCGACTTCCTGCCCAAGGTGAAGATCGAGGCGGCGGTTTCCGACGACCTCGTCGACCGCGTGATCGAGGCCGTCGAAGGCGCGGCGCGCACCGGCAAGATCGGCGACGGAAAAATCTTCGTCTACAACCTCGAGCAGGTCGTTCGCATCCGCACCGGTGAAACCGGCCGCGAAGCCCTCTGATCCAGCCCGGAACAAAACAAATGAAAAAACTGCTTGTTTCCCTCGCGCTCGGCCTGAGCCTGCTCGCTGCAGGCACCGCGAGCTTCGCCCAGGCGCCCGCGGCACCAGCCGAGGCGCCCGCCGCTATGGCACCGGCCGCGGCTGCTCCGGCTGCAGCACCCGTTGCGGACGCCGCGCCTGCTGCGGCAGCGGCGCCCAAGATCGATTCGGGCGACACCGCGTGGATGCTCACCTCCACGCTGCTCGTGATCCTCATGACCATTCCCGGCCTCGCGCTCTTCTACGGCGGCCTCGGGCGCTCGAAGAACATGCTGTCGGTGCTGATGCAGGTCTTCGTGATCTTCTCGCTGATCAGCATCCTATGGGCCATCTACGGCTACAGCCTGGCCTTCACGGGTGAAGGAAGCTTTGTCGGAACCTTCGACAAGATCTTCATGAAGGGCATCACGCAGGAAACCTTCGGCGCGCTCACCACGATCCCCGAATACGTGTTCGTCGCGTTCCAGGGCACCTTCGCGGCCATCACCGTGGCGCTGATCGTCGGCGCCTTCGCGGAGCGCGCCCGGTTCTCGGCCGTGCTGCTGTTCTCAGTGCTGTGGTTCACCTTCGCCTACGTGCCGATGGCCCACATCGTCTGGGGCGGCGGCCTGCTCGCCAAGGACGGCGCGCTCGACTTCGCAGGCGGCACCGTGGTGCACATCAACGCCGGTGTCGCCGGCCTCGTGGGTGCCTACCTGGTCGGCAAGCGCGTGGGCTACGGCAAGGAAGCCTTCACGCCGCACTCGCTCACGCTCACCATGGTCGGCGCCTCGCTGCTGTGGGTCGGCTGGTTCGGCTTCAACGCGGGCTCGGCAGGTGCGGCCAATGCGGTCGCCGGTCTGGCCTTCGTCAACACCGTGCTTGCAACCGCCGCCGCGGCGCTGTCGTGGATCCTGGGTGAGAGCCTGCACAAGGGCAAGGCCTCGATGCTGGGCGCCGCCTCGGGTGCCGTCGCCGGCCTGGTGGCCGTGACGCCGGCCGCCGGCTTCGTCGGCCCGATGGGTTCGATCGTGATGGGCCTGCTGGCCGGCCTCATCGGCCTCTGGGGCGTGGGCGGACTCAAGCGCATGCTCGGCGCCGACGATGCGTTCGACGTGTTCGGCGTGCACGGCGTGTGCGGCATCCTGGGTGCCATCCTGACCGGCGTGTTCGCGGCCCAGGGCCTTGGCGGCACCGGCGGCCTCACGCCCGACACCTTCTCGATGGGCGCGCAGGTCTGGATCCAGGTGAAGAGCGTGCTGTTCACCATCGTCTGGTCGGGCGTGGTGGCCTTCATCGCCTTCAAGATCGCCGACCTCACCATCGGTCTGCGCGTGTCCGAAGAGGAAGAGCGCGAAGGCTTGGATATCTCCTCGCACGGCGAGACGGCTTACAACAGGTAAGCCCGGCCGGTACGACAACAAGAACAACGCAAACGATCAGTTTCAGCAAGGTCTCCTTTGGATGTTCAGCCCGCGAGCGCTTCGGCGTGAGCGGGCTTTTTTTTGGCCTGCGCGAGGGGCGGTGCACAATCCCTCGAACCATGTGGACATCCCTCGAATACAGCCTTTGCGAGCTCGGCGAATCGCCGTTCTGGCATCCCGATGAGCGCGCGCTCTACTGGCTCGACATTCCCGGCCGCGCCGTGCTGCGTACGCGCGGCGAGATCGGCACGCCGTCCGCGCGCGTGGAGCGCTGGGCCTTGCCGACCGAGCCCGGATGCATGGCCCCGGCGCGCCGCGGCGGGCTCGTGATCGCGCTGCGCGACGGCATCTACCGCGCGCGCGAATGGGGCGGCGAACTCGTGCCGCTCGCGCGGGTCGACCACGACGCGCGCACCATGCGCTTCAACGACGGCAAGTGCGACGCCTTCGGCCGCTTCTGGGCCGGCTCGCTCAACGAAACCAAGGACCGGCCCAACGCGGCGCTCCACTGCCTCGATGCGCGGCCCGGCGTGCAGGCGGTGCCGCTGCTGTCGCGCATGGCGAACGAGGTGACCACGGCCAACGGCCTGGCTTTCTCGCCCGATGCGCGCACCCTGTACTGGGCCGACACGGCCGCGCACCGCGTCCGCGCATGGGACTGGAACGCCGAGGCCAACCTGCTGTCGCAGCCGCGCGTGTTCCGCCAGTTCGACGCCAAGCCCGAGGGCTGGACGCCGGGTGCGGCCATGCCGCGCTACGAAGGCCGGCCCGACGGCGCCACGGTCGATGCCGAGGGCCACTACTGGGTCGCGATGTTCGAAGGCGCGCAGCTGCTGCGCTTCGCGCCGTCGGGCGACTGCGTGGCCTCGGTGCCGGTGCCGGTGCAATGCCCGACCATGCCCTGCTTCGGCGGCGACGACCTGAAAACGCTGTTCGTCACGAGCGCGCGCAAGGGGCGGCCGGCCGACGAGATCGAGCGCTGCCCGGCCTCGGGCATGGTGCTGTCTACGCGCGTCGATGCACCCGGCCTGCCAGTCGCCTTCTTCGAAGACTGATTCGCAAGGCCAAGACGCCATGGCGCTCCAGCACATCCCGCCAATCCAGTGCCTCGTGACCTTCGAGGCCCTGGCGCGGCTGCGCCATGCGGGGCGCGCGGCCGACGAGCTCTGCGTAACGCCGAGCGCCGTGAGCCACCGCATCCGGCAGCTCGAATCGCACATCGGCTTCAAGCTCTTCGGCCGCGCCGACTTCAGCCTCACGGCCGACGGTGCCGCCTACCTGGCCAATGTGCGCACCGGCCTGGCGGCGCTGCAGGCCACGCCGGGCGGCCCGGCCGCGCAGAAGCAGCAGCGCGCGACGCGCCTGCGCCTCGCGGTCACGCCGACCTTCAGCCGGCAGTTCCTGATGCCGCGGCTCGAACTGTTTCGCAACATCTATCCCGACATCGAGCTGGTGCTGCAGGTGTCGATCCCGCTGCTCGACGTGACGGCCGAGCAGGCCGACCTCGAGGTGCGCTACGGCAGCGGCAACTACGCCGATTGCGAGCACCGCCTGCTGCTCGAGGAAGACGCGGTGCCCGCCTGCAGCCCGAGCTACCTCAACGAGTTCGGCCCCTTCGACGGCTTCCGCACCGCGGCGGAGATCGCGAACTCGCGGCTCATCCGCAGCCCGCTCGAACCCTGGGGCACCTGGTTCGCGGCCTGCGACATCGACCAGCCCGAGCCGCACGTGGGCTCGCAGTTCAACGACCTGGGCCTGGTCTACGACGCGGCCGCGAGCGGCTTCGGCGTGGCGCTGGTGCGCTTGAAGATGGGGGCTGCCTGGTTCGAGTCGGGGCGCCTCGTGGCGCTGTCCGACCGGCCCGTGCGCTCGCCGCACAGGCACACCATCTGCTGGCAGCCCGGCACGCTCGAGCGCTGGGAATGCGCCGCCTTCGTCGACTGGCTGGCGCAGAGCCTGCGCTGAGCGGCGAAGTTCTCTCAAGCCCGGCGCGAAAAAGCTTCAACCCGGCGCGGCCTCAATTTGCGTAGAGTGCGTCTCTCCACGAGACGACAACACGAACGACAGACAACACGATGGACAAGACCGAACGCCAGGCACAGGTCGTGCGCGCGCTGCAGGCGCACCTGCCGGCGCATGCGCTGATCTGGCATGCCGAGGACACCACGCCCTACGAATGCGACGGCCTCACAGCCTACCGCCAGCGCCCGCTCGTGGTGGCGCTGCCCGAGACCGAGGCGCAGGTGGCCGCGGTGCTGAAGACCTGCCACGGCCTGGGCGTGCCCGTGGTCGCGCGCGGCGCGGGCACCGGGCTGTCGGGCGGTGCCATGCCGCACGAAATGGGCGTGACGCTGTCGCTCGCCAAGTTCAACCGCATCCTGAAGGTCGATCCGGTGAGCCGCGCGGCCGTGGTGCAGTGCGGCGTGCGCAACCTCGCGATCAGCGAGGCCGCCGCGCCCTTCAACCTCTACTACGCGCCCGATCCGTCCAGCCAGATCGCCTGCTCCATCGGCGGCAACGTGGCCGAGAACTCGGGCGGGGTGCACTGCCTCAAGTACGGCCTCACGCTGCACAACGTGCTGCGCGTGCGCGGCTTCACGGCCGAGGGCGAGCCGATCGAGTTCGGCGGCGAGGCGCTCGACGCGCCGGGGCTCGACCTGCTGGCGCTCGTGATCGGCAGCGAGGGCATGCTCGCGGTCACCACCGAGGTCACGGTCAAGCTGGTGCCCAAGCCGCAGCTCGCGCGTTGCATCATGGCGAGCTTCGACGACGTGCGAAAGGCCGGCGATGCGGTGGCCGCGGTGATCGCGGCCGGCATCATCCCCGCGGGGCTCGAGATGATGGACAAGCCGATGACGGCCGCGGTCGAGGACTTCGTGCACGCGGGCTACGACCTCGACGCCGCTGCCATCCTGCTGTGCGAATCCGACGGCACGCCCGAGGAGGTCGAGGAGGAGATCGGCCGCATGACCGCCGTGCTGCGTGCCTCGGGCGCCACCGCCATTGCGGTGAGCACCAGCGAGGAAGAGCGCATGCGCTTCTGGAGCGGCCGCAAGAACGCGTTCCCCGCCTCGGGTCGCATCAGCCCCGACTACATGTGCCTCGACTCCACCATCCCGCGCAAGCGCCTGGCCGACATCCTGCTGGCGATCCAGGCGATGGAAAAGAAGTACAACCTGCGCTGCTGCAACGTGTTCCACGCGGGCGACGGCAACCTGCATCCGCTGGTGCTGTTCGATGCCAACGACCCCGATGAGCTGCACCGCTGCGAGCTGTTCGGCGCCGACATCCTCGAGACCAGCGTCGCGATGGGCGGCACGGTGTCGGGCGAGCACGGCGTGGGCATCGAGAAGCTCAACAGCATGTGCGTGCAGTTCACCGCGGCCGAGAACGAACAGATGTTCGGCGTCAAGCGCGCTTTCGATCCGGCGGGCCTCTTGAACCCCGGCAAGGTGATCCCGACGCTGCAGCGCTGCGCCGAGTACGGCAAGCAGGTGGTGCGCGGCGGGCGTCTGCCGCATCCCGAATTGCCGAGGTTCTGACGATGGATGCCATGGACAACACCCTGCGCGAAGTGGTCGAGCGCATTCGCGCCGCCGCCGCCGGCCATGCCGCGCCACTGCGCATCCGCGGCGGCGGCACGAAGGATTTCTACGGCGAGGCGCCGCGCGGCGAGGTGCTCGACACCGCCGGCCTGCGTGGCATCGCGAGCTACGAGCCGAGCGAACTGGTCGTCACCGTGCGTGCCGGCACGCCGCTCGCCGAGCTCGAGGCCGTGCTGGCCGACAAGGGGCAGTGCCTGCCGTTCGAGCCGCCGCACTTCGGTGCGCCTGGCGCCGCTACCGTCGGAGGCATGGTGGCCGCGGGGCTCAGCGGGCCCGCGCGCGCCAGCGTCGGTGCGGTGCGCGACTACGTGCTCGGCGCCACGCTCGTCAACGGCCGCGGCGACTTGCTCACCTTCGGCGGCCAGGTGATGAAGAACGTGGCGGGCTACGACGTCTCGCGCGTGCTGGCCGGCTCGCTCGGCACGCTGGGCCTGATCGCCGAAGTGAGCCTCAAGGTACTGCCCGTCGCGCCCGCCGAGGCCACGCTGGCGTTCGAGTGCAGCCAGGCCGATGCGCTGCGGCTGCTCAACGAATGGGGCGGCCGGCCGCTGCCGCTCAATGCGAGCTGCTGGGGCGAGCGCGACGGCGCCGGCGTGCTGCGCCTGCGCCTGCGCGGCGCGGCCGCGGCGGTGGAAGCAGCCTGCGTGCACCTCGGCGGCGAGCGCCAGGACGATGCGGCGGCCGCACGCTGGTGGCGGTCGCTGCGCGACCAGCAGGCCGCATGGTTCGACACGACGGCGCAAGCGCCCGACGCGCTCTGGCGCGTGTCGGTGCCGCAGACCGCGCCGGTGCTGGCCTGGCCCGGTGCCGGCACGCCGCTGGTCGAATGGCACGGCGCGCAGCGCTGGTACCGCGCGCCGGCCGAACAGGCCACCGCGATTCGCGCGGCGGTGCATGCAGCGGGCGGCCACGCCACGCTGTTCAGGCTGCCGCCAGGACAGGACGCCGGCGCCGCCGCGCGGTTCGACGCCTTGAGCCCGCCCGTCGCGCGCATCCATCAGGCATTGGCGCGCGAGTTCGATCCGCACGGCCTCTTCGACCGCAGCCGCCTGTACGCCTTCGCCTGAACAACGATCATGCGGCGCCTGCGCTTCCTCACCGGCCGCCACCGCGCGCCCTCGACCAACCGCATGCTCGGCCTGCTGCTCGCGTTCAACGCCGGCGCCGTCAATGCGGGGGGCTTCCTGGTGCTGCACATGTACACCTCCCACATGACCGGCTTCACCTCGCAGGTGGCCGACGCGCTGGTGCTCGGCAATGCGACCCTGCTGCTCAACGCGCTCGGCGCGATCCTGGCCTTCGTGGCCGGCGCCGCGGTCTCGGCCGTCCTGGTCAACTGGGCGCGCCAGCACCGCCTGCGCAGCGTCTACGCTCTACCGCTGTTGCTCGAATCGGCACTGATGCTGCCCTTCGGCCTGATGGGCGCCATCACCTTGACCTGGCACACGCCTTTCGCGGTGCCGCTCACGGTGCTGCTGCTGTCATTCATCATGGGCCTGCAGAACGCGGTGGGCTCGAAGACTTCGGGCGGCCGCATCCGAAGCACCCACATGACCGGCAATCTCACCGACCTCGGCATCGAGCTCGGCAAGCTGGCGTACTGGAACCGCAGCACCCGGCTCGGCGAAACCGCGGCGGGACCGGTGCGCCACAACCGCGCGCGGCTGCGGCTGTTCGCGGGGCTCGTCGGTATGTTCGTCGGGGGTGGCATCGTCGGCGCGGCCGGCTTCACCTACGTCGGCTTCGTCTGCGTGGTGCCGCTCGCGGCATTGCTGCTGGCGCTGTCGCTGCCGCCGTTCATCGAGGACGTGCGGCGCTCGGCTTACCTGCGGGAACTGCTCGGCGCCGTCCGCCCGCGGCGCAAGAACGGCGCTTCCCCGGGCTCGTGAGGCGGCCGCGCCCTGCCAGTCAACCACAAGAACCC
This sequence comes from Variovorax sp. Soil_C_39, assembly GCF_057656815.1. Taxonomy (NCBI): domain Bacteria; kingdom Pseudomonadati; phylum Pseudomonadota; class Betaproteobacteria; order Burkholderiales; family Comamonadaceae; genus Variovorax; species Variovorax sp. Soil_C_39. Next base: position 31,501 of record NZ_JBDGJQ010000006.1, read on the forward strand.
ACCCACGATGCAAACCGAACTCGCCCCAGAATTCCAAGGCACCGACGAAGGCCGCGAGGCCGAAGCCATCCTGCGCAAGTGCGTGCACTGCGGCTTCTGCACCGCCACCTGTCCCACCTACCAGCTGCTCGGCGACGAACTCGACGGTCCGCGCGGGCGCATCTACCTGATGAAGCAGGTGCTCGAAGGCCAGGCGCCGACGCGCAGCACGCAGCTTCACCTCGACCGCTGCCTGACCTGCCGCAACTGCGAAACCACCTGCCCAAGCGGCGTGCAGTACGGCCACCTGGTCGACATCGGCCGGCGCATCGTCGACCGGAAGGTACCGCGCCCGGCGATGGAGTCGGCGCAGCGCTGGCTGCTGAAGGAAGGGCTGCCGTCGCCGCTCTTCGGCCCCGCGATGAAGCTCGGCCAGTCGGTGCGCGGCCTGCTGCCCGCGGCGCTGCGCGCCAAGGTGCCGCCGAAGCAGGCGGCCGGCGAATGGCCCACGGCCACCCATGCGCGCAAGGTGCTCATGCTCGCGGGCTGCGTGCAGCCGGCGATGATGCCGAACATCAACAGCGCCACGGCGCGCGTGCTCGACGCGGCCGGCATCCAGGCCGTGGTCGCGCCCGCGGCCGGCTGCTGCGGCGCGGTGAAGTTCCACCTCAACGACCAGGAGGGCGGCAAGGCCCAGATGCGCGCCAACATCGACGCGTGGTGGCCGATCGTCGAACGCCATCCTGACGAAGGTGGGGCCGAGGCGATCGTGATGAATGCCTCGGGCTGCGGCGTCACCGTGCGCGAGTACGGCCACCTGCTGCGCGACGATGCGGCCTATGCCGCCAAGGCCGCACGCATCAGCGAGCTCACGCGCGACCTGAGCGAGCTGCTGCCCGAGCTCGTGCCCGCGCTGAAGGCCCGTGTGCGAGCCCCTGAGGGCGTGGTGGCGTACCACCCGCCGTGCACGCTGCAGCATGGCCAGAAGCTGCGCGGCGGTGTCGAGACGCACCTGCGCGCGCTGGGCTTCGACGTGCGCGTGGCAATGAACGAGTCGCACCTGTGCTGCGGCTCGGCCGGCACCTATTCGGTGCTGCAGCCCGAGCTCGCCTATCCGCTGCGCGACCGCAAGCTGGGGCACCTGAAGCAGTTGCAGCCCAGCGTCATCGCCTCGGCCAACATCGGCTGCATCACGCACCTTCAGAGCGGCAGCGACGAGACGCCGGTGCGGCACTGGGTGGAGCTGCTCGACGCGGCGCTCGAAAAAACAGCGGCCTGATCGCACGCCGGTGCGCGCCCTGGTCCGACTGGCGCCGATGCTTGGCGTGCCGCATCATCGCGGCTTCGAGTCCCTGAAGGAGCCAGTCATGTCCCGTGTTCAAACTGCCGCCATTCGAAGCAAGCGTTTGCTGCGCCTGCTGCCGGCCCTGGCCTGTGCGGCCGGCGCGCTGGCCGCGCACGCCCAGTCGGGCATGCCGCCATGGCAGGGCGAGGGCGCGGTGCGCCACGTCTGCGGCGGCATCGGTTCGGACGAGTCGAACGCGATGCGCGCGGCCATGAAGGACCATCCGCTCGCATTGCTGTTCGCGCGCGCCGATGGCGCCTACCTGGCCGACGTGCAGGTCGATATCAGGGGCGCCGACGGGGCCACGGCGCTGTCGCTGCGCGCCACCGGGCCGGTGTGCCTGGTCGACATTCCCGCGGGCCGCTACACCGTGGCCGCGACGACCCAGAATGGCGAGTCGAAGAGCCAGAACGTGACGGTGGGCGGCGGTTCGAAGACCGCGAGCTTCAGGTTCTGAGCCTCCGGGGCCGCGCGGACTGGCGGCAACGGATCTCTTGCTGAACCTGGCCGGTGCACCCCCAGTCGGTGCAGGATGTCACGGTTCGCGGTGAAAACGTGGGCGATCCCGCCCGCATCTTCCTCTCTGGTTGTAAAACAAACGTTTTACTTTTTTCGCCCATTCGGGGCGTCACGCCTTCCGGCGCCGCGTCCCGATCGACAGCACGCGTGCGTGCGGCGTATCGACGCAGTGCTTCTGCGTTCACCAGACCACCGGGGAATCATCGACATGAACAAGACATTCCGTTCTTTGTGGAGCGACGCACTGGGCACGTGTGTGGCCGCCTCCGAGACCACCAAGGCGTGCGGCAAGCGCGTCAGCGGCACGGTTGCCGCAGGCGCTTTGCTGGCCGCGGGCCTGCAGGGGGTCGCCTGGGCCGACACCACCATGGGCTCCTACACGTTCAATCCCCAGGGTGCGATCTGCACCGCCGTTGGCACACCCGCAGCGGGATCGTCGGCCTGGACCTGCAAGGTTCCCAACGGCAGCGGTGGATTCGCCACCATTTCGGGCATTGCGACCGACCCCGCCGGCGGCCCGGACCTGGCCGGCCTCGCGACGATGGTCTCCGCGAACCTCGGGCCGGGCGCCACGCTGATCGGCCACACGAACACCAAGGCGCAGGGCGCCCGCAGCATCGCCATCGGCAACGGCGCCGAGGCGGCGGCGCGGGATTCGCTGGCCGTGGGCCACAACGCAAAGGTGCAGGGCGCCGCGAGCGAGAACACCGTCGCCGTGGGCCCCCAGAACACGCTGACCGACAGCAAGAACGCGCTGACGCTCGGCATCTCGAACGTCACGACCGATTCGCAGGTCGTGGGCATCGTCGGTGGCCAGAACACGGCCAAGAACGCGCAGGGCTCGAGCATCATCGGCGTGCTGAACACGCTGGACACCAGCACGGCGACCAGCATCATCGGTGTCCAGAACACGGTGAGCAACTCGGCCAATGCCAACGTGATCGGCCTGGGCAATTCGGTCACCGGCGGCTCGCAGCAGAACACGGTCATCGGAGAGGGCAACGCGCTCGCCGGTGCACAGAAGAACTTCGTGGCCGGGTTCGGCAACACGCTGGGCAGCGGCTTGGGCGACACCCAGGTCATCGGCTCGGACGTCACGGTCAGCAAGGATGTGCAGGACGGGGTGGCGCTGGGCAGCCGCACCACCGTTGCGAACAGCGGCGATGTGGCGCTGGGCGCGGGGTCGGTCACGGCCGCCGCGGTGGCGACCACCGGCACGACTCTCAACGGCACCACCTACAGCTTCGCAGGCACCGCGCCCGGCAGCACGGTGAGTGTGGGCGCCCCGAATGCGGAGCGCACCATCACCAACGTCGCGGCCGGCCGGCTCGATGCGACCAGTACCGACGCGGTCAACGGCAGCCAGTTGGCCGTCACCAACCAGGCGCTCGAGGCGAGCAGGACCAGGTACTACAGCGTCAACTCGACGGGCGGCACCAACGCGGACAACCTCGGTGCCACGGGACAGGACGCGATCGCGTCGGGCAAGAACGCGGCTGCGGCCGGGAGCGCGGCCGTGGCAGTGGGACTGGACAGCGCTGCCAGCGGACCCGACAGCGTGGCCATCGGGCGCGGCGCGAAGGCCCTTTCCACGCGCGACGTGATGATCGGCGAAGGTGCCGGCGCGGGTAGCGCCATCGGCAGGGACAACGTCGGCATCGGCGCGCAGGCAGGCCGAGGCCGTGTCGGCGGCAGCAGTTTCAATACCGCCATCGGGTATTCGGCGGGCTCGGCGGTCAACGGCAACGCGAACACGGCGCTCGGCCGAAATGCCGGCCAGAACGTGACCGGGTCCGAGAACATCGGCATCGGCACGAGCGGCGGACGCGTCGTCACCGGAAACTGGAACGTCGGCGTGGGCGAGAACGCGGGCAGTGGCGTCAAAGGCGACAACAATTCCGCCTTCGGAACACGGGCCGGCTGGACCGTGACCGGCAGCCAAAACACCGCGCTGGGCGATTCCTCCGGCCGCGACGTGACGGGCTTCAACAACACCGCGCTGGGCGCATCCGCGGGCACCGGCCGCACCGGCGACGACAACGTGGCGCTGGGCAACCGGGCCGCCCGGCAGGCCACCGGCAATGCCAACGTGGGGATCGGCAATGACGCCGGTTCACGCGTGACCGGCGCCAACAATGTAGCCATCGGCACGCTCGCCGGCACGAAGATTTCAAGCTCCGAATTCATGGCAGTGACGGACACCGTGGCCATCGGCAACGAGGCGCTGGCCGGTGCGGACCGCGCCGTGGCCGTGGGTCCGCAGGCCCAGGCCCTGGGCGAACGCAGCATCGCCATCGGCCATGACGCGATCGCAACGGGCTCCGTGGCCATGGGCGCATCGGCGCGCGCCGGCAACGGCGGCGCGGCGTTCGGCGACGGGGCGGTGGCGAGCTACAACGGCGGCGTGACCGATCCGGCGATCGTGGCGGGCGCCGCTCTGGGAGAGAACGCCAGTGCGGACGCCAGCGGTGCCACGGCGCTCGGCACGGGCAGCCGCGTGACGGCGGCGCATGGCGTGGCGTTGGGCAGCGGCTCGGTGGCGTCCGCCGCCGCTGGCGTGGCCGGCTATGTGCCCGCCGGCGCCAGCAAGGTGCAGCAGGAGGCCATCGCGGCCACGACCAGCACGCTGGCCGCCGTGAGCGTGGGCGATGCGGTCAACGGCAAGTACCGCCAGGTCAATGGCGTTGCGGCCGGTACCGCGGACAGCGACGCCGTCAACGTGTCCCAGCTCCGCGCGGTGGACCAGGCCGCCAATGCGGGCTGGAACCTGAGCGCCGACGGCGGCACGACCAGCGAGAACATCGGTCCGGGCAAGACGGCCAGCTTCGCGGCGGGCAGCAACACCGTGGTCGGCCGCGTGGGCAACACCATCACGTACGGCGTGGTAGAGAGCCCCGAGTTCGCAGGCACGGTGACCGCCAAGGGCTTCAGCGCGGGCGGCACGAAGATCGACACCCATGGCGTGACGACGAGCACGACCGTCGGCGGCGTCACCACCAGCGGCCCCAGCCTGACCACGGGCGGCATCGATGCGGCGGGCACGAAGGTGACCCGCGTTTCCGATGGCACGAACGGCACCGACGCGGTGAACCTGAACCAGTTGAATGCGGTGAGCAACGTCGCCAACGCGGGCTGGAACGTCCAGGCCAATGGCGACACCGCCACCAAGGTGGCGCCGGGCGACACGGTGCAATATCTGGATGGCCGGAACATCGCCGTGACGCGCAGCGGCAACGACATCACCGTGTCGACCAAAGCGGACCTGGCGGCCGACAGCCTTGCCGCTGGCGGCACGGTGATCGATACCCGAGGCGTGACGACGAGCACGACCGTCGGCGGCGTCACCACCAGCGGCCCCAGCCTGACCACGGGCGGCATCGATGCGGCAGGCACGAAGGTGACCCGCGTGGCCGACGGCACGTTGAGCGCCACCAGCACCGATGCGGTCAACGGCAGCCAGCTGTCCGCCACCAACGCGGCAGTCGCCGCACTCGACACCACGGTCAACCAGAGCAAGACGCGCTACTACAGCGTCAGTTCGAGCGACACGGCCGCGGGCAGCAACCATGCCAACGATGGCGCGGTCGGCACCGACACGCTGGCTGCAGGCGTGGGCGCCAAGGCGTCGACCGTGAATGCACTCGCCGTCGGCACGCGCGCCTCGGCCTCCAATACGAATGCCGTGGCGCTGGGCGCCAACGCCCGCGCCACGAACGCCAACAGCGTGGCGCTCGGCAGCGACAGCGAGGACAAGGCCTTCGTGCAGGTCGACGAGGCCACGGTGCCCAGCGTGGTGGCCACGCTCAATGCCAATGGCGCGGTGAGCTATGCCGCGGGGCCGGGCATCAGCTTCGGCGGCTTCGCCGGCACGGCGATCGGTGTGGTGAGCGTGGGCAGGTTCGGCGGCGAACGCCAGATCGTCCACGTGGCACCCGGTGCGATCAACGCGAGCAGCACCGACGCGGTGAACGGCAGCCAGCTGTATTCGCTGGCCACGCAGGTCGATGCCCTCGGCGGGCGCATCACCACGCTGGTCAACAATGCGCAGACCCACTACGTCAGCATCAACGACGGGGGCACACCGCAAGGCAACTTCGACAACACGGGCGCCGGTGCCGTGAACAGCATCGCCGTGGGCCCGAACGCCACCGCCACCGTCGCCAACAGCGTGTCGCTCGGCGCCGGGGCCACCACCCGCGCGGCAGTGCCGACCTCCGGGACAACCCTTCGGGGGAAGGACTACGACTATGCGGGCGCCGAGCCCGCGGGCGTGGCAAGCGTGGGGGCGCCCGGCGCCGAGCGGCAGCTCCAGAACGTGGCGGCCGGCCAGGTGGATGCCACGAGCACCGATGCGGTCAATGGAAGCCAGCTCTATGCGACCCACCAGGCCATCAACAACATCGAGACTGGCGGTGGCGGCATCAAGTATTTCCATGCCAATGCAAAGGGCACCGATTCGCACGCGGAGGGGGCGCGCAGCGTGGCGATCGGCCCGAACGCCGTCGCAAAGGCCAACGACGGCGTGGCGCTCGGCGACGGCGCATTGGCCGACCGCGCCGGAATGAATGGGCAACTGGAGAAGTTCTCGCGCGTCTCGGTGCTGTCGGCGCAGGGTGCGGTCGCGGTGGGCGCCGAGGGCGGCGAGCGCCAGATCACCCACGTTGCGGGCGGCACCGACGCCACCGACGCGGTGAACGTGCGCCAGCTGCAGGCGGTGCAGGCCGGTGGCGTGCGCTACGACACGAACGTGGATGGCAGTGCCGACTACAACAACGTGACCCTGGGCAAGGGCGGCGCCACGGGACCCGTGGCCTTGCACAACGTGGCGCCGGGCGTGGCGCCGCGCGACGCGGTGAACGTGCAGCAGCTCCAGCGGCAGGCCGAATTCCAGAGGGGCTACACCGATGCGCGCGCCGAGGCGCTCGGCAGCGAGATCCGCGGAGTTGCGCGCGACGCCTACGCGGGCGTCGCGGCCGCGATGGCGGTGCAGATGCCCGGCAGCTACGTGCCCGGCAAGACGGTGATGCGCGTGGGCTACGGCGTCTTCAAGGGCGAGAGCGCAGTGGGGGTGAGCTTCCGCCGCACGGCCAAGAGCAACGACTGGAGCATGACCGGCGGCGTCGGCGTGAGCAGTGCGGGCGCGGCCGCCACGGTCGGTGCCGAATGGGTTTTCAATTGAGCGGAAATGGCCCTGGTCAGTGCGCTGCCAGCGCCGCTTCGATGTCGGCTGCCAGCGCGGCCGGCTTGTCGAGCGGCGCATAGCGCTTGATCACCTGACCGTCGCGCCCCACCAGGAACTTGGTGAAGTTCCACTTGATCGCCGTGCTGCCCAAAAGGCCCGGCTTCTCCTTGGTGAGCCATTGGTAGAGCGGTGCCGCGCCGCTGCCCTTGACCTCGATCTTTTCCATCATCGGAAAGCTCACGCCGTAGTTGCGGGTGCAGAAGGCGCCGATCTCCTCGTTGCTGCCCGGGTCCTGGCCGCCGAACTGGTTCGACGGAAAGCCCAGCACCACGAGCCCCTGGTCCGCGTATTTCTCGTGCAGTTCCTCGAGCCCAGCGAACTGCGGTGTGAAGCCGCACTGGCTGGCGGTGTTGACGATGAGCAGCACCTTGCCGCGGTAGTCCGCGAGGCTGACCGCCTGGCCGTCGATGCGGCGGGCTTCGAAGTCGTGGATGCTGCTGGCCATGGCGCTTCCTTCATCATCAAGTGGCGGAGGGAAGCCGATCATCGCTGCGCGCAGGCGTTCGCGCAAATGCCGACCAGGCCGCCGCGAGCACGATCAGCGCGCCGCCCGCAAGGATGCGCGGGCTCATCGTGGCCGCGCCGAGCGTCACCGACGAGACGCTCGCGAACAGCACCTCCGACAACATGATCACCGCAGTGGCGCTGGCCGCGAGCCGTGCCGCACCGTATTGCAGGCAGACGTTGGCCACCACGAAGCCGACGCCCAGCAGCATGGCCCAGCCGATCCATCCCGGCGTGGCCAGGAGCGGCGAGGCGAAGGCGCCGAGCGCGGTGCCGCTCGCGGCCGCGGTGCCCGCGACCAGCGCGCAGCCGCTGAACATCGCGAGTGCGCGCGATTCGCCAGGCGCAGCGCGCAGGTGGCGCAGGACGATGTTGGTCACCGCGAAGCCGAAGCCCGCCGCGAGGCCCAGCCAGTCGGGCAGGCTCGCGGGCACCGGCCAGTCGACGCCCGGCGCCTTGAGCACCACGACGACGCCGCCGAGCGCGAGCGCCACGCGTGCGAGCGCGCCGCCCGTAGGCCGCTCGCCCAGCACCGCCCAACCCAGCAGCACGCTCCACAGCGGCATCATGTAGAACAGCAGCACCACGCGCACCACGTCGCCTTGCGTCACCGCCCAGTTGAAGCCCAGGTTGGTGAAGCCGGCAGCAAGCCCGAGCAGCACCAGCATCGGAAAGTCCGCGAAGCCGCGCCAGGCGTGGCGGCGCAGCAGCCCCATCGCCAGCGAGATCGCCGCGTAGATCAGGAAGGTGGTCCAGACCGGATGCAGCCCGTGGGCCTCGACGTGGCGGAACGGAAACCATGAAACGCCCCACACGAAGGCGTTGAAGATCAGTGCAAGGGGAGCCAAGAGGAGGTCAATGATGCTTGTCGCTGCGGGCGATCGCGAGCAGGTGTTCGACTTCTTCCGGATACTTGCGCAGGTTCTGCTGGTGCCAGCGCTGGATGATCCACATGACGCCCGCCACCACGCCGCCGAAGGCGGCGATGGCCGCGTAGGCCGAAAGGCCCAGGCCGGTGCAGGCGCTGTAGAAGCCGCCAAGCAGCAGGATGCAGGCCTGCTCGTTGAAGTTCTGCACCGCGATCGAACGGCCCGCGCCCATCAGGTTATGGCCGCGGTGCTGCAGCAGTGCATTCATCGGCACTACCAGGAAGCCACCGAGCCCGCCGAGCAGGATCAGGAAGGGCACCGCGAGCCAGACGCTGCCGATCAGGTTCATGCAGATGACCAGCACCCCCATGGCGATGCCCATCGGGATCACGCGCGTGGCCATGTCCAGCCGCATGCGCATCGAGGCAACGATGGCGCCCACCGCCATGCCGATCGTCACCACGCCGGTGAGGGCGGTGGCCTGCGTGGTGTTGTAGTCGAGCGCAAGCCCGGCCCAGGCCAGCACGATGTACTTGAGGTTGGCGCCCGCACCCCAGAACAGCGTGGTGGTGGCGAGCGAGATCTGCCCGAGCTTGTCGCGCCACAGGCGCGCATTGCAGTTCCAGAAGTCGGGCATCAGCGCGAACATGTTGCGCGCGAGGCCATGCGCGGGGTTGGCGCGCAGCGGGCGCATCTCGACGCCGGTGCTCGGGATGCGGGTGTTGAACCAGGCCGCGAGCGCGTAGACGAAGATCAGCACCGAGATCGCCGCCTCGGCCGGCGACTCGACGCCGGTGTCCAAGAGCGGGATGTCGATCGCGAGCAGCCAGCTCGAGATTGCATGGCCCACCAGCGAGCCGCCGAGCACGATGCCCAGCAGGATCGAGGCGATCGTCAGGCCCTCGATCCAGCCGTTGGCCTTGACCAGCTGCGAGGCCGGCAGCAGTTCGGTGAGGATGCCGTACTTGGCCGGCGAATAGGCCGCGGCGCCGAGCCCCACGATCGAGTACGCGAGCAGCGGGTGCGAGCCGAACAGCATCATCAGGCAGCCGATCACCTTGATCGCGTTGCTGATGAACATCACCCGCCCCTTGGGCAGCGCATCGGCGAAGGCGCCCACGAGCGGTGCGAGCACCACGTAGAAGACCGCGAAGATCGGCACCAGCGCGGCACGCTGCCATTCGGGCGCCCCGTTGCTTCGCATCAGCTCCACGGCCACGACGAAGATCGCGTTGTCGGCCAACGACGAAAAGAACTGGGCCGACATGATCGTGTAGAAACCGCGCTTCATCGATGGGCTGGCTGGCCAGGAGCTCGCTGGCAGTAGTGAGAAAGGCCGCGTCCTTCACGGCGAATGGGCGGTTATAGCATGGGGGTACGACTGGCAAACCCGCATGGCCACACCGGGCGCCCCGGTCCGCGAAGGTGCTAAAACCCCGGTCTTCTACCTTCGGGATTTCCCATGCCGCGCCCCATTCTCGCCACTGTCCACACCGCCGCACTGCGGCACAACCTCGACCGGGTGCGGCGCAGCGCCGTCGATGCCCGCGTCTGGGCCGTGGTCAAGTGCAATGCCTACGGCCACGGCATCGAGCGCGTGTACGAAGGCCTGCGCGGCGCCGACGGCTTCGCGCTGCTCGACCTGGCCGAAGCCGAGCGCGTGCGCGCGCTCGGCTGGCGCGGGCCGGTGCTGCTGCTCGAGGGCGTGTTCGAGGCGCGCGATCTCGAGCTCTGCTCGCGGCTCGACCTCTGGCACACGGTGCATTGCGACGAGCAGATCGACATGCTCGCCGCGCACAAGACGCTCAAGCCGCAGCGCGTCTTCCTCAAGATGAACTCGGGCATGAACCGCCTGGGCTACGCGCCCGAGCGTTTCGGCGCGGCCTGGACGCGGCTCAATGCGCTGCCGCAGGTCGACGAGATCTCGCTGATGACGCACTTCAGCGACGCCGACGGCGAGCGCGGCATTGCGCACCAGCTTGCGGTGTTCGAGCGCGTCACCAAAGACCTGCCCGGCGAGCGCTCGATCGCCAACAGCGCGGCCACGCTGCGGCATGCCTCGCAGGCCCGGGGCGACTGGGTGCGCCCCGGCATCGTGCTGTACGGCAGCGCGCCCGACCATCCCGAGCACGACGCCGCGCACTGGCAACTCGAACCCACGATGACGCTCTCGACGAAGCTGCTCTCGGTGCAGACGCTGCAGCCCGGCGACACCATCGGCTATGGATCGCGCTTCACGGCCGAGGCGCCGCTCACCATCGGTGTGGCCGCGGCCGGCTACGGCGACGGCTATCCGCGCCACTGCGACACCGGCACACCGGTGCTGGTGAACGGCGTGCGCACGCGCATGGTGGGCAGGGTCAGCATGGACATGATCACCGTCGACCTCACGCCCGTGCCCGACGCGAAGTTCGGTAGCGAGGTCACGCTCTGGGGCCGTTCGGCCGTGAACGGCGCGACGCTCTCGATCGACGAGGTCGCGCGTGCCGCCGGCACCATCGGCTACGAGCTCATGTGCGCGGTGGCGCAGCGCGTGCCGTTCGCGCCCACCGCGCACGAAGAATGAAGCCCGCTCGCTGAGCGGCCTGCATGGACCTGCGGACCCTGCGCTATTTCATCGCCGTGCTCGAGGCCGGCAGTCTCTCGCGCGCGGCCGGTTCGCTCTACATCGCGCAGCCGGCGCTCACGGCGCAGATCAAGAAGCTCGAGGCCGAGCTCGGCGCGCAGCTCTTCGACCGCTCGCATGCGGGCGTGACGCCCACGCCCGCCGGCATGCAGCTCTACGAAGACGCGCGGCGGCTCTTGTCGGACGCCGATGCGGTGCGCGAGCGTATCCAGCGGCTGCCGCAGGGACCCGAGGGCTCGGTGACGGTGGCGGTGCCGTTCCTGATCGCCTCGCTGCTGCTCGGGCCGGTGCTGGCCGCGCTCAAGACCAGCCATCCGCGCATCCGCGTGTTCGTGCTCGACGACCTGAGCCTGGCCGTGAAGAAAGCCATGCTCGACCGCCGCGCCGACGTCGGCATCCTCGTGGACACGCCGCAAGTCGAAGGATTGGACTGCCGGCCGCTCGCGCGCGAGTCGATCTTCGTCTGCGGCTACGACCGCGATGGCGCCCTGTCGGCGCACCTGCGGCGGCGGGCGCGCGGAAAGAACACGAAGCCCGAGGTCGCTTTCGCCGACGCGGCGCGCCTGCCGCTCGTGCTGCAATCGCGCCGCTTCTCGATCCGCCAGCGCGTGGAGGAGGCTGCCGCGTCGCTGGGCGTGACGCTGAACCTCGCGCACGAACACGATTCGGCGCGCGTGATCCGCTCGCTCTACGGCTGCGGTGCGGGCTACACCTTCACGCCGGCCTGCGCACTCGGCGACAGCCCGCACGGCGGCGACGACTGGGTTGTTGCGCGCGTGGTGGAGCCCGCGCTGCAGCGCAGCTACACCATCGCCATGCCCGCCGAGCGCGCGCCCGATCCGGCCGTGCAGGTGGTGGCCGAGGCGCTGGCCGAGCAGGCGGCGCGGTTGATCCGCGAAGGGCGCTGGGAGGCCGAGCTGCTCGCGCACGACAGCGCGAGGCGCACGCCTCGGGCATAGCCGCACGCACGGCGAGCAAGCGGGGCCATCAATCCGATTGATGGCCCGGCATCAGCAAACGGTATTTCCTCTTGGCTGCCGCTTTGCGGGACAGTGGCGCATCGCATGCAGAACCCATGCATGCACGCATCCAGGAGACAACCCTTGCCACACACCTCCACGGTCGCCAATGTCGGCGAACTCGTCTCGCGCTGCGCGCGCATCCACGGCCGGCGCATCGCGCTGCGCACCGCCGACCGCAGCCTGAGCTACGAAGCGCTCGACCGCCGTTCCAACCGCCTGGCCAACGCGCTGCTCGCATGCGGTCTGCAGCGCGGCGACCGCGTCGGCATCTACCTGCCGAACTGCACCGAGATCGTCGAGATCGAACTGGCCTGCTACAAGGCCGCGCTCGTCAAGGCACCGTTCAATGCGCGGCTGTCGCCGACCGAAGTGGGCGACATCGTGACCAACAGCGTCGCGGCGCTGATCGTTACCACTGCAGAGCGCGCCGAAGCCTTCCTGCCGCACCTGAAGGGCGGCAGCGCGGAGATGCCCAGGCTGCTGTTCATCGACGGCCCCGAGGATGCCGATAGCTCCTATGCCGGCCTGCTCGAACGCGCGAGCGATGTGTTCGAGGCGGTCAGCGTCCAGGCCGACGAGCTTGCCGTGCTGCACTACACCTCAGGCTCGTCGGGCGTGCTGAAGGCGGCGATGCAAACCTTCGGCAACCGGCTCGCGCAATTGCGCAAGTTCCTCATGCGTTCCGAGGGCATGCGCGAAGGCCACCTGCTCGGCCTCGTGGGCCCGATCACGCATGCCTCGGGCATGCAGATCGTGCCGGCGCTGTGCAGCGGCGCGACCATCCGTCTGTTCGCGGGCTTCGAGCCCGGGCGCTTCCTGGCCGACATGAAGGCCGACCGCGTGACGCACACCTTCATGGTGCCGACCATGATCAACATGCTGCTCGGCGAGCTCGAAGGCCGGTACCGGCCGCTGCCAGACCTGCTGCGCCTGGGCTATGGCGCCGCGCCCATGGCGCCGGCCCGCATCCTGCGCGCGATGGACGTGTTCGGACCGGTGCTGTCGCAAGGCTACGGCGCGGGCGAGACCACCTCGGGCGTGTGCGGCCTGAGCGTGGAAGACCACCTGTTCGCACGCGCCGCAGCGCCCGAGCGGCTTGCCTCGTGCGGCCGGCCGTTCCTCGAATCGAGGGTCGAGATCGTCGACGACGCGGGAGAGCCCGTGGCCACGGGCGAGATCGGCGAGATCGTGGTGGGCGGCGCCGACGTGTTCGCGGGCTACTGGCGCGCCCCCGAGCTCACGGCCGAGGTGCTGAAGAACGGCCGCTATCACACGGGCGACCTCGCGCGTATGGACTCGGAGGGCTTCGTCTACATCGTCGATCGCAAGAAGGACATGGTCATCAGCGGCGGCTTCAACGTCTATCCGTCGGAGGTGGAAGCGGTGCTCTACCAGCACGCGGCGATTGCCGACGCCTGCGTCTTCGCGGTGCCCGACGACAAGTGGGGCGAGGCCGTGGCCGCGCACGTGGTGCTCAAGCCCGGCCATGCGCTCGACGGCGGCGCGCTCGATGCCTTCTGCGCCGAGCGGCTCGGCGGCTTCAAGCGCCCGCGCCGCTTGGCGTTCGTGGAGGCACTGCCGAAGAACCCCAACGGCAAGGTCGCGCGCAAGCAGATCCAGGCGCCGTACTGGGCCGGTCAGAGCCGCATGGTGAACTGAACGAGGACGAGAAGAATGATGAACGACAACGCCACCCCCGCCACGGCAAGCCGCGGCGTCTTCGAGGGCTCGCCGCGCGCCGCCGAGCTGATCGGCCGCATCGAGGGCTTCCTGCACGGCGAGCTGGCCGACATCGTGCGCACGCACGGCATCGACCATGAGCATGGCGCCAGCCGCGAGGTGCTGCAGCAGGTCTGGCGCCGCTCGCATGCGCTTGGCTTCTACGGCATGACGCTGCCCGAATCGATGGGCGGCCTCGGGCTGTCGGTGCTCGACCACGTGCTCATCAAGGAGGCCATCTATGCGAGCGGCTCGCCGCTCGCGCCGCACGTGTTCGGCGAACTCAGCGGGCCGCCGCGCGTGGGTGCTCTCGTGCGCAAGGCCACGCCGCACCACATGCAGAATTTCATCGAGCCGGTGGCCCGGGCCGAGAAGGCGATCTGCTTCGCGCTCACCGAGGCCGAGGCGGGCTCGGACGCCGGCGCGGTGCAGACGCGCGCCGTGCGCGACGGTGAGCATTTCGTGCTCGACGGACGCAAGCGCTTCATCTCGGGCTCGCCCTTTGCCGACTTCGCGGTGCTCATGGCGTCGACCGCTCCGGCCGGGAGCGCGCAGCGCGAGGTCACGGCCTTCTTCGTCGACCTGAAGCAGCCGGGCGTGCGCGTCGAGGCCGGCTACAAGACGATGGCAGGGCAGTCGCACACCGGCGACATCGTGCTCGAGAACTGCCGCATTCCCGCGGCCAACCTGATCGGTGAACCCGGGCGCGGGCTCGCGCTGGCGCTGGGCCGCATCACGGTCAACCGGCTTCTGCATTGCCCGGCGATGGTGGGGCTGGCGGCGGTGGCGCTGCGCGACGCCTGCGCCTATGCGGGCCAGCGCAAGCAGTTCGGCCGCGCGATCGGGCAGTTCCAGGCGGTCCAGCACATGCTGGCCGACATGGCGACCGAGCTGGCCGCCGCGCGGGCGCTCATGGTGTCGACGGCGCGCCAGATCGATGCCGGCAGCGAAGCGCGCGCCGAGGCCTCGATGGCCAAGCTGTTCTGCTCCGAAGCCGCGTTCCGCATCGCCGACCGCGCGGTGCAGGTCCACGGCGGCGAAGGCATCGTGCAGGGGCGGCGCGTGGAGTTCCTGTTCCGCATGCTGCGCATGTACCGGGTGCTGACCGGCACCAGCGAGATCCAGCGCAACACGATCGCGCGCGAGCTGCTCGGCGACGCCGGCTGACGACAAGACAGAGACACACCAGGAGACAAAAGACATGAACAGACTGCTGCAACGGCGCCACGTGCTGGCCGCCTCCCTCGCCGCCGCGTTGCTGCCGGCCGCCTCGTGCGCGCTGGCCGCCGAGGCCGCATGGCCCGAGCGCCCCATCAAGTGGGTGGTGCCCTACCTCGCGGGCACCGGCCCCGACATCACCGCGCGCATCCTGGCCGAGGCCGTGGGGCCGCTGCTGGGCCAGGCGGTGGTGATCGAGAACAAGGCCGGCGCGGCCGGCAACATCGGCGCCCGGCTGGTGGCGCGCGCTGCGCCCGACGGCTACACCTGGATCTATTCGGCCGCACCGATGGCCGCGAACATGCGCATGTACCGCGACCCGGGCTACGACGCGCTCAAGGACTTCCGCCACATCATGCGGGTGAGCACCTCCGACATCGCGCTGGTGGTCAACGCCGCGTCGGGCATCGGGAGCCTCGACGAACTGGCGGCCAAGGCGCGCGCCAATCCAGGCGCGCTGAACTACGCGTCGGGCGGGGTCGGTACGCCCTCGCACCTGGGCGTGGAGCTGCTGCTGAACGCGCTGAATGCCGAGGCGCTGCACGTGCCCTACAAGGGCGCGTCGGAGCTGGTGAACGCGATCCTCGGCAACCAGGTGACGTTTGGAACGCCGATCCTGTCGGTCGCCTATCCGCTGATCCAGTCGGGCAAGCTCAAGCCGCTCGCGATCGCGGGCCCGCGCCGCAACCCCAAGCTGCCCGATGTGCCGACGCTGGCCGAGCTCGGTGTGAAGGGTGTCGAGCTCACGTCATGGGGCGGCGTCTCGGTGCCGGCCGGCACGCCTGACGCGGTGGCTGCACGCATCGCCGCGGCTTTCGAGAAGGCGCTCGCGACGCCTTCGGTTCAGGCCGGCCTGACCGAGAACGGCGGCCAGGCGAGCCCGCTGCCCGCGCCCGAATACACGCGCGGCTTCACCAAGGAAATGACGCTGACCGAGGTGATGATGAAGCAGGTGAAGCTGCAGCCTCAGTAGAGGCCCAGGCGCCGCGCCTGCAGCCGCGCCAGGCCCAGCAGCGCATCGGTGAAGGGCGTTGCCACGGCAGTGAGTTCGCCGAGTTCGCGCACCACGGTCACGAGCGCATCGAGCTCGACCGCGCGGCCGGCTTCGACGTCCTGCAGCATCGAGGTCTTGAAGGCGCCGAGCTTCTTCGTCACCTCGTGGCGGTCTTCGGGGCTCTGTGCGATCTCGATGCCGATGCGGCGCCCGATCTCCTTGGCTTCGAGCATCACGGCCGAGATGAAGCCGCGCACGAAATCGTCGCCCATGATTAGGTCGGTGGTGGCGCCCGTGAGCGCGCTGATGGGGTTGACGGTCATGTTGCCCCAGAGCTTGAACCACACGTCGCGCTGGATCTGCGGCGAGAGCGTGGCGTCGATGCCGGTGCGCTGCAGCAGCGCCAGCAGCTTCTGCACGCGCGGCGTGGCCGCGCCCGAAGGCTCGCCCACGATCAGGCCATTGCCGAAATGGTGCCGCACCACGCCGGGCGCATCGAGCGAGCAGCTGCAGTGCACCACGGCGCCGATCACGTTGGCCGCGGGAATGGCGCGTGCGATCGCGCCGTCGGGGTCGACGGCCGCGAGCCGGCGGCCGGTGATCGGGCCGCCGAAGCCGCCTTCGAGAAACCACCAGGGCACGCCGTTCATCGCTGTCAGCACCACGGTGTCGGGACCGATCAGCGGGCCGATGCGCTCGGCCACGCCGGCCAGCGCGGGCGCCTTGACGGCGATGACCACCAGGTCCTGCACGCCCAGCGCCTCGGGGTCGGCCACGGCGTTGACCGGCACGCGCGTGCGCACCTCGCCGCGCATCAGTGAGAGTCCGTCTCGTTGCAGCGCCTCGAGCGTGGCGCCGCGCGCCACCACGTTGAGCCGCTCGCCCGCCTGCGCGAGGCCGACGCCGATCCATCCGCCGATCGCGCCGGCGCCGTAGATGCAGATCTTCATCGCTTCAGTTCTTGTAGGAGGGATCGATGCGGTCGATTTGGCGCACCAGCGCGTCGAACACGTCCTGGCCCGCGCCGTGGTTCGGGTTGAACTGCAGCGCGTCGCGCGTGCACTTGCGCGCGATGTCCTCGCTCACGGGGATAGCCTGGCCCATCGAGAGCGTCGCCATCTGGATGTCGCAGGCCCGCTGCAGCGTCCAGAGGATCGCGAAGGTCTGCGGCAGCGTCTGGCCCCAGGCCAGCAGGCCGTGGTTGCGCAGGATCACCGCATTGCGGTTGCCGATGCTTCGGAGCAGGCGCGGCCCTTCGTCGGCATGGATGGTGATGCCCTCGAAGTCGTGGTAGGCCACCATGTCGTGCAGCTGGGCGGTATAGAAATTGGTCTGCTGCAGGCCGCCCTGCAGACAGGCCACGGCCACGCCGGCCGTGGTGTGGGTGTGCATGACGCAGTGCGCGCCTTCGAGGCCGTCGTGGATGGCCGCATGCACCGTGAAGCCGGCCGGGTTCACCGGCCAGGTCGAGCCGTCGAGCACCTTGCCCTGCAGGTCGATCTTCACGAGGTTGCTCGCCGTGACCTCGCTGTAGTGCAGCCCGAAGGGGTTGATGAGGAACTGCTTCTCGCCGCCCGTCACGCTGTCGGGCAGCCGCACCGTGATGTGGTTGTAGATCATCTCGGTCCAGCCCAGCATCGCGAAGACGCGGTAGCAGGCCGCGAGCTCTTCGCGTGCGGCGCGCTCGTCGGGATGGATCGACGGATGGACCAGCGCGGTGGGCGCGGTGGTGGCGGGTGCGTTCATGGCAGTTCCTTTCAGATGACGCTTGTCTTGGCCCCGAACTCTTCGCGGGAAACACCGCGGAACCGGCTTTGCCGGGCCGCTGGTGTTGCCCCCTTGAGGGGGAGGCGGCTACACGAAGTGAGCCGCTTCGGGGGTGGGCTACCCCTCAGCAGTGAAGCCGACCTCCTTGACGATCGGCGCCCACTTGGCAGTGTCCTTCTTGAGCAGCTCGGTGAGCTCGCCTGGCGTCGACGACATGGCCTCGAGCCCAAAGGTACCGAGGCCGTCGATCACGTCCTTCTGCAGCAGCGCGTTCTTCATCGCCGTGCTGAGCTTCGCGACCACGTCGGGCGACGCCTTGGCGGGCAGGAAGAAGGCGAACCATTCGCTGTGCGCCATGTCCTTGATGCCCTGCTCGCCGAAGGTCGGCACCTCGGGGGCGAAGCGGTTGCGCTTGGCGCCCGAGACGCCCAGGATGCGCACCTTGCCCGAGGCCAGGTGCTGCGTGATGTCGCCGATCGGGCCCGACACGGCCGAGATGTTGCCGCCGAGCAAGTCGAGCATGGCCGGCTGGGTGCCGCGGTAGGCCGCATGCTTGAGTTCGACGCCGCCCTTCTTGCCCAGCAGCGCGCCGATGAAGTGCGGCGTGGAGCCCGCGGCCGGCGAGCCGTAGTTGGCGCCGGTCGGGTTGGCCTTGGCCCAGGCGAGGAACTCGGGCACGTTCTTGACGCTCGCGGGCACCGCGGGGCCGACCGCGAAGCCGAAGTCGAAGATGCAGGCCAGGCTCACCGGGGTGAGGTCGACCATCGGGTCGTACGGCAGCTTCTTGTAGATGTGGGGATAGATCGTGAGGATCGAGGTCGGCGTCTGCAGGATGGTGGCGCCGTCGGCCGGGCGGCCCTTCACGTAGCTGACAGCGATCTGGCCGCCCGCACCGGTGCGGTTCTCGACCACCGCGGTCTTCGCGTAGTCGGGGCTCAGGCGGGTCGCTACGCGCCGGCAGGTGGTGTCCGACGTGCCACCGGCCGCAAAGCCGGTGACGATGGTGGCGGTCTCGATGGAGGCCTGGGCGAAGGCGTGCTGGCCCAGGCTGGCGAGCAGCGCCGAGGCACCGGTGGTCTGCAGCAACTGGCGGCGGTTGAAGGTCATGATGGGTCTCTCTCCGGGGTAGGGTGGTTGCGTTTCACGACTCGTCGCGCAGCCAGGTGACTGCGCCCGAATGGGTCACGGCACCCTGATGGGCAGGGCGCACGGTGAGCGCGTATTTTTCCAGCAAGCCACGGTGCTGGACCCCCGCGTTTACGTTGATGACCCCGCGCGCTGCGAGCCGCCCGGCGATCTCCTCCGCCCCCAGTTCGACCGAGATGCTGCGCGCTTCGGCGCGTGCGTCGATCGCCACCATGTCGCCGTCACGCAACGCCGCGATCGGGCCACCGTCCGCCGCCTCGGGCCCCGCATAGCCGATGCACAGGCCGCGCGTCGCGCCCGAGAAGCGGCCGTCGGTCAGGAGCGCCACCTTGTCGCCCATGCCCTGGCCGTAGAGCAGGGCGGTGATGCCGAGCATCTCGCGCATGCCCGGGCTGCCCTTGGGGCCCTCGTTGCGGATCACGATCACGTCGCCGGGCGCATAGCGGCGGTTCTGCACCGCGGCCTGCGCCTGTTCTTCCGACTCGAAGACGCGCGCCGGCCCGCGGTGCACCAGCGTCTTCAGGCCGGCCGTCTTGAGCAGGGCGCCGTCGGGGCACAGGTTGCCTTTGAGCACCGCCAGGCCGCCGTCGCGCGTGATCGGGTTGCCCGCTGCACGCACGACCCGGCCGTCGGGCGCAGAGGCGCCGGCGAGCTCCTCGGCCAGCGTGCGGCCGGTGAAGGTCAGCGCGTCGCCGTGCACGAAGCCCTGGTCCATCAGCGTGCGCAGGATCACGCCCGCGCCGCCGATGTAGTAGACGTCGCGCGCCAGGTACTGCCCGCCCGGGCGCAGGTCGGCGATGAGCGGGGTGCGCGCGAAGATCTCGGCCACGTCGTCGAGGTGAAAGCGGATGCCCGCCTCGTGCGCGATCGCCGGCAGGTGCAGCGCGGCATTGGTCGAGCCGCCCGTGGCCGACACCACGGCGCAGGCGTTCTCGAGCGCCTTGCGCGTGACGATGTCGCGCGGCAGCGGCGCGTCGCCCATCACCGCCTTCATCAGGTGCTTCGCGGCGCGGCGCATCAGCGGCGCTCGCTCGCTGAACACCGCCGGCACCATGCTCGAGCCGATGGGCGCGAGGCCGAGCGCCTCGGACACCATGCCCATGGTGTTGGCCGTGAACTGGCCCGCGCAGGCGCCCGCGGTGGGCAGGCAGGCGCGGCTCATGGCGTCGAGTTCGTCGGTCGTGGCGGTGCCGGCGAGCACCTTGCCGATGGTCTCGTAGGTGTCGACCACGTTCAGGTCGCGCCCGTCGGGCCCGGGCATCTGCCCCGGCAGCGCCGAGCCGCCATGCACGAACACGCTCGGCACGTTGCAGCGCACCATGCCCATCATCAGGCCCGGCAGGTTCTTGTCGCAGGCGCCGATCGCGAAGATGCCGTCCCACTGGTGGCCGCGCGTGGAGGCCTCGACGCTGTCGGCGATGAGTTCGCGCGAGATCAGCGAGAAGCGCATGCCCGAATGCGCCATCGTGAGCCCGTCGCTCACCGACACCACCGGGCATTCGTGCGGCGTGCCGCCGCCCGCATAGATGCCGGTCTTGGCATGCTGCGCCTGCTCGCGCAGGTTGAGGTTGCAGGGGCTCATCTCGCCGCCGGTGTGGAACACGCCGATGTGCGGGCGTTCGATGTCCTCGTCGTCCTGCCCCAGCGCATGCAGGAAGCTGCGCGTGGTGGCGCGGATCGTGCCCTCGCGGATGATGGCGGAGCGGAAGCGCGGCGGTTTCTTCGGGTCGGTCGGGGTGGTCATTGGCTGGCGGGCGGCTGGCGTTCGGTCAATGGATGGGTTTGCAGAAGGCGTCAGTAGCTGCCGGGCGCGGCGCTGGCGGCCGCGCCCTCGGGCTTGAACTTGCCCGCCAGCGCGCTGGCCGCTGCGGCCAGCAGCATGGTGTCCACGCCCACGGCGACGAAGGCCGCGCCCGCAGCGAGCCACTTGCGCGCCTGCTCCTCGGTGGTCGAGAGGATGCCGGCCGCCTTGCCGGCCTTCTGGATGCGTGCGATCGCATCGGCGATCGCGGCCTGCACTTCGGGGTGGCCGGGCTGGCCCACGAAGCCCATCGAGGCCGAAAGGTCGGCCGGACCGATGAACACGCCGTCCACGCCGGGGGTGGCGGCGATCGCGTCGAGGTTCCTCATCGCCTCGACCGTCTCGGCCTGCACCAGCAGGCAGGTCTGGGCATTGGCCTCGTGCAGGTAGTCGGGGTAGGCCTGCCAGCGCGAGGCGCGCGCGAGCGCACTGCCCATGCCGCGCACGCCTTCGGGCGGGTAGCGCATGCCCTGCACCATGCGCGCGGCCTGTTCGGCGGTGTCGACCATCGGCACCAGGATGGTCTGCGCGCCGATGTCGAGCATCTGCTTGAGCAGCGTGGTGTCGCCGACCGGCACGCGCACCACCGGCTGCGGCCGCGTGGCGCCCTCGGGCAGTGCCGACCAGGCGCTCGAGATGCCCTGCAGCTGCGCGAGGATCGAGCGCACGTCGTTCGGCGCATGCTCGCCGTCGACCAGCAGCCAGTCGTAGCCGGTGCCGGCCAGGATCTCGGCCGCATAGCCGTCGGCTAGGCCGACCCAGAGACCGATCTGGGCGCGCTTGCCGGCCAGGGCCTGCTTGAAGGTGTTGAGGGGTGTCTGCATGGGACGATGTCTCGGTAGTGGCGGGTCAGGCGAGTCTGAACGAAATCGCGCCGAGGGGGCCGTAGTCGGCGTGGAAGGTGTCGCCCGCGAGCGCGGTGGTGGGGCGCGTGAACGAACCGGCGAGCACCACCTCGCCGGCCGCGAGGTGCTCGTCCCAGGGCGCGAGCTTGTTCGCGAGCCAGGCCACGCCGGTGGCCGGGTGGTTGAGCACGGCCGCGGCCACGCCGGTCTCCTCGATCACGCCGTTCTTGTAGAGCAGCGCGCCGACCCAGCGCAGGTCGACCGCATCGGGTTTGACCGGCCGGCCGCCGAGCACGATGCCTGCGTTGGCCGCGTTGTCGGCGATGGTGTCGAACACCTTGCGCGGCGCCTTGGTGTGGCGGTCGAACTGCTCGATGCGCGCATCGATGATCTCGATCGCGGGCACCACGTAGTCGGTGGCCGCGAGCACGTCGAAGATCGTGACCCCCGGCCCCTTGAGTGGCCGGCCGAGCACGAAGGCCAGCTCGACCTCGATGCGCGGCGCGATGAAGCGCGTGAAAGGAATGTCGGCGCCCTGCTCGAAGAACATGTCGTCGAGCAGCGTGCCGTAGTCGGGCTCGCTGATCTGGCTCGACAGCTGCATCGCGCGCGAGGTCAGGCCGATCTTGTGGCCCTTGACGGTGCGCCCCCCGGCGATCTTGTGCGCGACCCAGGCGCGCGAGACGGCGTAGCCGTCCTCGACCGTCATCTCGGGAAAGCGCTTGGAGAAATGCTCGACCTGCACGCGCGTGCGTTCGCTCTCGTGCAGTTCGGCGGCCAGTTGGGCGATGGTGGCGTCGGAAAGCATGGCAGTCTTCTTCTCAGCCTTTGTTGAACAGGGGATGCAGGTTGCTGTGCTTGCCGTCGTACACCTGCTGCGGGCTTTCGTCGATCTGCAGCGTGATGCCGATGTGGCGGCGCTCGAGCACCGGCGCGAAATGCGTCTTCACCGCCACGAGCAGGTCGTCGCCGGCCTTCTTCTTCACGGCATCGGTGCGGCCCGCCGCCATGCGCAGGTTGAGGTAGACGAAGGCGTAGTCGGCCTTCCCGTCCGCCACCGCGTGGTGCGCAGCCGGGTAGGCCAGCACGCGCGTGCCGCCCGTGGGAAAGACCGGCCGGCCCGCCGCGTCGCGCTGCGCGAGCATGGTGTCGGCAAGCGTGCGGCAGAGCGCCGTCATGTCGGTCTCGGGCTCGATGTTGGGCGTGTAGAGGATCACCAGGTGCGGCATGCGTCGTGCTCCCTTGCTCAGGCGGTGGCGGCGTCGGCCGGCAGCGGCGTGACCGGGAAGATCGCGTTGATCTGTCCCGTGCCCGAGCTGCCGAAATAGGGCGTCACGATCTCCACGGGTGCGGTGTAGCGGTCCCAGCCGAGCAGGCCCAGCAGCATCGCGGTGTCGTGCATGTCGCCTTCGCCCCAGCACTTGTCGGCATACATCGGCAGCATGCCGACGAATGTTTTCCAGTCGCCGGCCTTCCAGAGTTCGACCACGCGATGGTCGACCTGCTCGAGAAACGGGTCGTAGACCTTGTGCATGAACTCGGGCGCGCGGCCGTTGTCGGCGAAGTGGTGCGAGAGCGAACCGCTCGCGAACACCGCGACCGTGCCGTCGTAGCGCTCCTCGATCGCGCGGCGCACCGCGAGGCCGAAGCGGCCCGACTCGGCGAGGTCGTGCCAGTCGCACCAGCCGCTGATGCTGATCACCTTGTAGCGCTGGTCGGCATTCATGTAGCGCATCGGCACCAGCGTGCCGTACTCGAGCTCGAGCGTGGTGTCGCTGTGCGCGCGGCTCTTCACGCCCATCTCGTTCGCCACGTCGGCGATCAGGTGCCCGAGCGCCGGGTTGCCCGGGTAGGCATAGGGCATGTTCTTGATGAAGTGCGGCAGCTCGTTGCTGGTGTAGGTGCCGCCGAATTCCGGACCGCAGTTGATGTGGTATTCGCTGTTGACCTGCCAATGCACGTCGAACACCACGATGGTGTCCACGCCCAGCGCGCGGCAGCGGCGGTCGATTTCCTTGTGGCCCTGAATCGCGGCGTCGCGGCAGCCGAAGTTCGGCCCCGGAAATTCCGACAGGTACATCGACGGTACATGCGTGATCTTGGCGGCGAGTGCGAGCGTGCCCATGGTCAGACTCCCCAATGCGGAATGTGGTGATTGCCCAGCGACACCGCCACGTTCTTCGGCTCGCAGAACACCTCGTAGCTCCAGGTGCCGCCTTCGCGGCCCGTGCCCGAGGCCTTGGTGCCGCCGAAGGGCTGGCGCAGGTCGCGCACGTTCTGGCTGTTGACGAAGCACATGCCGGCCTCCACCGCGGCGGCGACGCGGTGGGCGCGGCCGATGTTCTCGGTCCAGACGTAGCTCGAGAGGCCGTAGGCGATGTCGTTGGCCAGTTCGATCGCATGCGCCTCGTCCCTGAACGGGATCAGGCAGGCGACGGGGCCGAAGATCTCGTCCTGCGCGATCTTCATGCGGTTGTCGACGTCGGCGAAGACGGTCGGCATCACGTAGTTGCCGCGCTTCACCCGCTCGGGCAGATCACTCGGCGCATCGAGCCCGCCGCACAGCAGCGTCGCGCCCTCCTTCGGGCCCAGCTCGATGTAGCTGCGCACCTTGGCCAGGTGGGCCTGCGAGATCATCGGGCCGACGATGGTCTTCTCGTCGAGCGGGTCGCCGACCGCGATGCGCTTCGCGCGCTCGGCGAACCTGGCGGCAAAGTCGGCATAGATCGACTGCTGCACCAGGATGCGCGAACCCGCGGTGCAGCGCTCGCCGTTGTTGCTGAAGATCATGAAGACGGCTGCGTCGAGCGCGCGGTCGAGGTCGGCGTCGTCGAAGATCACGAACGGGCTCTTGCCGCCGAGCTCCATGCTGAACTTCTTCAGGCCCGCGCTCTTCACGATGCGGTTGCCCGTGGCGGTGGAGCCGGTGAACGAGATCGCGCGCACGTCGGGGTGCGCCACCAGCGGCTCGCCGGCGTCCTTGCCGTAGCCGTGCACCAGGTTCAGCACGCCCGGCGGAATGCCGGCTTCGAGCGCGAGTTCGCCGAGCCGCGCGGCGGAGAGCGGCGAGAGCTCGCTCATCTTCAGCACCGCGGTGTTGCCGAAGGCCAGGCAGGGCGCGACCTTCCAGGTGGCCGTCATGAACGGCACGTTCCACGGGCTGATGAGCGCGCACACGCCCACCGGGTGGAACAGCGTGTAGTTCAGGTGCGTGGGCGTCGGATAGGTGTGGCCGTCGACGCGCGTGCACATCTCGGCGAAATAGTGGAAGTTGTCGGCCGCGCGCGGCACCAGCTGCTTGCCGGTCTGGGCGATGACCTGGCCGCAATCGTCGGTCTCGGTGCGCGCGATCTCGGGCACGTTTTTGGCAATCAGCTCGCCAAGCCTGCGCATCAGCTTCGCGCGTTCGGGCGCGGGCAGGCCGGCCCACTTGGGAAAGGCTTCCTTGGCGGCTGCCACGGCGGCGTTCACTTCGGCCTCGCCGCCCGCGGCGACCTCGGCCAGCACTTCCTGCGTGGCGGGGTTCACGGTCTCGAAGTAGTCGGTGCCGGCAACGCGCCGGCCGGCGATCAGGTGGTCGATTCTCATGCGGGTCCTTCGATGGTGTTCTGGAGGGCGCCGATGCCCTCGATCTCGGTCACGACCACGTCGCCGGGCCGGCAGTCGACCACGCCGTCGGGCGTGCCGGTGAGGATCAGGTCGCCGGGCGACAGCGTCATGAAGCGGCTGAAGTACTCGATCAGGAAGGGCGCGTCGAAGATCATGTCGCGCGTGTTGCCTTGCTGGGTGACCTTGCCGTTGACGGTGGTGCGCAGCGCGAGCGACATCGGATCGGGCACGTCGACCGCATCGACGAACCATGGGCCGAGCGGCGTGCAGGTGTCGCGGTTCTTCACGCGCAGGTTGGGGCGGTACCAGTTCTCGAGGTAGTCGCGGATCGCGTAGTCGTTGGCCACCGTGTAGCCGCCGATGAAGTCGCAGGCGTCATCGCGCTTCACCTTGCGCGCAGTCTTGCCGACCACGATCGCGAGTTCGCATTCGTAGTGCATGAACTGCACGCTGGCGGGCCGGAAGGTCTTCTGCCGGTGCCCCGTCAGCGTGGCCTGTCCCTTGACGAACACCAGCGGTTCCTCGGGCGCCTTGAATTCGAGCTCCTTCGCATGGTCGGCGTAGTTGAGGCCGAGCGCGAGGATGGTGCGCGGGCGTGGCGTCGGCGCCAGCGGCGGCAGCCACACGAGCTGCGCCTGCGGCACGACGCGCCCGTCCTGCAGGCGCACCGCGGCGTCGGGCTGCCCGTCGAGGTCGTGGCTGGTGCCAGTGTGCTCGCGGCCTTCGTAGATGACGCGTGCGTGCTTCATGCGGCCTCCTGCACCAGCGTGTTGACCAGGGGCTCGAAGCCCGCGGCGGAAATCTCGATGCGGTCGCCCGCGCGTGCCAGCGGCCGGCCCGCGCCGCAGCCGAGCAACAGCACGTCGCCGTGTGCGAGCGTCATGAACTCGCCGACATCTGCGAGCAGCTGGCGCGCAGGCCGCACCAGCGTGGCGAAGTCGAGTGTCTGCCGCAGCGCGCCGTTGATGCGGACCTCGACGCTGAAGCCCGCCGGGTCGGCCACTTCCTGCGCATCGCGCAGCGCCGGGCCGATGCCGAGAAACCCGTCGACGCACTTGAACTTGACGGGCGGTCGGAAGAAGCTCGTGTGCGGGATCGACAGGTCGTTCATCAGCACGAAGCCCTCGACGTCGCCGCCGGCGCCGATCACCATGCCGACGGTCGCGCCGACCTCGACTTCGGGCGCGTCCACCGGCACGGCGATCGCAGCACCGTGCGGGCTCCAGGTGTTGGCGGTCTTCACGTAGAGCACCGGGGCCTTCGGCGCGGCCTTGTAGGGCGGCTCGGTCATCTGCGGCACGAGCGCGTCGAATTCGGCGCGAAAGTTCAGCAGCGTGCCGTACACGGTGCCGGTCGGAAGGTAGTGCGAGGCGGTGCCGTTCATGCGGGCTGCTCCAGCGCGATGAGTTCGTCGAGCAGTCCGTAGAGCTGCGTGAGCTTGGTCTTGCCGAGTGACTTTTCCATCCAGGCGTAGTGCGCCTCGATGCTGACTCCCAGGCGCTTGACCAGCCGCATGCCATGCGGCGTGGCCTCGATGACGGTGCGTCGCTGGTCGGCCGGGTCGCGGCTGCGCGTGATGAGCTTGTCGCGCTCCATGCGCGCGAGCACGCCGGTGAGGCTCGGGCCGAGGATGAAGGCCTCGCGCGCCACGTGGCCGGTGTCGACTGCGCCGTTCTCGCCGAGCACGCGTAGCACGCGCCATTGCTGGTCGGACAGCGCGTGTTCGCGCAGGCTCGGCCGCGTGTGGGCCATGACGGCCTCGCGCGCCTGCAGCAGCAGGCGCGGCAGATTGCGGTGGGTGAAGGTGGTGCTCAAGTGGCTCGTCCGGTTCAAATTACTTAACATGTTAAATGATTTGCCAGCTGCTTCCTAGCCGCCACGCATAGGGGTTTGTGCGGACCCCTAAACTCGCCGCATGGCCAAGGACAAATCACTCTTCGTCTGCAGCGAATGCGGCGGCACCAGCCCCAAGTGGCTCGGCAAATGCCCGAGCTGCAGCGCCTGGAACACATTGGTCGAGCAGGTGGCGGGCAGCGCCAGCGGCTCGGCCAACAACCGCTTCGGCACGCAGTTCGCGTCGCTGGCCGGCGCGTCCGAGCTCGCGACGCTGTCGGAGATCGAGGCCACCGACATCGCGCGCACGCCGACGGGCCTCGACGAACTCGACCGCGTGCTCGGCGGCGGCATCGTCTCGGGCGGCGTCACGCTGATTGGTGGCGACCCCGGCATCGGCAAGTCGACGCTGCTGCTGCAGGCCGTCGATGCGCTGCAGCGCGCAGGACAGAACGCGCTCTACGTCACCGGCGAAGAAAGCGGGGCGCAGGTGGCGCTGCGCTCGCGGCGGCTCGGCCTTGACCATTCGCAGGTGCAGGTGCTGGCCGAGATCCAGTTGGAGAAGATCATCGCCACGCTCGACGCCACGCGGCCGGCGATCGCGGTGATCGACTCGATCCAGACCGTCTACTCCGACCAGCTCACCTCGGCGCCCGGCTCGGTCGCGCAGGTGCGCGAATGCGCGGCCCACCTCACGCGCTTCGCCAAGACCAGCGGCACGGCGGTGGTGCTGGTGGGCCACGTCACGAAGGAGGGCGCGCTCGCGGGGCCGCGCGTACTCGAACACATGGTCGACACGGTGCTGTATTTCGAGGGCGACACGCACTCGAGCTTTCGCCTGGTGCGCGCCATCAAGAACCGCTTCGGCGCGGTCAACGAGATCGGCGTGTTCGCGATGACAGAGCGCGGTCTCAAGGGCGTGGCGAACCCGAGCGCGATCTTCCTGAGCCAGCATGCCGAGCCGGTGCCCGGCAGCGTGGTGCTGGTCACGCTCGAAGGCACGCGGCCGATGCTGGTCGAGATCCAGGCGCTGGTCGACGACGGCGGGCCCAGCCCCCGCCGGCTCTCCGTGGGCCTGGACCGCGACCGCCTCGCGATGCTGCTGGCCGTGCTGCACCGCCATGCGGGCGTGGCCTGCATGGACCAGGACGTGTTCGTCAACGCGGTGGGCGGCGTGCGCATCAGCGAACCCGCGGCCGACCTCGCGGTGATGCTCGCCATCACCTCGAGCCTGCGCGGCAAGCCGATGCCCAAGGGTTTTATCGCCTTCGGCGAGGTCGGCCTGGCCGGCGAGGTGCGGCCCGCGCCGCGCGGCCAGGAGCGGCTGCGCGAAGCCGCCAAGCTGGGCTTCAGCGTGGCCGTGGTGCCCAAGGCCAACGCGCCGCGCAAGGGCGCGAAGGAGATCGAGGGCCTGACGATCCACGCGGTCGATCGCATCGAAGAGGCGATGGACGTCGTACGCGGGCTGGATTGAACGTGCCCGAAGCGCCTTCGACGCGCTGCGCGGCGAAGAACGCCAGTGCGGGCGGCGACAATATGCGCATGAATTTCCAGAAGTTTCTGATTCCGGTCGGCGCCATCGTGCTGATCGGTGTCTCGTGGCGCAGCTACGGCTGGGGCGGAGTCGCGTTCGCGGCCGGCGTGATCGTGATGTTCGTGCTGATGCACTTCAATCGCCTGATGCAGGTGCTCAAGCGCGCGGGCAACCGCCCGATTGGCCATGTGGCGAGCGCGGTGATGCTCAATGCCAAGCTCAAGCAGGGCGTCACGCTGATGCACGTCATCGCCCTGACACGCGCACTCGGCGAGCCGCGCTCGCCGCGCGACGAGCAGCCCGAGCACTACCGCTGGACCGATGCAGGCGGCTCTTACGTCGACGCGGTGTTCAACGGCGGCAAGCTGCAAAGCTGGACGCTGACGCGGCCCGAGCAGCCCGCGGACGACGAGCAGCCGTAGCTTTCGCGTCCTGCGCGAACCCTTCACGGCCGCCGCGTACGGCGGCCGGCTTTCAGAACGGTGCGTCCGCCTCTTCGGCCGGCGTAGCGGTCGCTGGCGCTGCGGCCTCTGTCGGAGCCGCGCCGAACGCCGCCTCGCCGCCGAGCGCGTCGAGCAGCGCCGGCACGAGCTGGCCGAGCTCGCCGGTGGCGATCGCCACGTCGGCATCGAAGTTGTCTTCCTTCTTGCCGCCGGCCGCACCGTCCCCCGTGCCTTCGAGGAACACGATCTTGCGGATCAGCATGCCGTGCGTGAGCTCGAACGACACGCGGTCGTCCCAGGTCAGCGCGAGCCTTGTCGGGCGCTTGCCGTCGCTGATGTGCTGCTTGACTTCCTCGATGTCGAGCGGATGCTTGGCATAGCGCACCACGGCCTTCGAATCGTCGGATGCCTTGAGCTCGCACTCGCGGTCGACCGTGAAGCCGGCCGGCGGTTCCTGCGTGAGCAGCCAGTTGGCCATGGCGGCAGCGGGCTCGACCTGCGTGTTGATCGGGCTCACGGCAAAGCCGTCGAACGCCTTCACGAGGCTGGTGATCACCTCGTCGGCGCGCGCGGCATTGGCGGAGTTGATCACGAGGCGGCGCTCGGCCTGGTCGATCCACACGGCCACGCGGGCACTGCGCGTGAAGGCCATCGGCAGCAGCTCGAGCGTGATGTCCTCCTTGAGCTCCTTCTTTTCCTTCTTGCCGGGCTTGCGGCCCGTGGCGGCCTCGATCTGCGCGCAGCGCTCGTCGAGCTTGCGGCGCACCACCGAGCCGGGCACGGCCTTGCTCTCGATCATGTACTCGACGAGCCACTGCCCGTCGATGGACTCCACCAGCGGGCCATTGGCCTCGCCGCGCGGCTCGATCCAGCCGGCCGACTTTTCCTGCGATGGGCCGCAGGGCTCGAAGCGCTGCTTGCCCAGGCCTTCTTCCGCCTCGGCCAGCGTTTGGGACCAGGCAGGTTCGATGCGATAGACGATGACGTTCTTGAATACGGACACTGAAAAACCTTTTCTACTCTGCGACGAACGCGGAACCCGCCATTGTCACAGGCCCGGCCCGCGGGCGAGAAAAAAGGGCCCGGAGGCCCTTTGAGAGAAGGTGCTTCGAGGTGCGGCCTAGTCTTCTTCGACGAAAGCCTCTTCGCGCTTGCTACGCACCGACGGCAGCAGCACGATCACCAGCAGCACCGCGGCCGCGGCCAGCAGGCTGGCCGAGATCGGGCGCGTGACCAGCACGCTCCAGTCGCCGCGCGACAGCAGCAACGCGCGGCGCAGGTTCTCTTCCATCATCGGCCCGAGGATCAGGCCCAGCAGCAGCGGTGCCGGTTCGCACTCGAGCTTGTGGAAGGCGTAGCCGATGATGCCGAACAGGCCCACCATCCAGACGTCGAAGGTGTTGTTGTTCGTGGAGTACACGCCGATCGCGCAGAACAGCACGATGGCGGGGAACAGCCAGCGGTACGGAATGGTCAGCAGCTTGACCCAGATCCCGATCAGCGGGAGGTTCAGGATCACGAGCATCGCGTTGCCGATCCACATTGAGGCGATCAGGCCCCAGAACAGCTCGGGGTCGCTGGTCATCACCTGCGGGCCCGGCTGGATGTTGTGGATGGTCATCGCGCCGACCATCAGCGCCATCACTGCATTGCCCGGAATGCCGAGCGTGAGCAGCGGGATGAACGAGGCCTGCGCGCCCGCGTTGTTGGCCGACTCGGGGCCCGCCACACCGCGGATGTTGCCCTGGCCGAACGGGATCTCGCCGGGCCTCAGGCGCAGCTTCTTCTCGAGCGTGTACGACGCGAAGGCCGACAGCAGCGAGCCGCCACCCGGCAGGATGCCGAGCGCGCAGCCCAGCGTGGTGCCACGCAGGATGGCCGGCACCATGTTGCGGAAGTCCTCGCGGGTCGGGAACAGGCTCGACACCTTGGCCGTGAAGACCTCGCGCTGCTCTTCGGGCTTGGCCAGGTTGGCGATGATCTCGCCGTAGCCGAACACGCCCATGGCCACCGCGATGAAGCTCACGCCGTCGGTGAGTTCGGGGATGTCGAACGAGTAGCGCGCCACGCCCGAGTTGACGTCGGTGCCGATCAGGCCGATCAGGAGGCCCAGCACGATCATGCAGATCGCCTTGAGCAGCGAGCCCGAGGCCAGCACCACCGCGCCGATCAGGCCCAGCACCATGAGCGCGAAGTATTCCGCCGGGCCGAACTTGAAGGCCAGCTCGGTCAGCACGGGCGCGAAGGCGGCGAGCACCAGCGTGCCCACGCAACCGGCGAAGAAAGAGCCGATGCCTGCGGCTGCGAGCGCGGCCCCGCCGCGCCCCTGCTTGGCCATCTGGTGGCCGTCGATCACGGTCACCACGGACGACGATTCGCCGGGCAGGTTGACCAGGATGGCCGTGGTCGAACCGCCGTACTGCGAGCCGTAGTAGATGCCCGCCAGCATGATCAGCGCCGCGACCGGCGGCAGCGCATAGGTGGCCGGCAGCAGCAGCGCGACGGTGGTGACGGGGCCGATGCCCGGCAGCACGCCGATCAAAGTGCCCAGCAGGCAGCCGAAGAAGGCATAGAGCAGGTTCTGCAGCGTGAAGGCTGCGCCGAAGCCCAGCGCGAGGTTGTCGATCAGTTCCATGTTGTTGTCGGCCCCTTCAGCCGGTGATGAAGCTGGGCCAGACCTGGAACTGCAGGCTCAGGCCGAGGATGAAGACCAGGTAGCTGCCGACGGCAAGCACGCTGGCCAGCATGAGCGAGCCCTTGAACCTGAACTGCGTGCCGGCCATGCTGGCGACGATCACGAGCGCATAGATCGCGAGCACCAGGCCGAGCGCTGGCACGTCCATGCTCGGCATGCCGCCGAGCAGCACGCCGAACAGCAGGTTGGCGCCGATGATGAAACCCAGCTGCTTCCAGGCGATGGCACCAACCGGGTTGGTGTCTCCCTCGTTGCCGCGCAGCGAGAGCGAATTCACCAGGACCACCAGGCCCATCACGCACAGCAGGATGCCGAGCATCAGCGGGAAATAGCCCGGGCCCATGCGGGCACCGCTGCCAATCTTGTAGTTGAGGGCGCCGATGGCAAAAGCCGCGCCGACGGAGGCGAACATCAGCCCGGAGAAAAAGTCCTTTTGACTCCTGATCTTCATGGTGGGTTGTGCACTTTCGGGTGGGGAGAGATGGATGGAGGAGGCCGCAGGCGACGCGCACGGACGAAGGGCCCCGATGGGGCCGCGGCCAGCATCCAAATTTATATCATGTCGTGATGTAAGCGAATCGAGAATTGACTTATCGCTTTCCCTGCCCCGGTGTGGCCGCGCCTTGCTACATTCAGCGACGGGCCACAACAAAGCACACCATGTCCGATCCCCGGGAAAGTCCTTCCAAGCGGCGCCTCGAGGCGCTTTCCGAATTTCGCTATCGCCTGCGCAACTTCCTTCGCTTCAGCGAGGATGCGGCGCGCGAGGCCGGCGTGACCGCGCTGCAGTACCAGCTGCTCCTGCACACCCAGGGCTTTCCCGGTCGGCTCTGGGCGACCGTCAGCGAGCTGGCCGAACGCCTGCAGGCGCAGCCGCACGGTGTGGTGGCGCTGGTCTCGCGCTGCGAGGACGCCGGGCTGGTGCGCCGCGAGCCGAGCAAGGTCGACCGGCGCCAGGTCGAGGTGCACCTGCTGCCCAAGGGGCGCAAGGTGCTGGCCAAGCTGGCGCAGCGCCACCTGACCGAACTCTCCGAGCTGGCCGAGGCGGTGCGCCTCGCGCACGCGATCCAGGGCAGCATCGACGAACATTGAGGCGCCGCGCCGGGAAAATGCCGGAAAAGGCCGGGCCGCTAAAATCCGCGCTTTGCTTTCTCCTCCTAAGGACCCCACATGAGCGCGCTTCCCTCTCTGGACGACCGTGACGGCAAGATCTGGATGGACGGCGAACTCGTGGACTGGCGCGACGCCAAGATCCACGTGTTGAGCCACACGCTGCACTACGGATGCGGCGCATTCGAAGGCGTGCGTGCCTACAAGACGCCCGAGGGCACGGCGATCTTCCGCCTGGCCGAACACACCGAGCGGCTCTTCAACAGCGCCAAGATCCTGCGCATGAAGATCCCGTTCACGCCCGAAGAGCTGAACGAAGCGCAAAAGCAGGTCGTGCGCGAGAACAAGCTCGAGAGCTGCTACCTGCGCCCGCTGGTCTGGATCGGCTCCGAGAAGCTCGGCGTCAGCCCCAAGGGCAACAAGATCCACGCCATGGTCGCGGCCTGGTCGTGGGGTGCCTACCTCGGCGAAGAGGGCATGCGGCGCGGCATCCGCGTGAAGACCTCGAGCTACACGCGCCACCACGTCAACATCACGATGACGCAGGCCAAGTCGGTGAGCAACTACACCAACTCGATCCTCGCCAACATGGAAGCGCTGGACGACGGCTACGACGAGGCGCTGCTGCTCGACGCGAGCGGCTTCGTCTCCGAAGGCGCGGGCGAGAACATCTTCGTGGTCAAGGGCGGCGTGGTCTACACGCCCGACCTGTCGGCGGGCGCACTCAACGGCATCACGCGCAACACCATCCTGCACGTGTGCAAGGACCTCGGCATCGAGCTGGTGCAAAAGCGCATCACGCGCGACGAGGTCTACATCGCCGACGAGGCCTTCTTCACCGGCACGGCCGCCGAAGTCACGCCGATCCGCGAACTGGACCGCATCGAGATCGGCAACCGCGGCGACGGCGGCTCGCGCGGGCCGGTCACCGAGAAGATCCAGGCGGCCTTCTTCGACATCGTGAACGGCAAAAACCCCAAGTACGCCCACTGGCTCACGAAGGTCTGAGAGAACCCATGCCCACCAACGCAGTCGTCGAACTCCTGGCCAAGGAACTCAACCCGCAGGGCGGCGTGTTCTGCCCGAGCCCCAAGGCCGACATGAAGCTCTGGAACACCCACCCCAAGGTCTACCTGGACGTGGCGCGCACCGGCGAAGCCAAGTGCCCCTACTGCGGCACCGTCTATCGCCTCAAAGCGGGTGAGCAGGTGGCGGGCCACCACTGAAGAGGCCCGCGAGGCCCGGCGGCAGCACCGATCGCCACGGGCTGCCGCTTTCCTGCACCATGCGCAGGAAAAGAAAGGCCACGAACAGCAGCGACAGGCCGATCTGCGCGTCGCGCATGGCCGAGTTCAGGCTGGCGGCCACGGTCATCGTGAGCATCGCAACGAAGCCGATGCGCCCCGTCAGGTCGGCGCGCCGCCAGCACACCCAGACCCCGCCCAGCATGATCGCGAGCAGCGACAGCAGCCCCGGAATGCCCGCTTGCGAGCCAATCCAGAGATAGTCGTTGTGCGGCATGTTCTTGTAGCCGATCACTTCCGGCGCGCGCTTCTTCCATTCGCTGGTCCAGGCGCCGATGCCCTGGCCCGCGACCGGCGCGTCGAGCATCATCTGCGCGGTCTCGCGGTACATGTAGTAGCGTGAAACCCAGCTGCCCTCCGAGGCCAGGCCGGCCTGGGCCTGTTCGAGCTCCTGCACGCCGAGCTCGAACTTGCTCTTGATGGAGGCGGGCAATTGCCAGGCGCCGAGCGCCGCGAGCGCCGTGGCGAGCGCCAGGCCCGCCAGCAGGCCACGCGGATGGCTGCGCCACTGGTGGAAGCAGGCCGCGAAGACGCAGCCGAGCATGGCGACGAGCGAGGTGCGCGACGGCAGCGCGAGGCTGACCACGATCGCCATCACGGCCGCCACGCCGAAGGCCGGCCCGGCCCAGTGCCAGCGGCGCGCATCGCCGAGGTGCGCGAGGCCCAGCACCGCGGCCGCGGCGCCGATCATCGCGAACAGGAGCGCGTCGTTGATCGACTTGTTGCCCTGCATGATCGTCACGGCGCGCCAGACCTGCAGGTCGGGCAGGCCGACGGTGTGGTACAGCGCGATCAGCAGCAGCCCCAGCACCGAGGCGAGCAGGAAAGCGCGTAGCGCCCACACGCATTCGTCGCGCGTGAGTGCCAGCGCCAGCAGCATCGTGAGCGCGATGCGCAGGCCATGGGCCAGCTCGCCGCCGGTTTCCTTGAAGTGCGGCGACACGGCCAGCACCACCAGCATCCAGCCCACGTACGCCATGATCGGCCACCACAGCGGATGGGCCCTGACGCGCGCCGCACGCTCGCGCCAGTTGCCGTCGATGGCCATCGCGAGCAGCAGGAGAAGAAGGGCCGCGTAGTTCACGCCGACCGGCATGTAGACCACGAAGCCCCAGAGGGCCGCCGTAGGGCGTCCGAGTCTTGAACGGAACATGGGGCGGAATTCTAGAGGCGCGGCCCGATCGCGCGCCTGGCTTTGGCGGTGCGGCGGGTCCCCGCGCGGTGCTGCGTCACCGCGGAAGGCGGATCACGAAGCTTGCGCCGCCGCCCGGGCGGTCTTCGCATTGCACGCTGCCGCCGTGGCGTTCGGCAATGGATTTCACGAGTGCCAGTCCGAGCCCCACGCCGCCGTTGCGCTCGCTCGCGCCGGGCAGCCGGTAGAAGGGCTCGAAGATGCGCTCGCGCAGTGCGGCGGGTACGCCCGGCCCGCGGTCGTTCACGCGCACCGTGGCAAAGCCGTCGGTGCTGCCGAGTTCGACCGAGGTCTCGCCCGCCCCGTAGCGGCGCGCGTTCTCGAGCAGGTTGCGCACCGCGCGGCGCAGCAGCCGGGGCACGCCGGGGACGGTGAGCGTCGCGCTGTCGGTGCCTTCGACGAGGTCGAGTTCGGCGTCCACGCGCGAGCATTCCTCGGCGGCGAGGCCGGTCAGGTCGACTGCCTCGATCGTGCCCATGTCGGCCTCACGCGCATCGAGGCGGCTCGCGAGCAGGATCTCGTCGATGAGCTGGTCGAGCTCGCCGATGTTGCGCGAGATCTCCTCGCGCGCCGTGGGGCTCGGCCGCTCGCCCATGAGCTCGAGGCCCATGCGGATGCGCGTGAGCGGCGAACGCAGCTCGTGCGAGGCGTTGGCCAGCAGCGACTTGTGCGAGCGCACCAGCTGTTCGATGCGTTCGGCCGAGGCATTGAAGCGTTTGGAGAGATCGGCCACTTCGTCCTGCCCTTCCTCGGTGATGCGTACGGACAGATCGCCGTCGCCCCAGCGCTGCACGCCGCGCTGCAGCGCCTCCAGCCGCTGCGTCAGCCGCCGCACGATGGGGTACACCCCGAGCGCCACGGCGATGCCCACGAGCGCGATCATCCAGCCGAGCCCGAACGGCGTTCGCCAGGGCGAGAACCCGCCCGGGCGGCGATCGCGCGGCGCCACCCGCAGGGTCATCTCCCTGCCGTCGCTCAACGTCACGTCGAACTCCAGCCCCTGGCCCGGCACGCGCAAGGCCTGCCCAGTGCCGATGGGGGTGTCGTTCTCGTCGAGCACCACGACGTTGCGCGGCACCGGCGCGAGGCGCTCACGCTCGGCCTGCGCCGCTTCACGCACGACCCAGTTCGCCATCAGCGTGAGGATCACGACGCCGGCCACCACCGCCATCCAGATGCGGACGTAGAGGTGGCGCGAGTAGAGGGTGCGCAGCATCGGGTCGGGCCCTAGTCTTGCTGCTTGGCGAACACGTAGCCGACGCCGCGCACCGTGAGGATGCGCTTCGGGTTCTTCGCATCGGCCTCGATGGCGGCGCGGATGCGGCCCATGTGCACGTCGATCGAGCGGTCGAAGGCCTCGAGCTCGCGGCCGCGCACGGCTTCCATGATCTGGTCGCGCGTGAGCACCCGGCCCGCGCGCTCGGCCATCGCGACCAGCAGGTCGAACTGGTAGGAGGTGAGGTCGGCCACCACGCCCGCCACCGACACGGTGCGGGCATTGCGGTCGATCTCGAGCGTGCCGAAGCGCATCACCGAACTGGCCTCGGTGTCGACGCTGTTCTCGCTGCGCCGGCGCAGAACCGCGCGGATGCGCGCGAGTAGCTCGCGCGGCTCGAAGGGCTTGGGCAGGTAGTCGTCGGCGCCGATCTCCAGGCCGATGATGCGGTCCATCGGGTCGCCCTTGGCGGTCAACATCAGCACCGACACCTTCGACGCCGGCGGCGGCAGCGAGCGGATGCGGCGGCAGACCTCGAGGCCGTCGGTGTCGGGCAGCATCAGGTCGAGGATCACGAGATCGGGCGCGTGCTGCTGCAGCTGCTCGAGGCCGCTCGCGCCGTCACCAGCGTGCGTGACGACGAAGCCCGACTGCGTCAGGTACTCGCTCACCATCTGCGCCAGGCGGGTGTCGTCTTCGATCATCAGGAGATGGGGGGTGCTCATGCGCTTCATGGTCGTCCACGGGAGGCAACGGGGCTTGAACGCTCCGTAAAGTTGGGTAAACGGCGCTTCAGGCTGTCAACGGGTGTGCGGTGAACAGCATGGCGCCTGCAGGAAGGGCGGCGGAGGGCTCGGCCATGTGCGCCTCGAGCATGGCGGGCACGGCGCAGTCCGCCAGGTCCGTGCCGTCGGCCCGGGCCCGCTCGAGGATCTCGCGCGCCAGCTGGCGCAGCTGCGCGGTCGAGGTGCGGATGCGCGCCTTGAACGCGGCGTCGTCCAGCTGCGGGTCGGTGAGGCTCTTGTTGAGCTCGGCGAACCACGGCATCGCGGCCTGATCGAGCATGACCGGTGCATTGCGCTTGCGGCTCGCGGCCGACCAGGCGCGCAGCAGCTGCTGCACCGCGATGTTCAGGCGCTGGCAATGCTGCAGCTCTTCCTTCAGGCTGCCGAGCAGCATCAGGTCGGTGAGCCGCTGCTGAAAGAAGATCTGCGACAGCACGCCCCAGTAGTAGGCGTAATCCCAGATCACCTTCACCGGCAGCACCTCGGGGTCGCCGAACAGCGGGTACTGGTCTTGGTAGAGCGCCAGCGTGCTCTCGTAGAACGAGTGGTAGATCTGGTCGTAGAGCTGCGCACGCGCCTCCACCGAGCGGCCCGTGCGATCGTGCGCCACCAGGTCGGTGATGTAGGTGTTGCTCATCGCGATGAAGTCGCTGCCCGGCGAGTAGAACGGGTCGAGGAAGAGCCCCGCCTCGCCCGTGAGCGCCCAGCGCCGGCCCGAGAACACCTGCTTGCAGCCGTGCGAGAAGTGCTTGAGGAACGCGAAGTCCTGCAGCAGGTGGCGCTTGCCGTCGAGCGCGTCGTAGAGCCGCGGCTGGTAGATGGCGAACCACTGCATCGCCTTCTCGAAGGTGTCGATGGTGTCGAGCGGATGCAGCTTTGGGTCGGCCACGATGCCCACCGAATGCGAGCCCGAGGCCAGCGGGATCAGCCAGGCCCAGTAGCCCGCACCCACGAGGTGGTTGGTCGAGAGCCAGCGCGCCTGCGGATTGCAGCGTTCGCGCCACGCGGGATCGTCGCTCCAGGCGTCGACGTCGATGCGCTCTGCGATGCGGAACCACACCGCGTTGACGTCGTGCGCATTGGGCTCGGCAAGCCCGAGCTTGCGCTTGAGCATGCCGGCGCGGCCGCAGGCGTCGATGAGCCAGCGCGCCTCGGTCGCATGCGTCCGGTCGCCTTGCGACCATTCGATGCGGTGCGGCGCATCGTCCTCGGCGGCGAGTTCGATGCGGCGCACCAGCGCGCCGTCCTCGAAGCGCACGCCGCGCCGCACGGCCTCTTCGGCGAGGTAGTTCTCGAAGATGCCGCGGTCGATCTGGTAGCTCGGTACGGCCAGGTAGCGGCTCGCGCCGATCTCGGTGACCTGGTCGAAGTCGCGGCGCCCCTCGCTGAAGAAGAAGCGGAAGCCGAACTTGCGCAGCTGCGCGCCGTCCATGTGGGGCTTGAGGCCGAGCACCGTGTCGAAGTAGTGCGCGCCGATCTCGACCGACGACTCGCCGACCTTGTGCGCGGCCTCGGGCACGGGATGCCGGCGCCGTTCGAGCACCAGCACGTCGAGGTCGGGAAAGCGCTGCCTGAGCTGCAGCGCGAGCGTCAGGCCCGCGAGCCCGCCGCCCATGATCACGGCGCCGCAAGAATGCACAGTGTTCACCGGTGGCACCCCTGACGCAGCGTTCATGTCTTGTTCCTAGTCGTTGTTGAGCGGCTGCAGCGACAGCCGCAGTGAAAGCGTCGCCGAGAGCGGCAGTTCGATGGCCGAGGCGGACGGGCCGCTGTCTGCCGCCAACGCGAGCGCCTCGAACAGGCCGAGCGCATGCGCCATCGGATTGATCTGCGCGAGCGTTTTTGCGGCCTCGGAGCGCGGCGCGGGAAAGTGCCCGTCGCTGCTTTCGATCGACCAGTCGAACGACGCCACGCTGCGCGCTGTGCGCTCGGGCGCGATCACCAAGGCCACGGCCAGCAGGCCGCGGCTGTCGGTCACCGAGGTCAGCGGGCCGACGGTGGGCGTGTCGTAACCCACCAGCAGCACTGGCGACTGGTCGGCCGCGCACTGCACGGCCGCCTCGAGCAGGCCCGCGGGAAAGCTGTGGTCGTACGCCGAGAGCGAGTTGCTCGCGGCCATGCAGCCGGTGCCGATGGTCCAGTAGCCCACGGCCGCGTTGTGCACCGAGTTGTGAAAACGCGTGGGCGACAGCACCGTGGGATCGCTCGCGAGCGTGCTGCACATGTAGTCGTTGATCGAGAGGTCGCCATGGGCCGACACGAAGACGCAGGGCACGTCGGCCGCGTTGCGGCCCGCGCCCGCCATGGCGGCGGCGGCCACTTCGAGCGCCAGGGCGACGGTGTCGGGCGCGCGCCGGCGCTCGGCCGGTGCGAGCACCTGCGGCGACGGCCGCTTGGCCGGCGGATCGGCGAGCGCGCCTTCGCCGCGGAAGGCCGCGCGTGCCGCGTCCCAGCCGGGCAGCGTGGGCGTCCAGAAGGCCGGGCCTTCGATGTAGAGCGTGGGTGGCGTGATCGTCGTCATTGGCCAGCCTTGCCGAAGACGAGCGAACAGTTGTTGCCGCCGAAGCCAAAGGAGTTGGTGAGCGCATGCCGCACGTCGCCGCGCACGGGCGCGAGTTGGATCTGCGGCCCGAAGCTCTCGTCTAGCTCGGTGGTGTTCACCGTGCCGGGCATCAGGCCGCGCTCGATCGCGAGCAGGCTGATGACCGATTCGACGATGCCGGCCGCGCCCAGCGTGTGGCCCATGAAGCCCTTGGTCGAGCTCGCGTGGGTGCGGGCCGGAAAGCGGCGAGCGACCAGCGCGCCCTCGACCTCGTCGTTCTTCTGGCTCGCCGTGCCGTGCATGTTGATGTAGTCGATGGCTTCGGGCGCCAGACCCGCGCGCGCGAGCGCGTCGTCGAGCGCGCGTTCCGCGCCCAGGCCTTCGGGATGCGGCGTCGACATGTGGTGCGCGTCGCTGGCTTCGCCGTAGCCCAGAAGCCGCAGCGGCAAGGCCGGGTCGTCCTGCACCCGCTCCAGCAGCGCGAAGCCGGCCGCCTCGCCGAGGCTGATGCCCTTGCGGTGCGCGTCGAACGGGCGGCAGGGTTCGCTCGACACCAGTTCGAGCGAGTTGAACCCGAACAGCACGCTGCCGCACAGCGTGTCGGCCCCGCCCACAACGGCCGCATCGGCCAACCCGAGGCGGATCAGCCGCTCGGCCGAGGCGAACACTTTGGCGCTCGACGAGCAGGCGGTGGAGATCGTCTCGCTCGGGCCGGTGAGCCCGAGCGCCTGCTGCACGAACATCGCGAGCGAATGCGGCGAATGCACGGCGGGGCGGCGTTGGTCCATGGGAAAGAGCCCATCGGCATCGAGTTGGGTGTAGGCCAGTTCGGTTTCGCCGATGCTCGAGGTCGAGGTGCCAAGCACCAGCGCAATGCGCGACGCGCCGTATTTGGCCCGCGCAGCCGCCACCGCTTCGAGAAAGCCGTCGGCTTGGAGGCCGAGCCAGCCGAGCCGGTTGTTGCGGCAGTCCCATTGGGCGAGCGCCTCGGGCAGGCGGACGTCTTCGAGCCCGTCGACCCGGCCGATCCAGGTCGGCAGCGGCGCGGGGCCGAAATCGTTGGCACGCAGGCCGCTGCGCGATTCGGCGAGTGCCTCCGCGAGCGGCTCCTTGCCGACGCCGACGGCCGACGTGGCCGTGAAGGCGCTGATCTGAAGGGGGGGAATGCGGGACGGCACGGTGCTTGAGGGTTTCGGCGAAGGTGTAGGAACGCTTGGAAGCGAAGCGGCGGAAGCGGCGGTGGCCGGAAAACGACAGCCTACCAGTTGCGCGGCCGCTGCGGCGTCATCTGTTTGCCCGAGCGGCGCGGGCGGCCAGCGCCACCAGCAGCAGCACCGGCACACCCAGCAGCGCGGTGCAGGTGAAGAACCGGGCGTAGCCCCAGACGTCGACAAGCAGGCCCGAATAGCCGGCGATGAACTTCGGCAGCAGCAGCATCAGCGAGCTGAACAGCGCGTACTGCGTGGCCGAATAGCTGATGTTCGTCAGGCTCGACAGGTAGGCGATGAAGGCCGCCGAGGCGATGCCGCCGGCCAGGTTGTCGGCCGAGACCACCGCGATCAGCGCCGTCAGGTCGTGCCCGCGCGTGGCCAGCCAGGCGAAGAGCAGGTTGCTGGCGGCGCTGAGCACGGCGCCGAGCATCAGCACCCGCATCACGCCGAGGCGCATCGAGAGCACCCCACCCACGAAGGCGCCCACCAACGTCATGACCACGCCGTAGATCTTGCTGACCGTGGCCACCTCGTCCTTGGTGAAACCCATGTCGACATAGAACGGATTGGCCATGATGCCCATCACCACGTCGCTGATGCGGTAGGTCGCGATCAGCGCGAGGATCAGCGCGGCCTGCCACTTGTAGCGGCGGATGAAGTCGGCGAAGGGTTCGATCAACACGCTGCGCAGCCACTCGGCCGCATTGCGCGCCTTGGGCAGCGCACGGCGCACCGGCTCGGGCGACAGCAGCACGGTGAGCACGCCCACGGCCATCGAAACCGCCATCACCAGGTAGGCCGTCTTCCAGGCCGCGTTCTGGTAGGCTGCGGCGCCCGTGGCCGCGGTCGCCGGCACCACTTCGGCCCAGGCGGCCACCCACAGCACGCCGGCGCCGGCCCAGATCATCGCGAGCCGGTAGCCGGTCTGGTAGGCCGCCGCGAGCGCGGCCTGCTTGCGCGTCTCGGCCGATTCGATGCGGAAGGCATCGAGCGCGATGTCCTGCGTGGCCGAGCCGAAGGCCACCAGCAACGCACACCAGACCAGCGGTCCGAGCCCCTGGCGCGGATCGTTGAACGCCATGCCGACCAGCCCTGCAATGACCAGGCCCTGCGCCAGCAGCAGCCAGCCGCGCCGGCGCCCGAGCAGCGTGGTCAGGGGCGGCAGCGGCAGCCGGTCGACCAGCGGCGCCCACACCCACTTGAAGCCGTAGGCCAGGCCGACCCAGCTGAGGTAGCCGATGGTGGTGCGGTCGATGCCCGCCTCGCGCAGGCGGAAGCTCAGCGTGCCCAGCACCAGCAGCAGCGGGAGCCCGGCCGAAAAGCCGAGCGCCAGCATGCGCAGCGTGGCGGGCTCGAGATAGACCTTCAGTGTGTCGCGCCAGGGCACGGAGGGCGAGGAAGGGGGCGTTTCGGCGGGCTGGGCAGACATGAACCCCGGATTGTCCACGAGGGCAGGCGATTGTTCCTATCATTCGCGCATGTGCAACCGATGCGACGCCCCCTTCGTTCTCCACGACGCGCCCGCCGACGCGGCCTCGCCGGCCTCGGCCTGGCAGCCGCGGCGCGCCTTCCTGCTCGCGGCGGCCGGCGCCGCGCTCACGGGCCCGGCCCTCGCGCAGGTCAACGTGGGCAACGCCTCGGTGGCGCGCAATCTCGTGCCTGCCGACCGCATCGAGGCCGCGGGCGTGCAGCAGTACGGCCAGCTGCTCGACCAGGCGCGCGCCAAGGGCGCCCTTGCGGGCAACGGCAATGCCCAGCTGCAGCGGCTGCGCACCATCGCCAAGCGGTTGATCCCGTTCGCCACGCCCTGGAACTCGCGGGCGCGTGAATGGAAGTGGGAGGTCAACCTCATCGGCAGCAAGCAGGTCAACGCCTTCTGCATGCCCGGCGGCAAGATCGCCTTCTTCACCGGGATCCTCGAGCAGCTCAAGCTCGGCGACG
Source organism: Variovorax sp. Soil_C_39 (assembly GCF_057656815.1). Lineage (NCBI taxonomy): Bacteria > Pseudomonadati > Pseudomonadota > Betaproteobacteria > Burkholderiales > Comamonadaceae > Variovorax > Variovorax sp. Soil_C_39. The sequence goes on from NZ_JBDGJQ010000006.1 coordinate 74,512, forward strand.
ACGAGGTCGCGATGGTGATGGGCCACGAAATGGCGCATGCGCTGCGCGAGCATGCGCGCGCGCGGCTCGCCAAGAGCGCCGGCACCGGCGCCGCGCTCTCGATCGGCGCGCAACTGCTCGGGCTCGGCCAGATGGGCGATTTGGCCGCGCGCGCAGGCACCCAGCTGCTCACGCTCAAGTTCAGCCGCGGCGACGAGACCGAGGCCGATCTCGTCGGCCTCGAACTGGCGGCGCGCGCCGGCTACGACCCCAAGGCCTCGGTGTCGCTCTGGAAGAAGATGGCCGCCGCCTCGAAGACCCAGGGCGGGCTGAGCTTCCTGTCCACCCATCCGAGCGGGCCGGACCGGATCCAGAAGCTCGAGGCCAACCTGCCGAAGGTCGAGGGGCTCTACAAGGAAGCCCGGCGCAGCTGAGCGGCCCGCGGCCGCACCGCATCGGCGAAGATCGCCGCATGAAACCGACCGACATCAACCTGCCCGACGTGCTCGCCGAAGTGACGGCCGCCTTCGCGCGCTACGAGGACGCCCTGGTGAACAACAAGGTCGAGGTGCTCGACGAACTGTTCTGGAACAGCCCCACGACGATGCGCTACGGCGCCACCGAGAACCTCTACGGCTACGAGGAGATCCAGGCTTTCCGTGCGGCGCGCCCGTCGCAGGGCCTGGCCCGCGAACTGACCCGCACCGCCATCACCACCTACGGGCGCGACTTCGCCACGGCCCACTGCGAATTCCGGCGCGACGGCAGCACCCGCACCGGCCGGCAGAGCCAGACCTGGATGCGCACGCCCGCGGGCTGGCGCGTGGTGGCGGCCCATGTGAGTTTGCTGGGCTGAATCACGCCCCGATAAAATTCACATCCCCGCCCTCGTGAAACACAGCATGCCAAAAATCGCAGAGCCCCAACGCAAGACGCCCAGCCGCAAAGCCGTGCGGCGGTCGGTGGCCAGTTCCACGGCGGTGGAAACAGGCCAAAACGTCGCGCAGCTCGAACGTCGACTGCAGCAACCCGCTGCGCGCTTTCCCAACATCAAGCTGGCCCGCTGAGGCCGGTATCGCCGGCAGCCATGGCCTGACCCACAAGCTGCTCCATCGGGCCATAGTCGCCCGAGAAGCCGGCGTGAACCGCACCAATATAGGTTGGTTTGTTTTGCTCCCAACTGCTGTAGTCCAGCGGCTCATGGCCGGCCTGTACGGCCATCACATCGGCCAGCAGGCGCGACAAGCGGCCATTGCCCTCGCGAAAAGGGTGGATCACGATCAACTCCACGTGTGTCACGGCAATGGCATTCACCAGTTCGCCGGGAGCCAGGTTGCCGCAGGGAGTCCATCTCGTCAGGAACTCCCTTTCAAAATTGTTCAGCAAGCCCGGCAGCAGCCCGGCGGTAGCGAATTGGAAGCCGCCCTTGCCCAAGTTGACCGAGCGTTCCTGCCCCGCCCATGCGTACACGTTGCCGAGCCACAAGCGGTGCCAGTGTTTGAGGTCAGCCACCGTCAGGGTGCGGTCCGGCAGATCCTGCAGGAGCACCTCGTCGTAGAGGTCGTTCAATAGCTGCAATTCAAGCGCGTCCATGTCGTCGGCGGACGTGATGCCAACGAGATTGCGCAGCACCTGTTCGTTCGACCCTGGTTCGAATTCGCCTTCAGCTCCAGCAGTTTGATAGCGGTTGATCATCGCGCGTTGGGTTCGGCAACCTTATCGAATACTCAGATCGTGGCGCTCAGAGTCCGAAGTCGTATTCGACCGTGATCGGCGCGTGGTCGCTGAACTTGACGGTCTTGTAGATCTGCTCGGTGCGCGCCAGCGCGGCGGTCTGCGGCGTGGCGAGGTGGTAGTCGAGCCGCCATCCCACGTTGTTCGCATAGGCCTGGCCGCGGTTGCTCCACCAGGTGTAGGCCTCGGCCGTGGTCTCGGGCTTGAGCATGCGGTAGACGTCCACGATGCCCGCGCCGTCGGTGCCGGCGTCGAGCAGCCGCGTCATCCAGGCGCGCTCCTCGGGCAGGAAGCCGCTGTTCTTCTGGTTGCCGCGCCAGTTCTTGAGGTCGATCTCCTTGTGCGCGATGTTGATGTCGCCGCAGAGGATGAATTCGCGCGACTGCTTGAGTGCCACCAGGTGCGGGAAGAAGCCCTTGAGGAAGCGGAACTTGGCCAGTTGGCGCTCCTCGCCCGAGCTGCCGCTGGGAAAGTAGCAGCTGATGATCGAGAGCTTGCGCGCCGGGGTGTCGAAGCGCAGCTCGAGGTAGCGGCCCTCGGCGTCGAACTCGCGGTCGCCCCAGCCCACGACCACGTCGCTCGGCGCGTGCCGGGTGTAGATGGCAGTGCCGGCATAGCCCTTCTTCTCGGCGAAGTGGAAATGGCCCTTGAGGCCCGCCATCTCCTCGAAGCGGCCCTCGATGTCGCTCGCCTGGACCCGGATTTCCTGCATGCAAATACAATCCGGCGCAAGTTCGGCCACCCAGTCCGCCACCCCTTTCGTGGCGGCCGAACGCAGGCCATTGAGATTGAGGCTGGTCAGTTTGAACACAAGGAAATTCCGATGGCTGTAGATGGTGAGGAACAAGGCAGCGCGGTGGCGCAGGACTTCGTCCAGTTCGCGCTCGACGCGGGCGTCCTGCGCTTCGGCGAGTTCAAGACCAAGGCCGGCCGCATGAGCCCCTACTTCTTCAATTCGGGGCTGTTCGACGACGGCGCCAAGATCGCGCGGCTCGCCGGATTCTATGCAGACCGGCTGATCGAGAGCGGCGTTGAGTTCGACATGATCTTCGGCCCGGCCTACAAGGGCATTCCGCTCGGTGCGACGGTCGCGGCCGAACTGGCCCGGCGCGGCCGCAACCATCCCTTTGCCTACAACCGCAAGGAAGCCAAAGCCCACGGCGAAGGCGGTGCACTGGTCGGTGCGCCGCTCCAGGGGCGCGTGCTGATCGTCGACGACGTGATGTCGGCCGGCACCGCGGTGCGCGAATCCATTGCCGCCATCGAGGCCGCCGGCGCCACGCCGCACGCGGTGGCGATCGCGCTCGACCGGCAGGAGAAAGCCACCGAGAACGGCGTCGACGTCGACCACAGTGCGGTGCAGTACGTTCGCAACCAGCTTGGCCTGAAGGTTGTCGCCATCGCCACGCTCGACGACCTGCTGAGCTATCTCTCGGGCCATGCCGCCACCGACCTGGGCGCGCACCGCGACCGGGTGCTGGCCTACCGCGCGCGCTACGGCGCCCACTGAGGCCCGCGCCATGCGTGACGTTCGCCATCACCTGTTCGATCCGGCGATCGCCGCGGCGCTGCTCGCGCTGGCGCCCGCGGCCGCGCTGGCACAGGTGCCGTCGGCGCCTGCGCCAGGCGGCATCTATTCATGCACCGATGCACGCGGCCGCACGCACACGGCCGACCGGCCGATCGCCGCCTGCATCGACCGCGAGCAGCGCGAACTGAACCCGAGCGGCACCACGCGCCGCGTCATCGAGCCGACCTACACCGCGCGCGAAATCGCCGAGCGCGAAGACCGTGCGCGCGAGGCCGCGTTGCAGGCCGCGCGGATCGTCGACGAGCGCCGCCGCGAGCGTGCGCTGCTGGTGCGCTACCCCAATGCGACCGTACACGACCGCGAGCGCGCCGAGGCGCTGGTGCAGATCGATGCCGTGATCCAGGCCGCGAAGAAGCGCCTGGTCGAGCTGGCCGAAGACCGCCGGAAGATCGACGAGGAGCTCGAGTTCTACAAGGCCGACGTGAGCAAGGCGCCGGGCGCGGTGCGCCGCAAGCTCGAGGACAACCTGCGCAGCGTGGCGGTGCAAGACCGCTTCGTCGGCGAACAGGAAGACGAGAAGAAGCGCGTGAACGCGCGCTTCGACGAAGAGCGCACGCGCCTCAAGCAGCTCTGGTCACCGCAGAACGGCGGCACCAACCGCTGAGCGCGACGGGCCTCAGCCCAGCTTGGCTTTCAGCAGCTCGGTGACCTGCGCCGGATTGGCCTTGCCGCCGCTGGCCTTCATGACCTGACCGACGAGGCCGTTGAGCGCCTTTTCCTTGCCGCCGCGGTATTCCTCGACGTTCTTCGCATTCTTCGCAATCACCTCGTCGAGGATCCTGTCGAGCGCGCCGGCGTCGTTCATCGGCTTCAGGTCCTTGGCCTCGATGATCGCGTCCACGTCGCTGCCTTCGCCGGTCCAGAGTGCCTCGAACACCTGGCGCGCCGCATTGTTGGGCAGCGTGCCGTCGGCGATGCGCTGCACCAGCGCGGCGAGCTGCTGTGCAGTGACCGGCGCGGCCTCGATGCCGATCTCGGCCGCGTTGAGCCGCCGCGCCATCTCGCCCGTGATCCAGTTGCTCGCGAGCTTCGGCGTGGCGCCCGCGGCCACGGCTTCGTCGAAGTAGCCGGCGAGTGCCGCGCTCTGCGTGAGCTGCGCCGCGTCGTAGGCCGACAGGCCGTGCTCGCGCACGTAGCGATCGGCCATCGCGCGCGGCAGCTCGGGCATCGTGGCCTTCACGCGCTCGATCCAGTCGGCGGCGATGACCAGCGGCGGCAGGTCGGGATCGGGGAAGTAGCGGTAGTCGGCCGAATCTTCCTTGGCGCGCATGGCACGCGTCTCGCCCGTGTCGGGGTCGAACAGCACGGTGGCCTGCTCGATCCTGCGGCCGTCCTCGATCTCGTCGATCTGCCAGCGGATCTCGTAGTCGATCGCCTGCTGCATGAACTTGAAGCTGTTGAGGTTCTTGATCTCGCGCCGCGTGCCGAGCTTGTCGCCGGGCTTGCGCACCGACACGTTGGCGTCGCAGCGGAAACTGCCTTCCTGCATGTTGCCGTCGCAGATGCCGATCCAGGTGACGATCTTGTGCAGCTCGCGCGCATAGGCCACGGCCTCGGCGGTAGAGCGCATGTCGGGCTCGGTCACGATCTCCAGAAGCGGCGTACCCGCGCGGTTCAGGTCGATGCCGCTCTGACCGACGAAGTCCTCGTGCAGCGACTTGCCCGCGTCTTCCTCGAGGTGGGCGCGCACCAGGCGCACCGTCTTCATCTCTTCGCCGAGAAAGAACGACACCGTGCCGCCCTGCACCACCGGGATCTCGAACTGGCTGATCTGGTAGCCCTTGGGCAGGTCGGGGTAGAAGTAGTTCTTGCGTGCGAACACGCTGCGCGGCGCGATGTGCGAGCCGAGCGCGAGACCGAGCTGGATGGCGCGCTCGACGGCGCCCTTGTTCATTACCGGCAGCGTGCCGGGCAGCGCCAGGTCGACCGCGCAGGCTTGCGTGTTGGGCTCGGCGCCGAAAGCCGTGGACGCACGGCTGAAGATCTTGCTCGCGGTCGAGAGCTGGGCATGGGTCTCGAAGCCGATGATGACTTCATAGCCGCGCACCAGCGGGCCGGTCGGGCGGCCCTGTTGCTGTGCTTCGAAGGTGTTCACTGCTGTCTCGCTCATGGTCAGAAGCCCTCCGGCGTGCGAAGGTGCCAGTCGGTGGCCTGCTGGAAGCGATGGCCGGCGTTGAGCAGCTTCGCTTCGCCGAAGTAGTTGCCGATCAGCTGCAGGCCCACGGGCATGCCCGCGTCGAAGCCCGCGGGCACGCTCATGCCGGGCAGGCCGGCGAGAGAGGCCGGCAGCGTGAAGATGTCGGCGAGGTAGTCGGCCACGGGGTCGTCGCCGTGTTCGCCGATCTTCCAGGCCGTCGTCGGCGCCGCGGGGCCCGCGATCACGTCGCACTGCCTGAAGGCCTGCTGGAAGTCGTCGGCGATCATGCGGCGCACCTTCTGCGCCTGCAGGTAGTAGGCGTCGTAGTAGCCGTGCGAGAGCACGTAGGTGCCGATCATGATGCGGCGCTTCACCTCGTCGCCGAAGCCTTCGGCGCGCGTGCGGCCGTACATGTCGGACAGGTCCTTGTACTGCGCCGCGCGGTGGCCGAACTTCACGCCGTCGAAGCGGCTCAGGTTGCTCGAGGCCTCGGCCGCGGCCAGGATGTAGTAGACGGGAATCGACAGTTCGGTGCGCGGCAGCGAGACTTCGACACGCTTGGCGCCGAGCTTCTCGTACTGCGACAGCGCGGCATCGATGGCCGCGCGCACGCCGGGCGCCACGCCGTCGCCGAAGAACTCCTTCGGCACGCCGATGCGCAGGCCCTCGAGCGAGTCGTTCAGCGCGCGGCCGAAGTCCTCGGCCGGGCGGTCGAGCGAGGTGGAATCGCGGTCGGGGTCGGGGCCGCAGAAGGCCGACAGCAGCAGCGCGCAGTCTTCGGCTGAGTGCGCCATGGGCCCGGCCTGGTCGAGGCTCGACGCGAAGGCCACCATGCCGTAGCGCGAGGCGCGGCCGTAGGTCGGCTTGATGCCGGTGATGCCGCAGAACGAGGCCGGCTGGCGGATCGAGCCGCCGGTGTCGGTGCCGGTGGCTGCCGGCGTGAGCCGCGCCGCCACGGCCGCCGCGCTGGCACCCGACGAACCGCCGGGGATGCGCTCGAGGTTCCAGGGGTTGCGCACCGGCACGGCCTTGTCGTGGCCGACGGCCGGCACGGCGACGTTCTCGTTGGCCGAGCCCATCGCGAACTCGTCGCAGCTGAGCTTGCCCAGCGTCACGGCGCCGGCCTCGGCCAGGCGGCGCACCACGGTGGCGTCGAAGGGCGAGCGGTAGCCCGCGAGCATTTTCGAGCCCGCGGTGGTGGCGAAGTCGGTGGTGGCGAAGATGTCCTTGTGCGCGATCGGCACGCCGGCGAGCGCAGGCGCGCCGCCCGCGGCGATCCGCTCGTCGGCCGCGCGGGCCTGGGCCAGCGTGGCGTCCTCGTTCAGGTCGAGGAAGGTGCCGAGCGCCTCGTTGGCCTTGATGCGGCCGAGAAAGTGCTGCGCCGCCTCGACGGCCGACACCTCGCGCCGGGACAGCGCCGCCGCCAGTTCCGCCACGCCCCGTTGATGCAGGTCCTTGCCGGCGCTCATTCGATCACCTTCGGCACCAGGAACAGACCCGCTTCGACCGCGGGCGCGCTCTTCTGGTTGGCTTCGCGGTTGTCCGGCTCGCTCACGACGTCGTCACGCAGGCGCAGCGTGACATCTTCGAGGGCGGCTACGGGATGGGCCAGCGGCTCGACGCCGGTGGTGTCGACGGCGCGCATGCGCTCGACCAGGTCGAAGAAGCCATTGATCTGACTAAGCATGCGCTCGCTTTCGTCTGGCGCAAGCTGCAGCCTTGCGAGCGAGGCAATGCGTGCAATATCTGAACTGGAAAGGGACATGGGTCGGACCGGTCGCGGAACCGGCAGTAATTCGCACGCCCAGAGGGGTGCAGACACGGGATTCAGAGGGGATTCGGGTATTATCCCGCCTTTGCCGCAACCCCCGCGAACGCGCCGGCTTTTGCGCCAAAAACGATCAATTCACCCCGTCAAACGACCCAAAAAAAGAGCGACGACCTGCCGACGCGCAGGCGTGCTCCAAAGGATTCCGCACATGTTTGGAGCTTTCCGTCGGTACTTTTCCACCGACCTGGCCATCGACCTCGGCACCGCCAACACCCTGATCTTCGCCCGCAACAAGGGCATCGTGCTGGACGAGCCCTCGGTCGTCGCGATCCGCCATGAAGGCGGCCCCCACGGCAAGAAGGTGATCCAGGCCGTGGGCCGCGAGGCCAAGGCCATGCTCGGCAAGGTGCCCGGCAACATCGAAGCCATCCGCCCGATGAAGGACGGCGTGATCGCCGACTTCGTGATCACCGAGCAGATGATCAAGCAGTTCATCAAGATGGTGCACCCGCGCACGCTGCTCACGCCGAGCCCGCGCATCATCATCTGCGTGCCCTGCGGCTCGACCCAGGTCGAGCGCCGCGCCATCAAGGACGCTGCCGAAGCAGCTGGCGCCACCTCCGTCTACCTGATCGAGGAACCGATGGCCGCGGCCATCGGCGCCGGCCTGCCGGTCAGCGAGGCCTCGGGCTCGATGGTGGTCGACATCGGCGGCGGCACCACCGAGGTGGGCGTCATCAGCCTCGGCGGCATGGTCTACAAGGGCTCTGTGCGCGTCGGCGGCGACCGCTTCGACGAAGCCATCATCAACTACATCCGCCGCAACTACGGCATGCTGATCGGCGAGCCGACGGCCGAAGTCATCAAGAAGAACATCGGCTCGGCCTTCCCCGGCTCCGAAGTCAAGGAAATGGAAGTCAAGGGCCGCAACCTGTCCGAAGGCGTGCCGCGCAGCTTCACCATCAGCAGCAACGAAGTGCTGGAAGCCCTGACCGATCCGCTCAACAACATCGTCTCGGCCGTGAAGAACGCGCTCGAGCAGACCCCGCCCGAGCTCGGTGCCGACATCGCCGAACGCGGCATGATGCTGACCGGCGGCGGCGCGCTGCTGCGAGACCTCGACCGCCTGCTGGCCGAAGAAACCGGCCTGCCGGTGCTGGTGGCGGAAGACCCGCTGACCTGCGTGGTGCGCGGATGCGGCATTGCCCTCGAGCGCATGGACCGCCTGGGCAGCATCTTTACCAGCGAGTGAATGCGCCACTGCCACCGTCGGCCGGCTCTGCTTGCGCAGGCCGGCCTTTTTGCCATCTGACGTTGCACGCCAGCCGGATCTGAACCATGCCCCTGGGCACGCTCGATCGCTCCGCCCCGCCCCTGTTCAACCAGGGGCAGTCGGCGCTGAGCAAGCTGATCTTCTTCGGGACGCTCGCGCTGTTCCTGATGGTGGCCGACGCGCGGCTGCACCTGGTGCAGCCGATCCGCGCGGCGGTCGGCGCGGTGCTCTACCCGGTGCAATGGCTGGCGCTCAAGCCGGTGCAGTTCGTGACGGGCGCGGGCCGCTACTTCGAGGACCTGCAGACCGCGCAGCACAACGAGGACGCGGCGCGCCGCGCGCTCATGCTGCAGGCCGAGCGCGCGAGCCAGGCCGACACGCTCGCGCAGGAGAACGCGCGGCTGCGCGCGCTGCTCGAACTGCGAGAGACCACCCAGACGCCGGGCCGTGCGGCCGAGGTGCTCTACGACGCGGCCGACCCCTACACGCGCAAGATCGTCATCGACCAGGGGCTCACGCAAGGCGTTGTCCCGGGCTCGCCGGTGATCGACGCGAACGGCGTGCTGGGCCAGGTCACGCAGGTGCTGCCCTTCACGAGCGAGGTCACGCTGGTGATCGACCGCGATCTTTCCATTCCGGTGCAGAACACCCGCACCGGCGTGCGCAGCGTGGCCTTCGGCGATGCCTCGGCGCACGGCAGCGGCCTCGAACTGCGCTTCATGGCCGCCAATGCCGACCTGCAGGAGGGCGACCTGCTGTCCACGAGCGGCGTCGATGGCGTCTATCCGCCCGGCTTGCCGGTCGCGAAGATCGAACGCATCGAGCGCCGCGCCGATTCGGCCTTTGCGCGCATCTACTGCGTGCCGCTCGCGCATGTGACGGCCGTGCGCTACGTGCTGGTGCTGGCGCCCACGGGTGGCCCGACGGCACCGCCGCCTGCGCCGGCTGCCGTGGCGCCCACGAAGAAGCCCGAAGCCAAGGCGGCATCGAAACCCGCCAAGACCGACAAGGCCGACAAGAAGACCGCGGAGCGTGCCCGATGATCAAACGTCCCGGACAACAGCAGCTCCTGCTGCCCGTCAGCCCGCTGTTCATGTGGTCGAGCCTCGTGGTCGCCTTGCTCATCAACATGATCCCGGTCGGCCGCGCCGCCTGGATGCCCGACCTGCTCGCGCTCGCGATCGTTTTCTGGGGCGTGCACCAGCCGATGCGCGTGGGCATCGGCGCGGCTTTTGCGTTCGGTCTGTGCATGGATGTGCACGAGGCCGCGATGCTGGGCCAGCACGCGCTGTCCTACACCCTGCTCGGCTTCTTCGCCGCCACCGTCCACCGGCGCCTGCTGTGGTACCCGGTGGCATCGCAGGCGCTGCAGGTGCTGCCGCTGTTCGCGGTGTCGCAGTTCATCGAGATCGTCGCGCGCCTGATCGGTGGCGGCGTGTTCCCGGGCTGGTGGGTGCTGGCCTCGCCGGCGATCGAAGCCGCGCTGTGGCCGCTGGCGACCGCGCTCTTGCTCGCGCCGCAATTGCGCACGCCCGATCCTGACGAGAACCGCCCGCTTTGAGCCTGCTGTTCCCGGGTCTTGCATTGCCAACGCAGCCGCGCGCACCTAAGCTCACTTCGCCATGACCGAAATCCGCAATGTCGCCGCCGACCTCGCGCGCTTCAAGCGCCGGGTGGTCGTGATCGGCCTCGTGGTGCTCTTCGCCTTCGGCCTGATCGGCGCGCGCCTGTTCTACCTGCAGGTCGTGCGGCACGCCGATCTCGCGGAGCGGGCCGAGAGCAATCGCACGGCCATCGTGCCGGTGGTGCCCAACCGCGGCTTGATCCTCGACCGCAACGGCATCGTGCTGGCCTCGAACTATTCGGCCTACACGCTCGAGATCACGCCCTCGAAGGTGGACGACGTCGAGGAGACCATCGACAGCCTTACGCAGGTGCTCGAGGTCTCGCCGCGCGACCGCCGCCGCTTCAAGCGCCTGCGCGAGGACTCGCGCAGCTTCGACTCCATCCCGATCCGCACGCGCCTGAGCGACGAGGAAGTGGCGCGCTTCGCGGCGCAGCGCTACCGCTTTCCGGGCGTGGAGATCAAGGCGCGGCTGTTCCGCAACTACCCGCATGGCGAGACCGCTGCGCACGTGCTCGGCTACATCGGGCGCATCAACCAGCGCGAGAAGACCGCGATGGAGGAATGGCCCGAGGAAGACCAGGCCAACTACAAGGGCACCGACTACATCGGCAAGCTCGGCATCGAGCAGAGCTACGAGAAGACGCTGCACGGCCAGACCGGCGTCGAGCAGATGGAGACCTCGGCCGGCGGCCGTGCGGTGCGCCGCCTCGCGAGCCACCCGGCCACGCCGGGCAACACCGTGATGCTGTCGCTCGACATCAAGCTGCAGAAGCTCGTCGAGGACATGTACGGCGACCGCCGCGGTGCGCTCGTGGCGATCGATCCCAAGACCGGTGAAGTGCTGGCCTTCGTGAGCAAGCCCACCTTCGACCCGAACCTGTTCGTCGAAGGCATCGACACCGAGAGCTGGAAGGAACTCAGCGAATCGATCGAAAAGCCGCTGCTCAACCGCGCGCTGCGCGGTACCTACCCGCCCGGATCGACCTACAAGCCCTTCATGGCGCTCGCTGCGCTCGAAACCGGCAAGCGCGGCGCCAACGTGGTGGTCAACGACCCGGGCTATTTCAATTTTGGCGGCCACCGCTTCGGCAGTCCCGAAGGCAACCTCGGCGGCGTCGACATGCGCCGCTCGATCCAGGTGTCGAGCAACATCTACTACTACTCGCTCGCCAACGAGATGGGCGTGGACCTGATCCACGACTTCATGAAGCCGCTCGGCTTCGGCCAGATCACCGGCATCGACATGGGCGGCGAGGTGCGCGGCGTGCTGCCGAGCACCGAATGGAAGCGCAATGCCTACCGGCGGCCCGAGCAGAAGAAGTGGTACGCGGGCGAGACCATCTCATTGGGCATCGGCCAGGGCTACAACACCTTCACGATGCTGCAGCTCGCGCAGGCGACGGCCATCGTGGCCGACGGCGGCATGAAGCGCAAGCCGCACCTGGTGCTGGCCACACGCGACACCGTGAGCGGCCAGGTCGTGCCGCTGCCGCAGCCGCCGCCCGAGAACCTCGGCTACAAGCCGGCCCACGTCGCGGTGATCCGCGAAGGCCTTGCCAGCGTGGTCTCGAACGGCACGGCGCGCGGCGTGTTCGCGGGTGCGGGCTACCAGGCGGCCGGAAAGACCGGCACGGCGCAGGCCATGACGCAGGCGCGGAACACCCGCTACAACGCCAAGGCGCTCGAAGAGCACCAGCGCGACCATGCGCTGTTCATGGCCTACGCACCGGCCACCGACCCCAAAATCGCGCTCGCGGTCATCGTCGAGAACGCGGGCTGGGGCGCCGGCGCCGCGGCGCCCATTGCGCGGCGCGTGTTCGACTACTGGCTCATGGACCAGTATCCGAGCGAAGCCGACATCGCCGCGGTGCGCATCGGCAAGGCCGGCGCACCGATCGGCAAGCCGCGCATCGCGAGCGAGATGGCATGGCCGATGGTCAGCACGATCGCGCCCGCGCCCTGACTACGCGACGACCGTCCCGCTGACTTCGCCCAGCCCGATGCGCACCGCGCCATCGCGCTCGCAATAGCCGCGGATCACGAGCGTGTCGCCGTCCTCGAGGAAGGTGCGCTGCTCGCCGTTCGGCAGCGTGATCGGCTGCTTGCCGCCTTGCGTGAGCTCGATCAGCGAGCCGGCCTGGTCGGGCTGCGGGCCCGAGAGCGTGCCCGAGCCCAGCAGGTCGCCGGGCTGCAGGTTGCAGCCGTTCACCGTGTGGTGCGCGATGAGTTGTGCGGCGGTCCAGTAGGCGGCCTCGGTGGTGTTGCCGCGCGTGAGGCGCACGGGCGCTGCGCCTTCGGCGCGCATCTTCGCGGTCTGCAGCAGCACTTCGAGCGTGATGTCGAGTGCGCCGCGCTCGCGGTTCGAAGGTGCGTCGAGGTACGGCAGCGGCTGCGGATCGCCGGCCGGGCGCTCGAACCGCGCGCGGAAGGGCGCGAGCGCTTCCATCGTCACGATCCACGGCGACAGCGTGCTCGCGAAGTTCTTCGCGAGGAACGGGCCGAGCGGCTGGTATTCCCACGCCTGCAGGTCGCGCGCCGACCAGTCGTTGAGCAGCGTCACGCCGAACAGGTGGTCCTCGGCCTCGCCGATCGCGACGGGTTCGCCGAGCGCATTGCCGCGACCGACGAGAAAGCCGAGTTCGAGTTCGTAGTCGAGCCGCTTCGACGGGCCGAAGCTCGGCGCCGCTGCATCGGGTGCCTTGGTCTGGCCATGCGGGCGCTTGAACACCTGGCCACTCACGCCGATCGACGAGGCTCGGCCGTGGTACCCGATCGGCACCCACTTGTAGTTGGGCATCAGCGGCTGGTCGGGGCGGAACAGCTTGCCGATGGTGGTCGCGTGATGAATGCCGGTGTAGAAGTCGGTGTAGTCGCCGATGCGGCAAGGCACGGCCATCTCGGCGCCGGCCTGCGCGGTCAATGCCTTCGACCATGCGGCCTGCTTGCCGCTGCCTTCGGCCAGCCCGGCGGAGATCGCCGCGCGCAGGGCCTGCCGCTCCGGCACGCTCGCGGCCATCAGCAGGTTCATGTCGTCGGTCTCGACCAGGCCCGCCGCGCGCAGGTCGAGCACCTGGTCGCCGATGGCCACGCCGATGCGGAAGGCCTCGCTGCTGCCCGCGGCGCGGAAGCGCCCGAACGGCAGGTTCTGGATCGGGAAGTCGCTGCCGGCTGCGTTGGCGCCGGCAACCCAGCTGCGCAGCTTCGGGTCGTGGGTGGTGTTCAGTGTGGCGGTGGTCATGGAATGTCTTTCTCCGTTCGAAATCGGCGGGTCAGGGCTTGAAGTGATTTTTGAGGCCGGCCCAGCAGTCGGCATAGTCGGTGTCCAGCGCGGGGCTGTTCAGTGCGAAGTTCGTCGGGATGAAGCGGTAGCGGCTCTCGAACATGAAGGCCAGCGTGTTGTCGAGCTTCTGCGGCTGGAGGTTGGCGTTCGTGGCCTTGTCGAAGGCCTCCTCGTCGGGGCCGTGCGGCACCATGCAGTTGTGCAGGCTTGCGCCGCCGGGCTTGAAGCCGCCCGGCTTGGCGTCGTACTCGCCGAGCACCAGGCCCATGAACTCGCTCATCAGGTTGCGGTGGAACCAGGGCGGACGGAAGGTGTTTTCCATCACCATCCAGCGCGGCGGGAAGATCACGAAGTCGCAGTTCGCGGTGCCGGGCGTGTCGCTCGGCGAGGTCAGCACGGTGAAGATCGAGGGATCGGGATGGTCGAAGCTGATCGAGCCGATCGCCATGAAGTTGGCCGTGTCGTACTTCACCGGCGCGAGGTTGCCGTGCCAGGCGACCACGTTGAACGGCGACTGCTTCGTCGGTGCGGCCCAGAAGCGGCCGCCGAACTTTTTCACGAGTTCGCAGGCGCCGCCGTCTTCCTCGAAGGCCGCCACGGGCGCCTGGAAGTCGCGCGCGTTGGCGAGGCCGTTGGAGCCGATCGGACCGAGCTCGGGCAGGCGGAAGTGCGCACCGTAGTTCTCGCAGACGTAGCCACGCGAGGGACCCGCGCCGGCATCCGAATCCGGCAGCGCCACCTTGAACGCCATGCCGCGCGGCAGCACCGCGATCTCGCCGGGCTTGACCTCTAGCACGCCGAGTTCGGTCGTGATCACGAGGCGGCCCTGCTGCGGCACCACGAGCATCTCGCCGTCGGCATTGACGAAGGCGCGCTTGTCCATCGAACGGCCCGCGAGGTACATCAGCGCGCCGATGCCGACCTGCGACTCGGCGTCGCCGTTGGCCGCGACGGTGTGCATGCCGTCGATGAAGTCGGCGCCTGCCGCGCCGTCGAGCGGCATCGGGTGCCAGCGCAGCGGCTCGGGCGCGAGCGCGATGCCGCGGTCGGCGCCGGTGGTCCAGTGGGGCTGCGCGTAGGGCTGGTAGCGGCCCGACACCACCGAAGGCTGGCGCCGGTAGAGCCAGGTGCGGCGGTTCTCGTGGCGCGGCGCGGTGAAGGCCGTGCCCGAGAGCAGTTCGGTGTAGAGGTCGAAGGGCGCGCGCTGCGGATTGTTGCGGCCCTGGGGCAGGGCGCCGGCGACGGCTTCGCTGGCGTATTCGTTGCCGAAGCCGCTTTGGTAGGTGGCGGTCATGGTGTGGTCTTGGGGTTCAAGGAAAAAAGAAAATCGGCTGCCCGCAGGGCATTCACTTCGCCGCCGCGAGCGCCTCGCGCAGCACGGTTAGCGAGCCGATGTGGTTGGCGAGCACCAGCACGAGGCGCGCGTTGTAGGCGTGGCTCTCTTCGGCGCCGAGGCCTTGGTGGGCTTCGATCAGTGCTTCGTAGAAGTCATCGGGCGCTTCGAGGTGCGGCTCGGTGATCAGGGTCGGTGGTGGCAGGGTGGTCATGGCGTGGTGTCCGTTCAATGCCTGGCCAGCGCGCGGTCGAAGGCAGCGCGCAGCTGCGCAGCCGAGGGCGCGCGCCAGCGGGCGCACACATGCTGGTCGGGGCGCAGCAGGTAGACGGTGCCGGGCCGCGCATCGTAGCGCTGGGCCGCCAGTTCGCATGCGGCGGCCGGCACGCGCACGGTGGCGACCGGCAGGCCCGCTTCGTCGATGGCGCCGAGGCTCTGCGCCACGGCCGGGTCGCGGGCATCGCCGAACACCATCGCGGTGAAGCCGTGCGTGCGGCAGACCTCGCGCAGCAGCCAGCCCGTGCTGCCGTCGGCACGCACGATCGGCGCATCGGCCGCCGCGGCGCCAGGCACCATCGGCCCCGCGAAAGGCTCGGCATCGGGCGTGTGGAGCGGCGAGCCGTGCAGCACCGCCGGCACCGAGAGCCGGCCGCTGTTGACCAGCGTGCGCGCGAAGGCGTGCCGCTTCGTCAGCTCGAGCACCGCATCGCGGAACAGGCGGCTGACCTCGCTCTTGGGCGTGATGAAGTCGGTGGCGCGCGTGGAATGGCGGATGTTCTCGTCGGCCGCGTACTCGCGCTCGCGCGCATAGGTGTCGAGCAGCGCGTCGGGCGCCTCGCCCTTGAGCACCGCCGCGAGCTTCCATGCGAGGTTGTCGGCATCCTGCACGCCCGAGTTCGCGCCGCGTGCGCCGAACGGCGACACGCCGTGCGCCGAATCGCCCGCGAACAGCACGCGGCCCTGGCGGAAGCTCTCCATGCGCTGGCAGGCGAAGGTGTAGACGCTGGCCCAGCCGATCTCGAACTGCACCCCCGCATGGCCGATGCTGTCGAGCAGCGCGCGCACGCGCGGCACGATGCGCTCGGTCTTGCGTTCTTCCACCGGGTCGGCTTCCCAGCCGAGCTGGAAGTCCACGCGCCACATGCCGTCGGCCTGCTTGTGCAGCAGCACGCTCTGGCCCGGATGGAAGGGCGGGTCGAACCAGAAGCGGCGCTCGGTCGGCAGCTGTGCGTCCATCACCACGTCGGCGATCAGGAAGCGGTCGCGGAAGGTGCGGCCCTTGGGTTCCTGCCCGAGGAGCTGGCGCAGGTTCGAGCGCGAGCCGTCGCAGGCCGCCACGTAGCCGGCTGCCAAGCGGTAGTCGCCCTCGGGCGTTTCCACGGTGAGCAGCGCGCCATCGTCCTGCCGCGCGATGCCCGTGACCTTGTTGTTCCAGCGGATGTCGATCAGCGGCAGCGCCGCCGCGCGTTCGGCCAGGTAGCCCTCGACGTAGTACTGCTGCAGGTTGATGAAGGCCGGGCGCTCATGGCCGGGCTCGGGCAGCAGGTCGAAGCGGTAGACCTGCTGGTCGCGGAAATAGACCTTGCCGATGTTCCACGACACGCCCTTGTCCACCATGCGGTCGCCGCAGCCCAGGCGATCGAACACCTCGAGCGTTCGCTTGGCGAAGCAGATCGCGCGCGAGCCGGTCGAGAGCGTGTTGTCGTTGTCGAGCAGCACCACCGGCACCTCGCGCAAGGCCAGGTCGATGGCGAGCGTGAGGCCGACCGGCCCGGCGCCGACGATCACCACGGGGTGACGGGCGGGCGCGGCAGTGTCCTGATCGGCGTGGCGCCGGTAGTCGAAGCGCAGGCTCTGGTAGTCGATCACGATTCTTGTCTCCGTTTTCTTCTCCTTCCCCTCCGGGGAGGGGCAAGCTCAGCCCTCGAGCGTCTTCCACATCTCGATGTCGCGCTCGGCCGTCCACACGCGCGGGTCGGCGTGGCCCGAGGCCTCGTCGTAGGCGCGGCTCACGTCGAAGGGCATGCAGTGGTCGAAGATCACCCACTGGCTGTACTTGGGCTGGAGCTTCGCGTAGGTCTCCTTGTAGACCGCGTTCAGGTCGCGTCCGGCCTTTACGCCTTCCTGCACGCTCGCGTACACGTCGGAGATGAAATTGCGCGTGCCCTGCAGGCCCTCGGCCACCTGCTCGGGCGTGGTGAGCGCCGCGCCGCGGCCCGGCACCAGCGCCGCGGGCTTCAGCGCGGCGAGGTTGTCGAGCGTCTGCGGCCAGTCCTTGAAGTACGCGTCGCCCGCATAGGGCGTGGCGCCGAACTCCACCAGGTCGCCCGACAGCAGCGCGCGCTCCTGGGGCAGCCAGACGACCGTGTCGCCCTTGGTGTGGCCGCGGCCCAACTGCAGCAGCTGCACTTCGAGCTTGCCGAGCCACAGCGTCATCTTGCCGGTGAAGGTCATGGTGGGCCAGGTCAGCCCCGGCGGCACGGTCTCGACGTTCTGGAACAGGCGCGGGAAGCGGCCGATCTCGCTGGCCTTGTCGGCCTCGCCGCGCTCGACGATCAGGTCGCGCGTGTCCTGGCTCGCGAGGATGTGCTCGGCGCCGTAGCCGGCGGCGCCCAGCACGCGCACCGCGTGGTAGTGCGTGAGCACCACGTACTTGATCGGCTTGTCGGTCACTTCGCGGATGCGCCGCACCACGTCGGCGGCCATCGCGGGCGTGGCCTGGGTGTCGGCCACCAGCACGCAGTCGTCGCCGATCACGATGCCGGTGTTGGGGTCGCCTTCGGCGGTGTAGGCCCAGGCGTGCTCGGAGATCTGGCTGAAGGTGACCTTCTTCTCCTCCATGTCGGCCTGGCTGGCGAACTTCTTGGCTTGGCTCATCGTGGTCTCCATCGAATGTGAATGTTGAATTCGTCTAAAGCAAATGAATTTGCGGATAACGAATTTGCGAAGTGTAGGCGCTGAACCGGTTCATGTCTAATCCCTTCTTCATGAACGAACATCCGACGCCCAGCGCCACGGCGGCCAACGACACCGACCGCGCGGCGCAGCGCGGCATCCAGAGCATCGAAGTGGGCGGCCAGCTGCTGCGCGCACTGGTGCACCACGGCCGGCCGATGGCCCTGAAGGACCTGGCCCGCGAAGCCGACATGACGCCCGCCAAGGCGCACCCGTACATGGTGAGCTTCGGGCGTTTGGGGCTGATCGAGCAGGACCGCGCCAGCGGCCACTATCTGCTCGGTCCGCTGGCCTTGCAACTGGGGCTCATCAGTCTGCAGCAGGCCGACCCGGTGCACATCGCCACGTCGCTGATCGCCGAAGTGGCGCGGCGCATCGGCCACACGGTGGCGCTCGCGGTCTGGGGCGCGCGTGGCGCGACCATCGTGCGCACGGCCGAGTCGCCGTCGCCGGTGCATGTGAACATGCGGCACGGCACCGTGTTCTCGCTCACCAACACGGCCTCGGGCCGCATCTTTGCCGCCTACCTCGAGGCCGCCACCGTGCGGCAGCTGCTCGACGCCGAGCGCGGGCGCCAGAAGCAGC
Organism: Variovorax sp. Soil_C_39; assembly: GCF_057656815.1. Lineage (NCBI taxonomy): Bacteria > Pseudomonadati > Pseudomonadota > Betaproteobacteria > Burkholderiales > Comamonadaceae > Variovorax > Variovorax sp. Soil_C_39. The sequence goes on from NZ_JBDGJQ010000006.1 coordinate 92,777, forward strand.
GCACGCCCGGCATGCCGCCCGAGCGCCCGCTGCCCTCATGGGGCGAATTCGAGCGGCAGCTCGAGGAAGTGCGCGCTTTCGGCATCAGCCGCTCGGAGGGCGAGGTGATCGAGGGCGTCAGCGCCATGGCCGCGCCAGTGTTCGACCACACGGGCGCGATCGTGCTGTCGGTCACGGCCATCGGCCCCGCCGCCATCTTCGACACCGCCTGGGACGGAGAAATCGCACGCGCGCTCAAGGCCTGCGCGGGCACGGTGTCCGAGCGGCTCGGCGCAAGCTCGGTCGCAAAGGGCACCGACTGAGACTGATTCCGCGAGCGCCATGAGTCTGGGCAACGATTCTTCTTTTTCTTCTCCCGCTTCGCCATCTGCCGCGGCCGTCGAATCCGCCATCGCGCTGCTGGGCGCCGCACGCCGCATCGTGGTGTTTTCGGGCGCGGGCCTGTCGCGCGCATCGGGCATTCCGACCTACCGCGACGCCGACGGGCTCTGGATGAACCGCAACGCGCTGCAGTTCTCGCATGCCGAGGACCTGCAGCGCGACCCCAAGGGCTTCAGCCGGTTCTGGGCCCAGCGGCTCGCGGCCGTCGAGGCCGCCGAGCCGAACGCCGGCCACCAGGCGCTCGCGCAGCTGCAGCGGCTGCGCCCGGCCACGCGCCTCATCACGCAGAACGTCGACGGCCTGCTGTCGATCGCAGGCGGACTGGAGGTGCTCGAACTGCACGGCTCATTGCGCCGCTGGCGCTGCGACCATTGCGGCAACCGCCAGGGGCCGTGGCCGTTCCAGCGCTGCCTGCGCTGCGCCTCGCGCGCGCGGCCCGATGTGGTGATGTTCGGCGAGGCGCTCAACCCCGGCGTGCTGCTCGACGCCCAGGCCGCGGCGCAGGAGTCGGACGCGTTCATGGTGGTCGGCAGCACGGCGGTCGTCTACCCGGCCGCGGAACTGCCGGAGATGGCGCTGGCCCACGGCGCCCGGCTGATCACGCTCAACATGGAGCCGCTGCCGCAGCTCGATGCGGCCGCAGCGGTGGTGCTGCGCGGCGCGTCCGAAGACCTGTTGCCGCGGCTGCTGGCGGGGCTCGGCGGACCGGGAAGCCTGGCCTGAGCCGAGCCTGAGGGCGCTCAGCCCTTCTTGCCGCCCAGCAGCACCAGGGCCCCGCCCACCACGATCGCCGCCACGCTGGCCCAGGCCGGAAAGTTGACCTGCTGTTGCTCCTTCACCGACAGCTCCAGCGGGCCGAGCTTGGCCTGGTGCGTTTCCTTGGTGAAGCTGAAGCCGCCGAGCGCGAGGCCTGCGAAGCCCGCGACGATGAGCAGGATGCCGATGATGCGTGTGGGATTCATGCGGAGGTCTCCTCGTTGTGATGGTTGTGGTGGATGGTTCGAGCTTACTGCCGCGGGATCTGGTCGACCCATTGCACGATCTCGGCGACCGCCGCGTCGGTGGCGGCGGCCAGCGCCTTGACGCCGCCTGGCGCGTTGGCGCTCGGCGCTGGGCGGCGCACGGTGAAGCTGCGCTGGCCCAGCACCCGGTCGCCGCCCGCGGTGCCGCGGATCAGCGTGGCGCGCAGGCGCACCAGGCCGGCGCTGCTGCTGGCCGAATCGAAGTAGTGGCTGAATTCGTCGACCGACACGCGCAGGGTGTCGGGCACCCGGCCTTCGGTACGCGCGATGGTCGCGCTTTCCTCGGGGCCGAGCACGGTGCGCCGTTCGGCCAGCGCGTCGCGCAGCCGCTGGCGCAGCAACTGGGCCGGCGGCAGGCTCCAGCGCGACTGGCCGTAAGGGCGCAGCTCGTTGGCATCGGCATAGCCGAGCCGGTAGAGGATCTGCGTGCCGTCGAGGCGGCTGTTGCTCTCGATCTCGGCCAGTGCGAGCGTCGGCAGCGCCCCGGCCGGTGCCGCCGCAGCGGCCGCCGCGCCAGCGGGGCCGGGCCCGAAGTCGTAGAGCGTGGCGCGCGCGGGCTTGTCGGGCAGGGCCCCGCAGCCGGCGAGCAGCAGCGCTCCGAGCAAGAGCCCGAGCCCGGCGGCCGGGGCGAGGCGGAAGGGGCGGCGAATGGCGTGGTTCGTCAGGGTCATCTTCAATCCTCGGCCTCAGGGGCGGTCCGGCCATGCGGCGGGCGGTGCCGTGAAGCCCGGCTCGCCGGGCCCCGCGGCGGCGCCGCCATTGCCGAACAGCAGCGATTGCGGGTTGTCGTTGATGCCGTCGGCCGCGCGGCCGAGCCGGCGCACCGCACGCGAGGTGTCGTCGGCGACGCGGTTCACGCGCGGCAGCGTGGCGGAATTGAACGAGTCGACCGCCTGCGCGAGCGACTTGGTGCCGTCGCCCAGGCGATCGATGGGCCCGTCCGGTGCATTCAGCCGGTTGACGGTGGTGTTGAAGTTGTTGGCCACGCGCGAGACGTCGCCGGCCGCCTTCTTCACCGAACCCATGGTCTCGGGCAGCGCTGCGAGCGTGGGGTTCAGGCCGGTCTTCACCGTGTTGTCGAGCTGCTTGAGCAGCGTATTGGCGCTGGCCGAGGCGGCCGCGATGTTCTCGAGCGCTTCGGCCACGCGCTTCTGGTTGCCGTCGCCGAGCAGCGCGTTGGCGCGCTTCGTGGCCTCGTCGACCTGGTTGATGATGGCCTCGCCGCGGTCCTGCAGCTGCGCCAGCATCGAGGGCTTGAGCGGAATGCGCGGCGGGTCGTCGTTGTTCGGCGTCAGCACCACGTTCGATTCGCCCTTGTCGTCGAGTGCGATGAAGGCGAGGCCCGTCACGCCCTGGTAGCTCAGCGTCGCGAAGCTCGAGGTGGTGAGCGGCACGCGCTGGTCGACCGTGATGCGCACGCGCACGTTGCCGCGCATCTTGGGATCGAAGTCGATCGAGGTCACCTTGCCGACCGCGATGCCGCGGTAGCGCACCATGGCTTGCGGCTGCAGTCCGCTGACCGCGTCGCGCGTGGAGAGTTCGTAGATGTTGCGCACCGTGTTGTCGCGCGTGAACCAGACCACCAGCCCGATGAGCACGGCGATCAGGCCGAGCACGAAGGCGCCGGCGGCGAGGGCATGGGATTTGTTTTCCATGGTGTGGCTACCTTTCAGTGGCCCGCGCCGGCCGCGGCAGGCGGGGCATCGGCGGGTTTGTCATGCAGGGCCTCCAGCGCGCGCTGGCCGCGCCCGCCCAGGAAATATTCGTGGATGAACGGATGCGGGTACGCGATCACCTCGCGCGCGGCGCCGCTCACGATGACTTTCTGGTCGGCCAGCACCGCGATGCGGGTGCTCAGGTCGAACAGCGTGTCGAGGTCGTGCGTGACCATCACCACCGTGAGGCCGAGCTCGCGGTGCAGGCCGCGCAGCAGGTCGCAGAAGCTGTCGGAGGCCTCGGGGTCGAGGCCTGCCGTGGGCTCGTCGAGCAGCAGCAGCGGCGGGTCCATGATGAGCGCGCGCGCCAGCGCCACGCGCTTGATCATGCCGCCCGACAGGTCGGCCGGGCTCTTGTTGGCGTGCTGCGGCTCGAGGCCCACCATCTGCAGCTTGACCAGCGCCGCGTTGCGGATCAGCTCGTCGGGCAGCAGCTTGAGCTCGCGCAGCGGAAACGCGATGTTCTCGAGCACGCTGAAGGCCGAGAACAGCGCGCCGTGCTGGAACAGCATGCCGACGTTCGCCGCGCCCTTGGCGCTGAGCTCGCCGGGCGCCCGCCCCAGCACCTCGACCGTGCCCTTCGTGGGCTTCTCGAGGCCGAGGATCTGCCGCAGCAGCACCGTCTTGCCGGTGCCCGAGCCACCGACCAGCGACAGCACCTCGCCGCGCTCGATGCGCAATTCGAGGTCGCGATGCACCACCTGCTCGCCGTCGGCGTTCTTGAACACCGTCCAGAGCTTGCGGATGTCGACGACTGCTGCTTCGTCGCTCATGCCCTGAACCCCACGCCCTTGAACAGCACCGCGAACAGCGCATCGACCAGGATCACCGCGGTGATCGAGGTCACGACCGACGAGGTCGTGCCGCGCCCCAGGCTTTCGGTGTTGGGCTTGACCTTCATGCCGAAGTAGCAGCCGATCAGCGCGATCAGCACGCCGAACACCGCCGACTTCGCGAGCGCGATCCAGAGGTTGGTGATCGGCACCGCGCGCGGCAGTGCCGAAAGAAAGTAGGCCGGCGAGATGTCGAGCGCCGCGTCGGCCGCGAGCATGCCGCCCGCGAGCGCCGCCATCGAGGTCCAGAGGCTGATCAGCGGCATCGCGATCGCCAGCGCCAGCACGCGCGGCATCACCAGCCGGAAGCCGTGCGGAATGCCCATCACGCGCATCGCGTCGAGTTCCTCGGTCACGCGCATCACGCCGATCTGCGCCGTTATCGCCGAGCCCGAACGGCCCGCGATCAGCACCGCGGCGAGCACCGGACCGAGTTCGCGGACCAGCGACAGGCCGAGGATGTTGACCACGAACGCCTCGGCACCGTACTGGCGCAGCTGCTGCGAGATCAGGTAGGCCAGCACCACGCCGATCAAAAGCCCCACGAGCGCCGTGATGTGCAGGGCGGTGGCGCCGAACTGGTAGAGGTGGCCCGAGAAGTCGCGCCACGGCCCGCGGTGCGGCGCACGCAGCAGCGTGCCGACGTCGATCGCGAGCTGGCCGACAAGGCCCACGTAGTCGCGCGTCGCCTGCAGCGCGCGCGGGCCGGTGTGCGAGAAATGCCGCAGCCGCTCGGCCAGCGTCGGCGACGGTTCCTCGGGCGTGCCGACGGTGTATCGCGCCACCTGGTCGAGCACCGCCTTGTGCTGCGGCAACATTTCGAGCGTTGCCGGCCAGTCGTGGCGCCAGTGGTCCCAGAGCAGCTGTGCGCCAATGTGGTCGAGCTGATCGATCGGACGCAGGTCCCAGGCGCGGTCGTCGCCGGGCGGCGCCGCGGCGAGGTCGCTTGCGAGCGCCTGCCAGGCAGGGCGCGACGACATCGCGAGCGTGGTCCAGCGGCCAGTCGCCACCATCCAGCGCCGGCCCTCCTGCTCGCGCGCTTCGATGCGCGGCAATCCGCTGTCGGCGGCGGATGCGTCGGCAGGCGAAGTTGCGATGGGCATGGCGGGGCGGTGCAGGGCGGAGTAAGAAGAAAGCGGCGGTCGGAGGCCGCATCGTAACCGGGTGAATCGGTGTTCCGGTGACGCTCTGCCGGCGCTTGGCGTAGGGGTTCACGCCGTTTCCGCGGCCGCCTGCCGGGCCCCGGCGTCACCCCCAGGCGCGCGACAGTGCGTTCCAGGCGCTGGCGATGACCGGCTCGTTGCGCCGCGCCGCGAGCGAGACGAAGCGCAGCGCACAGTCGAGCTGCACGCGGTCGGCCATCACCAGCCCATGCGACTGGCTCTCGCGAATGGCGATCGAGTCGCGCAGAAGGCTCAGGCCCACGCCCGATTTCAGCAGGTCGAGCATCGACGCCTCCTGGTCCACGAGCGCCACGCGCCGCGGCGCGAGCCCGAGTGGGCCGAACACGCGCTGCAGCAGGCGGTGGTGCGCCGATTCGGGCGGCGTGCCGAGCCACGGCAGCGCGGCCAGGGCTTTCCAGTCGCGGCCCAGCACCTGCGGGCCCCAGCCGGCGGGCGCGACCACGCGGTAGGTGAAGCGCGTGAGCGTGCGTGCGGCGAGCGGCGCGGCGGCGGCGGGTGCGTCGCTGGGCCCGTCGGTGGGCTCGCCGTCGAAGGTGTCGAGGTGGAAGCCCACGTCCAGCTCGCCGCGCAGCACCTGGGCCAGCACCGTGCCGCTCATGCCGTGGCGCAGCTCGGTCTCGATCTGCGGAGCCGACTCGACGAGCTCGCGCAGGAACATGCCGAGCCGGGTGAATTCGGGGTCGAGGATGGTGCCGATGCGCAGCGCCCCGCGCACGCTGCCCTGCAGGTTGCGCGCCGCCTGCTGCAGGTCGGCCACTGCAGCGAGCACGCGCTCGGCCTGCGGCAGCAGCGCGGCGCCGTCCGCCGTGAGCGCCAGGCCGTGCGGCGTCCGGGTGAAGAGCTGCAGTCCGGTGTCCTCGGCCAGCCGCTTGAGCTGCAGGCTCACCGCCGGCTGCGTGAGGTGCAGCTGCTCGGCGGCACGCGAGACATTGCCTTCGCGCGCCGCCAGCACGAAGGCGCGGAGGAGATGGAGGTCCGGGGCGGCGGCGGTCATATAAGTGCGACTTATAAACCACTGGCGCCGAAATCATTGGCAATCGGCCGAGGGAATGGGTGAAACTGCCGTCCGCGGGATCGGCATGGTCCATGAGCAGCAAAAATATCCACAGAGACAAGAAGCAGGTGCCATGAGCGAAGACGACAACACTTTCGACTACATCGTCATCGGTGGCGGCACGGCCGGTGCGCTGATGTGCAACCGGCTCACGCGCAAGAAGCAGCAGCGCACGCTGCTCGTCGAGGCCGGCCGCAAGGACGACTACCACTGGATTCACATCCCGGTCGGCTATCTCTACTGCATCGGAAATCCGCGCACCGACTGGCTCTACAGCACCGAGCCCGACGCCGGGCTCAACGGGCGCACGCTGCGCTATCCGCGCGGCAAGACGCTGGGCGGCTGCTCCAGCATCAACGGCATGATCTACATGCGCGGCCAGTCGCGCGACTACGACCAATGGGCGCGGCTCACCGGCGACGACGCCTGGCGCTGGGACAACGTGCTGCCCGACTTCAAGAAACACGAGGACCATTACCTCGGCGCCGACGAACTGCATGGCGCCGGCGGCGAATGGCGGGTCGAGAAGCAGCGGCTGCGCTGGGACATCCTCGATGCCTTCGCCGAGGCCGCGGTGCAGGCCGGCGTTCCCCACAGCACCGACTTCAACCGCGGCAGCAACGAGGGCGTGGGCTATTTCCAGGTCAACCAGAAGAACGGCTGGCGCTGGAACACCGCCAAGGCCTTCCTGCGGCCGGTGTGCTACGGCCGGCCCAATTTCGAGATGTGGGTCAATGCGCACGCCACGCGGCTGGTGCTCGAGACCCAGCCCGACGGCAGCCGCCGCTGCACCGGCGTGCAGGTGTGGGACGGCCATGAGATGGTGACGGCCCGCGCCACGCGCGAGGTGATCCTCTGCGGCGGCGCCATCGGCTCGCCGCAACTGCTGCAGCTTTCGGGCATCGGCCCGGCCGATCTGCTGCGCCGGCATGGCATCGAGGTGGCGGTCGATGCACCGGGCGTCGGCGCCAACCTGCAGGACCACCTGCAGATCCGCGCGGTCTACAAGATCGACGGCGCGCCCACGCTCAACGTGCTGGCCTCCTCGATGCTCGGCAAGGCAAAGATCGGTCTCCAGTACCTGATGAAGCGCAGCGGCCCGATGAGCATGGCGCCGTCGCAGCTCGGCGCCTTCACGCGCAGCTCGCCCGAGCACGCGTGGCCCAATATCGAATACCACGTGCAGCCGCTCTCGCTCGATGCCTTCGGCGAGCCGCTGCACAGCTTTCCCGCCTTTACCGCGAGCGTGTGCAACCTCAACCCGACGAGCCGCGGCACGGTGCGTATCCGCAGTGCGCGCTTCGAGGACGCGCCGGCCATCGCGCCCAACTACCTGAGCACCGACGCGGACCGCAAGGTGGCGGCCGATTCGCTGCGCGTGACGCGCCGCATCGCGTCGCAGCCGGCGCTCGCGAAGTACAAGCCCGAGGAGTGGAAGCCGGGCGTGCAGTACCAGAGCGACGACGACCTCGCGCGCCTGGCCGGCGATATCGCCACCACCATCTTCCATCCGGTCGGCACCACCAAGATGGGCGCCGACGACGATCCGATGGCCGTGCTCGATTCGCACCTGCGCGTGCGTGGCGTGCAGGGCCTGCGCGTGGTCGATGCGGGCGCCATGCCCACCATCACCAGCGGCAACACCAACAGCCCGACGCTGATGATGGCCGAGAAGGCGGCAGACTGGGTTCTTCGGGGCGTCTGAAAAGAGGCGCGCCCGGACGGTTCACTTGAGCTTGCTGTCTTCGCGCTTGGCTTCGGCCATGGCCTCGGGCTCGAGCTCCTCCGCATAGCGGTTCATACGGATGAAGACGCCCCAGCCGGCCATCAGCAGGCCCACGGCACCGAGCATGAGCGCCGCATGGAGCATCAGCTCGGGTGCCTCGCGCGCCTTGAAGATCGCGACCAGCGCTTCGACCGACACCGCGACCACGATCACCACCATGAAGCGCGAGAGGAACCTGCGCACGCGCGTCGGCGCGCTGATGTGGGCGTCGCGCACCACTTCCTCCTCGAGCACGGTCTGCGAGATCTGCAGCGCCACCACGCCGGCCGCGAGCAGGCCCACCGCCTCGATGATCGCTTCCGCTGCGGCCAGGTCGAGGCCGTTGAGAACGGCGCTCCAGCCGGCCCGCACCGCGATCACGACGAGCACGATCGATGCGAGGGCGAAGGCCAGCGACATCAGCGCATGGATCGCGGCGTAGAGGGAGTGGACCAGTTTCATGCGGGTGTGCGCCGGGTGCGGCGTGCGGTGGATCGGCGCCCGGATCTTCGGCGCACAGGGGCCTGCGGCGCGTAGGCGCCCAGCGCATCGTGCGCACAGCGGGCGCCGGGTTCCTTCCGCCAACGCACCAGGTCCTTCGTTTTTGTCGCTAGGCAAGCGCACGCGATTGGCTGATAGTGCCCCGCATGAACTCTCCCCGAACCGGCGGCCAGATCCTGGTCGACCAACTCTTCATCCATGGCGTCCGGCAGCTCTTCTGCGTACCCGGCGAAAGTTTTCTCGCGGTGCTCGATGCGCTGCACGACGGCGCAATCGACGTCACCGTGTGCCGCCAGGAGGGCGGCGCTGCGATGATGGCCGAGGCGCAAGGCAAGCTGACCGGCCGGCCCGGCGTGTGCTTCGTCACCCGCGGGCCGGGCGCCACCAATGCCTCGGCCGGCGTGCACATCGCGCACCAGGACTCGACGCCGCTGCTGCTGTTCGTCGGCCAGGTGGCGCGCAATGCGCTCGGCCGCGAGGCCTTCCAGGAGCTCGACTACGCGGCCGTCTTCGGCACCATGGCCAAGTGGGTGGTGCAGATCGACGACCCCGCGCGCGTGCCCGAGCTGGTCTCGCGCGCCTTCCACGTGGCCACCTCCGGCCGGCCCGGCCCGGTGGTGATCGCGCTGCCCGAAGACATGCTGACGCAGGCCGCGAGCGTGGCCGACGCGCTTCCGTATGCCGTGACAGAAACGCATCCCGGCGCGGCACAGCTCGCCGAGCTGCAGCAGCGCCTCGCTCGGGCCGAGCGTCCGGTCGTCATCCTCGGCGGCAGCCGCTGGTCGGAGAAGGCGGCGCTGCAGTTCGCGGATTTCGCGGCCGCGTTCTCGCTGCCCGTTTACTGCTCGTTCCGCCGCCAGATGCTGCTGTCGGCCGATCACCCGAACTATGCGGGCGACCTGGGGCTCGGCGCCAACCCACGCATGCTCGAGCGCATCCGCGATGCCGATCTGGTGCTGCTCATCGGCGGGCGTCTGTCCGAGGTGCCGTCGCAGGGCTACGAACTGCTTGCGATTCCGCAGCCCGCGCAGGCGCTGGTGCACGTGCATGCCGATGCCGATGAACTCGGCAAGCTCTACCGGCCGGCGCTCGGCATCCATGCGACGCCGCAGGCCTTTGCCGAAGCCGTGGCCGCGCTGCGTCCGGCCGCCGAGCCCGCCTGGCAGGCGCGCACGAAAGCCGCGCGTGAGGAGTTCCTGCGCTGGAGCGATCCGGCGCCGATCCGAATTCCCGGCAGGCTGCAGATGGGCGAGGTGATGCAGCACCTGCGCGAAGTGCTGCCGCCCGACACCATCTTCTGCAACGGCGCGGGCAACTTCGCCACCTGGGTGCACCGCTTCTGGCCGTTCCGCGCCTTCGCGAGCCAGCTGGCGCCGACCAGCGGTTCGATGGGCTACGGCCTGCCGGCCGGCGTCGGCGCCAAGCGCCTGTGGCCGCAGCGCGAGGTCGTGGTGTTCGCGGGCGACGGCGACTTCATGATGCACGGCCAGGAGTTCGCCACCGCCGTGCAGTACGGGCTGCCGATCCTCGTGGTGCTGCTCGACAACGCGATGTACGGCACTATCCGCATGCACCAGGAAAAGCACTACCCCGGCCGCGTCAGTGCCACACAGCTCAGGAACCCCGACTTCCGCGGCTATGCCGAGGTGTTCGGCGGCCACGGCGAACGCGTGACGCACACGGCGGAATTCGCGCCCGCGCTGGCCCGTGCGCGCGCGAGCGGCAAGCCTGCGATCTTGCATTGCCTGCTCGACCCCGAGGCGATCACGCCCACGGGCACGCTGCAGGGCCTTCGCGAGGCGGCGCTGGCCGCACGCTGAAGGGCGACTAAACGCCGGGTCGCCGTGCCGCCAGGCGGGCGGCGCGCGCCAGCGGCTCCATCGCCAACTCGAGCCGCCCCGCGAGCTGCCCGAGTTCCTCGTCGTTGGTCTCGATCGCGTGGGCGCGTGTCATGCGCACGATCTCGGCCGCGTACTCCGCATTGGTCGCCATCCATTCGGTATCGGTCACCCGCCCGTGCTTTCGCCTGAGCGCCACGTGCAGGCGCGCGGCCAGGGCAATGCGTTCGCTTTCGGACATGGATGGCATGGCGTCTCCGTCGGGGTGCTCGCAATGCTTCAGCAAGATCGAGGCCGACCCCAGAGGGCGCACAGGCCGAAAGCGGGTAATTCCCGATGCACTGCGCCGGTGCACCGCCTACAGTCTGCCCACTCGCAACGGGCCAAGCTCGTGCTGCCGAGGGTCCGAGGAGACAAATTCCGGTCAAAAGAAGAATCTGAAGGCTTCCGCTCGAGAGGCCCTGCTGAACTTGAAAGGCGCCGCTGGTCGGCGCCTTTTTTATGTCCGCAGCCGGCGGTGCAAGGCCATCTGCTCTGCACGCAGCGCTGGTTCTAGCTCCTGTTTTTGTAGCAAGCGATGCGACAATCCCGGCATGGAAATGCTGGTGGTCACGCTCTCCTCGCTGTTCGCGGGCTTTGTCGATGCGATCGTTGGCGGCGGCGGGCTGATCCTCGTGCCGGCCCTGTTCGCCGTCTTTCCGGGCGCGCCGCCGGCCACCCTGCTCGGCACCAACAAGAGCGCGTCGATCTGGGGCACCGCGGCCGCGGCGGCGCAGTTCAGCCAGCGCGTGCAGATGCGCTGGGCCGCGCTGTGGCCCGCCGCGGTGCTCGGCTTCGTCGGCTCGATGCTCGGCGCCTGGGGCGTGACGCTATTCCCGGGCGACTTCCTGCGCCGCGCGCTGCCCATTGTGCTGCTCGGCGTGCTGCTCTACACGCTGGCGCGCAAGGACCTCGGCCGCCACCACGTGCCGCGCTTCGCGGGGCGCGCCGAAACGCTCGCGGCCTGCGCGATCGGCTTCTCGATCGGCCTCTACGACGGCTTCTTCGGCCCGGGTGCAGGTAGCTTCCTCGTGTTCCTGTTCGTGCGCTGGATGGGCTACGACTTTCTCAACGCCTCGGCCTCGGCCAAGATCATCAACACGCTCACGAATGCCGCGGCGCTGCTCCTGCTCGCCGCCAAGGGCCATGTCTGGTGGCACTACGGCCTGGTGATGGCGGTGGCCAACGTCGCCGGCAGCCTGCTTGGCACGCGCGTGGCGCTCAAGCACGGTGCCGGCTTCGTGCGAGGCGTATTCATCGTCGTCGTGAGCGCGTTGATCCTGAAGACCGCCTACGACGCATTTCTGAAATAGCGGCCCGACCTCGCCCGGGCACACGGCGGACAGAAACGAAAAAAGCTCCCGAAGGAGCTTTTTTCATTCGAGAGCGAACTCTCGGAGGTGCAAGGGCTTAGTAGCCGCCGCGGCCACCGCCGCCGCCGCCGTAGCCGCCGCCACCACCGCTGCGGCCACCGCCGCCGCCGCCGTAGCCGCCGCCACCACCGCCACCGCCGTAACCACCACCACCGCCGCCGCCGTAGCCGCCGCCACCACCGGTGCGGGGGGGGCGTGCTTCCATCGGACGTGCTTCGTTCACCGTCAGGGCGCGGCCCTGGAACGAATGGCCGTTCATGGCTTCAATGGCCGACAGGGCCTCGGCGTCCGAGCCCATTTCGACAAAGCCGAAGCCCTTCGAACGGCCGGTGTCGCGTTCCATCATGACCTTGGCGCTGACGATCGAGCCGTACTCGCCGAAAGCCTGTTCCAGGTCGCTGTCACGCACGGAGTAGGCGAGGTTGCCTACGTAAAGTTTCTTGCCCATGGAGGGACTCCTGATTCAAACCAACAAAACAAAGCGATGGAGTCCCAGAATCACAACAAACAAAATTGCGCTGTGGCGCGAAACTGACCGATCACCGAATTACGTGCACGGGAGACAAGCTCGCAGACACGTAGGCCCGATTATCAGCGGCGATTCGGAAAAAGCACGCTGCATCCCCCACTTATTACCAATCATCACGTCCGGACGGGCGATTTCGCAACGGTTCGAGCAGCCCTTTGAGCCCGTTGTGGTCTATTTCATGCATCAAATGCAGCAGCCGCCCGATCTCGCCTGCGGGAAAACCCTCGCGCGCGAACCAGGTCAGGTAATTTCCGGGCAAATCGGCAATCACGGTGCCCTTGTGTTTGCCGAACGGCATGGGGAGCGTCACGAGGCGCTGCAGGTCTTCGGGTTTCATGCTTCTTCTTGGTGACGGCGCCGGATTTCAGCCGCCTGCGCGCTTGACGGTGTGGCCCTGCTTCGCGAGCGACGCGATCACCAGGTCCCGGTGGTCGCCCTGGATTTCGATGATTCCGTCCTTCACGGTGCCGCCCGAACCGCAGGCCGCCTTGAGTTGTTTGCCGAGTGCTGCGAGCGCCGCCGCATCGAGCGCGAGACCCTTGACGACCGTCACGCCCTTGCCCTTTCGGCCCTTGGTCTCGTGCGATACCCGCACAATGCCGTCCGTGGCGGGCGTCTGCGCCTTCTTCATCAGTTCCTTGCAGCGGCATTGCGCGACCGGCGCGCCGCACGCGGGGCACATGCGGCCGCCCGATTCGGTGGAATACACCAGCGCGCTCGCCGGGTTGTTCTTCATCGCTGCCATTCGGTGCGTCTCTTCGTCTTCAATTTCCGGGGTTTCTCCATCTTGCCGCCTGCTCACATGCCATTCGATTCATTGGGCCTCGTGCCCGCGCTCGTGCAGGCAGCCACGGAGAGCGGCTATGCCGCGCCGACCGCGATCCAGGCGGCCGCCATCCCGGCGATTCTGCAGGGCCGCGACCTGCGCGGCACGGCGCAGACCGGTTCCGGCAAGACCGCCGCATTTTCGCTGCCGCTGCTGCAGCGTCTGCACAGCGAAGCGGCCGGGGCGCCGCGTCGCGTGCGCGCGCTGGTGCTCGTGCCCACGCGCGAACTCGCGGCGCAGGTCGGCGAGAGCATGCGCAGCCTCGCGCAGCACCTGAGCGTGCGGCTGAAGATCGTCGTCGCCTTCGGCGGGGTGTCGATCAATCCGCAGATGATGAGCCTGCGCGGCGGCGCCGACATCGTGGTCGCCACGCCGGGCCGGCTGCTCGACCTGGCCGACCACAACGCGCTGCGGCTCGATGGGGTGTCGATGCTCGTGCTCGACGAGGCCGACCGCCTGTTCGACCTGGGCTTTGCCGAGGAGCTCGGCCGCATCCTCGCGCTGCTGCCGGCGAACCGCCAGAACCTGCTGTTCTCGGCCACCTTCCCGCCGGCCATCCAGGCGTTGGCCGACGGCATGCTGCACGAGCCCGCGATCGTCGACGTGCAGGGCGAGCCGGGCACCGAGCCGGCGATCGTGCAGCGCGTGATCGAGGTCGACGCGAACCGCCGCACCCAACTGCTGCGCCACCTGCTCGAACGGCACAAGGACGAATGGGACCGCGTGCTGGTCTTCGTCGCCACGCAGCATGCGGCGCAGATCGTGGCCGAGAAGCTCTACAAGAACGGCATCTATGCGGTGCCATTCCACGGCGACATCGCGCAGGGCACGCGCAGCGACATCCTGTCGCAATTCAAGCAGAGCCGCTGGGACGTGGTGGTCGCCACCGACCTCGCGGCACGCGGCCTCGACATTGCGCAGCTGCCGGTGGTGATCAACTACGACCTGCCGCGTTCGCCCACCGACTACATCCACCGCATCGGCCGCACCGGCCGTGCCGGGGAAAGCGGGCTTGCGATCAGCTTCGTGAGTGCGTCGACCGAGGCGCATTTCCGGCTCATCGAGAAACGCCAGGGTCTGAGCCTGCCGCGCGAGCGCATCGAGGGCTTCGAGCCGACCGAAGCGGCCGTGCCGCTCGTCGATGCGTCGGGCACCGGCGGCATCAAGGGCAAGCGGCCGAGCAAGAAGGACAAGCTGCGCGCGGCGGCCGCCAAGGCGACCGGGCAGGGCGAGTAGCCCCGCGCGCGGGCCGTTGCGTCAGCTGCTGGTGCGCACGCGGCGCGGCGCGGCGGGCGCGTCCATGCTGGTGCCGGTCACGACCCAGTAGATGAAGATCAGCACGGCGCCGGCGGTGCCGAACACAGACAGGCCCATGTAGCTGCCGCCGATGGCGAGCGCGTCGACCGGCGCGGCCGCGGTGCAGATCATGCTCGCGGCGCTCATGCCCACGTAGTGCATCGTGCAGACGGCCAGCGCCATCACAAGGGCTGCCGCCACCTGGTGCAGCAGCCGCCGCAGGTTGAAGGCCAGCCACAGCGCGGCGCCGGCCGCGGTAATGGCGATGGCCACCGACAGCGCCACGATGCCGAGGTCGAAGTCCATCGAGGCGCGCATGTTCATCGCGAACATGCCCATGTAGTGCATCACGCAGACCCCCACGCCCGCGAGCAGGCTGCCGGCCAGCCATCCGGGCTTGCTGAACCTGCGTCGACCGCCCGCGAGGTACAGCGCGATGCCTGAGATCAGGATCGCCGCCACCAGCGACACCGCGGTCAGCGGCACGTTGTACGAGATGCCCACCGGCAGCCGATAGGCCAGCATGCCGATGAAGTGCATCGACCAGATGCCGATGCCGCCGAGCGCCACCGCCGCGCAGGCCACGACGGCCAGGTTCGGGTTGCCGTCCGCGCCGACCATGCGCTTCGCGCAGATCAGCGCCACCAGCGATCCCGCGAACGAGATCAGGAACGAGAGCGCCACCAGCCCCAACGAGTATTCGGGCGACAGCATCTGGCCTACGACGAGGGGTGGCATGGGGACTCCTTCTGGATGGAAGAACGCCCGCCCCCGACACCGTTTTCAGGAGGCGTAACCAGACGTTCGTCGCGGAGTTTGTAACCTTTGTGTAGATAAGTAAACAGAATTTTGCATTTTTCACATTTTCTGGTCTTTGCCTCTGGGGCGGATCCGGTAGATCGCGTTGTTCCGGTCGGCCGACACATAGACCGTCCCGTCTGGGCCGACCGCCACGCCGGTCACCACGTAGGGCGCCGGCAGGCCCGGCCCGGGTGCGAGGCCGATCGGCAGGTCTTCGGCCACGGTGCGGCGGCTGCCGGTGGCGGGGTCGATCTCCACCAGGCGGCGCGCCGCGCTTTCGGCCACGATGAAGCTGCCCCAGGGCGTTTGCGCCAAGCCTTCGGGCAGCGCAAGGCCTTCGGCGATCGCGCGCAGCGGCGCGCTCGCGTCGAGCGGAATGCGCGTGAGCTTGCTGACCGCCTCGGTCACATAGAGCGCGCCGTCTTGGCCAAGGACCATCTGCACCGGGCCGCCAAGGCCGCTGGCGAGCACTTGCTTCTGTGCGAAGCCCGGCCCGCTGGCGCGCGTGATGCTGCCGGTCGCGATCTCGGCATAGATCACGCTGCCGTCGGCCATGGGCATCGCGTCGAACGGCGCCTTCAGGCCGTGCAGCGTCTCGACGGTGCGCAGCGTCTGCCGGTCGACCAGTTGCACCGTGCCGGTGAACCACGAGGCGAGCGCAAAGAGCCGGCCCGAGAGCCCGACCGAGAACGGGTAGTCGAGTTCGGGGTCGCGCTGCATGCGGAACACGTCGCGCACCTCGCCGGTGTGCACGTCGACCTGGCGGAAGCCGAACACGTCGGCCACCCACAGCGTGCGACCCTCGACCTTGAGGCCCGCGGGCGCGGCGAGCTTGCCGCTGGTGAGCGTGCGCAGCGCGCCCGTTGCCGGGTCGAAGGCCTGGATCTCGTTGTTGGCCATGTTCGACACGTAGATCGTGCCGTCGGGCGCAATGGCCAGGTTGTCGAGCGACGGACGCAGCTGCCGGGTCAGCGTCTTGCGGCCGCTGGCGAGCTCCACGCGCACCAGTTCGCCACTGCGCGCATCGACCACCCAGAGGTTGCCCTTGCCGTCAAGGTTGGCCGCGGCCGGAATCTTGAAGCCGTCGGCGATCACGGTCATGCTGCCGGTGGCGGGGTCGATCTTCACCACCTGGCCCTTGAACCACAACGGTCCGTAGAGCATGCCGTCGGGCCCGACCTCGAAGCCGTTGAAGCCGCCCATGTCCTTCTTGATGAGCCGCGGCGGCTTCTTGCCCTCGCGGTCGATCTCCCACAGCGCGTCGCCGAGGAACACCTGCGAGGCGTAGAGCTTGTTGCTGCGGCGGTCGAAGTCGACCGAATTGAGGCCCGGCAGGTCCTTGGCGAGCACGCGCATCGGCGCGTCGTCGTGCTCTCGGTAGCGCAGCATGCCCATGAGGTAGTTGGTCCATGCGAGTTCGCCGCGCGGCCCCACCGCGATGTCGTCGGCCTGGCCTTCGGGCGCCGGCACGAGCACGCGCGCGGCGCCGGTGCGGCGGTCGACTTCCCACAGCGTGTTGCCGAGCACCGAGCCGGCGAGCAAGCGCCCTTTCGTGTCGATGGCCAGGCCGTGCACCCCTGCGAACGCGGAGGGCGCCACCAGGGCCTCGGGCGGCCCCCAGGCATCGGGCCGCGTGGGCGGTTGCTGCGGCGCCGAGGGCGGAAAGACGCTGCTGCAGGCACCCAGCAGGGCGAGCGTGGCGGTCAGGGCGGCGGCTGCTGCAAAGCGGCGGAAGAACATGCTGCTTCTCTCCTTCTTCTGTGTGCGGACGAGTCTAGAAGGAGGCAGGGGCAATGCGGCCGTCGCGCGCGGGACATGCGGACTTTCATCCGCTCTCGGTTACCCGGGGTTCAGCCGCGCAGGAACTGCGTCACGGCGTGGATCACCAAGCCCACGAGCCCGCCCACCAAGGTGCCGTTGATGCGGATGAACTGCAGGTCGCGGCCGATGTGGCGCTCGAGCTCGACCGTCATCTCGGCGGCGTTCCACTCGGCGACGCGCCCTTCGATGTAGCGGCGGATGTCTTCGCGGTGGCGCTCGATCGCGGCCGGCGCGGCGGCTTCGAGCTGCTCGTTGATCCACCCGCGGATCGCGGCGTCGGCCTGCAGCCGCTGGCCCAGCGTGGCGGCCATCGCCGCGATGCGCCGGCCGATGGAGGAATCGCCGCGCCCCAGGTCGTCGTGCAGCCAGGCCAGCAGTTCGCTCCAGAGCCCGTGCAGGTACTCGCCGAGCGCGGGGTGGGCCATGAGTTCGGCCCGGATCTGCTCGCCGCGTGCGCGGAACTCGGGGTCGAGCTTGAGCCGCACCACGAAGTCGTCCATGAAGCTGTCGAAGCGCTTGCGCATCGGATGGCCGGGCTCGGCCGCGAGCTCTGCGATGGTGTTCGCCACCGCGGCCACGATCTTGCGCGTGGCCATCCTGGCCGCGACCTGGTCGAGGCCCACGTAGCGCAGCGTGCGGATCTCGCGCGCGATCGCTTCGGTGATGTGCGCTTGCACCTCCTCGCCCTCGAGCACGCCCGCGAGCTGCTGCAGCACGTCGTCGAGCAGCGCCTGGTGGCGCCCGCCCGCCGTGAGCGCATCGAGCGCCTGGCCCATGAGGCGCGACAGGTCGACCTTGCCGAGGCCTGCGGCCGCAGCGCGGCCCATGAAGACGCGCACGCGTTCATCGTCGAAGGCGCCCAGCCCGTAGCGCGCGGCGGCGATGCCCCATTCGCCGAGCTTCTCGCCGCTCGCGGGCCGCGCCAACCAGTCGGCGATGCGCGCCGCGGCATCGAACTCGCGCAGCTTTGCGAGCACCTGCGCGGTGCTCAGGAAGTTGTCGCAGATGAAGCCCGCGAGCTTGGCGCCGATGCGGTCCTTGTTGCTCGGGATGATCGCGGTGTGCGGGATCGGCAGGCCGAGCGGATGCCGGAACAGCGCCACCACCGCGAACCAGTCGGCGATCGCGCCGATCATGGCCGCCTCGGCGAACGCGGCCACGTAGCCCCAGGCGGGATGCACGTCGTGCATCGCACTGGCCAGCGCATAGAGCGCGGCCGCGGCGCACAGCAGGCCGAAGGCGATGCGTTTCATGGGCCGCGCGCGTCCACGGCTTCTTCGTCCTTCAGCCGATGGCCGGCGTGGCGGCGAGTCGCTCCATGAACAGCTCGCAGCGCGCGAGCTGCTCGAGGCTCACGAACTCGTCGGGCTGGTGCGCCTGCTCGATGCTGCCGGGGCCGCACACCACTGTGGGAATGCCGGCGTTCTTGAACAGGCCCGCCTCGGTGCCGAAGGCCACCAGCGTGGTGCGGTCCTCGCCCGCCAGGCGCTGGGCGAGCAGGGTGACCGGATCGTTCGCGCTGCCCAGGAAGCTCGGGATCTCGCAGATGGTGTCGAAGCTGAAGCCGGCATCGGGCGCCACCTTCTTCATCGCCGGCTCGAGCGTGCCCGCATAAGCCATCACTTCCTCCTGCATGCGCTTGGCGTCGGCGGTCGGCAGGTCGCGGAATTCGTAGCGGAACTCGGCATCGCGCGGCACCACGTTGTCGGCGATGCCGCCATGGAACTGGCCCACGCTCGCGGTGCTGAAAGGCACGTCGAAGCCTTCGTAGCGTGGTTCGCTGCGCTCGAAGCCCTCGGCCATGTCGCGCACCTTGCCGACCACGCGCGCGGCCATCTCGATCGCGTTGACCGACTTCGGCGTGAGCGAGGAATGCGCCTCCTTGCCGCGCACGCAGCAGCGGTAGCGGTACACGCCCTTGTGCGCGATGGCCGGCACCATGCTGGTCGGCTCGCCGACGATGCAGGCGAGCGGCTTGATGCCGGCATCGCGCATGTCGGCGATGAGCTCCTTCACGCCGAAGCAGCCGATCTCCTCCTCGTAGGTGAAGGCGAAGTGCATCGCGAACGGCGAATCGCTCTCGAGGAAGCGCTTCGCGTTCGACAGCGCGATGGCGATGAAGCTCTTCATGTCGGCCGAGCCGCGGCCGTAGAGGCGCTCGTTCTGCACCGTGGCCGAAAGCGGGTCGACGCTCCAGGCCTGGCCGTCCCAGGGCACCGTGTCGGTGTGGCCCGAGACGATCACGCCCGCCGGCTTGCCTTCGCCCAGCGTGGCGAACAGGTTGGCCTTGGTGCGCTCGGCGTTGTAGGTGATGCGGCTCTTGACGCCGAGTGCCGCGAGGTGGGCCTGCGCAAGGTCGATCAGCTGGAGGTTGCTGTTCGCGCTGATGGTGTTCATGCGAACCAAGGTTTGCGCCATCTGGAGGCTCTGGGGAGAAAGCGTGTGCTGCATGCAACACATTCTCCCGGAAGTCGGCACCGGGCGCTGCCGGGTATCGGCGCTTTCATGACGACGGGGTAGCCTCATCTTCGATTTTCACGGTCTCGATGGAGGACACACCATGCGCATTTCCCTGCCGATCGTCTGGGCCGCAGCGGCCGTGCTGGGCCTCGCCGGCTGCGCCGCAACGGCGCCCCCGGGCCGCCTTGCAACACTCGATGGCCAGCCGCCGCTGGTGATCGCCCACCGCGGCGCCTCGGGCTACCTGCCGGAGCAGACGCTCGAAGCCTATGTGCGCGCCATCGAACAGGGCGCCGACGTGATCGAGATGGACCTGGTCTCCACGAAGGACGGCGTGCTGATCGCGCGCCACGACCCGAACCTCGCGACCAGCACCGACGTGGCGAAGCATCCGCGCTTCGCTGCGCGCAAGAAGACCATCAAGGTCGACGGCGAGACCCAGACCGGCTGGTTCTGCAACGACTTCACGCTGGCCGAGGTCAAGATGCTCGGCGCCATCGCGACCGATCCCGAGCGGCCGCAGCAGTACAACGGCAAGTTCAAGGTCGCGACCTTCCAGGAGATCATCGACCTGGCCAAGGCCAAATCGAAGGAAACCGGCCGCACCATAGCGATCTACCCCGAGACCAAGAACCCGACCTACTTCCGCGACCTCGGGCTCGCGATGGAGGACAAGGTGGTCGCCGCGCTCACGGCCGCGGGCTGGAACAGCAAGGCCGCGCCGGTGTTCGTGCAGTCCTTCGAGCCCGGCAGCCTGAAGATCCTGCGGGCCAGGGGACTCAACGCCAAGCTGGTGCAGCTCATCGACGGCGACGGCATCGACATGGCCACCGGCGCCATGACCTACGCCGTGCCCTTCGATCGCCCCTACGAATGGACCAAGGCCGGCGACAGGCGCAACTTCGACGTGATGGTCACGCCCGCCGGGCTGGCGGAGATCAAGACCTATGCCGACGGCATCGGTCCGTGGAAGCGCTACATCGTCAGCTTGAAAGGTGTCATCGGGCCCGACGGCAAGCCGGTGGACCTGAACCGCGATGGCAAGGTCGACGACGCCGACGCGACCTCGGTCTCGCCCACGTCGCTCGTGGCCGATGCGCACAAGGCGGGCCTGTTCGTGCACCCCTTCACCTTCCGCAACGAGTCGCGCCGGCTCGCGGCCGACTACGACAAGGACGGCGCCAAGGAATACGCAGCCTACTACCGGCTCGGCGTGGACGGTGTCTTCACCGACTTTCCGGACACCGCGCTCGCGGCGCGTGCGGACTACCTGAAGCGCATGGGCCGCTAAGGGTTTGCCTGGGCACGGTCTTTGCGGAGGTTCTCGCAAAGCCTAGACTGTGCCCATGAAACTCATCGATTCGCTCGTCACGCAGGCGGCCGGCATCGCCGCCGTCCGGCGCGACCTCCATGCCCATCCCGAACTCTGCTTCGAAGAAGTCCGCACCGCCGACGTGGTGGCAGGCAAGCTCACCGAATGGGGCATTCCCATCCACCGCGGCCTGGGCACCACCGGCGTGGTGGGCATCGTCAAGAACGGCACCAGCAACCGTGCCGTGGGCCTGCGCGCCGACATGGACGCGCTGCCCGTCACCGAACTCAACACCTTCGCGCATGCCAGCAAGCACCAGGGCAAGATGCACGCCTGCGGCCACGACGGCCACACGGCCATGCTGCTGGCCGCGGCGCAGCACCTTGCGAAGCACCGCAACTTCGACGGCACCGTCTACCTGATCTTCCAGCCCGCGGAAGAGGGCGGCGGCGGCGCGCGCGAAATGATCAAGGAGGGGCTGTTCGACCGGTTCCCGATGGACGCGGTGTTCGGCATGCACAACTGGCCCGGCATGAAGGCGGGCCAGTTCGCCGTGAGCCCTGGTCCGGTCATGGCCTCGGGCAACAAGTTCTTCGTCAACGTGATCGGCAAGGGCGGCCATGCGGCGCTGCCGCAGACCGGTATCGACCCGGTGCCGATCGCCTGCGAGATCGTGCAGGCCTTCCAGACCATCCTCACGCGCAAGATGAAGCCGACCGACTCGGCCGTGATCTCGGTCACCACGATCCATGCCGGCGAGGCCAACAACGTGATCCCCGACAACTGCGAGCTCTCGGGCACGGTGCGCACCTTCTCGCTCGAAGTGCTCGACATGATCGAGGCGCGCATGAAGCAGGTCTGCGACCACATCTGCGCCGCGCACGACGCCACCTGCGAATTCCGCTTCGAGCGCTACTACCCGCCCACGGTCAACACCGAGGCCGAGGCCGATTTCGCGCGCCGCGTGATGGGCGGCATCGTCGGCGCCGAGAACGTGCTCCGGCAGGAGCCCGCGATGACCTCGGAGGACTTCGCCTTCATGCTGCAGGCCAAGCCCGGCGCTTATGCCTTCATCGGCAACGGCGACGGTTCGCACCGCGACGTGCACCACGGCGAGGGCCCGTGCACGCTGCACAACGCGAGCTACGACTTCAACGACGACCTGATCCCGCTCGGCGCCACCTGCTGGGTGCAGATCGCCGAGCAGTTCCTGGCGCCCAAGCCCGGGGGAGCGGCGTCTTGATCGGCATCGGCGAGGCGTTCTCGCCGCGCTACGCCCAGGCGCGCCAGAAGTTCCTGCAGGCCTGCGTGAGCGCGGGCCTCGTGGTCGAGCCGCATGCACACCCCGAGAAGGGCCGCGACGGCGAGGCGCTGTCGATGGACGTGGCGCTCGACGGCGAACCCGGCGCCGAGCGCCTGCTCATCGTGACCAGTGCCTGCCACGGCGTCGAGGGCCATTGCGGCAGCGGCGTGCAGGTGTTTGCGCTGCACGATACCGAATGGCGCGAGAAGGCGCGCGCGCAGGGCGTGGCGGTGCTCTACATCCATGCGCTCAACCCGCACGGCTTTTCGCACGGCCGCCGCGTAACGCACGAAAACGTCGACCTCAACCGCAATTTCGTCGACTTCTCGCAGCCGCTGCCCGTCAACGAGGCCTACGCCAGCCTGCATCCGCTGCTCGTCCCCGACACCTGGCCGCCGACGCCCGAGAACCAGGCCGCGATCGGCCAGTGGATCGAGGCGCATGGCGCCACGGCGTACCAGGCCGCGGTCACGAGCGGCCAGTACCAGTTCGACGACGGCCTGTTTTTCGGCGGCACCGAGCCGACCTGGAGCAACCGGACCCTGCGTGCGGTGCTGCAACGGCATGCCGGCGGGGCACGCCGGCTCGCATGGATCGACCTGCACACGGGGCTCGGGCCGAACGGCATCGGCGAGCGCATCTTTGCCTGCCGCGACGACCCGGCCGCCTATGCGCGCGCCAACGCCTGGTGGGGCACGCCCGCGGCGCCGGTCACCTCGATCTACGACGGTTCTTCCAGCTCGGCGCTGCTGCGCGGGCTGATGTGGGATGCCGCGTACCAGGAATGCCCGCGGGCCGAGTACACCGGCATCGCGCTCGAGTACGGCACGCTGCCGATGCTCGAAGTGACAGGTGCGCTGCGCGCCGACCACTGGCTGCACAAGCACCCGGCGGCGCCGGCCGACCTGGCCGACGGCATCCGCGCGCGCATGCGCGAGGCCTTCTATACCGACGCCGACGCCTGGCGCGGGCAGGTCATCAGCCAGGCACGGCAGGCGATGTTCCAGGCCGTCGACGGCCTGGCGCCCTGATGCGCGGCCTCAGGTCCTGATGCGCCCGTCGCCCGTGATCATCGAAAGCTCGACGAACTTCGAGCCCACGTGGTTGCGCGGCGAGAACGAGACCTCGAAACCGCCGAATGGCTGGCGATCGATGCTTTCGAGCCCGGCAATCAGGCCCTCGCGCGTGGGCTTGCCCGGTGCGCGGCGCAGGCCTTCGACCAGCACCTTGGCCGCGAGATAGCCTTCCAGGCTCGAGAAGTTGGCGCTCGCGCCTGCGCCGGCCTTCTTCACCGCCTCGCTGAATTCGCGCGTGATCGCGTTCGCCGGGTTGTAGGGCGACGGCACAACCTGCGTCACCATGACGCCCGCGCCCTGCTTGCCGAGTTCGTCGGCCAGCGCCTGCGTGCCCACGAACGACACATTGAAGAAGGTGCCGCCGTAGCCCGCCTTGCGTGCTTCGCGGATGAAGGCGGCGCAGGCCTTGTACGCACCCACCTGCACCACCGCGTCGGGGCGCGCGGCCGTGATGCTCTTGACCGCCTGCGCCACGTCCACCGAGTTGCGCTCCACCGTCGCGAGCGCCACCGGCTGGAGCTGCTGCTGCGACAGCGCCAGCGTCACGCCGTCGAGCCCGGCCTTGCCGTAGGCATCGTTCTGGTAGAAGACCGCGATCTTCTTCAGGCCCAGGTGCGTGAGCTGCTTCACGATCAGCGCGGTCTCGTCGTTGTATGAGGCGCGCAGGTGGAACACGTTGCGGTGGAAGGGCTCGCGCAGCGACATCGCGCCGGTGAACGGCGCGATGAACGGCACCTTCTCCTTCACCGCCAGCGGCAGCGCCGCCATGCTCGTGGGCGTGCCGATGTAGCCGAAGAGCGCGAACACGTCTTCCTCGATCAGCTTCTGCGTGTTGGCCGCGCAGCGGTCGGGCTCGTAGCCGTCGTCGAGGTTCTTGATCACCACGCTGCGCCGTCCCGGCTGCGCGTTGTACTGGTCGAGGAAGAGCTTGGCGCCCTGGTGGAACTGGATGCCGAGCTGCGCGGCCGGCCCCGTGAAGGCGGCCGACTGGCCCAGCACCAGCGGCCCTTCGCCCTGGGCCCGCGCCCAGTGGGTGACGCCCAGCGCCGCCGCACCGGCTGCCACGGAAAAATGTCTGCGATTCATCATGGTGAAAAACCTCTTCTGCGCGCCCCCGCGCCACAAGCTGGAAAACTTTAGACTCGCCGGATGGTCGATGCCCCGGTCTCTGGTCCCACTGCTGCTGTTCTCCCCACCACGTCCACGGTGCTTGGTGCCTGTCCGCACGACTGTCCGGACACCTGCGCCCTGGTCACCACCGTGCAGGACGGCGTGGCCGTGAAGCTGCAGGGCAATCCGGCCCATTCGCACACGGCGGGCGTTCTCTGCACCAAGGTGTCGCGCTACATCGAGCGCAACGACCATCCCGAGCGTCTGGTCCAGCCGATGAAACGGACCGGCCCCAAGGGCAGCGGCCAGTTCGAACCGGTCAGCTGGGACAGCGCACTCGACGCCATCGCCGCGCAACTCCGCACATTTCAGACAGATCCAGAAACAATTGTGCCTTACAGTTACGCAGGCACGATGGGATTGGTGCAGGGCGAATCGATGGACCGGCGCTTTTTCCACAAGCTCGGTGCCTCGCTGCTCGACCGCACGATCTGCTCCATGGCGGGGGGCGAGGCAATGGTCTACACGCTCGGCGCCAAGGTCGGCATGCGGGTCGAGTTCTTTGCCGAGGCCAGGCTGATCCTGATCTGGGGCAGCAATTCCATTGCCAGCAACCTGCATTTCTGGCGCCATGCCCAGGCCGCCAAGCGCGCCGGGGCACGCCTGGTGTGCATCGATCCGCGCCGCACCGAGACCGCCGACAAGTGCGACGAGCACATCGCGCTGCTGCCCGGTACCGACGCCGCGCTGGCCCTGGCCCTGATGCACGAACTCATCGTGCACGACTGGCTCGACCACGACTACATCGCGCACCACACGCTCGGCTGGGAACAACTGCGCGAGCGCGCGCTGCAATGGCCGCCATCGCGCGCGGCGGCCGTGTGCGGCGTGCCCGAAGCGCAGATCGTCGCGCTGGCGCGCGAATACGGCACCACCAGGCCAGCCGCGATCCGCCTCAACTACGGCATGCAGCGCGTGCACGGCGGCGGCAACGCGGCGCGCGCCATCGCGTGCCTGCCCGCGCTCGTGGGCGCCTGGCGCGACCGTGCGGGCGGGCTGCTGCTGAGCAGCTCGGGCCACTTTCCGGCCGACCGGGCTGCGCTGCAGCGGCCCGACCTGCTTGCGGGCCGCCGGCCGCGCACCATCAACATGAGCACCATCGGCGATGCGCTCTCCGACCGCGAGAAGCCCATCAAGGCCATCGTGGTCTACAACAGCAACCCGGTCGCGGTGGCGCCCGATTCGGGCAAGGTGGTGGCGGGCTTCGCGCGCGAAGACCTGTTCACCGTGGTGCTCGAGCAGTTCCGCACCGACACAGCCGACTACGCCGACTACCTGCTGCCCGCCACCACGCAGCTCGAACACTGGGACATCCACTGCAGCTACGGCCACACCGACGTGCTGCTGAATCGCCCCGCAGTGGCGCCGCGCGGCGAGGCGCGCAGCAACGCCTGGGTGTTCCGCGAACTCGCGCGCCGCATGGGCTTCGACGAGCCCTGTTTCTCGGACGACGACGAGGCGCTGTGCCGCATGGCCTTTGCGCCCGGCGCGATCGACCAGGACGCATTGCGCGCGAAGGGCTTCGCGAGCCTCGCGCTGCCCGAGGCGCCTTTTGCCGAAGGCCGCTTCCCGACGCCGTCGGGCCGCTGCGAGTTCTTCAGTGCGCGACTCGAAGCGCAGGGGCTCGACGGGCTGCCCGACCATGTGCCCAACCATGAGCCGGCGGGCAGTTCGGCCGCGTTTCCGCTCGCGATGATTTCGCCGCCCGCACGCAACTTCCTCAACTCGACCTTCGTCAACGTCCGGAGCCTGCGCGCGATCGAGGGCGAGCCGCTGCTCGAGATCCATGCGGCCGACGCAGCCGCGCGCGGCATCGAGGACGGCGCCATCGTGCGCGTGTTCAACCAGCGCGGCGAGCACCGCTGCCGCGCCGAGGTCTCGCGCCGGGCGCGGCCCGGGGTGGTGCACGGCATGGGCATCTGGTGGCGCAAGTTCGGCCTGGATGGCACCAACGTCAACCAGCTCACGAGCCAGCGCCTGACCGACATCGGCCGTGGCCCGACCTTCTACGACTGCCTCGTGGAGGTGGAGCGCGCGTGAGGCCGGTCGCTGCCGCCGCCGTCGCGCTCGCCGGCACGCTGCTGCTCGGGGGCTGCGCCGACATGGGCTACTACTGGCAGTCGGCGAGCGGCCACCTCGGCATCATGCGGGCCGCCAGGCCGGTGCCCGAATGGCTCGCGGACCCGGCCGCTTCCGAGGCGCTCAAGGCCAAGCTCGCACTCGCGCAGCGCATCCGCCGCTTCGCGGTGACCGAGCTGGCGCTGCCCGACAACCCGAGCTACACCTCGTACGCCGACCTGCAACGCCGGGCCGCGGTGTGGAACGTGGTGGCCGCGCCGCCGTACTCGCTCACGCTCGAGACCTGGTGCTTCCCGGTGGCGGGCTGCGTGGGTTATCGCGGCTACTACGACGAGGCCGCGGCAAGCGCCGAAGCCGAGGCGCAGCGCGCGAAGGGCCTCGAGGCCGCCGTGTACCCGGTGCCGGCCTATTCCACGCTCGGCTGGATGAACTGGGCGGGCGGCGATCCGCTGCTGTCCACCTTCATCGGCTACCCCGAGGGCGAGCTGGCGCGCATCGTGTTCCACGAGCTTGCGCACCAGGTGCTCTACGTGTCGGGCGACACCGTCTTCAACGAGTCGTATGCCACGGCCGTCGAGCGCATCGGCGGCGCGGCCTGGCTCGCGCGCGAGGCCGGCGAGGCGGCGCGTACCGAGTACGCGCGCTTCGACGCGCAGCGCCAGCAATTCCGCGCGCTGGCACTCTCGACGCGGCGCGCGCTCAACGCGGTGTACGCCTCGGCCGAAGCCAAGGCGGGCGACTGGGTGGCCGTCGACGCGATGAAGAAGGCGGCCATGGACGACTTCCGCGCACGCTATGCGCAGTTGCGCGCCGGCTGGCAGGGCCCGCGCCAGGGCGCCTACGACGGCTGGGTGGCGCGCGCGAACAACGCGGCCTTTGCGGCGCAGGGCGCCTACGACGACCTGGTGCCGGCCTTCGAGGCGCTGTTCGAGCGCCAGGGCCGGCAGTGGCCGCCCTTCTACCAGGAGGTGCGCCGCATCGCCGCGCTGCCCACCGACGCCGAGCGCCGCCAGGCCCTGCAGGCCGCGAGCGGCGTGCAACAGACACGACACGAAGAGCACAACCACGGAGATCAGCACGGTGCCTGACATTGAAATCGAAAGAAAGCACGCGCTCGGCATCGCGGGCGCCCGCAGGGTCGCGCGCCGGTGGGTCCGGCAGGTCGAGCAGGAGTACGGCCTTGCCTGCAGCTACACCGAGGGCGAGTCCTGCGACGTCGCCGAGTTCAGCCGCGCCGGCATCGACGGCAAGGTCGAGGTCACGGCCGACAGCCTGCGGCTGGAGGCCACGCTGGGCTTCCTGTTCAGCAGCTTCAGCCAGCAGATCGAGCAGAAGATCGCGGGCAAGCTCGACGCGCTGCTGGGCAGCCCCGGCGCCACGCACTTTGCCTGAACGGGCCGGGCACACTCTCGTGCCATGACCCATCCCGATTCCTCTTCTTCCCCTGCGGGTCCGCTCGCCGGCCTCAAGGTCGTCGAGCTCGGCCAGTTGATCGCCGGGCCGTTCGCGGCGCGCACGCTGGCCGACTTCGGCGCCGACGTGATCAAGATCGAGCCTCCCGGCGCGGGCGACCCGCTGCGC
This sequence comes from Variovorax sp. Soil_C_39, assembly GCF_057656815.1. NCBI lineage: Bacteria > Pseudomonadati > Pseudomonadota > Betaproteobacteria > Burkholderiales > Comamonadaceae > Variovorax > Variovorax sp. Soil_C_39. Next base: position 120,736 of record NZ_JBDGJQ010000006.1, read on the forward strand.
ACCTGGCGGCTGCTGAAGGACGGCACCTCGGTCTGGTGGCAGGTGCAGTCGCGCAACAAGCGTTCGCTCGCGCTCGACCTGCGTCAGCCCGAGGCCCAGGCGATCGTGCGGCAGCTCGCAGCCGAGGCCGATGTGCTGGTCGAGAACTTCCGGCCCGGCGCAATGGAAGGCTGGGGGCTCGGCCCCGACGCGCTGCTGGGCGCCAACCCCGCGCTCGTGATGCTGCGCATCAGCGGCTACGGCCAGACCGGCCCCTACCGCGACAGGCCCGGCTTCGGCGTGGTGGCCGAGGCCATGGGCGGGCTGCGCCACCTCACGGGCGAGCCGGGCCGCGTGCCGGTGCGCGTGGGCGTGTCGATCGGCGACACCCTGGCGTCGCTGCACGGCGTCATCGGCGTGCTGATGGCGCTGCAGCACCGCCATGCCACCGTGAGCGCCGCGCATCCGAAAGGCCGCGGCCAGGTGGTCGACGTGGCGCTCTACGAAGCTGTCTTCAACTGCATGGAAAGCCTGCTGCCCGAGTACAGCGCCTTCGGGGCGGTGCGCGAGGCGGCCGGCAGCGCGCTGCCGGGCATCGCGCCGACCAATGCCTACCGCTGCGGCGACGGCGGCTACGCCATCGTGGCGGGCAACGGCGACAGCATCTTCCGCCGCCTCATGGCCTGCATCGGCCGGCCCGACCTGGCGGCCGATCCGGCCCTGACGAGCAACGCGGGCCGGGTCGCGCAGGTCGAGATGCTCGATGCCGCGATCGGCGACTGGGCCGCCGCGCGAACGGTGGACGAGGTGCTCGCCGCGCTCGAGGCGGCGCAGGTGCCGGCCGGGCGCATCTACACCATCGCCGACATTGCGGCCGATCCGCACTATGCGGCGCGCGGCATGCTGCAGCAGGTGCGCATGCCCGACGGCAGCGCGCTCGCGGTGCCCGGCTTCGTGCCCAAGCTGTCGCTCACGCCGGCCGGCCACCGGCGCAACGCACCGGCGCTCGGTGCCGATACCGACGCGGTGCTGAAGGAGATCGGACTCAGCGCCGAGCAGATCGCCGCGCTGCATGCGCGCGGCATCGTGGGCGGCCGTCCGTGAGGCACCGCGGAACCGGCTTTGCCGGGCCGCCGGTGCCGCCCCCGGCGAGGGGGAGGGAGAAGCGACACGCAGTGCGCGGAGCCTGGGGGAGAGCCTAGCTTCGCAGCGACTCGATCAGGTCGATGTACTTCTGCTTGGCCTCGTCGCTGCCGGTGCCCTTGTTGGCGGTCCAGGCGTCCCACTTGGCGCGCGCGACGATGTCGCTGAAGCTGGGCTTCTTGGCGGTGTTGTCGCCTTCGGTCGCCTGCTTGAACAGGCCGTAGATCTTGAGCAGCGTCGGGTTGTCGGGGCGCTCGGCCAGGAGCTTGGAATTGGCCTGGGCGGCTTCGAATTGGGCGTTGAGGTCGTCGGACATTGGCGGTCAATCTGAAGAAGTTGGGTCGGATGGCGCATCTTACGGCGCGGTACGCCTTGGTACCGCGCCGTGGTTCACTCGGACAGCCCGGCGCGGGCCAGCTCCACGTCGAGGCGTTCCTTGGCATCGGCCGGCGTCAATGCCGCGGCCTTCTCGTACAGCCGCGTGGCCTCGCCCATGCGGCCGTCGCCGTGCAGCATGAGCAGCGCGCGGCCGTATTCCATGAGCGCGCCCGGAGAATGCGGGTTCAGCTGGAGACCGCGCTCGAACAGCTCGACCGCGGTCTCGGCACGCACGCCGTAGGTCATGCGGCCCACCAGCGCACCGACCTTGTCGATCACTTCGGCATGGAAGGCGGCGAGCGCCACGTGCGCGTCGGCATGGGCGGGCTGCAGTTCGATCACGCGCTCGAGCGCATGCTTGAGCTTGCTGCCGAGCCCCTGCGCCAGCGCGCGCGCCACGCTGATGCCCTGGCTGTAGCGGCCCAGCGCATACGACTGCCAGTAGAGCGCATGGCAGTTGTCGGGTTCGGCCTCGGCCTGCGCGCCCGCGCGCTCGATCACATGGCGGAACATCGCGAGCCGCACCGATTCGCGCGGCTCCAGGTAGTTGGCGTAGACGGCCGTGGCCTGGTTGGCGAGCAGCAGCCCGTCGGCGCCGTGCGCGAGGCCGAGCGCGGCAGCCAGCTCGAACTGGCCGCTGTGGTACAGCGCCCAGCCCTCGGCCAGCGGGTCGCCCGCGGCGGGCGGCGGTAGCGCATGGCCGGCATGCAGCCGGTGCCAGTGGTCGAGCAGGCTGTGGGCGTCGTAGCGCGGCACGTCGGGGTAGGGCAGCGGCGTCCAGGGTTCCGCCGCCGCAGCAGCAACCGGACCGGCGGACATCAGCGAGAGCGGCTTGAAGTCGGGCATGGCTTTCACTTGCGCTAGGCAGCCACGCGGGAGGAGGCTGCCGAGGGCCGCGCGGCGGCGGCGTTCTCATCGTGATCTTCGCCGCCGTAGGCGTGGCTCAGTGTCAGCAAATGCCGCCGCTGTTCGCGTCCGAGGTAGGGCGCGAGCAGGTGCAGCGTGTGCTGGGCGCCGCGCATCAGCGCACCCTGCGCATGGCTCGGTTCGAGCGCCTCACGCGGATTGCGCACGTATTCGTAGCTGAGCCAGTAGGTCAGCACCACGACCATGCTCTGCGCCAGCGTGTCGATCTCGTCGGCATCGATGTCGAGGTGGCCGGACCGTCCGAGCCCCTCGACCAGCGTGCGGATCGCGCGCGCCTTGTTCTTGAGCACGAGCTGGAACTGCGTCTCGAGATGCCGGTTCTTGCTCAGCAGGTCGTTGAGGTCGCGGTAGAGGAAGCGGTAGCGCCAGATCAGCTCGAACAAGCTGTGCATGAAGAACCAGGCGTCCTCCACGTCGTGCACGCCTTCGCTCGCGTGCAGCAGCTCGTTGAGCTCGGCTTCATAGCCTTCGTAAAGCCGGTTGATCAGCTCTTCCTTGGCGGGGTAGTGGTAGTAGAGATTGCCCGGGCTGATGTTCAGTTCGCCCGCCACGAGCGTGGTGGAGACGTTCGGCTCGCCGAATCTGTTGAAAAGCGCGAGTGCGGCTTCGAGGATGCGTTGCGCGGTTCGGCGTGGCGCCTTCTTGGCCATGTCGGTCCCCAGGTTTGTCTCTTGGGAACACTCTAGCGCATGTGCGCTGCAGCATGAACCGGCAGGGCCATGTTTTGCGGCAGCGCGCATTTTGTGCACCGCCGCAAAAAGAAGAAGACGGTCGCCTACGCGGCCTTGCCGGTGCCGCGCCGCACGGTCTTCTTGGCGGCCGTGGCCGTGGGGGCTGCGCTGCGGCCAGCGGTCTTGCGGCTCGCGCCGCGCGCCGGTGCGGCGGCCTTGCCGGCGCGCTGCAGCTCGGCCTCGAGCGCTGCCACGCGGGCCTGCAGTGCGGCGTGCTCGGCTGGCGAGGGATAGCCGATCTTTTCGAGGGCGCGTCCCACCCGTTCTTCGAAGATGTTCTCGAGCTTGCCCCACTGGCCTGCGGCCTTGGTGCCGAACTCGCTGGCAAATCCCGTCATGCGCGCCTGGGCCTGCGCAAGCGTTTCCTCGGCCGCCTGCTGCGTCTTCTTCTGCATGCCGGTGCCGTCCTTCACCAGCGCCTCGAAGGCCTTGCTGCCTTCCTGCTGCATCTTGGCGAAGGCGCCGAGCCCTGCGAGCCAGATCTGCTGCGCGGAATCCTTGATGCGGTCGGCGTTCTTGCCGCCTTGTTCGTCGTCGTCCTGGGTCGCCATGGGGTGTTCCTGTGAAAGCAAAGGGTTGGGCCACTCTAGCCGCAAGCCGCCTCCACCTTTAGAGCCGCGCACCTATCCTCCAGCGGCGCGGCTCGCTTCGAGATGGGTTTTCGCGCGCTCGGCCAGCGCCATCTCACCCGGCGTCTGCGGGATGTAGGGCTGCACCGGCAGCGGACGGCCATGCGAATCGACCGAGACGAAGACGATCAGGCATTCGGTGGTCTTGTCCATCGAGCCGCCCTTCATGTCGCCGCTGCGCACCTCGACCGAGATGTTCATGCTGGTCTTGCCGGTATAGGCCAGCCGCGCTTCGACCTCCACCAGGTCGCCGATCATGATCGGATGGTGAAAGCGGATGCTGCCGATGAACGCCGTCACGCAATAGCGCTTGGCCCAGCTGGTGGCGCAGGCGTAGCCCGCCTCGTCGATCCACTTCATGACGGTGCCGCCATGGACCTTGCCGCCGAAGTTCACGGTGCTGGGCTCGGCCAGGAACCGGAGGGTGATGGAAGACATGCGCCGCCTTTGCAACTGTTAAATCTGGGGAGCGCAATTATGCGAGGCGCCCGCCGCCGGAATGCACCGCCGGTCGGCCCGGCAGGCGCGTTCAGCCGCGGCCGAACAGCTCGGCCAGCGTGCGCCGCAGCCAGGCATTGCCGGCATCGGCATGGAAGCGCTCGTGCCAGTGCTGCTTGACCGCGTAGGCCGGCAGTTCGAACGGCGGCTCCAGCAACTTGACCGGCTCCTGCGTGACGAGCACCTTGCCGAGGATCGCCGGCACGATCACGATCAACTCGGTGTGTGCCACGATGCGCGCCACGCTCAGGAAGCTCGACAGGCTGACCACCACGTGGCGCCGCAGGCCGAGCCGCGCGATGGTCTTGTCGACGATGGCATGGCCGGTGCCCGACGAGGCCACCACCGCGTGCGCCTCGGTCTCGAAGCGCTTCTGCGTGAGGCGCGCGCCGATGCGCGGATGGTTGCGCGCCGCGAGGCAGACGAAGTTCTGCATGAAGAGCGTCTGCTGGTAGAAGCCCGCGTCGAGCTGCGGCATGAAGCCCACCGCCAGGTCGACCGCGCCGTCCTCGAGCCGGCGCGCGCTCTCGGTCGAGATGATCTCGGTCTCGATGCGCACCCCGGGCGCGGCCTGCCGCAGGTGGTCGAGCAGGCCCGGCAGCAGCACCACCTCGCTGATGTCGGTCATGCAAATGCGGAAGCTGCGCTGCGCGGTGGCCGGATCGAAGCTGGCGCGCCCGCCCTTGGCGCGGTTCAGCCGGTCGAGGATGTCGAGCACCAGCGGCTGGATCTGCCGCGCATAGGGCGTGGGCTCCATGCCGCGCGAGGTGCGCACGAACAACCGGTCGCCGAAATGCGTGCGCAGCCGCGCCAGCGCGGTGCTTGCGGCCGACTGCGAAAGGCCGAGCCGCTCGGCGGCGCTCGACACGTTGGCCGTCTTGTAGACCTCGTCGAACACCAGCAGCCATTCGAGATCGAGCTGGGCCATGTCGCCACTCCTGTGCGTCGTGTGAAGCCACCATTATCGAAAAATGCGATCGGGCCTATCGCCCGAGACCTGTTGCGCCAATAGTAGTGCCGGCGCAAGATCGCCGCTTGCCCAGGAGCCACGGCCACACGCCGCCGGAGACCACGAATGAACCCCACTGCCAGCAAGCCGGCCGCCCCGGCTCCCGCCAATGCGGCCGAGCGCCGTGCCTACTACGAGCGCATTCGCCCGCTGAACCTCACGCCGCTGTGGGAGTCGCTGCATGCGCTGGTGCCACGCGAGCCCGCCACGCCGTGCGTGCCCGCGCTCTGGCGCTACGAGGAGATCCGGCCGCTGCTGATGGCATCGGCCGAGCTCATCACCGCCGAGGAGGCCGTGCGCCGCGTGCTCGTGCTCGAGAACCCCGCGCTGCCCGGCAACTCGTCGATCACGCAGTCGATCTACGCCGGCCTGCAGCTCATCATGCCGGGCGAGGTCGCACCGTCGCACCGCCATGTGCAGTCGGCGCTGCGCTTCATCGTCGACGGCAAGGGCGCCTACACCACCGTGGGCGGCGAGCGCACCACCATGTTCCCGGGCGACTTCATCATCACGCCGTCGTGGGCCTGGCACGACCATGGCAACGAGGGCATCGGCGGCACGGTGGAGCCGGTGGTCTGGCTCGACGGCCTCGACATCCCGATGCTGCGCTTCTTCGATGCCGGCTTCGCCGAGAACGACGATGCCAAGGTGCAGCATGTGGCACGCCCCGAGGGCAACAGCCTCGCGCGCTTCGGCCACAACATGGTGCCGGTGCGCCACGACCATGTGTCGCCGACCTCGCCGATCTTCAACTATCCCTACGCCCGCAGCCGCGAGGCGCTGGCCCTGCTGCAGAAGCAGGAAGCGCCCGACGCCTGGCTCGGCCACAAGCTGCGCTACATCAACCCGCTGACCGGCGGCGCGCCGATGCCGACCATCGGCACCCAGCTGCAGCTGCTGCCCAAGGGCTTTGCGGGCCGATCGCATCGCACGACCGACGGCACCGTCTACAGCGTGGTCGAGGGCCGCGGCACGGCCGAGATCGCGGGCCAGCGCTTCGACTTCGCGCCGCGCGACACCTTCGTCGTGCCCTCGTGGGCGCCGCTGCGCCTGCTGGCGCCGGGCGAAGACGTGGTGCTGTTCAGCTTCTCGGACCGTCCGGTGCAGCAGGCCATGGGCGTGCTGCGCGAAGCCTTCCTCGACGACGCCTGAAGCGCGGCGACCGCTTCCGTTATTTTCTTGTTCGACCGTGTGCCGCCCCGAGCGGCAGGAGTTCCCCATGTCCTTCGTCTTCACGCCCCCTTCGATCGTCGGCCTGCCCATCGTGGGCAGCGACCAGCAGTTTCCTGTGCGCCGCGTCTACTGCGTGGGCCGCAACTACGCGGCGCACGCGCGCGAGATGGGTTTCGACCCCGACCGGGAGCCGCCGTTCTTCTTCTGCAAGCCCAATGACGACGCCTCGGTGGTGCCGGTGGCCGAAGGCCAGACGGGCGCCATTCCCTATCCGCCGCTCACCAGCAACTACCACTATGAGGCCGAGCTCGTCGTCGCCATCGGCAAGGGCGGCCGCGACATTCCGGTCGAGCAGGCCGCGAGCCACATCCACGGCTATGCGGTGGGCCTCGACATGACGCGCCGCGACTTGCAGATGAAGATGCGCGAACAGGGCCGCCCGTGGGAGATCGGCAAGGCCTTCGACTTCTCGGCACCCATCGCGCCGCTGCGCACGCTGGCCGACGTGGGCGAGATCAACGATGGCGCCATCGTGCTGGAGGTCGACGGCGAGGTGCGCCAGAAGAGCGACATCACGCACCTGATTTGGTCGGTGAACGAAGTGATCGCCAATCTGTCGACGCTCTTCACCCTGCAGCCCGGCGACCTGATCTTCACAGGCACGCCCGAAGGCGTGGGCGCGGTGAAGCCCGGGCAGACGATCAAGGTCGGCATCGACCGCCTGCCCTCGCTCACCGTGCGCATCGACTGACCGGCCATGACCCGCTCGCAGAAGAACCCTCCCACCGTGCTGCTGGTTGGCGGCGGCATCGGCGGCATGGCCGCGGCGCTGGCGCTCGCGCGGCTCGGCGTGTCGATCGACCTGCTCGAGCAGAGCGCCACCATCGGCGAGATCGGCGCCGGCCTGCAGCTCGGCCCGAATGCGTTTGCGGCGCTCGACGCACTCGGCGTGGGCGAGGCGGTGCGGCGCGACTCGGTGTTCACCGACCGGCTGGTGATGATGGACGCCGTCGACTGCAGCGAAGTCGCCTCGGTGCCGGTGGGCGAGGGGTTCCGCGCGCGCTTCGGCAATCCGTACGCGGTGAGCCACCGGGCCGACCTGCACGGCGCGATCCACGAGGCGGTGAAACGCCATCCGCTGATCCGCTTCCACACCTCGGCGCAGGTCGAAGCCATCGACAGCGGCGCGCGCGGCGTGACCGCGGTCACGCGCGACGGCCGGCGCTTCCAGGCCGACGCGATCGTCGGCTGCGACGGCGTCAAGTCGGTGGTGCGTGAGCAGATCGTGGGCGATGCGCCGCGCGTCTCAGGCCATGTGGTTTACCGCGCCGTGGTGCCGGTGGCCGACATGCCGGCCGACCTGCGCTGGAACGCGCCCGTGGTCTGGGCCGGGCCCAACTGCCACCTGGTGCATTACCCGCTGCGCCATGGCGAGCAGTACAACCTGGTCGTCACCTTCCACAGCCGCGAGCAGGAGGAGTGGGGCGTGACCGACGGCAGCAAGGACGAGGTGCTCTCGTACTTCGAGGGCGTGCATGCGCGCCCGCGCCAACTGCTCGACCGGCCGACCTCGTGGCGCCGCTGGAGCACGGCCGACCGCGATCCGGTCGAGCGCTGGAGCGACGGCCCCGCCACGCTGCTCGGCGACGCCGCGCATCCGATGATGCAGTACCTCGCACAGGGCGCCTGCATGGCGCTCGAAGATGCGGTGACGCTCGGCGAGGCCGTGAAGGCCTGCGGTTTCGACATGCCCGCCGCCTTCAGGCTCTACGAATCGGCGCGCATCGCGCGCACCGCGCGCGTGGTGCTGTCGGTGCGCGAGATGGGCCGGCTCTACCATGCCAAGGGCGTGGAGCGGCTGGTGCGCAACAGCCTCTGGGCCGGCCGCACGCCCGAACGCTTCTACGATGCGGTCGAGTGGCTCTATGCCTGGCGGCCGGAGCGCTGCCTGGACGATGCGGCTGCCGCGGCGTCGTCGCACTGACAACATCACCATTCGAGGCCCAAGGCCCAGGAGACAAGACACCATGAACAACTTTTCGCGCACATTGCTGGCCACCGTGCTCGGCCTCGGCGCCGCCACCGCCGCCCTGGCGCAGGCCGAGGCCGACTTCCCGCGCAAGCCGGTGACGCTGGTCACGCCGTTCGCCGCCGGCAGCGGCCCCGACGCGGTACTGCGGCTCGTGTCCGACAAGCTCTCGCGGCTGTGGAACCAGCGCGTGGTGGTCGACAACAAGCCCGGCGGCGGCGGCTTCATCGCCATCGACCAGGCGCGGCGCGCCGCGCCCGACGGCTACACGCTGCTGCAGCTCGACAGCGAGCACGTCGCCGCGCTGCCGCACCTGTACAAGTCGCGCAACTTCGTCACGCTGCAGCATTTCGATCCGGTGGCCTCGCTGTTCCGCACGCCGTTCTTCGTGGCCGTGGGCACCGACTCGAAATGGAAGACCATGGGCGACCTGATCGCCTCGGCCAAGGCCGAGCCCGAGGCCATCGTCTACGGCTCGTGGGGCGTCGGCAGCCCCGGCCATCTCGGCGCGCAGCAGCTCGAGGCGCTCACGGGCATCCGCATGCGCCATGCACCGTACCGCGAGGTCTCGCAGCTCTATTCGAACGTGGGCACCGGCGACGTGCCATGGGCCTTCGCGAGCATTCCGTCGAGCCAGGGCATCTACAAGGCCGGCAAGCTGCGCTACATCGCGGTGGCGGCGCCAAAGCGCATTCCGCAGCTGCCCGACGTGCCGACCATGGCCGAAGCGGGTGGCCCGGCGTCGCTGGAGGTGAACTCCTTCGTCTCGCTGCTCGCGCCCAAGGGCGTGCCCGCGGCAGTGAAGGCGAAAATCAACGCCGACGTCGCCAAGGTCATCGCCGATCCCGAGATTCGCGCGCGCTTCGACACCTTTGCTTTCGAGCCGCTGGCCTGGTCGCCCGAAGAGATCCAGCGCAACGCCGAGGCCAAGTCGAAGATCTATGGCGATCTGGTGCGCCGCGGCAACATCAGCCTCGAATAGCCGCAGCTGTTCGTAGAACGAACACGCTCGGCTGTCATCATTACGTTTTTTCACACTTCGACCTTCACCATGCAAGCCACCAAGAGAGCCCTCCTGATCGCCTGCGGCCTGGCCGCCGCCGCAGCGCTGCCCCTCGCTGCCAGCGCCCAAGACGCCGCCTGGCCGACCCGTCCCATCCGCCTGCTCGTGGGCTTCCCGGGCGGCTCCACGCCCGACATCGCCGCACGCACCATCGCCGAGCCGCTCTCTAAAGCGCTCGGCCAGCCAGTGGTGGTCGACAACAAGCCCGGCGCCTCGGGCAACATCTCGGCCGACCAGGTGGCCAAGGCCAGCGACGACCACACGATCGGCATCGTCATCAACGGCAATCTCACCTCGTCGAAGATGCTCTACCCGAAGCTGCCTTACGACCCCGTCAAGGACTTCACCTACCTTTCGCTGATCGCGACCGCGCCGCTGGTGCTGGTGGCGCCGAACGACCTGCCTTCGGGCACGGCCTTCTTCGACGCGGCGCGCAAGGGCGGCGACAAGTGGAACTACGGCTCGGTGGGCGTAGGCTCGGTCGGGCACCTCGGCATGGAACTGCTCAAGAGCCGCGTCGCGGGCTTCAACCCCGAGCACGTCCCTTACCAGGGCAACCCGCAGGTCGTCACCGCGATGCTCGGCGGCCAGGTCCAGATGGGCCTGATTCCCCCGGGCGTGGCCATGCCGCAGGTTCGCGCCGGCAAGCTCAAGGCCATCGGCCTCACGGGCGGACGCAGCGCGCTGGTGCCCGAGCTCGCACCGCTGGCCGATGCCGGGGTGAAGGACTTCAATCTCGAAGTGTGGGTGGCCCTGCTCGGCCCGGCCAATCTTTCGCAGGCGGCGCAGTCGCGCATCAGCCGCGAACTCGCCGTCGTCATGAAGGACCCCGACGTGCGCCGCAGGCTCTTCGAGCAGGGCTGGCAGGCCGTGGGCACTTCGCCCGACGGCATGCGCCTGCGCGTGAAGGAAGAGGCCGCGATCATGACCAGGATCATCTCCACGCGCGGCATCAAGCTGCAATGAGCGCTTCGACCATGACCGTGAACGAGCCGGCGCGCGCGCTGCCGGTGTTCGGGGAATACGACGTGGTGGTGGTCGGCGGCGGCCCCGCCGGCATTGCCGCCGCCGTCAGCGCGGCGCGCCACGGTGCGAACACGCTGCTGGTGGAGCGCTACGGCTTCCTCGGCGGCATGGGCACCGCGGGTGGCGTAACCAACTTTGCGGGGCTGTACGGCAAGCGCGATGGCGAGATGACGCTGCTGGTGCGCGGCGTCGCCGACGAACTGCTCGCGCGCATCGATGCACTCGGCGGCCTCAACAAGCCGCAGGACGGCATGCAGGGCCGCATCCGCGTGCGCTCCTACGACACCTCGGCCTACAAGATCGCCGCCGACCAGTTGCTGGTCGATGCCGGCGTGAACCTGCTGTTCCATGCCTGGGCCGCGGCGGTGGTGCGCGACGGCGACCGCATCGCGGCGCTCGTGGTCGAGACCAAGTCGGGCCGGCAGGCGATCCGTGCCAATGCATTCATCGATGCGAGCGGCGATGCGGACGTGGCGGCCTTCGCGGGCGTGCCGTTCGAGGTCGGCGACGGCCATGGCAGCGGGCTGTTCCCGACCACCATGTTCCGCGTCGGCCAGGTCGATGCGAAGCCGGCGCTCGACGCCGTGGGCGAGTTCAAGGCCATCAACGACCTGATGGCGCGCGTGCAGCAGCAGAAGCCCGGCGCCTACCGCTTTCCGCGCGAAGGCGCGATCCTGCGGCCCAACATCGATCCGCGCGAATGGCGTGCCAACGTCACGCAGATCCGCAATGCCGCGGGCCGCGCGATGAACGGTGTCGACGCACGCGAGCTCACCGAAGGCGAACTCGAGGGCCGGCGCCAGATCGCCGAGTACTTCCGCTTCATGAAGGCCGAGGTGCCGGGCTTCGCGCAATCGGCCATCGTCGAGATCGCGCCGCAGGTGGGCATTCGCGAGACCCGCCGCATCGAGGGCCTCTATGCGCTCACAGGCGAGGACATCCTCTCGTCGGCGCGCTTCGATGACAGCATCGGCGTCAACGCCTGGCCGATGGAGATGCATGCCGATGGCCGCATCGAATGGGCCTTCCCGCGCGACGAAAACCGCACCTACAACCAGCTGCCGTGGCGCATGCTGGTGCCGCGCACCGTCGACAACCTGCTCGTCGCCGGCCGCTGCGCCGCGATGACGCACGAGGGCCAGTCGGCCGCGCGCGCAAGCGGCGGCTGCTTCGTCATGGGCCAGGCCGCGGGCACGGCCGCGGCGTCGCTCGGCAGCGGGCGGTTCGCCGCGGTCGACGTGCCGGCGCTGCAGCAGAAGCTCGTGGCGGACGGCGCCGACCTGGACCGCTGATGAAGCCGATGGTGGGCGCTGTCGCGTTCACGCGCGACACCCCGCCCGCCGCATGTTTGCTATCGTCAGCGGCTCCCATGTTCCCTGCACGCCCATGACGACCGATACCGCAACCGCCGCCCGCCTCATCGACGAACTCGTCGCGCTAATGCAGCTCGAGCCGCTCGGCGACGACCGCTTTCTTGCGCAGAGCGAAGACCTCGGCACGCCGGCCGTCTTCGGCGGCCAGGTGCTCGGGCAGTCGCTCATGGCCGCGAGCCTCACGGTGGCCGCCGACCGGCCCGTGCATTCGATGCATGCGTATTTCCTGCTGCCGGGCGAGCACGCGCCGATCGAGTACAGCGTCGACCGCGTCCGCGATGGCCGTAGCTTCACCACGCGGCATGTGGTGGCACGCCAGCAGGAGCGCATCATCTTCGAGATGTCGGCCTCGTTCCAGACCGTGGACGAGGGCGTCGAGCATCAGTTCGAGATGCCGTCTTTCCCAGGCCCCGAGGGGCTCGTCAGCGAACTCGACCTGCGCATCGCGCTCGGCGACCGCCTGCCCGAGCGCTGGCGCGACAAGGGCACGCAGCCGCACGGCATCGAGTACCGGCGCGTCGACCCCGAAGACCTGATCACGCCGCAGCGGCGCCCGGTCGCCGCGCAGAGCGCGATCTGGATGCGCGCCATCGCGCCGCTGCCCGATGATCCGACGGTGCACCGTGCGCTGCTGGCCTATGCGTCCGACCATGGCCTGCTGCGCGCCGCGATGCTGCCGCACGGGCTGAGCTTCATGAGCGGCAAGGTGCGCCCCGCGAGCCTCGACCACGCGATGTGGTTCCACCGCGATTTCCGCATGGACGACTGGCTGCTGTACGTGATCGACTCGCCGAGCGCGGGCGGCGCGCGCGGCCTTTGCCGCGGCACGCTCTACACGCGCGACGGCCGGCTGGTGGCTTCGGCCGTCCAGGAAGGCATGGTGCGCGTGCGGCGCTGAAGCCCGACACCGGCCGTCCCCCCGAGAAGGACACCCTATGAATTCCGAACAGCCACAGCAGAAGGTCGCCATCGTCACGGCCGGCGGCAGCGGCATGGGCGCCGCCGCGGCGCGCAAGCTCGCAGCGGACGGTTTCCGCGTTGCCATCCTGTCGTCTTCGGGCAAGGGCGAGGCGCTCGCCACCGAGCTCGGCGGCATCGGCGTGACCGGCTCCAACCAGTCGAACGACGACCTGACAAAGCTCGTCGACCGCGTCGTGGCCGAATGGGGCCGCATCGACGTGCTGGTCAACAGCGCAGGCCACGGCCCGCGCGCCGCGATCCTCGACATCAGCGACGAGGACTGGCACCGCGGCATGGACGTGTACCTGCTGAGCGCGGTGCGCCCGAGCCGGCTCGTGGCGCCGCACATGGTGCGCCAGGGCGGCGGCGCGATCATCAACATCTCGACCTTCGCGGCCTTCGAGCCCGATCCGGTGTTCCCGACCTCCGGTGTGTTCCGCGCCGGGCTCGCGGCCTTCACCAAGCTCTTCGCCGACCAGTACGCGCAGCACAACGTGCGCATGAACAACGTCCTGCCGGGCTTCATCGACAGCCTGCCCGAGAAGGAGGCGTTCCGTGCGCGCATCCCGATGGGGCGCTACGGCCGCAGCGACGAGATCGCCGCGACCATCGGCTTTCTCGCCTCCGAGGGCGCGGGCTACATCACGGGGCAGAACCTGCGCGTCGACGGCGGCATCACGCGCTCGGTCTGAGCCCGATCGGGGCGCCGCCACGCCCGGCTCAGCCGAAGGGGCTGGCGGTCGCGAACCACAGGCCGATGCCGGTCGCAATGATGAAGGCGCCGTCGGTCACGCCTGCAACGAGGAAGAACTTGGTCTGCATCAAGTCGACCATCTCGGGCTGGCGCGCCGTGCCTTCGAGAAACTTCTGGCCGACGAGGGCAATGCCGATGCATGAGCCGAGCGCGGCAATGCCGATCAGCAGCGCGACGGCGAGCGGGAGGATGTTGAAGCCGGTGGTCATGGTGTTTTCTCCTGGGTGGTTGATCGATGGACCGACTGTCGCGCAATCGGCGCACCGAATCGATGACCTGCGAGGTCATGCCTCGCATGAAGAAAACCGGTTGACCGGCGCGGTCAGCTGCCGCGCAGTTCGCGCCGCAGGATCTTGCCGACCGTCGACTTGGGCAGTGCCTCCACGATCTGCACCTGGCGTGGCAGCTTGTAGCCGGTGAGCTGCGTGCGGCAGAAGGCGACCACCTGGTCCTCGGTCACGCTGGCGCCCGGCGTGCGCACCACGAAGAGCTTGACCGTCTCGCCCATCTTTTCGTCGGGCACGCCGACACAGGCGCATTCGGCCACGCCCGGGCAGGCGCTGGCCACGGCCTCGATCTCGTTGGGGTACACGTTGAAGCCCGAGACCAGGATCATGTCCTTCTTGCGGTCCACGATCTTGAGGAAACCACGCGCGTCGAACACGCCCACGTCGCCGGTGCGGAAGTAGCCGTCGGCGGTGAAGGCCTCGGTGTTCGCCTCGGGCTTCTCCCAGTAGCCGCGCATCACCTGCGGGCCCTTGACGCAGACCTCGCCGGCCTCGCCCCCGGCCACCTCGCGGCTCGCGTCGTCGAGCAATTTGACGTCGGTCGACGGCAGCGGCAGGCCGGTGGTGGCCGTGAACTCGTTCACCGCGGCCGGGTTGAACGTGACGATCGGCGAGGTCTCCGACAGCCCGTAGCCCTCGCGGATGAACTGCCCCGTGATCGCCTGCCAGCGCGCCGACACGGTGGGCACGATGGCCGCGCCGCCGCCGGCCGCGAGCTTCAGGCGCGACCAGTCGACCTCGGGCAGTTGCGGATGAAGCGTCAGCCCGGCGTAGAGCGTATTGACCCCGGTGATCACCGTGGGCCGCGCAGCGCGCAGCGTGGCGACGAAGCCGTCCATGTCGCGCGGATTGGCCACCAGCCAGTTCTCGGCACCGATGCTGAAGTAGCTGATGAAGTTCACCATCAGCGCGAAGATGTGATAGAGCGGGATCGCGGTGACGACAACCTCTTCGCCTTCGGCGCGCGCGGCCGGCATGAAGAGCGCGAACTGCGCGCAGTTGGCGAGCAGGTTGCCGTGCGAGAGCGCCGCGCCCTTCGACACGCCGGTGGTGCCGCCCGTGTACTGCAGAAAGATCAGGTCGTCGGACGCGGCCTTCACGGGCGTGAACGGCAGCGTCTCGCCAGCGGCGAGCACTTCGGCGAGGCTCGCTGCATCGGTCAGGCGCGCATCGACCGGCGGGCTCGGCAGCGGGCTGTCGGCGGCAAGGCCCAGGCCCGCGGTGACCACGCGGCGCACCGGCGTGGCGCTCGCGACCTCGGCGAATGTGGGCGTGGCGCCATTGAAGATGACGAGCGTCTGCGCATCGGCATCGGCGAGCTGGTGCGCGAGTTCGCGCGGCGTGTAGAGCGGATTGACGTTCACCTGCACTGCGCCCGCGCGCAGGATGCCGAGCAGCATCACCGGAAAGGCCAGGATGTTGGGCGTCATCACCGCCACGCGGTCGCCTGGCTTCACGCCCTGCGCCTGCAGCCAGGCCGCGAAGTTGCGCGACAGCCGGTCGAGTTCGCCGTAGGTGAGCGTCTGGCCCAGCGAGCGGAACGCCGGCCGCGCGGCGTGGCGGGTCATGGCCGACTCCATCATCGCGGTGACGCTGGCGTGGGTCTCGGGAGCGATCTCGGCCGGGATGCCGAACTCTCGGTAGGTCGCGAGCCAGGGGCGTTGTTGCATGGGATGTCTCCTTCGGATTGTTTTCTGTCTTCAGGGCTTGACGATACCGAACAGCGGATCGAACTCCTCGAGGTTCGTGAAGATTGCACCGAGCGCCTTTGGATCGCCTTCGAGCCGCGCCTCGCCGCTTTCGACCAGCTTGGGCAGGGGCACCTTGGCCAGCAGCATCTTGAAGAAGGCCGGCTGCGTGAGCGACAGCGTGGCTCGCGGCGCCGCGAGCTTGCGGCCCTTGGTGTTGTTGAGCACGGCGTTCGACAGCTCGAGCGCATAGGTCTCCTGGCTGTCGGTGAAGTTCACCTGCACGCCGAGGTTCAGTCCGTCGACCTTGCGGTGGTTCAACCGCACCGCGAGGAAGTCGAAGATCAGCTCGGGCGTCATGCCGCGCACCATGTCGGGCCCCTGGCTCGACAGGCGGATCTTGCGGATGCCGTTGCGCAGCTCCTGCGCGCCCACGAGGTAGGCGTTGCGCCACACGCCCGACTCGGCCTGGTAGCCGAGCTGCTCGAGGATGTCGGCCTGCAGAAGGCGCGCCTTCTCGTTGCCGGGCTCGGCCATCACGGCGTTGTTGTTGAGCTCGGCGGCCCAGCGGTAGTCGCCTGCGTCATACGCGCTGCGGGCCTTGGCCATCACGGCCTCGGCGCCACCGATGGCCGCGACGTAGCGCTTCGCGTTCTCGGCCGGCGGCAGCGGGTCGAGCGTGGCGGGGTTGCTGTCGTAGTAGCCGAGATAGTAGTTGTAGACGCCGCGCAGGTTGTGGCTCAGCGTGCCGTAGTAGCCGCGCGTGGAGAAGTCGTTGCGCAGCCCCTGCGGGATGTAGCCCACGTTGCCCAGGTCGTTCATCTTGGCGCCCTTGTTCGCCAGGTTCAGCGCGGCGTCGTGCATGTAGCGGTAGATGTCGCGCTGGTTTGCCAGGTGCTTGCGAATGCGCTCCGGGCCCCACACGGGCCAGTGGTGGCTGCGGAACGCGACCGCCGCTTCCGGTGCGAAGTCGATCATCTCGTTGATGTACTTGCTCCAGCCGAGCGCGTCGCGCGCCTTGGCGCCGCGCACCGTGTAGATGTTGTGCATGTTGGCGGTCACCACCTCCGACAGGCACAGTGCTTTCAGCTCGGGGAAGTAGAAGGCGAACTCGGATGGCGCCTCCGAGCCGTTGGCCATCAGGAACACTATGCGCTGCCCGTCGACCACGCGTTCCTCGCCGGTCTTCTTGACGTAGTCGGTGGGCGCGATCAGGCCCATGCTGCCGATGCTCAACCCCTTGCCGAGACCGCTGCCGACGCCGCCGCGCTCGCCGAAGGGCAGCGGTGTGCCGAACTGGTAGTGCGCGCGCCGCGACATCGCATTGCCGGCCAGCACGTTCTCGGCCACCGCATGGTCCATGAAGCCCTCGGGCGCGATGACCGGCACCTTGCCCGCCTTCACGTCGGCCTCGTCGACCACGCCGCGCACGCCGCCGAAGTGGTCGACGTGGCTGTGGGTGTAGATGACGGCCACCACCGGCCGCTTGCCGAGCTTCTCCATCGCGAACGCAAGCGTCGCCTTGGCCATCTCGGCCGTGAGCAGCGGGTCGATGACGATCCAGCCCGTCTTGCCGGCGACCAGCGTCATGTTGGCGAGGTCGTAGCCGCGGACCTGCCAGATGCCCTCGGTGACCTTGAACAGGCCCGCCTCGTTGTTGAGCTTCTCCTGGCGCCACAGGCTCGGGTTGACCGAGGCCGGCGCTTCGCCCTGGATGAAGCCGAACTGGTTGCCGTCCCAGACGGTGTTGCCTTGGGCGTCCTTGACGAGCGTGTCGGGCAGGCGCGCGACGAGGCCGCGCGCGGCGTCCTCGAAGTCCTGCGGGTCGGCGAGGGACAGCGCCGCACCGAACTGCCGGTTGGCTTGGGCGGTGGTGGCGGTGGCCGGCTTGGGATCGTGCGCTTGCGCGGACAGTGCGGCGCACAGGGCTGCGGCGAAGACGATGGGCTTGATGGACATGGTGTCTCTGTGATCGGAACGGAAAAGAGTCGTGGTGCGTGCGACAGGTCAGGCGAGTGCGGGCATCGGCACGGACGTGGCCGTGGGCTGGGAGGCTGGCATGGCGCGGTCGGCCGTGCGCGCATCCTCCAGGATCATGTCGGCCGCCTTCTCGCCGATCATGAGGGTCGGTGCATTGGTGTTGCCGCCGATCACGGTCGGCATCACCGAGGCATCGACCACGCGCAGGCCCCGCACGCCGCGCACGCGCAGCCGGGCGTTGACCACGGCCATGCCGTCGGCGCCCATGCGGCAGGTGCCCACCGGGTGGTATTGCGTGTCGGCGCGCTGGCGGATGTCGCGCGCCAGGCCCGCCGGATCGTCGGCGCGGGTCGGATAGAGCTGCTTGCCGCGCACGCCGTCGAACGGACGCGACTCGATGATGCGCTGCTGGATCTGCGCGCCCCTGACGAGCAGCTCGAGGTCGCGCTCGTCGCTGAGGAAACGTGGGTCGATGTGCGGCGCGTCGCGCGGATCGGTGCTGCGCAGGCGAACCTCGCCGCGGCTGTGCGGGCGCAGTACGTCCACGTGCACGAGATGCCGTGGCCCAGGTGCAGTTTGCGCGCGTGGTCGTCGACGATGGCGATCACGAACACCAGTTGCAGGTCGGGCACCTTCACGTCGGGGCTCGAGCAGATGAACGCGCCCGCGCCCGCGAAAGGACTGGTGACCATGCCGGTGCGTTTCCTCTTCCACTCGAGGATGGCCGAGGCGAAGCTGGCGCCGCCGCGTGCCGAGACGCCGAAGCTCGCAGTGTGGCTGGCCACGCGCCAGCTCTGCACGTAGTCGATGTGGTCCTGCAGGTTCTGGCCCACGCCGGGCAGGTCCTGCAGCACCGGAATGCCCATCTGCCGGAGATGCTCGCCCGGCCCGATGCCCGACAGCATCAGCAGCTGCGGCGAACCGAAGGCGCCCGAGCACACGATCACCTCGCGTCGGGCGCGCACCTGCTTCAGTTCGCCGCCCTGGTGGTAGGCCACGCCGGCGGCGTGTCCATCCTCCATGAGGATGCGCGCCGACACTGCGCGGGTGCGCACGTCGAGATTGGGGCGCGACAGGTGCGGCGTGAGAAAGCCCTTGGCCGCGCTGCAGCGCTCGCCGTTCTTCTGCGTCACCTGGTAGATGAAGGCGCCTTCCTGCCGCGCGCCGTTGTAGTCGGGCGTGTGCGCGATGCCTTGCGTGGCCGCGGCATCGAGGAAGCATTGGTTGAGCGGGCTCACGTGCTGCGCATAGCCCACGTTGAGCGGACCGCCGGTGCCGTGGTGACGCGCGTCGCTGCCGAAGGTCTCGTTGTGCTCCGAGCGCCTGAAGTACGGCAACACTTCGTCGTACGACCACCCGGGGTTGCCCAGCGAGGCCCAGTGGTCGTAGTCCCAGGCGTTGCCGCGCACGTACAGCATCGCGTTGATCGAACTCGATCCGCCCAGCGTCTTGCCGCGCGGCTGGTAGCCGCGGCGGCCGTTGAGGCCGGCCTGCGGCACCGTCTCGAAGCCCCAGTTGTTGATCTTGGTGGGCATCATCGCCACCACGCCCACCGGCGCGTGGATCAGCACGCTGCGATCCGGGCCGCCGGCCTCCAGCAAGCAGACGCTGATGCCGGGGTGCGCACTCAGGCGCGCGGCGAGCACGCAGCCGGCGGAGCCGGCGCCGACCACGACGTAGTCGAACGCTTCCTCGGGATGGCTCATGGTGCGGTCTCCTTCAGCGGCTTGGCCGCTTGTTGTTGTGGTGGTGTTGGCGCAACGGATGTCAGCGCGGGATCGGCCTGGCCCAGGAAGTACTTCAGCGCCAGGCGCTGGACCCAGTTGCCGTAGGGCGGATAGAACAGGGCGATCGGATAGAAGCGGTGCCGCTTGAACACGGTCTTGGCATGCGAGAGCTCGCGAAAGCCCTCTTCGCCGTGGTAGGTGCCCATGCCCGAGTTGCCGATGCCGCCGAACGGCGCGTCGTGGTTGATGGTGTGCCAGCCCCAGTCGTTGAGCGTGACGCCGCCCGAGTGCGTGCGCTGCAGCACGCGCTCGCGCTCGGCCGCGTCGTGGCTGAAGCAATACAGCGCGAGCGGACGCGGGCCGGCGTTGATGTGCGCCACGGCGTCGTCGAGTTCGTCGTACGGCAGCACCGGCAGGATGGGCCCGAAGATCTCCTCCTGCATCAGGCGCATGCCGGGCGCGAGGTTGGTGACGATGTGCAGCGGCATCTGGCGGCCGGCACCGGGCTGGGCGCAGACCTCGACGTGGGCGCCCTTGGCGCGTGCGTCGTCGAGCAGTGCCTCGAGGCGCGCGGCCTGGCGGTCGTTGACGATCGCGGTGTAGTCGTGCGAGCCCGCGAGGCTGGCGCCGAACATCGCTGTGAAGCTGGCCTTCACCTGCGCGACGAATTCGCCCACGCCCTCGCGCGGCACCAGCGCGTAGTCGGGCGCGACGCAGATCTGGCCGGCATTGGTGCCCTTGCCGTGCGCCACGCGGCGCGCCGCCTCGGCCAGCGGAAAACCGCGCGCCACCAGCGCCGGCGACTTGCCGCCGAGTTCCAGCGTCACCGGCGTCAGGTTGTCGGCCGCGGTGCGCATCACGATGCGGCCCACCGCCGGCGAGCCGGTGAAGACGATGTGGTTGAACGGCAGCGCAGTGAAGGCGTTGGGGTCTTCCAGCTCTTCGCCCACCAGCGCCACCTCGTCCTCGGAAAAGGCTTCGCCCAGCATGCGGCGCAGGACCGCATTGGTGGCCGGCGTGACCTCGGGCATCTTGATCATCACGCGGTTGCCCGCCGCCAGCGCCGCGGCCAGCGGGCCGAGCGCCAGGTACACCGGAAAATTCCACGGCACGATCACGCCGACCACGCCCTTGGGCTGGTAGGTGACCTTCAGGCTGTTGCTCAGGAAGAGCAGCTCGGGCCGGCGCCGGCGCGGGCGCATCCAGCGCGCCAGGTGCGACAGCGAATGGTTGATCTCGAGCGTCGCGCCGAGCACGTCGAGCATCTTCGATTCGGCCGGCGAGCGGAAGCCGAAGTCGCTGCTCATCGCCTCGGCCAGCTGGTCCTGGTAGCGGTGCAGCTGCCGCCTCAGGCGCCGCAGGCCGGCCTGGCGTTCGCTCGCGCCGGGGTAGGGCGCGAGCGCACAGGCCGCGCTCTGGGCCGCGAACAGGGCATGCAGGCGGGAGGCGGCTTCGGCAGTGGACTGCGTGGGGAGGGAGCGGTCGTTCATGGTGGCGCAGTGTGCGCGTGGGCCTCGTGCTTTCACGAGGTTGATGTGCGCCAACGGCAGGTGAAAATGCGCCAACACCGCCAAAACTAGTGAAAACCCGATGGACCTGACGGCTTCCGAATCTGCCCACGGCCATGGCCACGACAGGCAGGCCGCGGCGCACAGCATGCTGGGCCTGGGCGCGCTGGTGGCCGAGATGGGTGGCCATGGCGTGGCGCCCGAGGCATTGCTGCAGGGCACGGGGCTCACCGCACGGCAGCTCGTCGACCCGCTGGCGCTGATGTCACAGGCACAGAAGATCACGATCTTCCGCAACGCGCGTCGCCTCTCGCAGGTGCCCGACCTCGGTCTGCGCGCCGGCGCCCGCCAGCGGCTCAGCGACTTCGGCATCTACGGCTATGCGCTGGCCAGCAGCCCCACCTTCGGCGCCGCGGTGGCGCTGGGCGTGAGCCACATCAAGCTGGCCGGCCCGGTGCTCGAGAAGCGCTTCCGCGTCGAGGGCGATACCGCCATCTTCGAGGGGCACGACGTGGTCGACCTGGGCGAGCTGCTGCCGATGGTCACCGAGTACTGGTTCGCGTCGGTGCACAAGCTATGCACCTGCGTGCTGGAGGCGCCGCTGCCCTCGCGCCTGCTGATGCTGCCGTATGCGCGCCCGGCGCATGCGCAGGCGTACGAGCGGCTGTTCGGTTGCCCGGTGCGCTTCGGCGCCGGCACGATGGAGTGGCATTTCGATGCTGCGGTGCTCGGCGCGGCGTGTCCCAACGCGAACCCGATCACGGCCGAGCTTTGCGTGCAGATGTGCGAGCGCCTGTCACGCAGCCTGCCCGAGGAATCGGACCTGGAACGCAGCATCCGCACCGCCTGCTTCAACAGCTGCGGCGACTTTCCGGGGCTCGACGAGATGGCCGTGCGGCTGGGGCTCTCGCCACGCACACTGCAGCGCCGCCTCACGGAGCTGGGCCGGCGCTACCACGACATCGTCGACGAGGTGCGCGCCTCCCTCGCCATCGAGTTCCTGACCCAGACCACGCTGTCGGTGGAGGAGGTGGGGCAGCGCGTGGGGTTCTCGGAGGCGTCCAACTTCCGCAAGGCCTTCCGCAAGTGGACCGGCCAGGCGCCAGGGCACTATCGCGGCCGTCAGGCGGCGGACGAAGCGCTGGCTTGATCGCGCCGGACGCTCAGGCCTTCGCAGCGCGCGCCGGCCACAGCACCGACGCGATCGCCACCATCATCAGCGCCACGGCCACGCCGTCCTGCCAGTGCACGACCTCGCCGAGCCACAGCGCGCCGCTGAAGACGCCGAGCACCGGAATCAACATCACGCTCAGCGTCGAGGCCACGGGCGGCAGGCCGCGCGCGAGGTAGAACCATGCGGCATGCGCGAAGCCGAAGATCAGCACCGCGTTGTAGCCGATCGCGCCCCAGGCCACCGCGCTCGGCCAGCGCAGCGGCTCTTGCTCGAACAGCAGCGATAGCACCGTCATCACCACGGCGGTAAGTGCCGTCATCCAGAACGACAGCGTGAGCGTGGGCAGGCCGATGCGCGTGTGGCGCAGCAGCTGGGTGCCGAGCGCCCAGGTGGCGGCCGCCACGAGCGCCAGCGCCACGTAGCCGGGCCGGCCCGCCAGACCGGTGAGTTCGTGCCAGAGCAAGAGGCCCACGCCGATTGCGCAGGCGCCCACGCCGACCCACGTGCGCCGCGTGAGCACCGCCGAGAACAGCAACGCACCGATCACCGCCGAGAACACCGGCATCGTGTAGCCCAGGATCGCCGCGCGCCCGCCCGACAGCGCCTTCACCGCGAGGATGATGCAGGCATGCCAGACGAACATGTTGGTCGCGGCCAGCCACAGCAGCTCGGGCCAGGCGCTGCGCGGCACGCGGAACGGCACCTTCATCCATACCAGCGCCAGCGCCAGCACCGGCAGGCCGAGCCAGATCGAGATGGCGCGGAAGGCCAGCGGCGGATGGTCGGCCACGCCGAGCTTCATCACCGGCCAGTTGAGGCCCCATGCCAGGGTCAGGAGGACGAGCAGGGCGAACTGGCGCGGGGTGAAGGAGGGCATGGGGCGCGATTGTGGCGCGGTGCGCGCAATCGTGCAGCGCCCGCGGCTACAACAGCCGCTTCAAGTATCGCCCCGTGTGGCTCGCCGCGTTCGTCGCGATGTCTTCCGGCGTGCCTTCGCCCACCACCAGGCCGCCGCCCGCGCCGCCTTCGGGGCCCATGTCGATGAGCCAGTCGGCGGTCTTGATCACGTCGAGGTTGTGCTCGATCACGACGATGGTGTTGCCCGCGTCGCGCAGCTGGTGCAGCACCTTGAGCAGCAGCTCGATGTCGGCGAAGTGCAGCCCGGTGGTCGGCTCGTCGAGGATGTAGAGCGTGCGGCCGGTGTCGCGCTTGCTGAGCTCGAGTGCGAGCTTCACGCGCTGCGCCTCGCCGCCCGACAGCGTGGTGGCCGACTGGCCGAGCTTGATATAGGAAAGGCCCACGTCGAGCAGCGTGCGCAGCTTGCGCTCGATGGTCGGCACGGCCTTCAGGAACTCGTGCGCTGTCTCGACCGTCATCTCGAGGATCTGCGCGATGTTCCTGCCCTTGTACTGGACTTCGAGCGTCTCGCGGTTGTAGCGCTGGCCGTGGCACACCTCGCACGGCACGTACACGTCGGGCAGGAAGTGCATCTCGACCTTGACCACGCCGTCGCCCTGGCAGGCCTCGCAGCGCCCGCCCGCCACGTTGAAGCTGAAGCGGCCCGGGCCGTAGCCGCGTTCTCGCGCGGTGTTGGTCTCGGCCATCAGTTCGCGGATCGGCGTGAACAGGCCCGTGTAGGTGGCCGGGTTGCTGCGCGGCGTGCGGCCGATGGGCGACTGGTCGACGTTGATGACCTTGTCGAAGTACTCGATGCCCTCGACCGCCTCGTGCGGCGCGGGCTCCTCGTGCGCGCGGTAGAGCGTGCGCGCCACGGCGGCATAGAGCGTGTCGTTCACGAGCGTGGACTTGCCCGAGCCCGAGACGCCGGTCACGCAGGTCAGCAGGCCGACCGGGAAGGCGACGCTCACGTTGCGCAGGTTGTTGCCGGTGGCACCGACCACGCGGATCTCCTGCAGCACGCTCTGCGTGGCGAGGTGCGCGGCCTCGCGTGCCGCGCGGCGCTCGGCCGCCGGGCTCGGCGGGAAGCGCGAGGCCTTCTTGCCTTCGTTGAAGGCGGGCTGCTTCACCACCGGCAGCCAGGCGGTGCGGTGCTTGGGCACCTCGATCTTCTTAGTGCCCGAGAGGTACTGGCCGGTGAGCGAGCCCGGATTGGCCGCCACCTCGGCGCAGGTGCCCTGCGCCATCACGCGCCCGCCGTGCACGCCGGCGCCCGGGCCCATGTCGATCACGTGGTCGGCGGCCTGGATCATGTCCTCGTCGTGCTCGACCACGATCACGCTGTTGCCGATGTCGCGCAGATGCTTGAGCGTGCCGATCAGGCGGTCGTTGTCGCGCTGGTGCAGGCCGATGCTGGGCTCGTCGAGCACGTACATCACGCCCGTGAGGCCCGAGCCGATCTGCGACGCCAGCCGGATGCGCTGCGCCTCGCCGCCCGAGAGGGTCTCGGCGCTGCGGTCGAGGCTCAGGTAGTTGAGGCCCACGTCGTTGAGGAACTTGAGGCGCAGGCCGATCTCGCGCACCACCTTGTCGGCGATCTCGGCCTTGGCGCCGCGCAGTTTCAGGCCCTGGAACCAGGCATGGCTTTCGCGCAGCGTGAGGTGGCTCAGTTCGAAGATCGCCATGCGCGGCGGATCACCGCCGTCGGCGGGACGGCTCGCCTCGTCGACCAGGAACACGTTGCGCGCCTCGGGGCGCAGGCGCGAGCCGCCGCAATCCGGGCAGGGCTGCAGGTTGCGGAAGCGCGCCAGGTCTTCGCGCACCATGGCCGAATCGGTCTCGCGGTAGCGCCGCGTCATGTTCGGGATGATCCCTTCGAAAGGGTGCTTCTTCGTGAGCTTCTTGCCCGCGAAGTTGCCCGACTCCATCGTGTAGTTGAACTTGATCTCCTCGCTGCCCGAGCCGTAGAGCAGCACCTGCTGCACCGATGCGGCCAGCGATTCCCAGGGCGCGTCGGCGTCGAACCTGTAGTGCTTCGCGACGCTCTCGATCATGCTGAAGTAGTAGCCGTTGCGGCGGTCCCAGCCCTTGATCGCGCCGCTCGCGAGCGAGAGCGACGGGAAGGCCACCACGCGCACCGGGTCGAACACTTCGCGGTGGCCGAGGCCGTCGCAGCTCGGGCAGGCGCCCACCGGCGAGTTGAAGGAGAAGAGGCGCGGCTCGAGCTCCGACAGCGAGTAGTGGCAGATCGGGCAGGCGAACTTGGCGTTGAACAGATGCTCCCGGTCGGGCGTGCCCTCGGCGCCCAGCTCGAGCGCGATGGCGCGGCCCTCGGCCAGGCGCAGCGCGGCCTCGAAGCTCTCGGCCAGGCGCTGTTGCATGTCGGGGCGCGCGCGCAGCCGGTCGATGACGACGTCGATGTCGTGCTTCTCGGTTTTCTTGAGCTTGGGCAGGTCGTTGTATTCGTAGGTCTCGCCGTCGACGCGGAAGCGCACGTAGCCGGCGGCCTGCATCTCGGCGAAAAGCTCGAGGAACTCGCCTTTCTTCTCGCGCGCCACGGGCGCGAGGATCATCAGCCGGGGCTCGTTGGCAATGGCGAGCGTGGCGTCGACCATCTGCGACACCGTCTGCGCCTGCAGCGCCAGCTGGTGCTCGGGGCAGAAGGGCGTGCCGGCGCGTGCGTACAGCAGCCGCAGGTAATCGTGGATCTCGGTCACCGTGCCCACGGTCGAGCGCGGGTTGTGGCTCGTGGCCTTCTGCTCGATGCTGATCGCGGGCGACAGGCCCTCGATCACGTCGACGTCGGGCTTGTCCATGAGCTGCAGGAACTGCCGCGCATAGGCCGACAGGCTCTCGACGTAGCGCCGCTGCCCTTCGGCATAGAGCGTGTCGAAGGCCAGGCTCGACTTGCCCGAGCCCGACAGGCCGGTGATCACCACCAGCTTGTTGCGCGGAATGTCGAGGTCGACATTCTTCAGGTTGTGGGTGCGCGCACCGCGGATGCTGATGCGCTGCTGCGCGAGCACCGCGCCGAGGTAGGCGTCGCGCTCTGCTTCTTCTGTGTCAGTGGCTCTTTGGTTCAAGGGGGCGATCGTCCGAGGGCAACCGGACATGATAGACCGCCGTCGATTTCATGGCGAGCGGCCGGGTTGCGGCGGCTCCGGCGCGGCGGCTTCCGGCGCCGGATGCACCGGTTCGGTGCTGCCGATGGCGCGCCCGACCATGTGCTCGGCCAGCGTGTCGTAGAGCGGCCGGCTGATCATGCGCGAGACCAGGCTCGCGAGCATCGCGGCGGCCATGAGGCTCAGCACCATCGCATGGCCGCTGACCATCTCCATCACGATGATGAAGGACGTGAGCGGCGCCTGGGTGACGGCCGCCAGGAAGGCGGCCATGCCCATCGCGATGAGCGCGGGCCCCAGGTCGCTGCTCGCGAAGGCGGCCACCGCGTCGCCGATGCCCGCGCCGATCGACAGCGACGGCGCGAAGATGCCGCCCGGCACCCCGCACCAGGCGGTGAGCCATGTGGCGATGAATTTGAGCGCCGTGTAGAGCGGCGTGAGCTCGTTATGCCCCTGCAGCATCTGCTTGACCGACTCGGAGCCGGCGCCGAAGGTCACGCCGCCCGTGGTCAGGCCGATGACGGCGATCGCGAAGCCGGCCGCGGCCGCGAAGCGCAGCGGATGGCGCGCGCGCCATTGCTGGATGCGCCCGGCGCTGCCGGTGAGCGAGGCGATCAGGAGCCGCGCGAACAGCCCGCCCGCCACGCCGCTCAGCAGTGCGACCACCAGGCCCGGGCCGAGCGCGTCCCAGCCGAGCCGCGGAACATGGATCACGCCGAAGTAGCTGACGTTGCCGAAGACCGACACCGCCACCAGGCCCGCCAACACGATGGCGGTGATGATCAGGCCGCTGGAGCGCGCCTCGAGGCGCCCCGACAGTTCTTCGATGGCGAACACCACGCCCGCGAGCGGCGCGTTGAAGGCGGCGGCGATGCCCGCGGCACCGCCCGCCACGAGCAGCGCGCGGCTGTCGATGGTGGTGCCGGGCGAGAGCCAGCGCCGCGCATGCTGCATCACCCCGGCCGCCACCTGTACCGACGGTCCTTCGCGCCCGATCGACAGGCCGGCGGCAAAACCCGCCGCGCCGAGGCCGATCTTGGCGACCGTGAGCCGCAGCGACGCGAAGAGGAAGCGTCGTTCTTCGGGCAGTGCCGGATGCAGCGCCGCCTTGATCTGTGGAATGCCCGAGCCGCCCGCGCCGGGGAAGAAGCGCAGCGTGCACCACACGATGGCGACGGTGATCAGCGGTGTCGTCAGCAGCACGGCCCACGGCCATTCGCTGTAGACATGGTGGAAGCGCTCGAAGATCCAGTCGCTCGCGATCGTGAAGCCCACCACGAACAGCCCCGCCGCGATGGCGTAGCCCAGCACGATGGCCCGGTCCAGCCAGACCCGCCCGCTCGACAGTTCGGCGCGCAGATGCTCGAGAAAGTCCGGTTCGCGGTTCATGCGAATGCATTCTGGCATCGCCCCCCGGCCGTGGCTTCGCCCAGGGCGGGCATCGGGCACAATCCGTGGTTCTTTTTTTCCTTCTCCTTCATCCACTCATCAGGGGCAGTGCATATGGCATCGGTCAACAAAGTCATCGTCGTCGGCAATCTGGGTCGCGATCCCGAAATGCGTACCTTCCCGAGCGGCGACCAGGTCGCGAACGTCACCGTGGCGACCACCGATCGCTGGAAAGACAAGCAGAGCGGCGAAATGCGCGAAGCCACCGAATGGCACCGCATCGTCTTCAACGGCCGCCTGGCCGAGATCGCCGGCCAGTACCTGCGCAAGGGCTCGCAGGTCTACGTCGAAGGCAGCCTGCGCACGCGCAAGTGGACCGACAAGGACGGCATCGAGAAATACACCACCGAGATCCGCGCCGACCAGATGCAGATGCTCGGCAGCCGCCAGGGCCAGGGCGGCCCTGCGTCGGGCGGCGGCGACGACGACGGCGGCTATTCGCAGCAGGGCGGTGGCGGCTATTCGCAAGGTGGTGGCGCCGGCGCCGGCGCCGGTGGCGGTGGTGGCTACGCGCCCCGCGCGCCTGCTGCGGCACCGCGCGCGCCGGCACCCGCGCCACGCCAGGCGCCGGCCAAGTCGTCGTCGGGCTTCGACGACATGGACGACGACATTCCGTTCTGAAGCCGATCCTTCGGTTTCGCAGGCAAGGGCCGGCTCTTTCGAGGGCTGGCCTTTTTTGTTGGGACGGGGAGAATGTTCGCCACCCACAAGGTACGAACCCGCCCGCATGCCACGGGGCGGGCGCCATCAAAAGGGACGAGGCCATCTTCTCTTGACCGCAATCGCCATCGAGGTCGTTCCAGCCGGGGGTAACCAGTGAGCGCCCCTGTGCCGCCTCGGCGCCAGGGGTGGCTGTCCAGGAGCCTCTCCGGCGACCGCGCCGCGGCCTTCTGGACCACGACCGTGCTGGTCGCCTCCCTCGCGCTGCTCGCGGGCATGATCGCGACCTTCGGGTTGCGGCAGTCGCCCGCCGAATCCGGCGCCCTGCACCTCACGCAAGCCGAGTGGCTGCTGGCCGAGGCCGAGGGCTTCAGCGAGCCGCCGCGCACGCTCGACAGCCGCACGCTGCCAGGGACCTGGCAGCCGGCCGAGCTGCCGTTCGCACCGCCGATCGCGCTGGTTCGCCAGGCCAGGGACCGGTCCCTGGCCGGTTCAACCCGCATTTCGTGGCTGCGCATCGCCGCGCCGGGCCTGGCGTCCGACGCGGGGGCGATCGCGCTGTTCGCGCGGCGCATCAAGACCGACGGCACCGTGGCCGTGTACGCGAACGGGCAACTGGTCCATCGCGCGCAGGAGGAAGGCCCGCTCTGGAACAGCACCCGCACGCCGCTCTGGGTGGTGATCGAGCGCATGCCGGCAGAGGCGCGGCTCGAGGAGATCCTGCTGCGACTCGAGCACACGCGCAACACCCAGGTGGCGGTCTCCTCGCTGTGGGCCGGGCCCGAGGAAGCGCTGAGCGACCGCTACCAAAGGCGCCAGTGGCTTCAGCAGGACTTGCCGGCCATGCTCAACGCGGCCTTCCTGGCCCTTGGCATGTTCGCGCTGTTCGTGTGGCTGCGGCGGCGCCGCGAAACCATCTACCTGCTGTTCTTCAACCTCGCGATCACTTCCTTCCTGCGCGGGCTGCATTTCTACGTGGCGGTTCCGATCGCCAACGACTGGTTTGCCTGGCTCACGGTCAACTCGCTGTTCTGGCTGGTGGCGGTGGTGCATTTCGCGCTGCGCCAGCTGCATGGGCGCCGGCTGCGCTGGATGACGACCGCCGTGGTGGTGCTCACCGTGCTGGTCGGCGTGCTGACCCTGCCGGCGCTTGCGATCCTGCGGCATCCGCCGCAGGTCACGCCGCTGATCTATTTTGCCGGTGGCGCGATGGGCGCGGCGGTGGCGCTCGTGGGCGGCATCAGCGCGTGGCGCCGCTCGAACGAGGGGCGGCTGGTGGCCGTCGGCATCGCCCTGTGCGTGCTGCTGGGCGCGTCCGACTGGCTGCTGCAGAACAACTTCTCGAGCCCCGAGGGCTGGTACATGGGGGCCTACACCAACGCTGTGACCTTCAGCGTTTTCGGCGTGCTCATGTACCGCCGCTACGTCAACGCCATCGGCGAGGTGGAACGCGTCAACGCCGGCCTGGCCGATCGCCTGCAGGTCCGCGAGGCCGAGCTCGATGCGAGCCACGAGCGGCTGCGCGAGGTCGAGCGGCTGCAGACGATCGGCACCGAGCGCCGGCGCCTGATGCAGGACATGCACGACGGCCTCGGCTCCTCGCTGATCAGCGCGATCCGCTCGGTGGAGGGCGGCGGCATGAAGGAAGAGCAGGTGTCCGAACTCCTGAAGAGCTGCCTCGAGGACCTGAAGCTGACCATCGACTCGATGGAGCCGCTCGAGGACGACCTGCTGCTGCTTCTCGCCACCCTGCGCTACCGGCTCGCGCCGCGGCTCGAGAGTTCGGGCGTGGCGCTGCAGTGGAACGTGCAGGAGCTGCCGCCGCTCGACTGGCTCGATCCCTCGAGCGCGCTGCACATCCTGCGCATCGTGCAGGAAAGCATCGGCAACATCCTGCGCCACACCCGCGCGACCGAGGTCCGGCTTTCGACCGCGCCGGAGGCCGCGGGCGTGCGGGTGACGGTCGAGGACAACGGGCAGGGCTTCGACGTCGAGAAGGCGCTGAGCGGCAGCGGCGGGCGCGGCATGCACAACCAGATGCGCCGCGCGCTGGCGGTCGGCGGCAGCGTCTCTTGGCAATCGGGGCCGCAGGGCACCGTCTTCACGCTGTGGCTGCCGCTGCAGCGCATTGGGGTACATTGACGACCCTTTGCCGCTGCCGACACCCACCGCTCCCTCTTCTGCCGCACCGCGCAGCATCCGCCTCGAGGCGGTCACGCTGGTCCGCGGCGACCAACGCGTCTTCGATGGGCTGACGCTTCGCCTCGACGAAGCCCGCATCGGCCTCGTCGGCGACAACGGCGCCGGCAAGAGCAGCCTGTTCCGCCTGCTCGCGGGGCTCGATGCGCCGCAGCAGGGGCGGGTCGTGGTGCACGGCTGCGACACGCGCGCCGAGCGCCGGCAACTGCCGCAGCGCGTCGGGCTGATGTTCCAGAACCCCGACGACCAGATCATCTTCCCGACCGTTGCCGAGGAGCTCGCGTTCAGCCTGAGCGCGCGCGGCGAATCGCGCCAGGCGGCGCGCCGCCTGGCGCACGACTTCCTCGCGCAGCACGGCCTCGCGGCCTGGGCCGGGCGCGCCGTCGGCGAACTGAGCCAGGGCCAGCGCCAGCAGGTCTGCCTGCTTGCGCTGCAGATCGGCCGGCCGGCCACGCTGCTGCTCGACGAGCCTTTCGCAAGCCTCGACCTGCCGAGCCAGGCGCGGCTCGCGGCGCAACTGGCGGCCACCGACCAGCAGGTGATTCTTTCCACGCACCTGCTCGCGCATGTGCAGGGCTTCGAGCGCGTGCTGTGGCTCGACGGCGGCCGGGTGCGTGGCGACGGCCCGGGCCGGGAGATCTGCGCGGCTTATGCCGAGGACGTGCGCCGGCGCGCGCAAGCGCAGCAGCCGGGGGCCGCCGATGCGTAGCCTCTATTCGTCGCACGCCACCTGGATGCACGCGCTGCCCGCCTGGTGCAAGCTCGCGGCGCTGTCGGCCTGCGGCACCTTGCTGGTGCTGGTCGACAGTCCGCTTCTCCTGGCCGCGGCATGCGCCGTGGTGCTGCTGCTTTTTGCGTCGCTCGGGCAGGTCGCCTGGCGCCGCGTGCGCATGCTCGTCGGCATTGCGGTGGCGGGTGCCTTGATCGTCGCGTTCCATGCGTTCCTGGGCTCGCTGCCGCTCGGCGTCGCAAGCGCGCTGCGGCTCGCGAGCGCCGCGGTGCTCGCGCTGATGCTGACGCTGACCACGCGCTTCGAGGACCTGCTGGCGCTGCTCGAAACGCTGATGCAGCCCCTGCAACGCTTCGGCGTGCCGACCGAGCGGATCGCGCTCGGCATCGGTTTGATGCTGCGCTTCGCCGAGAATTTCTACGTGCAGTGGCAGCGCCTCGACGATGCCCACCGCGCCCGCAGCGGGCAGGGCGGCGGGCTGCGGCTGCTGGCACCGCTGACGATCCGCACGCTGCAGACCGCCGAGCGCGTGGCCGATGCCCTCGCGGCCCGCATGGGTCGCTGACCGGCCGCGCGAGGCACCGTCGCTTTCTCCATCCATCCACCCACACCGCCTTGCCATGACCTCTTCCGGCTCCGCCCACTCGTCCCGTTCCCTGTCGTACATCGCGCTGTTCGCGGCGCTGATGGCGGTGTTCGGCCTGATTCCGAAGGTCGACCTGCCGTTCGGGGTGCCGATCACGCTGCAGTCGCTCGGCGTCATGCTCGCCGGCTGCCTGCTCGGGCCGCGGCGCGGCTTCCTGGCCATGGCGCTGTTCCTGCTCGCGGTGGCGCTCGGCCTGCCGCTCCTGCCGGGTGGCCGCGGCGGCCTCGCGGTGTTCGTGGCGCCGGCTTCGGGCTTTCTGTTCGGCTGGATGTTCGGTGCCTTCGCCTGCGGGCTGCTGATGCGCCGCATGGCCGGCGCGACCGGCAAGGGGCTGCTGGCCGCGGCCTTCCTGTCGGCCTTCGTCGGCGGCATCCTCGTGGTCTATGCCTTCGGCATCGCGGGGCTCTCGCTCGTGGCCCACATGTCGCTGTCGCAGGCGGCGCTCGCGGTGCTGGTCTTCGTTCCCGGCGACCTGATCAAGTGCGGCCTTTGCGCGCTGCTCGTGCAAACGGTGATGAGCGGCCTGCCGCACTGGCGGCTCGACAAGGACTGAGACGCGCCCCGAAGCGCCTGCGGCGCCTCCCCCCACTGGGGGGCGCACCCGGTGGACGGGCGGAGCCCGATCCACGGGTGCACTGGGTTGTATTCGCGGTTATCCGACGCGCGTGAAGACGGTGCGCGAGAGATAGTCCTTGCGCGGGCCGGCCACGGTGTGCTCGACCTCGAAGGTGCCGTCGGCGCGAAAGCGGTAGCGGCTGTCGTACTGGTCGGCCACGCAAAGGTGCCCGGCCGATCCGGCGAGCGCGTCGCCATCGGGCGCGAGCGCGATGCGGTGAAAGAGCCGCGGCGGCGTCTCGGCGAAGAACACCGAGAAGCCGCCGGGGCTGCGCTCGAACAGGTAGTCGCGGCGGCCTTCGAAGCTTTGCCCGCTGGCGAGCAACTGCACCCGCCCGGCCTCACGGTAGGCCAACCGGCCTGCGGCATCGCGCCTGAACTCGGCCTTTCCCTGCATCGTGGCCTGGCCCACGATCGTGCGGGCCAGCGTCCAGAGACCCTCCAGGCGGTCGAAGATCTGGTCAGGCGCACCCCAGGCCGCGGAAGTCGATAAGGAAGCCGATGACATGGCCAGACTCTAAGCTGGACCGCATCGCCCCTTCCTTTTGCTGTGATTGTTTCGATTCCGTGAACACCGTGGTTCCTTCTAATGAGGGTTTTTACCTAGGGATCGGCGCACAATTCATCTCACAGGCCAGCCACCCGCTGACCTGGGTGAACAAGGCCCCCGAGCGAGGTGCCTGCCCCGGCAAGGGGCGGTGACCTACCCAAGACCGGTTCGAATCATCCAGACGAAAACTGAACTGAACTGAAGGAAATCAAAATGACCGCCTCGAAGATCCTCTCCGCCGTTGCCGTTGCCCTCATGGCCGTTGCCGGTTCCGCCCACGCCGAAACCTATGAAGGCGTGCACCCCCTGACCTCGGGCGTCAGCCGCGCCGAAGTCGCCAGCGAAGCCGTGGCCGCTGCGCACAGCGCCGACCCGTACGCCACCGGTGCCCAGGCCGGCCCGGCCCGCGCCTTCATCTCGACCGCCAGCGTTGACGCAGTCCGCGCCGAAGCCGTGGCCGCCGCACGCAGCGCCGACCCGTATGCCGAAGGCGCTTCGTCCGGCGTGGCACCGCTCGTCGCCAGCACCGTCGACCGCGCCACGGTGCGTGCCGCAGCCCGCGCTGCCGCTCACGGCGACGCGCTGCCGCTGTAATCCACGGCAGGCCCGGGCACCTGCTGCCCGCCCCCGAAAGCCGGCCCTTGCGTAAGCGGGGCCGGCTTTTTCATGCCTGTGCGCCGCTGGGTATCGCGCAACGCATGCTTTCGCCTTATAGGTCGTGGTGCCCGGCTCACGCGAGAATGCCGGACTGCTTCCGCTGCGAAAAAAGAAAGAAAGCATGATCCGTCGCCGCACCGGTGGCGCTCCGACACGCATGGCACTCACTCTCGACCCCGAAGACACACGCGCGCGCATCCACGACCTGGTGTGGTGCGGCTTTCATCCCGATGCCGACGTCGAGTGGATGGTCACCGACGAGTACCTCGATCCCGACGAGCTCACGGTCGAGGACCGCGCCTGGATCAAGGCCGAGGCCGCACGCGCCTGCGCCGAGAAGCACGCTGCAGAGGCCGGCTGGCCCGCCCAGACCGAGCACGACCGGCTCGAGGCCGTGTTCGTGCAGCTGCGCGCCGAGAAGATCATCGCGCTGCACCGCGCGGGCAACACGCTGTCCGACGGCCACGACGACGTGCGCGAGCAGTGGCGCGCGGCAGGGCGCATGGACTCCGGCATCCGCGGGTGCTGCTTCTATCACGCGCAGGACCTCGATACGGCGGTACGCACAGGAAGGCTCCACCTGGCGTTCAGCGGCGGCATGATCCCCGAGCTCGAGCAGCGCGAGGCGAACACCGTGGCGGTTGGCCGGCGCATCGTCGAGCTGCTGCAGTCGGCGGGCTTCGAGGCGCGCTGGAGCGGCAACGTCAGCGAGCGCATCGAAGCCGACCTCGGCCAGTGGCGCAAGCGCAGCCCGCGGGCCTGAGCGTGGCCCTTGCGGGCGCAGCGGCAATGGCCTGCGCCAGCAAGGGTCGCGCGTTCGCGCGATCATCGGGCGCATGATCCCGTTCTCGATCCTCGACCTCTCGCCCATCACCGAAGGCAGCGACGCTGCGCAGTCGTTCCGCAACTCGCTCTCGCTGGCGCGGCATGGCGAGGCGCTCGGCTACGCACGCTACTGGCTCGCAGAGCACCATGGCATGCCCGGCATCGCCAGCGCGGCCACGGCGGTGCTGCTGTCGTACATCGGCGCGGGCACCTCGACCATCCGCATCGGCGCCGGTGGCGTGATGCTGCCGAACCATTCGCCGCTCGTGATCGCCGAGCAGTTCGGCACGCTGGAGTCGCTGTACCCGGGGCGCGTCGACCTCGGCCTGGGCCGTGCGCCGGGTTCCGACCAGCGCACCGCGCGCGCGCTGCGGCGCAACCTCGAGTCCGACGCCGACCAGTTCCCGCAGGACGTGGTCGAGCTGATGGACTTCATGTCGAAGAATCCGCAGCAGGCCGTGCGCGCCGTGCCGGGCGCGGGGCTCGAGGTACCGGTGTGGATCCTCGGCTCCAGCACCTTCGGCGCGCAGCTCGCCGCGCACCTGGGCCTGCCCTACGCCTTCGCGTCGCATTTCGCGCCGCAGCAGCTCATGCAGGCGATCCAGATCTACCGCGAGACATTCAAGCCGTCGGCGCAGCTGCAGAAGCCGTACGTGATGCTGGGCTTCAACGTGTTCGTGGCCGACACCGATGCCGAAGCCGAATTTCGCGCCTCCTCGTGGCAGCAGGCCTTCGTGAACCTGCGCAGCGGCCGCCCCGGGCGCCTGCCGCCGCCCGTGGAGGGCTACCGCGAGAAGGTGGGCCCGGCCGAGAACGCGCTGCTCGACTCGGTGCTGTCGTGTTCGGCCGTCGGATCGCCCGCCACGGTCCGCGAAGGCGTGCGCGCCTTCATCGAGCGCACGGGGGCCGACGAGCTGATGATCACCTCGCAGGTCTTCGACCATGCGGCGCGGCTGCGCTCCTACGAGCTGCTGGCCGGCCTGCGCGCGCAGGGCTGATTTCCCCCACGCCGCCGGGCCCTGGCGCGGGGCTGGGACAATGGCGCGCTTATGGCAGCAGCAAAGCAACGCATCGTGGTGGGACTGAGCGGCGGGGTCGACTCCGCCGTCACGGCGCACCTGCTCAAGCAGCAGGGGCACGAAGTGGTCGGCATCTTCATGAAGAACTGGGAAGACGACGACGACAGCGAGTACTGCTCGTCGAATATCGATTTCGTCGACGCCGCGAGCGTGGCCGACGTGCTCGGCATCGAGATCGAGCACGTCAACTTCGCGGCCGACTACAAGGACCGCGTGTTCGCCGAGTTCCTGCGCGAATACAAGGCGGGCCGCACGCCGAACCCCGATGTGCTGTGCAACGCCGAGATCAAGTTCAAGGCCTTCCTCGACCACGCGATGCGCCTGGGCGCCGAGAAGATCGCCACCGGCCATTACGCGCGCGTGCGCTTCGATGCGGCCTCGGGGCGCCACGAACTGCGGAAGGGGCTTGATCCCGCCAAGGACCAGAGCTACTTCCTGCATCGCCTGAACCAGGCGCAGTTGTCGAAGACGCTGTTCCCGGTCGGCGAACTGCACAAGACCGAGGTGCGCCGCATCGCCGAGGAGATCGGCCTGCCCAATGCGAAGAAGAAGGATTCGACCGGCATCTGCTTCATCGGCGAGCGCCCGTTCCGCGAGTTTCTCAACCGCTACATCTCGAAAGAACCGGGTCCGATCAAGGACGACCGCGGCCGCAAGCTCGGCGAGCACCAGGGCCTGAGCTTCTACACGCTGGGCCAGCGGCAGGGCCTGGGCATCGGCGGCGTCAAGGAGAAGGGCGCACAGCGCGGTGCGGGCGATCACTCGCCGTGGTTCGTGGCGCGCAAGGACGTCGAGAAGAACACGCTCTGGGTGGTGCAGGGCCACGACCATCCCTGGCTGCTGTCGTCGTCGCTCGTGGCGGGCGACGTCAGCTGGACCGCGGGCGAGCCGCCCGCGCCGGGCCGCTACGGTTCGAAGGCACGCTATCGACAGGCGGACGCGGGATGCGAAATGGATGCGGCGCCCCAGGGTGGCGAGGCTGCGGCGGGCTTCATGCTGCGCTTCGACGCGCCGCAGTGGGCCGTCACGCCGGGTCAGTCGGCGGTGCTCTATGACGGCGAGCGCTGCCTGGGCGGCGGCGTGATCGTCTGACGCGCGGGCGCCGGGTCCCTCAGCGCACCGACGGGTCGACGTGCACCAGGTCGAGCGGAAAGCGCCGGCCGGCCAGGTAGTCCTCGACGCATTGCAGCAGCAGCGGACTGCGGTGGCGCGCCACGCTGGCGCGGATCTCGTCGGCACTCATCCAGAGGGTGCGCACGATGCCGGTGTCGAGCTCGTGGCCCGCTTCGCGCGGGCCCAGGGTGCCGGTGAAGGCAAAGCGCATGTAGGTCACGTCCACGGGGTCTTCGTCGTCTTCTTCGTCGCCGGCACGGCGCGAACGGGCCATGTAGATGCCGATCAGCGCGGTCGGTTCGAAGGCGTGGGCGGTTTCCTCGAGCGCCTCGCGCGCGCAGCCCTCGGCTGGCGATTCGCCGGGGTCGAGGTGTCCGGCCGGCGTGTTGAGCCGCAGCCCGTCGGCGGTGTGTTCCTCGACCAGCAGGAAGCGGCCGTCTTGTTCGATCACCGCCGCGACGGTGACGTTGGGTTTCCAGCGCGATGTCATTTCGGCTCCGTTCCTTGGTGGCCCCCGTGGCCGAAACCGATTGGAACCCATTCGCGACGGAGATGCCGGCTGCAGGCCGGACGTGGCGCGCTCAGCGCGCGAAGCTGCCGGGCAGCGACTTGGCGTCGACCATCTCGAGCCGGTAGCCCAGGCCGTAGATGGCCAGCAGCAGGAATCCGCTCGACGGGCGCAGGCCGAGCTTGGTCCGAAGGCGCGAGACATGGGTGTCGAGCGACCGGGAGAGCGCCTCCACGCCGACGCCCCAGACCGCTTCGTGCAGGTATTCGCGCGACAGCAATCGCCCGAGGTTCTGGAACAGGAACAGCGCGAGTTCGTATTCGCGGTTCTTGAGTGCCACTGGCTGGCCCCTGACCTTGAGGGTGCGCGAGGGCGGATAGAAATGGTAGGGGCCGAACACGAGCTCGGGCTCGTGCTGCGCCGGATAGGAGCGGCGCAGCAGGGCCGTGACCCGCGCCTCGAGCTCGTGCGCGCGCACCGGCTTGGCCATGACATCGTCGGCGCCTGCATTGAGGCCTTCGACCACATCGGCCTCGCCGCAGCGGCTGGTCACGACGAGGACCGGGACGCGGCTCTTGAGTTCGGTGCGCGCGATCCGGACGACTTCGAGTCCGCAGATATCGGGCAGACACCGCTCGAGGATGATGAGATCGAAGGTCTGTCGCCGAAGGATCTGCAGCAACTGCCCGCCTTCGCTGTAGCTGTGGCATTCGTGCCCGAGGCCGCCAATAGCCTCGTTGATCAGCTGGCGCTGATCGGACTCTTGGTCAAGTACTGCGATGCGCATTCCGTCCCCTTTTCTAGTGCAATCCTGCCTCTACGGGCTTTTCAGCGCGGAGTGTATCTATCTGCATCTGGAGGGGTAAATGCGGCCCGCAACTAATTCGCAATTTCGGGAATTTCGGCCTCGGTAACAGAGTTTTTGCATATCACTGCAAACAAATGCGCAGTTCAACTCGCGCCCCCGGGGCTGATGGCAGCGCAGGCCTGGGCGGCACCTGGGCGGTCGTCGCGCGCATCAATTCGCTAGCATTTATGTAGCTGCAAACGCAATGACTGCGGTCATCAACGCCGGAACAGACGGTAGATTTAAGCGACAGTGATCGGTGTAATCTTGCTGTAAGCTCAGCCCGCGTTCCGTATTGCCCCCTGCCCTGAGGAGATCTCTATGCTGATAGGCGTGCCAGCCGAAACGACGGCCGGCGAAACCCGCGTGGCCGTCACGCCCGAGACGGTGAAGAAACTAGTCGCTGCGGGGCATGCCCTGCGGGTGCAGTCAGGGGCCGGGGTGGCGGCCAGCGTCACCGATGCGGCCTACCAGGCCGCCGGCGCCGAGATCGTCGACCGCGCCGCTGCGTTCGGCGCCGAGATGGTGCTCAAGGTGCGTTCGCCCGGCGACGACGAAGCCGCGCTCATGAAGCCGGGCACGGTCGTGATCGGCATGCTCAACCCGTTCGACGCGGCCGGCCTGCAGCGCCTGGCGGCCGCCGGCCTCACGGCCTTCGCGCTCGAGGCCGCGCCGCGCACCACGCGTGCGCAGAGCATGGACGTGCTGAGCTCGCAGGCCAACATCGCGGGCTACAAGGCCGTGATGATCGCGGCCGACAAGTACCAGCGCTTCTTCCCGATGCTGATGACCGCCGCGGGCACCGTGAAGGCGGCGCGCGTGGTCATCCTGGGGGTTGGCGTCGCGGGCCTGCAGGCGATCGCGACGGCCAAGCGCCTCGGCGCCGTGATCGAGGCCTCCGACGTGCGTCCGAGCGTCAAGGAGCAGATCGAGTCGCTCGGCGGCAAGTTCATCGACGTGCCCTACGAGACGCAGGAAGAAAAGGACGCGGCCGAAGGCGTGGGCGGCTACGCGCGGCCCATGCCGCCGAGCTGGCTCGCGCGCCAGCAGGCCGAGGTCGCCAAGCGCGTGGCGCTGGCCGACGTGGTCGTCAGCACGGCGCTCATCCCCGGTCGCGCGGCACCGACGCTCATTACCGAAGAGATGGTGAAGTCGATGAAGCCCGGCTCGGTCATCGTCGACATCGCCGCCGGCAAGGGCGCCGACGGCGTGGGCGGCAACTGTCCGCTCTCGGAAGCCGACCGCACGGTGGTCAAGCACGGCGTCACGATCGTGGGCGAGACGAATCTCCCGGCGCTGGTGGCGGCGGATGCCTCGGCGCTCTACGCGCGCAACGTGCTCGATTTCCTGAAGCTGATCGTCACCAAGGAGGGCGCGCTCAAGATCGACCTCGAGGACGACATCGTCGCTGCCTGCCGCGTCGCGCACGACGGCCAGGTCACGAAGAAGTAAACAACAACGCCGGCCCAGGAGAAGCCCATGGACATCGTTTCCCATACCGTCATCAACCTGATCATCTTCGTGCTGGCCATCTACGTGGGCTACCACGTGGTCTGGACCGTCACGCCCGCGCTGCACACGCCGCTCATGGCGGTGACCAACGCCATCTCGGCGATCGTGATCGTGGGCGCCATGCTCGCGGCCGCGCTGACCGAAACCCCGCTCGGCAAGACCATGGGCGTGCTGGCGGTGGCGCTCGCGGCAGTGAACGTGTTCGGTGGCTTCCTGGTCACGCGGCGCATGCTCGAGATGTTCAAGAAGAAGGAAAAGAAGGTCGCGCCCGCGGCGCCCAAGGCCGAGTCGGGAGCCGCCCAATGAGCATGAACCTCGTCACGCTGCTGTACCTCGTTGCCAGCGTCTGCTTCATCCAGGCCTTGAAGGGCCTGTCGCATCCCACCACCTCGATCCGCGGCAACGTCTTCGGCATGACCGGCATGGCCATCGCCATGCTGACCACCGGTGCGCTGATCTACAAGCTCTCGGCGGGCAACCTCGGCGGGCTGGGCTACGTGCTGGTCGCGCTGGTCATCGGCGGCGCACTCGGCACCTTCATGGCCAACAAGGTCGAGATGACCAAGATGCCCGAACTGGTCGCCTTCATGCACAGCATGATCGGCCTGGCCGCGGTGTTCATCGCGGTTGCGGCCGTGGCCGAGCCGTACGCCTTCGGCATCACGCTGCGCGGCGACCCGATCCCCGCGGGCAACCGGCTCGAGTTGTTCCTCGGCGCGGCGATCGGCGCGATCACCTTCAGCGGCTCGGTCATCGCCTTCGGCAAGCTCTCGGGCAAGTACAAGTTCCGCCTGTTCCAGGGCGCCCCGGTGCAGTTCGCGGGCCAGCACATGCTGAACCTCGTGCTGGGGCTCGCGACGGTGGCTCTGGGCCTGGTGTTCATGTTCACCGAGAACTGGCCCGCATTCTTCGCGATGTTGGCACTGGCCTTCGTGCTGGGCGTGCTGATCATCATCCCGATCGGCGGCGCCGACATGCCGGTGGTGGTGTCGATGCTGAACAGCTATTCGGGCTGGGCGGCGGCGGGCATCGGCTTCAGCCTGAACAACGCGATGCTGATCGTGGCCGGCTCGCTGGTGGGCTCCTCGGGCGCGATCCTGAGCTACATCATGTGCAAGGCCATGAACCGCTCGTTCTTCAACGTCATCCTCGGTGGCTTCGGCGGCGATGCCGCAGCCGCCACGGGCGGCGCAAAGGAACAGCGCCCCGTGAAGACCGGCAGCGCCGACGACGCGGCCTTCGTGCTCGGCAATGCCGAGACGGTCGTGATCGTGCCGGGCTACGGCCTGGCGGTGGCGCGGGCGCAGCACGCGGTGAAGGAACTCGCGGCCAAGCTCACCGAAAAGGGCATCACCGTGAAGTACGCGATCCACCCGGTCGCGGGTCGCATGCCGGGCCACATGAACGTGCTGCTGGCCGAGGCCGAGGTGCCCTACGACCAGGTGTTCGAGATGGAAGACATCAACGGCGAGTTCGGCCAGGCCGACGTCGCGATCATCCTCGGCGCCAACGACGTGGTGAACCCGGCCGCCCACACCAAGGGCAGCCCGATCTACGGCATGCCGATCCTCGAGGCCTACAAGGCCAAGACCGTGATCGTGAACAAGCGCTCGATGGCGGCAGGTTATGCGGGCCTGGACAACGAACTCTTCTACATGGACAAGACCATGATGGTCTTTGGGGACGCGAAGAAAGTAGTGGAAGATATGGGCAAGGCCATCGAATAGGCCCATCCGCGCAAGATCTTTGCGGCGCACTCCAGTGCGCCGCTTTTCGTTGCCATCTCAGATAACCCGATTTGGAGGAGACAAGTCCATGTCCGACCGTCCCTGGCTCAGCAGCTACCCGCAAGGCGTGCCTGCCGATATCGATGCTTCGCAGTACCCGTCGCTGGTGGCGCTCATGGAAGAGAGCTTCACCAAGTACGCCGACCGCACGGCCTACAGCTTCATGGGCAAGGACGTCAGCTTCGGCGAAACCGACAAGCTCAGCAAGGCCTTCGCGGCCTACCTGCAGGGCCTGGGGCTCGTCAAGGGCGACCGCGTGGCCGTGATGATGCCCAATTGCCCGCAGTACCCGGTCGCCGTGGCGGCCATCCTGCGCGCCGGCCTGATCCTGGTGAACGTGAACCCGCTCTACACGCCGCGTGAGCTTGAGCACCAGCTCAAGGATTCGGGCTCGAAAGCCATCGTCATCATGGAGAACTTCGGCACCACGCTGCAGCAGTGCATCGCGGCCACGCCGGTCCGGCACATCGTGCTGGCCGCCATGGGCGACCGGCTCGGCTTCCTGAAGGGCGCGATCGTCAACTACGTCGTGCGCAACGTGAAGAAGCTCGTGCCGCACTTCAGCCTGCCCGGCGCGGTGCGCTTCAACGACGCGCTCGACCAGGGCGCGAGCCGCACGCTGCAGGTGCCCGCCATCGGGCCTGACGACGTGGCCGTGCTGCAGTACACCGGCGGCACCACGGGCGTCTCGAAGGGGGCCGTGCTGCTGCACCGCAACGTGATCGCCAACGTGCTGCAGTCCGAAGCCTGGAACGAGCCCGTGATGGCGCAGGTGCCGGCGGGCGAGCAGCCCACGGGCGTTTGCGCGTTGCCGCTGTATCACATCTTCGCGTTCACCGTGGGCATGATGCTGAGCATGCGCACGGGCGGCAAGCTGATCCTGATCCCGAATCCGCGTGACCTCGCGGGCGTGCTCAAAGAACTCTCGAAGCACACGGTCCACAGCTTTCCGGCCGTCAACACGCTGTTCAACGGGCTCGCGAACCACCCCGACTTCAACACCGTCAACTGGAAGAACCTCAAGGTGTCGGTGGGCGGCGGCATGGCGGTGCAGGCCGCGGTCGCGAAGCTGTGGCTCGAGAAGACCGGCTGTCCGATCTGCGAGGGCTACGGCCTGTCCGAGACCTCGCCCTCGGCCACCTGCAACCCGACCGACAGCAAGGCCTTCACCGGCACCATCGGCCTGCCGCTGCCGGGCACCTGGCTCAAGCTGCTCGACGACGAGGGCCGCGAAGTACCGCCGGGCCAGCCCGGCGAGATCGCCATCAAGGGCCCGCAGGTGATGGCGGGCTATTGGCAGCGTCCCGACGAGACGGCCAAGGTCATGACGGCCGACGGCTACTTCAAGAGCGGCGACATCGGCATGGTCGACGAGCGCGGCTATTTCAAGGTGGTCGACCGCAAGAAGGACATGATCCTGGTCTCGGGCTTCAACGTCTATCCGAACGAGGTCGAAGACGTGGTGGCGCAGATACCCGGTGTGCTCGAGTGCGCGGCCGTGGGCGTGGCCGACGAGAAGACCGGCGAGGCCGTGAAGCTCGTGATCGTCAAGAAGGACCCCTCGCTGACCGAGGCGCAGGTGCGCGATTACTGCCGCGCCAACCTCACGGGCTACAAGCAGCCGCGGGTGATCGAGTTCCGCACCGACCTGCCGAAGACGCCCGTCGGCAAGATCCTGCGCCGCGAGCTGCGCGACGCGAAAAAGTAGCCGCCGACCGATGAGCGGCCCCGTCGCCATCGTCGCGGCCATGCACGAGGAGCTCGGCGCGCTGCTCGCGCAGATGCCCGATGAACAGCGCGTGCGCGCGGCCGGGCGCGATTTCTGGCTCGGCCATCTGCACGGCCAACCGGTCGTCGCGGTGCTGTCGCGCATCGGCAAGGTGGCCGCGGCGATCACCGCGACGGTGCTGATCGAGCGCTTCGGCGTGCGCGCGATCGTGTTCACGGGCGTGGCGGGCGGGCTGGCACCGGGCGTGGCGGTGGGCGACGTGGTCGTCGCCACGCAACTGCTGCAGCACGACCTCGATGCCTCGCCGATCTTCCCGAAGTACGAAGTGCCGCTCATGGGGCTGTCGCGCTTCGCCGCGGATGCGTCGATCAGCGACGGCATTGCCGCGGCGGCCGAGGGCATGCTGCGCGACCCCGTGGCGCTGCTGGGGCGGCATGCGGTCGATGCCTTCGGCCTGCGTGCGCCGAAACTGCACCGCGGCCTGGTCGTGAGCGGCGACCGCTTCGTGTCGACCAGCGCCGAGAGCGCCGCCTTGCGCCGCGACCTGCCTGAGGCGCTGGCGGTGGAGATGGAGGGCGCAGCGATGGCCCAGGCGTGCCACGACCACGGCGTGCCCTTCGCAGCGGTGCGCACCATATCCGACCGCGCCGACGACGCGGCGCATGGCGACTTCGCGCGCTTCGTCGCCGAGGTGGCGAGCCGCTACAGCCTCGCGCTCGTCAGCGGCTGGCTCGCAGCGCGACCCCTTGCCCAGGGTTAGCAGGCCCTACTTGAGCCAGCCGCGGTGGCGGAAGTACCACATCGGCCCCAGCGCGCTCGCGGCCATCAGCGCGAGCGCATACGGGTAGCCGATCGCCCAGTCGAGCTCGGGCATGAACTTGAAGTTCATGCCGTAGATGCTCGCGATCAGCGTCGGCGGCAGCAATGCGACGCTCGCGACCGAGAAGATCTTGATGGTCTTGTTCTGGTTGATGTTGATGAAACCGACGGTCGCATCCATCAGGAAGTTGATCTTGTCGAACAGGAAGGCCGTGTGGTTGTCGAGCGATTCGATGTCCCGCATGATCTGCCGCGCTTCCTCGAACTGCTCGGCGTTGAGCATGCGGCTGCGCATCAAAAAGCTCACTGCGCGGCGCGTGTCCATCACGTTGCGGCGGATGCGGCCGTTCAGGTCTTCCTGGCGCGCGATGGCGCCGAGCACCTCGCCGGCCAGCTCGTCGCTGACGTTGCCTTCGAGCACCTTCTTGCCCGCGATCTCGAGCTCGTCGTAGATGTTCTCGAGCGTGTCGGCCGAGTATTCGGCGTCGGCGTCGAAGAGCTTGAGCAGTACTTCCTTCGCGTCCTCGATCAGGCCCGGCGCACGGCGCGCACGCATGCGCAGCAGGCGGAACACCGGCACGTCCTCGTCGTGGATCGAGAACAGCACGCCGCAGCTGCGGAGTTCGGTGTTGTGCTGGTTCAGGATGAAGGCCACGCGCACCGAGCGCGGATCCTCGTCGTCGTCGATCAGGAAGTCGGAGCGGATGTGCAGCTCGCCGTTGTCTTCCTCGTAGAAGCGCGCGGACTCCTCGATGTCCTCGTCCATCGCGTCTTCGGGAATCGAGAGGCCGTAGTACTGCTTGATCCAGCGCTTTTCCTCGAGCGTGGGCGACTCGAGGTCGACCCAGATGGGCTGGAACTTGGACAGCTCCTCGAGGGCCTCGATCTCTTCCTGGACAAGGCGGCCGTTGGCGAGCGTGAAGATATTGAGCATGGGCTCACTCCCTTGAAATGGCTGTGGCGGAGGGGCAGGGAAGGGGCGCTTTCAAATCCCGGCCCCGCGCCGGCGCTTCGCAGAAGGCGTCAGCAGGTGGGAGTTGAAAGCTGCAGAGACGGAGCGGTTTCCATGGTGCGGTCTCGGGTGGCAGCAAGGCCGCGATTATGTCATCGGCCCTGTGTCACGACGC
This sequence comes from Variovorax sp. Soil_C_39, assembly GCF_057656815.1. Classification (NCBI taxonomy): domain Bacteria; kingdom Pseudomonadati; phylum Pseudomonadota; class Betaproteobacteria; order Burkholderiales; family Comamonadaceae; genus Variovorax; species Variovorax sp. Soil_C_39. The sequence continues at coordinate 165,643 of NZ_JBDGJQ010000006.1, forward strand.
GGGCGATCTGGATGGACATACAGTAGAGTTGCACCCATGCAGACCACTGCGCCTCCCGTCCTCCCCGCCACCGCCGCCACCCAGGCCGAGCGCCTCGCTGCCGCGCTGTCGGCCCTCAACGACGCGCAGCGCGCCGCGGTGGAGCACGGCGTCGGCGCCGTCGCGGGGCGCGACGACCGGCCGCTGCTGGTGATCGCCGGCGCCGGGTCCGGCAAGACCAGCACGCTCGCGCACCGGGTGGCGCGGTTGATCGCCGATGGGGTCGATCCGCAGCGCCTGCTGCTGCTGACCTTCTCGCGCCGTGCGGCGCAGGAAATGGAACGGCGCGCCGGGCAGGTGCTGGCGCGCGTGCTCGGCCTGCGTTCCGAAAAGCCACCCGCGCTGCCCTGGGCCGGCACCTTCCACGGCATCGGCGCGCGGCTGCTGCGCGAATATGCGGCCCACGTCGGCCTGGACGACCATTTCACGATCCACGACCGCGGCGATGCCGAGGACCTCATGGGCCTGGTGCGCCACGCGCTCGGCCTGTCGTCCACCGCCAACCGATTTCCGCGCAAGGGCACCTGCCTGTCGATCTACTCGCGCTGCGTCAACACGCGTGCGCCGATCGAGCGCGTGCTGGCCGAGGCCTTTCCCTGGTGCGCCGAGTGGGAGGCAGAGCTCAAGCGCCTGTTCGGTGCCTACGTCGAGGCCAAGCAGCAGCAGAACGTGCTCGACTACGACGACCTGCTGCTCTACTGGGCCGAGATGGTGGCCGAGCCCTCGCTCGCAGCGCTGATCGGCGCACGCTTCGACCATGTGCTGGTCGACGAGTACCAGGACACCAACTTGCTGCAGGCCTCGATCCTGCAGGCGCTCAAGCCCGACGGGCGCGGCGTGACCGTGGTGGGCGACGATGCGCAGTCGATCTACTCGTTCCGCGGCGCCACGGTGCGCAACATCCTCGACTTCCCGTCGCAGTTCTCGCAGGCCGCGCGCGTGGTCACGCTGGAGCGCAACTACCGCTCGACGCAGCCGATCCTCGACGTGTCGAACCGTGTCATCGCGCAGGCCGCCGAGCGGCATGCCAAGACGCTCTGGACCGACAAGCCCTCGGCCGGGCGGCCGCAGCTGGTGCTCGTGCCCGACGAGGCGCAGCAGGCGGTGTGGGTGGCCGACAAGGTGCTCGAACACCGCGAGGGCGGGCTCGCGCTCAAGTCGCAGGCGGTGCTGTTTCGCACCTCCACGCACAGCGCGGCACTCGAACTCGAGCTTGCGCGCCGCAACATTCCGTTCGTGAAGTACGGCGGCCTCAAGTTCCTCGAGGCCGGCCATGTGAAAGACCTGCTCGCGGTGCTGCGCTTCGCTGAGAACCCGCGCGGGCGCATGGCGGGCTTTCGCGTCACGCAGCTTATCCCGGGCATCGGGCCCGCCACGGGCGCCCGGCTGCTCGACGCGATGGAGGGCGCGGCCGATCCGGCGGCGGTGGTGCGCGGCTTCGTGCCGCCGGCCGCCGCGCGCGCCGAATGGGCCGTGTTCGCCGAGGCTTACGCGGCCCTGCGCGATCCGTCGCTGTCCTGGCCTGCCGACGTGGACCTGGCGGCGCGCTGGTACCTGCCGCATCTCGAGCGGCTCTATGACGACCCGTCCGGCGTGCGGCGCGCCGACATCGAGCAGCTGGCGCGGCTGGCGTCGGGTTACGGCTCGCGCGAACGCTTCCTGACCGAGCTCACGCTCGATCCGCCCGAGGCCACGAGCGACCGGCCCGGTCCGCCCCTGCTCGACGAGGACTACCTGATCCTGTCGACCATCCATTCGGCCAAGGGGCAGGAATGGAACTCGGTGCATGTGCTCAACGTCGTCGACGGCTGCCTGCCTGCCGATGTGGCGCAGGGCGCGCACGAACTCGAAGAGGAACGGCGGCTGCTCTACGTGGCCATGACCCGGGCCCGCGACCACCTGCACCTGCTGGTGCCGCAGCGCTTCTACGTCACGCAGCAGGCCGTGCGCGGCGATCGGCACCTCTACGCCAACCGAACGCGCTTCATTTCCGACCGCGATCTCGAAGGCTTCGAGCAGCAGACCTGGCCCCCGCCGCCGGTGCGCCCGCCCGCGGTGCCGCCGCCCGCGGCCGTGATCGATCTGCGCAACCGCATGCGGGCCGCCTGGCAGTGAGCGTCGCTGGGCTGGCGCGCTTTTGGCCCTTCGTGCGCAGGGGTCACTGAGCGCCCCCTCACAGCTTGAAACACGTGACCTGCCGATCGCCGCGGCGCTGGGGCGGCAGGCTTGGCAGCTATCCGATCCATAGCGGATTGGGCCACGGCCGGCGCCAGACCGCCACCCGGGCAACTCTGCTATTGCAATGGTGTGACAGCTTCGGCATAGTGAATCGACCTTCTTCTCTTTCCCCACTCCCGCACCTAACTCATTTCCGTCGGTCACGCTTCATTCCGCAGCGTGGCCATTTTCCCAACCGTCAATTCTCAGGAGGTCTTTCATGAATTTGACGATCAGCGGTCATCACCTCGACGTCACGCCTGCCTTGCGCACCTACGTCACCAGCAAGCTGGACCGGATCACGCGGCACTTCGACCAGGTGGTCGACGTGAAGGTGATCCTCACGGTGGAAAAGCAGAAGGAAAAGGAACGCCGCCAGCGGGCGGAGTGCAACATTCACGTCAAGGGCAGTGACATGTTCGCGGAGTCGAGCCATGCTGATCTCTATGCGGCCGTCGATGATCTGGTCGACAAGCTCGACCGCCAGGTCGTGCGCCACAAGGACCGGTTGCAGGACCACCATCACGCTGCGCCCAAGCGCCTGATGTAGTCCTGCGCAAACGGGCCGCGGCCCGTGTCGCCGAGCCGCCTCCGGGCGGCTTTTTGCTGTCGGCTTGAAGGGATTCTTTACACAATCCGCGCCCACTTTCGACGATTTGTAGGAAGAAAGTAACCAGGGGGACTGGGGGTTTTCACCGAGCGGGTGCATAATCGCCCCCGCTCCCACTATGAACCGACTCGCGTCCATCCTGCCGCCCGCTCAAGTGCTCGTGAGCGTCGACGCCACCAGCAAGAAACGTGCTTTCGAGGAAGCCGGCTTGCTGTTCGAGGGCCTTCATGGCCTGGGCCGCGCGCTCATCACCGACAGCCTCTTCGCGCGTGAACGCCTCGGTTCCACGGGCCTGGGGCATGGCGTCGCGATCCCGCACGGGCGCATCAAGGGCCTCAAGGCGCCCATGGCCGCGGTGTTCCAGCTGGCGAATCCGATCGGTTTCGACGCACCCGACGAGCAACCCGTCGGGCTGCTGATCTTCCTGCTGGTGCCCGAGGCCGCGACCCAGAAGCACCTCGAGATCCTCTCCGAGATTGCCGAACTGCTCAGCGACGCGTCGCTGCGCGAGCGGATCAAGTCGAGCACCGACGCAGCCGAGCTGCACGGGCTCATTGCCAGCTGGCAGTCGACGCAAGTCGCGTGAGCCGCGCCGGCCCGCCCGGTCGGTTCCTTGGTATTCTGGCCGGCCCCCCACCGCAGCGCCGATGAGCGCCTTGCCCTGAACGCATGAAGCCCACCGTCATCAGCGCCGACGCCATGTTCGAGGAGTTCCGCGGCTCGCTCCGCTGGGAATGGCTCGCCGGCCTCGGCGCCTCGGAGCGCCAGTTCGACCCCGACGTCATCAGCCGCGCCCAGTCGGCGGCAGACCTGGTCGGCTACCTCAACTACATCCATCCCTACCGCGTGCAGATCCTCGGTGCGCGCGAGGTCGCCTATCTCACGCGCGGCAGCCAGGAAGACTGCGCCCGGCGCATCGCCCGCATCGTCACGCTGGAGCCGCCGATGCTGGTGCTGGCCGACGGCCAGGCCGCGCCCGACGAGCTGCTGTCGATCTGCGAGCGCGCACAGCTGCCGCTGTTCGCCACGCGCGAGTCCTCGGCCTTCGTGATCGACCTGCTGCGCGCCTACCTCTCGAAGCACTTCGCCGAACGCACCTCGATGCACGGTGTGTTCATGGACATTCTCGGCATGGGTGTCATGATCACCGGCGAATCGGGGCTCGGCAAAAGCGAACTCGGGCTCGAACTGATCTCGCGCGGCAACGGCCTCGTGGCCGACGACGCCGTCGACCTCTACCGCATCAACCAGAACACCATCGAGGGGCGCTGCCCCGACCTGCTGCAGAACCTGCTCGAGGTGCGCGGCATCGGCCTGCTCGACATCCGCGCGATCTTCGGCGAGACCGCGGTGCGGCGGAAGATGCGGCTCAAGCTCATCGTGCACCTGGTACGGCGCGACAGCTTCGAGCGCGACTACGAACGCATGCCCTCGGCCCCGCTCACGCAGGACGTGCTCGGCATTCCGGTGCGCAAGGTCATCATCCAGGTGGTGGCCGGGCGCAACATCGCGGTGCTGGTGGAGGCCGCGGTACGCAATTCGATCCTGCAGCTGCGCGGCATCGACACGTACGCCGATTTCGTCGCCCGCCACCACAAGGCCATGGAAGCCGGCCAGGACTGAGCTGCTTCGCGGAAGAGACCGCGTCGGGGGGGCTTTACCTTCTACTGGCGCAATCTGCGCACAGGCCGTAGAGCGACATGGCGTGGTCCTGCAGGATCCAGCCCTTGTCCTTGGAGATCATCTGCTGGCGGCGCTCGATCTCGGCGTCGTAGAACTCCTCGACCTTGCCGCAGGAGGTGCAGATCAGGTGGTCGTGGTGCGTGCCCTCGTTGAGCTCGTACACGGCCTTGCCGCTTTCGAAGTGGCTGCGCTCGAGGATGCCGGCCTGCTCGAACTGCGTCAGCACGCGGTAGACGGTGGCCAGGCCGATGTCGGAGTGCTCGTTCAGGAGCACCCGAAACACGTCTTCGGCCGTCATGTGGCGCTGGCTCCCGGTCTGGAAGATCTCGAGGATCTTCAGTCGCGGCAGTGTGGCCTTGAGGCCGGTATTCTTGAGTTCGTCGATGTTGGCCATGATGGATTCCTGCGCCTGGGCGGCGGGACGGCCCCGAGGGGGCTGCCGCTACAATGGCCGATCATATCGCTACCCCTCTTTTCTCTCCCATGCCTGCCATCCTTCCACGCCGTTTCTGGCTGCTGGCCGCGGCCGTCGCAGCGACGTTCAGCCTCAGCGCCTGCAGCGGCTTCAGCGAGCGCACGCGGGGTGCGCTCGCATCCATCACGCCCTACAAGGTCGAGGTGGTCCAGGGCAATTTCGTTTCGAAGCAGCAAGTCGAGGCCCTCAAGCCCGGCATGTCGCGCCAGCAGGTGCGTGAAATCCTCGGCACGCCGCTGCTGACGGACGTCTTCCACACCAACCGCTGGGACTACGTCTTCACGATCCGCCGCCAGGGCGTCGATCCGCAGGAACGCCGGCTGACCGTGTTCTTCAACGGCGAGGTGCTCGACCGCTTCGAGGGCGATCCGATGCCCAGCGAGGAAGAATTCGTCGCCACGCTCGACACGCGCAAGAAGAGCAGCAAGGTTCCGCAGCTCGAGGCCACGGAAGAAGAACTGAAGAAATTCGCACCGAAGCCCGACGAGAAAAAGGCCGATGCCGGCGCCGCGGCCGCGAACCTGCCGCCGCTGCCCGCCGCCTATCCTCCGCTCGAAGCGTCGCGCTGACAAAGAAGGTGCGACGGAAGCTGCTGCTGCGCGACAGGCGCCCGCGACGGTTTCCCTCACACCTTCCGGGCGGGCCTGCCGTTCCCATGCCAAGTTCAAAAGGCTGAATCCGCGTGACTGAATCCATTTCCACCTCCTCTTCCCCGGCCCTGCGCCGCGTCGCGATCGCCGGCGCCTCGGGCCGCATGGGCCGCATGCTCGTCGAAGCCGTGCGCGAGGCGCACGACTGCCGGCTGGCCGGCGCGCTCGACATGGCCGGCAGCGAGGCGATCGGCGCCGATGCGGCGGCCTTCCTCGGCTTCACGAGCGGCGTGCCCATCGTGTCCGACCTGCGCACCGGCCTGCAGGATGCGCAGGTGCTGATCGACTTCACGCGTCCCGAAGGCACGCTCGCGCACCTCGAGATCTGCCGCGAGCTGGGCGTGCAGGCCGTGATCGGCACCACCGGCTTCAGCGACGCGCAGAAGGCCGAGATCGCCGAGATCGCGAAGGACGTCGCGATCATGCTGGCCCCCAACATGAGCGTGGGCGTCAACGTCACGTTCAAGCTGCTCGAGATGGCGGCCAAGGCGCTCGCGACCGGCTACGACATCGAGATCATCGAGGCCCACCACCGCCACAAGGTCGATGCGCCGTCGGGCACCGCGCTCAAGATGGGCGAGGTCATCGCCGACGCGCTCGGCCGCGACCTGAAGGAATGCGCCGTCTATGCCCGCGAAGGCATCACGGGCGAGCGCGACCCGTCGACGATCGGCTTCTCGGCCATCCGCGGCGGCGACATCGTGGGCGACCACACGGTGCTCTTCGCGGGCACCGGCGAGCGCATCGAGATCACCCACAAGTCGGCGAGCCGTTCGACCTATGCGCAGGGTGCGCTGCGCGCGGTGCGCTTCCTCGCGGGGCAGAAGGCGGGGCTGTTCGACATGTTCGACGTGCTCGGGCTTCGCTGAAAAAAACCAATAAAAGGCCGTCCGATGAGCGTCCTCGAGCTGCTGACCCAGGGTGACGGCGTCAGCCGCTCGGTGGCGGCGCTGCTGCTCGCGATGTCGATCGCGAGCTGGGTGGTGATCCTCTGGAAGGCCTGGCTGCTGCGCGGTGGCACGCGCGACGTGTTGCGCGGCATCGCGGCCTTCTGGCAGTCCACCACGCTGGCGGACGCCGAGCAGAAGCTGCGCGCCTTCGATCGTGCCGCGCTCGTGGGGCCGGCCGTCGAGGCCTTGCGCACCATGGCGGCCGATGCGGCCGGCGGCACGCTCGGCGCGACCGTGGGCGACCGCAACCAGCGGCTCACGCGCGCTTTGCGCGGCGCGCTGCACGGCGCTCTCCGGCGCCTGCAGTCGGGCCAGATCCTGCTTGCCACCGTCGGCGCCACGGCGCCGTTCGTCGGCCTGCTCGGCACGGTCTGGGGCATCTACGGCGCGCTCTCGGGCATCGCGGGCCAGGCGGGCGGCTTCACCATCGACAAGGTGGCCGGACCGGTCGGTGAGGCGCTGGTCATGACGGCCTTCGGCCTCGCGGTGGCGATACCGGCCGTGCTGGCCTACAACGTGTTCGGCCGCGTCATCGGCCGCATCGAAGCCGAGCTCGAGGGCTTCGCGCACGACCTGCTCGGCAGCTTCGGCAGCCCGCCGGCATCCGCCGCGCCGCCGCCCGCCCGGCCGATGCCGGTCTAGGAGCGTTCGCAGCATGGCCTTCGGTCGCACTTCGCTCGGCAGCAGCGCCGCCGGCGGCGGGCGTGCCACGGGCGCCGGCGGGCAGCGCCCGCTGTCCGACATCAACGTGACGCCGCTGGTCGACGTGATGCTGGTGCTGCTGGTGATCTTCATCATCACCGCGCCGCTGATGGCAAGCTCGATCAAGCTCGACCTGCCGCAGACCGATGCCGGCCAGCCGAACGACACGCCGAAGTTCGTCGGCGTCTCGGTCGATGCCGCGGGCAAGGTCTTCTTCAACGACCGGCCGGTCACCGACGAACAACTGGCCGAGCGGCTGCAGCAGGCCGCGGCCGACAGCAAGGACACCGAGGTCCAGCTGCGCGCCGACCAGACCGTGCCCTACGGCCGGGTGGTAGCGCTGATGGGCATCGCCAACAAGGCGGGCCTGAGCCGCATCGGCTTCGTGACCGAGGCCGACGCGGCCGCGCAGCCGCGCTGACCCCGCCCGCGGCAACACTCAGTCGAGCACCACTGGCTTCGTCCGCCAGATCTCATGCGCGTACTGCGCGATCGTGCGGTCCGACGAGAACGCGCCCATGCCGGCGACGTTGAGGATCGTCATGCGCGTCCAGGCCTCGGCGTCGAGGTAGAGCGCGTCGACCTCGGCCTGCTTGGCGACGTAGCTCGCATAGTCGGCCAGCAGCAGGTAGTGGTCGCCCCAATTCACCAGCGCGTCGTAGATGCCCTGGTAGCGCGAGGGCTCGCCGGGGGAGAACGCGCCGTCGCGGATCGCATCGAGCACGCGCAGGAGCTCGGGGTCGTTCTCGTAGATCTCGCGCGGCTGGTAGCCGTGCGCGCGGATGTCGGCCACTTCGGGCGTGGTGTTGCCGAAGATGAAGATGTTCTCCGCACCCACGTTGTCGCGCATCTCCACGTTGGCGCCGTCGAGCGTGCCGATGGTGAGCGCGCCGTTGAGCGCGAACTTCATGTTGCCGGTGCCCGAGGCCTCGGTGCCGGCGGTCGAGATCTGCTCCGACAGGTCGGCCGCGGGCATGATGATCTCGGCCAGGCTCACGCTGTAGTTGGGCAGGAACACCACCTTCAGCAGCTTGCCGACGCGCGCATCGTTGTTGACCGTGTGCGCCACGTCGTTGATCAGCCGGATCACGAGCTTGGCCACCTGATAGGCCGAGGCCGCCTTGCCGGCGAACACCACCACGCGCGGCACGATGTCGAGCGGGCGGCCGGCCTCGTGCGCATCGAGGATGCGGTGATAGCGCGTGATCACGTGCAGCACGTTGAGCAGCTGCCGCTTGTACTCGTGGATGCGCTTGACCTGCACGTCGAACATCGCATCGGTGTCGAGCACGATGCCCATGTTCTGCTCGACCCAGTTGGCCAGGCGCAGCTTGTTCTCGCGCTTGGCGTGCCGGAACGCGCGTGCGAACGCGGGTTGCGTGGCCATCGGCCGGAGCGCCTCGAGCTGCGACAGGTCGCGCCGCCAGCCCTTGCCCAGGCGCTGGTCGAGCAGGCTCGCGAGCGGCGGATTGGCCTGCGCGAGCCAGCGCCGCGGCGTGACGCCGTTGGTCTTGTTGTTGAAGCGCTCGGGAAAGATCCGCGCGAAGTCCGCGAAGATCGACTGCTTCATCAGCTCGGAGTGCAGCCCCGAGACGCCGTTGATCGAATGGCTCGCGAGCACCGCCACGTAGGCCATGCGCACGCGGCGCTCGCCGGTCTCGTCGACGAGCGAGAGCCGGCGCAGCAGCTCGACGTCATCGCCGGCCTTCTGCGTCACCGTGGCGAGGAACCGCGCGTTCATGTCGTAGATGATCTGCAGGTGGCGCGGCAGGATGCGCCCGAGCATCTCGACCGGCCAGGTCTCGAGCGCCTCGTGCATCAGCGTGTGGTTGGTGTAGCTGAAGACCTTCTGGGTCTGGGTCCAGGCCTCGTCCCACGACAGGCCGTGCTCGTCGAGCAGCAGCCGCATGAGCTCGGGCACCGCGAGCACCGGGTGCGTGTCGTTGAGGTGGATGCTGACCTTTTCACCAAGCGCGTCGAAGTTGTCGTGGGTGCGCAGGTAGCGCCGCAGCAGGTCTTGCACGCTCGCGCTGCAGAAGAAGTACTCCTGGTGCAGCCGAAGCTCGCGGCCCGAGGGCGTGGAGTCATCGGGGTACAGAACGCGCGAGACGTTCTCGGAATGGTTCTTGCTCTCGACCGCTTGCATGTAGTTGCCGCGGTTGAAGGCCGAAAGGTCGATCTCCTCGGTGGCGCGCGCCGACCACAGGCGCAGCGTGTTGGTCGCCTGCGTGCCGTAGCCCGGAATGATGGTGTCGTAGGCGACCGCGAGCACGTCGTGGGTGTCGACCCATTCGGCACCGCCGGCACCGTCGCGCTTCTGCACATGGCCACCGAAGCGCACGCGGTAGTTCACCTCGGGCCGCTGGAACTCCCAGGGGTTGCCGCGCGTGAGCCAGTAGTCGGGCGTCTCGACCTGCTTGCCGTCGACGATGCGCTGGCGGAACATGCCGTATTCGTAGCGGATGCCGTAGCCCATGCCGGGCACGCCGAGGGTCGCCATCGAATCGAGGAAGCAGGCCGCGAGCCGGCCCAGGCCGCCGTTGCCGAGGGCCGCGTCGGGCTCGCGCTCGGCGAGCTGCGCCATGTCGACGCCGAAGTCGGCCAGTGCATCGCGCACCGTGTCGTGAAGGTCGACCGCCAGCAGTGCGTTGGTGAAGGTCCGCCCGATGAGGAACTCCATCGAGAGGTAGTACACGCGTTTGAGGTCCTGCGCGTAGTTCGCGCGCGTGGTGGCCATCCAGCGTTCGACCAGCTGGTCGCGCACGGCGAGTGCGGTGGCGTGCAGCCAGTCGTCCTGGCTCGCCGCGACGGGGTCCTTGCCGACGGCATAGATCAGCTTGTTCGCGAGCGCACGTTTGAACGCGGCAACGTCGCGGTCGGGATGGTCGTAGGCGAAGTCTTTGATCGTCATGGGCGTCTTGGGTGTCCGTGGTTTCGTGTTGTTCTCCCTGAGTCGAGGCATGTGGTTGGAGCGCTATTCCATTGCCTTCTGGTAGACATCGATGTAGCGGGCCGCCGCGGCGGCCCAGTCGGCGGGCCTGCGCATCGCATTGCCGCGCACGCGCCGCCAGTCGGGTGCGCGCCGGTAGAGGGCGAACGCGCGGCGAAGCGCACGATGGTAGTCGCCCGCCTCGAAGCGCTCGAAAACGAAGCCCGTGGCGTCGCCGCTGGCCAGGTCCTCGAGCGTGCAATCGACGACCGTATCGGCCAGGCCGCCGACGCGGTGCACCAGCGGCAGGCTGCCGTAGCGCAGGCCGTACATCTGGGTCAGGCCGCAGGGCTCGTAGAGCGAGGGCACCAACGTCACGTCGCCGGCGCCGAAGAGCTGGTGCGCGAGCGTCTCGTCGTAGCCGATCGTGACACTCACGGCCTGCGGAGCCGCCGCCGCGCGTGCGCGGAAAGCCTCTTCGAGCCAGGCCTCGCCGCTGCCGAGCAGCGCGAGCTGGCCGCCCTCGGCCAAGAGCGCGTCGAGGCCCTCGAGCACGAGGTGCAGGCCCTTCTGCTCTGTGAGCCGGCTCACCAGGATGAAGAGCGGCGCATCGCTGCGCTGCGCGAGCCCCAACTGATGCTGCAGCACCGCCTTGCAGCGCGCCTTGCCGGCCATGTGCCGGCCTTCGGGCGTGTGGAAACCCTGCACCAGCGCGGCATCGTGCGCGGGATTCCAGACCTTCTCGTCGACTGCATTGAGGATGCCGTCGAGCACGTTGCTGCGCCGGCGCAGCAGGCCGTCGAGGCCGCAGCCCTGTTCGGGCGTCTGGATCTCGCGCGCATAGGTGGGGCTCACGGTCGTGAGGCGGTCGGCGAAATGAAGCCCGCCCTTCATGAACGAGAGCTGGCCGTGGTATTCGAGCCCGTCGAAATGGAAGGCGGCCGCGGGCAGGCCGAGCTCGCCGAAATCCGCGGCCGGAAAGAGCCCCTGGTAGGCGAGGTTGTGCACCGTGAACACGCTGCCCACGCGCGGCCCGCCGTCACTGCGCGCAAAGGCCATGTAGGCGGGCGCCAGGCCGGCGTGCCAGTCGTGCGCATGCACCACTTCGGGCCGCCATGCAGCATCGAGACCGTGCGCGAGCCGGGCCGCCGCCCAGCCCAGCAGCGCAAAGCGCCGGTGGTTGTCGGCATACGGCCGGCGCGACGGGTCTTCGTAGGGATTGCCGGGCCGGTCGTACAGCGCGGGCGCATCGACCACGTAGGCCGGGATCGACGCCCCCGCATCGGCTGCGGCGATCTCGCCGGCGAGCAGCATGCAGCGCTCGCCCCAGGGCGCCGCGAACTCGGCCACGGGCGCGAGGCCGCGCACGCCGGCGCGGATCGCCGGAAAGCCCGGCAGCAGCACGCGCGCGTCCTGTGCCGCGGCCCTCAGCGCGACCGGCAGCGCGCCCGCCACGTCGGCGAGGCCACCGGTCTTGAGCAGGGGATAGAACTCGGCGCTGACCTGGAGAATACGCATTCTGCGGATGTTCAGGCGGCAGAAGTCGCAAGGCGCTGGAGCATCTCGCGCGTGACCAGCACCACGCCGGCCTCGGTGCGCTCGAAGCGCGCGGCGTCGGCAGCGGCGTCCTCGCCGATCACCATGTCGTCGGGAACGACGCAGCCGCGGTCGATCACCACGCGCGTGAGGCGGCAGCCGCGGCCCACCTCCACGTCGGGCAGCAGCACCGCCTCGTGGATCTCGCAGAACGAATGGATGCGCACGCCCGAGAACAGCACCGAGCTGCTGACCTTGGAGCCCGAGACGATGCAGCCGCCCGAGACGATGGTGTTGACCGTCATGCCGTGGTGGCCGTCGCGGTCGAGCACGAACTTGGCCGGCGGCAATTGCCGCTGGTAGGTCCAGATGGGCCAGTCCGTGTCATAGATGTCGAGTTCGGGTGTGATCGAGGCCAGGTCGAGGTTGGCAGCCCAGAATGCATCGATCGTGCCCACGTCGCGCCAGTAGGCCTTGGCGTCGGGTCCGCGCGAGGCCCGCGTGACGCACGACATCCCGAAAGGGTGCGCCACCGCGCGGCCCTCGGCCACGGCGCGCGGGATGATGTCCTTGCCGAAGTCGTGGCTCGAATCGGGATTGGCGGCGTCCTCCTCGAGCAGCTGGTAGAGGTAGGCGGAGTCGAACACGTAGATGCCCATGCTGGCGAGCGCCGTGTCGGGATGGCCCGGCATCGCGGGCGGGTCGGCCGGCTTTTCGAGAAAGTCCGTGATCCGGCGCTCGCCGTCGACGGCCATCACGCCGAACGCCGTGGCCTCCATGCGCGGCACCTCGATGCAGCCGACCGTGCAGCCCAGGCCGTGCTCGGCATGGTCCTTGACCATGATCGAGTAGTCCATCTTGTAGATGTGGTCGCCAGCCAGCACCACCACGTAGTCGTGCTTGGTCGAGCGGGTCTGAAGGATGTCGAGGTTCTGGAACACCGCGTCGGCGGTGCCGCGGTACCAGTGCTCGTCGCCGGTGCGCTGCTGCGCGGGCAGCACGTCGACCATCTCGTTGAGCTCGGCGCGCAGGAAGCTCCAGCCGCGCTGCAGGTGGCGCATCAGCGAGTGCGACTTGTACTGCGTGACCACCGCCATGCGCCGGATGCCCGAGTTGAGGCAGTTCGACAGCGCGAAATCGATGATGCGGAACTTGCCGCCGAAGTACACCGCCGGCTTCGCGCGGCGGTCGGTCAGCTGCTTGAGGCGCGAGCCCCGGCCGCCGGCCAGTACCAGCGCGATGGTGCGGCGAACCAGCTGGTGGGCCTGGAGCGGTGCCGCCTGCGAAGCGTTGTTGTTGCTGCTGTTGTTGTAGTTGTTCATGTCGGGTCTCCGTGCGTCTGTTCGTCTGGGTTCATCGGATGCTGTTTGGCTTTGTCGCCGTCGCCGGCATCCAGCCTAGCACCGTGCTGCGCTGCCGCCGCATGCGTTGCCGCAACCCACAGGCTGCCGCGGGGCACTTCCACCATGCCGGACCCGATGCCGGTCGCGGCGCCGATGCCGTCGGGCGCATCGGTCGCGAGACGCAGGTGCCAGTTGCCCGGCGGCAGCACGAACGATGTGGCCTGCGCCCCCACGTTGACGAGCACGAGCCAGCCGGCCTCCGACGCCGTGGGCGCCTCGAACCGGATTGCAAGCGCCGTGCCGGCGCGCCAATCGGCCTCTGCCATGGGCTCACCGTCGGGCCGCAGCCAGCGGATCGCTGGCGCGCCGGGCGGCGCCTGGGCCGGCCACCAGCTGGCGTGACGCAGCACGGACGCCTCGCGCCGCAGGGCCGCAACCCTTGCCACGAAAGTGCTCAACCGCGCCGTGTCGTCCCATCGCAGCCAGGTGGTTTCGTTGTCCTGGCAGTAGGCGTTGTTGTTGCCTTGCTGGCTGTGGCCGAGTTCGTCACCGGCCAGCAGCATCGGCGTGCCCTGCGACAGCAGCAGCGTCGCGAGCAACGCGCGCTGCAAGCGGCCGCGCTCGGCCTCCACGGCAGGGTCGTCGCTCGGTCCCTCGACGCCGCAGTTGTTGCTGAGGTTGTGCGCATGGCCGTCTCGGTTGCCCTCGCCGTTCGCGAGGTTGTGTCGCTCGTCGTAGCTCACCAGGTCACGCAGCGTGAAGCCGTCGTGCGCGGTGATGAAGTTGACGCTTGCCGTGGGCGCGCGCCCGTCGTGCGCGAACTCTGCGCTCGACGCGGTGAGCCGGTGCGCGAAATCGCCGAGCCCCGTGGCGCCGTCGCGGCCCTGTCGCAGCCAGAAGCCGCGCTGCGTGTCGCGGTAGCGGTCGTTCCATTCGAGCCAGCCCGGCGGGAACTCGCCGAGCCGGTAGCCGCCCGGCCCGATGTCCCAGGGTTCGGCGATCAGCAGCGTGCGCGAAAGCACCGGGTCCTGCGCGATGGCGGCAAGGAAGGGTGCACGGGGGTCGAACTCGCCGTCGGCTCCGCGCCCGAGCGCCGGCGCAAGATCGAAGCGGAAGCCGTCGACACCGAGCGTGCAGGCCCAGTGGCGCAGGCTGTCCATCACGAGCTGCAGCACGCGCGGCTCTGCGAGCTTCAGGCAGTTGCCGCAGCCGGTCCAGTTGGCATAGCGCGCGTGGTCGTCGGCAAGCAGGTGGTAGTACAGCGCGTTGTCGATGCCGCGCAGCGACAGCGTGGGACCGAACTCGTCGGTCTCGGCGCTGTGGTTGTAGACCACGTCGATCACGAGCTCCATGCCGCGCGCATGCACGGCATCGGCGAGCGCGCGGAATTCGCTTGCGGGTGTGCTGCCGGCGCTGCCGCTCCAGTAGCGCGCCTCGGGCGCGAACCATCCGATGGTGTTGTAGCCCCAGTAGTTGCTGAGCCCCATCTTGAGAAGGCGCTCTTCGTCGGCACGGTGCTGCACCGGCATCAGGCTCAGCGTGGTGACGCCGAGGCGCTGCAGGTGGTCGAGCACCGCGGGTTCGGCGAGGCCGGCGTAGGTGCCGCGCAATGGTTCGGGAACGGCCGGGTGCAGCCGCGTCTGGCCGCGCACGTGAATTTCGCAGAGCACCCGGTCGCCGGGCGCAATGCGGGCATGGCCGAGCGAGGGCAACGCAAGATCCGGCGCGGCGACGCGGGCCTTGAGCGCGACGGCGGCGTTGTCGCGCGTGTCGCGCCGCAGCGGGTTGGCGGGGTCGTGTCCGAGGAAGACGTCGCTGCCGTCGTAGCGGCCGACGATCTCGCGGGCGTAGGGGTCGAGCAGCAACTTCGCGGGATTGAAGCGATGGCCTTCATGCGGAATCCAGGGGCCGTGCACCCGGTAACCATAGACCAGCCCAGGGCGCGCGCTGGGGAGCTGACCGTGCCAGACGCCGTCGGTGAAGGCGGGCAATCTCAGGCGCTGCTGTTCGTGCTGGCCGGTGCTGTCGAAGAGGCAGAGGTCGACGGCCTCGGCGTTCGGGGCGACGAGGGCGAAGTTCACGCCGTGTGGCGTGGGGGTTGCGCCCAGGGGGTATGACGAGCCTGGGGTCAGCATGTGGTCTTTGGCGTGGTGTTTTCCGGGGCCGGGTCCCGCCGGGGCGAGACCCGGCCTTCGAAACACAAAAACAAAAGCATCAAACCAACACCCACATCACAGTCGCCAGCGGCGGCAAGTTCACTTCCATCGAGTGCGATTTTCCATGCCACGCAACAGCCTCGCCCCGAACCACGTCGTTGTGAACCCCGCTGCCCCCATACACAACGGCATCCGTATTGATCACCTCGCGATAGTCCCCCGCCGCAGGCACGCCCAGCCGGTATCCCTCACGCACCATCGGCGTGAAGTTGCACGCCACGACCACGAACGATCCGTCGCGCCCGCGCCGCACGAAGCCGAACACCGACTGCGCCCGGTCGTCATGCACCGTCCACTCGAAGCCGGCGCGCTCGGCGTCGAGCTCGTGCAGGGCCGGAAAGTGCCGGTACACGTTGTTCAGGTCGCGCACCAGCCGCCGCACGCCCTGGTGCGCCGCGTGCGCGAGCAGATGCCAGTCGAGGCTGCGGTCGGCATTCCACTCGGCTTCCTGCGCGAACTCGCCACCCATGAAGAGCAGCTTCTTGCCCGGGTAGGCCCAGAGGTAGCCGTACAGGTTGCGCAGGCCCGCGAACTTCTGCCAGGCGTCGCCGGGCATGCGCGTGATCATCGAACCCTTGCCGTGCACCACCTCGTCGTGCGACAGCGGCAGCACGAAGTTCTCGCTGTGCGCATACATGAGGCCGAAGGTGATCTGTTCGTGGTGGTGGCTGCGGTGAACCGGGTCGGTGCCGGCATAGGCCAGCGTGTCGTTCATCCAGCCCATGTTCCACTTGAAGTGAAAGCCCAGCCCACCCGCCTCGGGCGGCCGCGTGACGCCGGGAAAGCTCGTCGATTCCTCGGCGACGGTGAAGGCACCGGGGCGCTCGGTGCCCACGACATGGTTCATGCGCCGCAGGAAGTCGATGGCCTCGAGGTTCTCGCGCCCGCCGTCGATGTTGGGTACCCATTCGCCGGCCTGGCGGCTGTAGTCGCGGTAGAGCATGGAGGCCACCGCATCCACGCGCAGGCCATCGACGCCATAGCGCTCGAGCCAGTAGAGCGCATTGCCGACGAGGTAGTTGCGAACCTCCGTGCGCGCGTAGTTGAAGATCAGCGTCTGCCAGTCGTTGTGGAAGCCCTCGCGCGGGTCGGCGTATTCGTACAGCGCGGTGCCGTCGAAGCGGCCGAGGCCGTGCGCGTCGGTCGGGAAGTGCGCGGGCACCCAGTCGAGGATCACGCCGAGGCCGGCGGCATGTGCGGCCTCGACCAGATGGCGGAAATCGCCGGGCGTGCCGAAGCGCGAGCTCGGGGCATGCAGGCCGATGGGCTGGTAGCCCCACGATCCGTCGAACGGATGCTCGCTGACCGGCAGCAGCTCGATGTGCGTGAAGCCCATGTCGCGCACATAGGGCACCAGCGTGTCGGCCAGCTCGCGGTAGTCGAGCCAGTCGCGGCCGTCGTTCTTGCGCCGCCACGAGCCGAGGTGCACTTCGTAGATGCTGATCGGCGCATGGCGGTCGTTGGCGGCGGCGCGGCCGGGCGGCAGCGGCACCGGCGCGGGCAGCGGCGCCACGACGCAGGCGGTCTCGGGCCGAAGGCGCGCCGAGAAGGCGTAGGGGTCGGCCTTGCGCAGCAGCTCGCCCTCGGCCGACAGGATCTCGAATTCGTAGGCGTCGCCGGTGGCCACTTGCGGCGCGAAGATTTCCCACACGCCGCACTCGCGGCGCAGCCGCATCATGTGCCGCCGGCCGTCCCAGTTGTTGAAGTCGCCGACCACCGAGACGCGCCGCGCATTCGGCGCCCAGACCGCGAAAGCCACGCCCTTCACGCCGTCGATCTCGCGCAGGTGCGCACCGAGCCGCTCCCAGGGCCGCAGGTGCGTGCCCTCGGCGAGCAGCCACACGTCGGTATCGCCGAGCACGAACGGAAAGCGGTAGGGGTCTTCGAGCCGCGCGCTGTGCGCGCCCCAGTCGACCTCGAACGAATAGCCCAGCAGCGCCTCGGCCGCGGGCACCAGCCCGGTGAAGAGGTCGGACTCCTCGTGCCGGGCCAGCATCGCGAGCGGCCAGCCGGTGCGCGTGTGCACCACGGCCACGCTCTTGGCGCCGGGCAGCAGCGCACGCACCTGCAGGCCGTCGCGCGTCTGGTGCGGCCCCAGCACGGCAAACGGATCACCGTGTTCGGCGCGCATCAGGGCGCGGACCTCGCGTTCGGGGAGATGCATGCTGTCCTTGGTCTGAAGAGAATCATCGTGCCATGCGAGATCCGGGCCCGGCCGCATGACGACGACGAAGCTTTCTACACTGCACGGGCCCGCCACGCGATGGCGTCCCCGCCGATCCCGTTTGCCTGTCAGATGACCACCGACGCTGCTTCTTTTTCTGCTCCCTCCATCCCCGACCGGCCGGAAGGCCTTGCCGCGCTCGAGCGCCGGCTAGCCAAAGACCTGGAGTGTCTCGGCTGGCCCGCGCGCGCCTGGATGCCAGCCTGCGCGCACGAGGGCGAGGCGGTGCTCGAGGTGGCGATCGTCGGCGGCGGCCAGGCCGGGCTCGCCGCGGCGGCGGCGCTGGCGCAGCAGGGCATCCGCGCGGTGGTGTTCGACCGCGCGCCGGCCGGGTTCGAGGGGCCGTGGGCCACCACGGCGCGCATGGAAACCCTGCGCTCGCCCAAGGAGCTGACCGGCCCCGCGCTCGGCCTGCCGGCGCTGACTTTCCGGGCCTGGTTCGAGGCCCAATTCGGCGCCGAGGCCTGGGGCGGGCTGGACAAGATCCCACGCCTGCAATGGATGGACTACCTGCGCTGGTACCGGCGCGTGATGGCGGTGGAGGTGCGCAACGACACGGCCGTCACCCGCATCGCGCCGCTGGCGGCGGCCGGGCCAGTGCGGCTCGACCTGCGCGCGCCCGCGGGCATGCCGCAGCATGTGCTCGCGCGCCGCGTGGTGCTCGCCACCGGGCGTGACGGGCTCGGCGGCCCCGCGGTGCCGGCCTTCGTGGCGGCGCTGTCGCGCGAGCGCTGGGCGCACTCGTCCGACGAGATGGACTACGGCCGCCTCGCAGGACTGCGGGTCGGCATCGTCGGCGCCGGCTCGTCGGCGATGGACAGCGCGGCCACGGCGCTCGAGGCCGGTGCGCACAGCGTCGAGCTGCTGATCCGCCGCCCCGACCTGCCGCGCGTCAACAAGGCCAAGGGCGCCGGCGTGCCCGGCCTGACGCAGGGGCACTACGACCTGCCCGACGAAGCCAAATGGCGCCTGCGCCACTACATCAATGTGCTCAACGTGCCGCCGCCGCATGGCAGCACGCTGCGCGTGTCGCGCCATCCCAACGCCTTCTTCAATTTCGGCTGCCCGGTGCAGGCGGTCGAGCCGCAGGGCGAAGCGATGCGCGTCGTCACGCCGCGGGGCGACTTCGTCGTCGACTTCCTCATCGTCTCGACCGGCTTCAAGGTCGACTGGGCGCACCGCCCCGAGTTCGCGGCCATCGCGGCGCACGTGCGCACCTGGAAGGAGCGCTTCGTGCCCGCGCCCGGCGACGAGGACCAGGAACTGGCCGATTCGCCCGACCTCGGGCCGGTGTTCGAGTTGCAGGAGCGCGCCCCGGGCGCCTGCCCGGGGCTGGACCGGGTCCACTGCTTCTGCTACCCCGCGGCGCTGTCGCACGGCACGGTCTCGGGCGACATTCCCGCGATCAGTGACGGTGCGCGGCGCCTGGCGGGCGGCATCGCGGGCCTCTTCTACCGCGAGGACTTCGAGCACCACTTCGCCAGGCTCCAGGCCTTTGCCGAACCCGAGCTCTTCGGCGACGAATGGGTGCCCGCGCCGCCGCCGGCCGAGCGGCCGGCGCCAGGGCGATAATCCGCCTTCCCCGGCCGCCCCGCGCCGGGCTCTTGCCGAACCGTCATGAACCCCAGCTACAAACCCAGCGACGTCGAGTCCGCTGCCCAGGCGCAATGGAGCGCCGCCGATGCCTACCGCGTCATCGAGGACGCGAGCCGCAAGAAGTACTACGCCTGCTCGATGCTGCCGTACCCGAGCGGCAAGCTGCACATGGGCCATGTGCGCAACTACACGATCAACGACATGCTCACGCGCTACCTGCGCATGAGCGGCTACAACGTGCTGATGCCGATGGGCTGGGACGCCTTCGGCCTGCCGGCCGAGAACGCGGCGCTCAAGAACGGGGTGCCGCCGGCCAAGTGGACCTACGAGAACATCGACTACATGCGCGGCCAGCTCCAGGCCATGGGCCTGGCGATCGACTGGAGCCGCGAGGTCGCCACCTGCGACCCGAGCTACTACAAGTGGAACCAGTGGCTGTTCCTGAAGATGCTCGAAAAGGGCATTGCCTACCGCAAGACCCAGGTCGTCAACTGGGACCCGGTCGACCAGACCGTGCTGGCCAACGAGCAGGTGATCGACGGCAAGGGCTGGCGCACCGGTGCCACGGTCGAGCGCCGCGAGATCCCGGGCTACTACCTCAAGATCAGCGACTACGCCGAAGAGCTGCTCGAGCACACCCAGCACAAGCTGCCGGGCTGGCCCGAGCGCGTCAAGCTGATGCAGGAGAACTGGATCGGCAAGAGCGAGGGCGTGCGCTTCGCCTTCACGCACGACATCAAGGACGCGAGCGGCAGCCTGATCCAGGACGGCCGCATGTACGTGTTCACCACGCGCGCCGACACCATCATGGGCGTGACCTTTTGCGCCGTCGCGCCCGAGCATCCGCTTGCGATGCATGCCGCCACGCTCGACGCCAAGGTCGCTGACTTCATCGAGGAATGCAAGGCCGGCGGCACCACCGAGGCCGAACTCGCCACGCAGGAGAAGAAGGGCGTGCCCACCGGGCTCAGCGTGCGGCATCCGATCACCGACGAGCTGGTGCCGGTGTGGGTGGGCAACTACGTGCTCATGAGCTATGGCGACGGCGCCGTGATGGGCGTGCCCGCGCACGATGAGCGCGACTTCGCGTTCGCCAACAAGTACGGCCTCGAGATCATCCAGGTGGTGCTGGTCGACGACGAGCCGCACTTCGACTACCACCGGTGGCAGGACTGGTACGCCCTGAAGGACGAATCCGGGCAGCGCAGCGTGACCATCAACTCCGACAACTTCAGCGGCATGCGCCACAAGGAGGCCGTGGCCGCCGTGGCGCATGCGCTCGGCCAGAAGGGCCTGGGCGGGCTGCAGACCACCTGGCGCCTGCGCGACTGGGGCGTGAGCCGCCAGCGCTACTGGGGCACGCCGATCCCGATCATCCACTGCGACGAGCACGGCGCGGTGCCGGTCCCCGAGAAGGACCTGCCCGTGGTGCTGCCGACCGACTGCGTGCCCGACGGCTCGGGCAACCCGCTCGCCAAGCACGAGGGCTTTCATGCCGGCGTCGTCTGCCCCGTGTGCGGCAAGTCCGCGCGCCGCGAGACCGACACGATGGACACCTTCGTGGACAGCTCGTGGTACTTCATGCGCTACTGCGACCCGAAGAACGACGAGGCCATGGTCGCCGGGGGCGCCGACTACTGGATGCCGATGGACCAGTACATCGGCGGCATCGAGCACGCGATTCTTCACCTGCTCTACGCACGCTTCTGGACCAAGGTGATGCGCGACCTGGGCCTGGTGAAGGTCGACGAGCCCTTCAGCAAGCTGCTCACGCAGGGCATGGTGCTCAACCACATCTACTACCGGCGCAGCGACAAGGGCGGCAAGGACTACTTCCCGCCGGCCGACGTGACGCCGGTGCTCGACGCGCAGGGCCGCATCACCGGCGGCACGCTGGCCGACGGCACGCAGCTGGTGTACGGCGGTGTCGGCAAGATGGGCAAGAGCGAACGCAACGGCGTCGATCCGCAGGACCTGATCGAAAAGTACGGTGCCGACACCGCGCGCCTTTACACCATGTTCACCGCGCCGCCCGAGGCCACGCTCGAATGGAACGACGCCGCGGTCGAGGGCAGCTTCCGCTTCCTGCGCCGGGTCTGGAACTTCGGCCTGGCGCAGGCCGACGCGCAGCCCGTGGAGATCGCCGGCCAGTCGTTCGGCAAGGCAGCCCAGGCCCTGCGCCGCGAGGTGCATACGGTGCTGCGCCAGATCGACTACGACTACCAGCGCATGCAATACAACACCGTGGTGTCGGGCGCGATGAAGCTCTTGAACGCGGTCGAAGGTTTCAAAACTGACGGCAGCCCCGGCGACGCCGCCGCGGTGCGCGAAGGCTTCGGCATCCTGCTGCGCTGCCTCTACCCGGCCACGCCGCACCTCACGCACCAGCTCTGGCAGGGCCTGGGCTACGACAAGGCCATGGGCGACCTGCTCGATGCGCCCTGGCCCGTGGTGGACGTGGGCGCGCTCACGCAGGACGAGGTCGAGCTCATGCTGCAGGTCAACGGCAAGCTGCGCGGCAAGCTGCTGGTGCCCGCCGAGGCCTCGAAGGACGAGATCGAGAAGCTCGCGCTCGCCTGCGACGATTTCGTCAAGTTCGCCGAGGGCGCACCGGCCAAGCGCGTCATCGTGGTGCCGGGCCGCCTCGTCAACGTGGTCCTCTGAGACGTTGAGTAAAACGAAAGAAGCATGAACCATCGCACTGCCTCGCTGCCGCGCCGCGGCTTCCTTCTCGGCCTGGCCGCCGCCAGCGCGGGCCTCGGCCTGGCCGGCTGCGGCTTCGAGCTGCGCCGTGCGCCGGTGTTCGCCTTCAAGACCCTGTCGCTCTCGGGCAACTCCGAACTGATCAACCGGCTGCGGCGCGAGCTGCGCGCCGCCGGCACCGTGACGCTGGTGCCTCCCGCCGAGGCGCAGACGGCCGACGCGATCCTCGAGATGCTCGGCGAGAGCCGCGACCGGATCGTGATCTCGACCAATTCGGCCGGCCTGTTGCGCGAACTGCAGCTGCAGCTGCGCGTGCGCTTCGCGCTGCGCACGCCAGGTGGCAAGGCCCTGCTGCCGCCGACCGAAGTGGCGCAGACGCGCGACCTGAGCTTCAACGAGACCAACGCGCTCGCGAAGGAGGGCGAGGCCGAGCTGCTCTACCGCGACATGCAGTCCGACATCGCGCAACAGATGCTGCGCCGGCTCGCGGCGGTCAAGCAACTCTGAAGACGGCCGCAGCAGCATGCAACTTGCCAGCGCCCAGCTCGGCGCCCATCTGCAGAAGGGCCTGAAGCCGCTCTACGCCATCCACGGCGACGAGCCGCTGCTGGCCCAGGAGGCGGCCGACGCGATCCGCGCCGCGGCGCGCACGCAGGGCTACACCGAGCGCAGTTCGTACACCGTGGCCGGCGCGCACTTCGACTGGAGCGCGGTGCTCGCGGCCGGCGGCTCGCTCTCGTTGTTCGCCGACAAGCAGATCGTCGAGATCCGCATCCCCTCGGGCAAGCCCGGCAAGGACGGCAGCACGGCGCTGCAGCAACTCGCCGAAGCGGCGCAGGGCAACGACAGCACGCTCACGCTCGTGATGCTGCCGCGGCTCGACAAGGCGACCCGCACCGGCGCGTGGTTCTCGGCGCTCGAGAACAACGGCGTGAGCATCCAGGTCGATCCGGTCGAGCGCGCCGCGCTGCCGCAGTGGATCGCGCAGCGCCTGGGGTTGCAGGGCCAGCGCGTAATGCCCGGCGACGAGGGCCAGCGCACGCTGCAGTTCTTTGCTGATCGCGTCGAAGGCAACCTGCTGGCCGCGCACCAGGAGATCCAGAAGCTCGCGCTGCTGTACCCCGCGGGCGAGCTGGCCTGGGAGCAGGTCGAGGCCGCGGTCAACAACGTGGCGCGCTACGACGTCTTCAAGCTCTCGGAAGCCGTGCTCGCCGGCAACCCGCAGCGCGTGGCGCGCATGCTCGACGGGCTGCAGGCCGAGGGCGAGGCCGAGGTGCTGGTGCACTACACGCTGGCCGAGGACATCCGCGCACTCAAGCGCGTGAAGGATGCGATGGCGGCGGGCCGCCCGCTGCCCATGGCGCTGCGCGAGAACCGCGTCTGGGGCGCGAAGGAACGGGCCTTCGAGCGCGTGCTGCCGCGGCTCGACGACCGCATGCTCGCGCGGCTGCTGCGCGCGGCCCACGTGGTCGACGGCATCTGCAAGGGGCTCAAGCAGCCCGACTGGCCCGCGAGCGGCTGGCAGGCGCTGCAGCGGCTCGCGCTCATGCTCTGCCGCGCCTGCAGCAGCGGCAACAGCAACAACGCCAGCACAGCGCGGCGGGCCTGAGCGGCGCCAGCCCGCAACGCGGAAAAGCCCGTGTCAGCCGCGCGCAGGGTTGGCGTGGGAAAATGCCGCGCATGAACGCCTTCAACGTCAGCGAGCACATGCAGACCCTCGGGCTGCAGGCCAAAACTGCCGCATTCCTCATGGCACGTGCGGATGCAGCTACAAAAAACAGAGCGCTGAAGGCGCTCGCCAAGCGCCTGCGCGAGGCCGGCCCGGCGCTCGCGGCAGCCAACCAGAAGGACCTGGAGCGCGCCACCGCGGCCGGCTTGCCCGCGCCCATGGTCGACCGGCTCAAGCTCACGCCCAAGGTCCTCGAGACCGTGGCGCTCGGCTGCGAGCAGCTCGCCGGCATGGCCGACGTGATTGGCGAGATCATCGGCATGAAGCAGCAGCCCAGCGGCATTCGCGTGGGCCAGATGCGGGTGCCGATCGGGGTCTTCGGCATGATCTACGAAAGCCGTCCCAACGTGACCATCGAGGCCGCCAGCCTCGCGATCAAGAGCGGCAACGCGGCCATCCTGCGCGGCGGCTCGGAGGCGATCGAGTCGAACAAGGCGCTGGCGCTGCTCGTGGCCGGCGCGCTCGAGGAGGCCGGCCTGCCGGTCGATGCGGTGCAATTGGTGCAGACCACCGACCGCGAGGCCGTGGGCCAGTTGATCGCCATGCCCGAGTTTGTGGACGTGATCATCCCGCGCGGCGGCAAGGGCCTGATCGAGCGCATCAGCCGCGACGCCAAGGTGCCCGTCATCAAGCACCTCGACGGCAATTGCCATGTCTACGTGGACGATTCGGCCGAGTTCGAAATGGCGCTGCGCATCGTCGACAACGCCAAGACCCAGAAGTACAGCCCCTGCAACGCCGCCGAGGGCCTGCTGGTCTCGGCCGCGGTGGCCGACGACTTCCTGCCGCGCATCGCCGCGATCTTCGCGGCCAAGGGCGTCGAGATGCGCTGCGACCCGACTGCGGCCCGCATCCTGCGCTCGGACGAGGCGCTGGCCGGCGCCGGCGCGCAGGTCGTCGATGCGGTCGAGTCCGACTGGTCGGAGGAATACCTCGCGGCCGTCATCAGCATCAAGGTGGTCGAGGGCCTCGACGAGGCGATCGCACACATCAACCGCTACTCGAGCCACCACACCGACGCGATCGTCACGCGCGACCATGTGCATGCGCAGCGCTTTCTGCGCGAAGTCGATTCGGCGAGCGTCATGGTCAATGCGAGCACACGCTTCGCTGACGGTTTCGAGTTCGGCCTCGGCGCCGAGATCGGCATCAGCACCGACAAATTCCATGCGCGCGGGCCGGTCGGCATCGAGGGGCTGACTTCGCTCAAGTACGTGGTGCTCGGGCAGGGCGAAGTCCGCGGCTGAGGCGCCGGCGGCGGGGGCCTGCACCGGCCGCCTGGCCTTTCGCGGGTCTTGTCATCGGGGCGGCCATCCCCAAATCCTACAATTCTGCTCTAGCTCTCCAAGTACAAAACCAACAAGGCCGCCGCATGGTTCCGCATCTCGTCACCGCCCTGACCGGCCCGATCAACGAACTGGAGCAGCGGGTGCTCGACTCGACGCCCGCGATCGAGCGCTGGTTCCGCCTCGAATGGATGGAGCACACGCCGCCGTTCTACAGCTCGGTCGACATCCGCAATGCCGGCTTCAAGCTCGCGCCGGTCGACACTAACCTGTTCCCGGGCGGCTGGAACAATCTCACCAAGGAGATGCTCCCGCTCGCGGTGCAGGCGGCCCAGGCGGCGATCGAGAAGATCTGTCCCGAGGCGCGCAACCTGCTCGTCATTCCCGAGAACCATTCGAAGAACACCTTCTATCTGGCCAACGTGGCGCAGCTGGTGCGCATCTTCCACATGGCGGGACTCAACGTGCGCGTCGGCTCGATCGATCCGGCCATCAAGTCGCCCAAGAAGATCGAGCTGCCCAACGGCGAGACGGTGTGCCTCGAGCCCGTGGTGCGCACCAAGCGCCGGCTGGGCCTGAAGAACTTCGACCCGTGCACCATCCTGCTCAACAACGAGCTCTCGGCGGGCACGCCGGGCATCCTCGAGGACCTGCACGAGCAGTACCTGCTGCCGCCGCTGCATGCGGGCTGGTCGGTGCGCCGCAAGAGCAACCACCTGCACAGCTACGAAGAGCTCTCGAAGCGCTTCGGCAAGCTGCTCGGCATCGATCCCTGGCTCATCAACCCGATCTACGCCCGCGCCGAGGGCGTCGACTTCGCCGAAGGCCGCGGCATCGACGTGCTCACGAGCCACGTCGACGCGGTGCTCACCAAGGTGCGCCGCAAATACAAGGAATACGGCATCAACGAGAAGCCCTTCGTGATCGTCAAGGGCCATGTCGGCGGTGACGGGCCCGGCGTGATCACGGTGCGCGATGCGCGCGAGGTCGAAGCCCTGGTGGGCGCCACGAAGCCGCGCGCGGCAGCGGCCACCACGCGCGCGGGGGCCGCGGCCCGGGCGCTGCGCGGCCCCGGCGAAGTGATCGTGCAGGAAGGCGTGCTGACCAACGAACGGGTACACAACGGCGTGGCCGAGCCCGTGGTCTACATGATGGACCGCTACGTGGTCGGCGGCTTCTACCGCGTGCATGCCGAGCGCAACCCCGACGAGAACCTCAAGCTGCCGGGCGCCAATTTCGTGCCGCTGGCGTTCTCCGACAGCGCGCACCTGCCGCAGCCCGGCGCCAAGCCCGGCGCGAGCGCGCCGAACCGCTTCTACATGTACGGCGTGGTCGGCCGCCTGGCCATGGTGGCCGCGAGCTACGAGCTGGAAGCCACCGACCCGGACGCCGAAGTCTACGAATAATGATTTTCGGGGGCGGCTTGCGGCGGCGGCGGGCAGCGGCAAAATAGCGGCCTCACAGCAAAAGGAAACAAGAGGGCGGGGGGATGTGCGCGGCGGCCGCAGGGCCGCGACGGGCGCATCCTTGCATGTGTGACTTGGTTGCACGCGCGCGGTTCGTCCTTTTTCCACCGACTTCGTGTCCCCACCCAAAGCCTCTTCCGCCGCTGCCCTGATCATCGGCACCATCGGTGTCGTCTACGGCGACATCGGCACCAGCGTCCTGTATGCCGTCAAGGAGGTGTTCAACCACGGGCACCTGCCGTTCACGATCGAGAACGTCTACGGCATCCTGTCGATGTTCTTCTGGACGCTCACCGTCATCGTGTCGATCAAGTACGTGGTGCTGGTGCTGCGGGCCGACAACGAAGGCGAGGGCGGCCTCGTGGCGATGCTGGCGCTGGCCTCGCGCGCCGTGGCCGACAAGCCGCGGCTGCGCAACGTGCTGCTGCTGGTGGGCATCTTCGGCACCTCGCTCTTCTATGGCGACGGCGTCATCACGCCGGCCATCTCGGTGCTGTCGGCGGTCGAGGGCCTCGAGGTCGTGTCGCCGCACTTCAAGCACTACGTGCTGCCGATCACGCTGGTGGTGCTGTTCGGCCTGTTCGTGGTGCAGAAGCGCGGCACCGCGGGCATCGGCAAGTTCTTCGGCCCGATCACGCTGACCTGGTTCGCGGCCATCGCGGTGCTCGGCGTCACGCAGATCGTGCAGCACCCCGAGATCCTCAAGGCGATCAGCCCCTGGTATGCGATGAAGTTCATCTGGGACAACCCGGGCACGAGCTTCATCCTGCTGGGCGCCACGGTGCTCTGCGTGACCGGCGCCGAGGCGCTCTATGCCGACCTCGGCCACTTCGGCAAGCGGCCGATCCGCGTGGCGTGGTTCACGGTGGTGATGCCCGCGCTCACGCTCAACTACTTCGGCCAGGGCGCGCTGCTGCTCGAGAACCCCGAGGCGGTGAAGAATCCGTTCTTCATGATGGCACCCGAATGGGCGCTGATCCCGCTGGTGCTGCTGGCCACCCTGGCCACGGTGATCGCATCGCAGGCGCTCATCACCGGCGCCTTCAGCGTCACGCGCCAGGTGATCCAGCTCGGCTATCTCCCGCGCATGAACATCGAGCACACCAGCGTGCGCGCCGCGGGCCAGATCTACATCCCGATCGTCAACTGGGGCCTGTTCGCGGCCATCGTGCTGGCGGTGCTGATGTTCCGTTCGTCGAGCAGCCTGGCCGCGGCCTACGGCATCGCGGTGACCACCGACATGCTGATCACCACGGTGCTGACCTTCTTCGTGATCCGCTACGCGTGGAAGCTGCCGCTGGCGGTGTGCATTGCCTCGACCGCGGTCTTCTTCGCGGTCGACTTCATGTTCTTTGCCTCGAACCTGCTCAAGCTGTTCGAAGGCGGCTGGTTTCCGCTCGTCATCGGTGGCGCGGTGTTCACGCTGATGATCACCTGGAAGGAGGGCCGCCGCCTCATGGGCGAGGTGCAGCGCGCCGATGCGATCGCGCTGAAGGAGTTTCTCGACTCCGTGTTCGTGAGCCCACCCGCGCGCGTGGAGGGCACCGCGGTGTTCCTCACGGCCGAACCTGGCGTGGTGCCCAATGCGCTGCTGCACAACCTCAAGCACAACAAGGTGCTGCACGAGCAGAACCTGTTCGTCACGGTGCGCAACCACGAGGTGCCATGGATACCGATGGACAAGCGCATCGAGATCGAGGCGCTCGGCCACCATTGCTGGCAGGTCATCGTGCACTACGGCTTCAAGAACGACGTCGACCTGCCGCGCGCACTCGACAACGCCCGCCTGCGCGGCTGCCAGCTCGAGCCCATGTCGACGAGCTACTTTCTCTCGCGCGACGTGGTCATTCCCACGCTCGCCAGCGGCATGGCGCCCTGGCGCGAGAAGCTGTTCGCGACGATGCACCACAACGCGAGCGGCGCGGCGGCCTTCCTCGGGCTGCCGAACAATGCCGTGGTGGAGTTGGGCTCCAAGATCGAGATCTGAGACGCCCCCCGAAGCGCCTGCGGCGCCTCCCCCCACTGGGGGGCGCACCCGGCGGCCCGGCGAAGCCGGTTCCGCGGGTGCACTGGGCTGAACCTGTGGCGTTTCAAGTGCTGCCAGTGGTGCGCAGCGACATGGAAGACTGAGTCACGGAGGCCTCAGCCCAGGCCCAGCATCTGTCCCAGGCTGCGTGCTGCAGCCGGCCGGTCGAGCGCGATGTTGCGTTCGAGCACCAGCAGGTGCGCTTCCATCAAACGCACGGCCTCGTCTGCGTCGCCGCGCGCGATCGCGTCGACCAGTTCCGCATGCTCGTCGTGCTCGCAGGCGGCATTGCCGGGCGGCTCGTAGAGCGCCACGATCAGCGAGCAGCGCGACATGAGCTCGCTCAGGTAGCGCTCCAGGATCGGGTTGCGCGCGAGCCGTGCCACGCGCAGGTGGAACGAGCTCGCGAGACGCGCCCATTCGGGCTGCGTGTAGCGGTGCATCGCCGCATGTTCTTCCTTCAGGTGTCGCCGCAGCTCGGCGATCTCGGTGCGCGTGGCGTTGCGCACCGCCATGCGCACCAGCGCGGCCTCGAGCGCGCGGCGGGCCTCGAAGATCTGCCGCGTCTCCTCGGGCGAGGGCATTGCCACGATCGCGCCGCGGTTCGGCCGCAGCTCCACGATGTGGTCGTGGGCCAGCCGTTGCAGCACCTTGCGCACCATCGCCCGGCTCACGCCGAACAACGCGCACAGCGACGCCTCGGGCAGCTTGGTGCCGGGCGCGAGGCGCTGGTGCGTCACGCCCTCGAACACCGAGCGGTAGATGCGTTCCTCGACGTCAGCGTCGTCGGGCGGCGGACGTGCAGCGGTGGGCTTCTTCGAGGCGGGGGTGCGGGCCATGAGCGGGAGGAGGTGCGGTCGGGGCGTGGACGAGAACGCGCCGATTATCGAGTGCCGCGCATCGTCAGGCACCGAACTCGCCGGGCCGCTCGGCCGCCAGCCGCTGCATGTGCGCGGCGATCTCGCCCGGCGTGGTGAACCAGACCTCGCCGCGGTCGCGCGCCCGCGCGAGGTGCGCGAGCGCGGTGCGCAGGTGGCGCAGCCGGTAGGGCTGGCCGACGATGTACGGATGCAGCGCGAGGCCCATCACCAGCGGCTGCGCGCGCGACTGCTCGCGCATCTCGTCGAAGTTGTCGATCACCATGGCGGCGAAGTCCTTCGCGTCCATCAGCCGGCCCACGATCATCGGAATGTCGTTGAGCTCCTGCGGATACGGCACCGACCAGATCGCGGCGCCCGAGCGCGTGCGCATGCGCACCGGCTGGTCGTCATGGCACCAGTTGAGCGTATAGCCGTAGCCGGACTCCGCGAGCAGGTCGGGCGTGACCGCGCTTTCAGAGATCCACGGCGACAGCCATCCCGCGGGCGCCTGCCCGCTCTCGCGCAGCATGCGGTCGCGGCAGCGCACCAGCAGCGCGCGTTCGTGCACCTCGTCGAGCGCGCCCTGGCGCTCGGCATTGCTGTGGCCGTGGCCGATGAGTTCGTCGCCGCGCGCCACCACTGCCTGCACCAGTTCAGGGCAGTGGTCGTAGAGCGCGGTGTTGACCAGCGCGCCCGTCGGAAGCCCGAGCGCGTCGAAGAGCTCGAGGCAGCGCCAGGCACCCACGCGGTTGCCGTACTCGCGCCAGCCGTGGTTCAGCACGTCGGGCTGCGGCGAGGCCGGGCCGATGCAGGCGCCGAGCCCGTCGCCGAATGCGAAGTGCTCGATGTTGAAGCCCAGGTACACCGCCAGCCGCGCGCCGTTGGGCCAGGCGTAATCGGGCCGGCGCGTGATCGGGCAGTAGTCGAAGCGGCCGTGCGAGGGCAGCAGCTCGGGCCAGCGGGCCGTCATGCGCCCGGCCTCACAGCACCGCGAGGCCGGCGCGCACGAGCAGCCATTCGGCGCTGTCGTTCCACACGTCCATCTGCACGATCAGCCCGTGGCGCACCACGTAGCGGTCGACATAGCGGTTGCCCTCGAAGGCCGTGCCATCGGGCCAGGCGCCGTAGAGTGTGCCGAGGCTGTAGACCACGGTCTCCTCGGGCGTACCGCCGGCCACCGTTTCGGTGCGCTCGATCTTCTTCTTGACCCAGGCGTAGCGCTTCGCATTGAAGGCCGAGGTGTCGCCGGGCGCATGCATCGGGCGGTTGCCCGTGAAGCGGATGCGGATGCCGGGGGCGGTGTAGTGCGACGCCGCAGCGGGGTCGGGAATCATCACCAGGCGAAGGAACTCGTCGACCACGGCGGCCGGGTCGGCATGCGTGGGCGAAGGGGCGGTCGATGTGGGGGTGTCCATGGGTTCTCCATCTGTTGGGGGCCAAGGCGGTGCATGGCAAAGGTGCGTGCGTCATGCACAGCAAATCTCGTGCCGAATTGTCAACGTGAACTCTAAGAGATTGTCGACAATTTCGAAATGAAAGTGTCGACTTGGCATGGCGCTTGCATCCGGAACGAGCCAGCCGCTTCGGCGGATGCCCGATGCACCTTGTTGGGTGCCGCCCCGTTTGTTGTTGTCCTCTTCGACCCAGGAGTCCGCCATGACCCGCACCGCTGTTCGCCTTCCAGTTCTTCGCCGCCGCACGCTCTGCATTGCAGCCGCCGCCTGCCTCGCCGCGGGCTCGGTTCTCGCCGCCGAGCCGATCAAGATCGGCCTCGTCACCGCGCTCTCGGGCCAGTCGGCGCTGGCCGGTGAAGCCATCAGCCGCGGCCTCACGGTCGCCATCGACGAGATCAACGCCAAGGGCGGCCTGCTCGGCGGACGCAAGCTCGAGCTGGTGCGCCGCGACGACGAGGCCAATCCTGCCAAGGGCGTGGTGGCTGCGCGCGAGCTGATCTTCAAGGAGAAGGTGGCGGTGCTGTTCGGCGGGCTCGACACGCCAGTGTCGATGGCCATCGTGCCGATCGCCAACCAGGAGAAGACGCCGTTCATGGGGCCGTGGGCCGCGGGCACGCCGATCACCAAGAACGGCGCCAATCCCAACTTCGCCTTCCGTGTCTCGGCGGTCGACGAGATCGTCAACGTGGGCATGCTCGACTACGCGCAGAAGAGCTTCAAGAGCGGCAAGTTCGGCATGATCCTCGTCAACAACCCCTGGGGCGAATCGAACGAGAAGGGCCTGCATGCCGCGCTCGCGGCCAAGGGGCTGAAGGCCGTGGGTGTGGAGAAGTTCGACGGCAACGACGTCGACGTGGTGCCGCAGCTCACGCGGCTCAAGGCCGCGGGCGCCGACACGCTCTTCATGGTGGGCAATGTCGGCCCGTCGGCGCAGGTGGTCAAGTCGCTCGACCGCATGGGCTGGCAGGTGCCGATCGTCTCGCACTGGGGACCGGCCGGCGGCCGTTTCACCGAACTGGCCGGCCCGAACGGCAAGAACGTGCACTTCGTGCAGACCTACAGCTTCTTCGGCAAGCAGTCGCCGGTGGGCGAGCGGGTGATCGCGGCGCTCAAGGCCAAATACCCGGCCATCAAGGGCCCCGACGACATCACGCCGGCCGTGGGCGTGGCCAATGCCTACGACGGCATGCAGCTCGCCGCGCTGGCCATCGCGGCCGCGGGCTCGACCGACGGCGACGCGGTGCGCCAGGGCTTCTACAAGATCGGCAGGTACGAAGGCCTCATCAAGACCTACGACAAGCCCTTCTCGCCCGGCGTGCATGACGCGGTGACCGCGAACGACTACGTCTGGGCCCAGTTCATCGACAACCGCATCCTGCCCGTGGCCATGGCCGCGGCCAAATGATGCTGCTGTCCGCATGGATCAGCGGGCTGGGGCTCGGGAGCATGTACGGGCTCATCGCCCTCGGCTTCCACGTCACCTATGCCGTCTCGGGCACCGTCAACTTCGCGCAGGGCAGCGCGATGATGCTCGGCGCCGTCTTCACCTTCTGGTTCGCGCAGACGCTGGGCTGGCCGATGCCGCTCGCGGTGCTGCTGGCGCTCGTGCTGTGCGGCGCCTACGGCCTGGTGGTCGAGTTCGCGGCCGTGCGGCCTTTCGCGAGCCGCGGTTCCGAGGCCTGGCTGATGGCCACGGTCGCGCTCGGCATGGTGGTCGACAACCTCGTGATGTTCACCTTCGGCAAGGAGCCGCGCAGCCTGCCCTCGTCGCTGGCCGTCACGCCGCTGCAGGTCGGTGAGGTGGGGCTGGGCGTGTACCCGCTGCAGTTGCTGATCCCGCTCGCGGGCCTTGCGCTGGCGGCGCTGCTGCACCTGGTGGCACGGCGCACGCGCTGGGGCATCGGCATGCTCGCGGTGGTGCAGAATCCCGCGGCCGCGCGGCTCATGGGCATTCCGATCCGGCGCGCGGTGGCCGCGGCCTTCGCACTTTCGGCCGTGCTCGCGGGCACGGCGGGCGTGCTCATTGCGCCGCTCTACAACGTGCAGGCCGACATGGGCACGCTGTTCGGCCTCAAGGCCTTCGCGGTGGCGATCCTCGGCGGCATCACCAGCGCCTGGGGCGTGATGGGCGCGGGCCTGCTGTTCGGCCTGGCCGAGGCGCTGATCACCGCCACGCTCGGCTCGGGCTACACGCAGATCCTGACCTTCGCGCTGGTGATCGCGGTGCTCGCGCTGCGGCCTCAGGGCCTGTTCGGCCGCGCGGCGGTGAAGAAGGTATGAGCGCCATGGACTCACGCACGCGCTGGCCTTCGCTCGCCGGTTTGGTGGCGCTGATGGCCGTGGGCGTGGCGCTCGCGGCCACCGTCAACGGCTACTACGTCTTCGTGCTCGCCAATGTCGCGCTGTTCGCGATCGTCGGTGTCGGCCTCAATGTGCTGCTGGGGCTCACGGGGCAGATGTCGTTCGGCCATGTGGGCTTCTATGCCATCGGCGCCTACGCGGTCGCCATCCTCACGGGCAAGGCCGGCTGGAGCTTCTGGGCCGCCTGGCCTGCGGGCGCGCTGCTCGCCGGCGCCATGGGTGCGCTGCTCGCGCTGCCGGCGCTGCGCGCCCGGGGGCCCTACCTCGCGATGATCACCATCGCGTTCGGCTTCATCGTCGAGCATGCGATCGTCGAGGCGCGCGACCTCACGGGCGGCCAGAACGGCATCATGGGCATCGCCGCCCCGGTGCTCGGCTCCCTTGCGCAGGGCGAGCGCGCGGCGGCAATGCTCGCAGTGCTCACGGCCGGCGTGGCGCTCGCGGGCTTTGCGATGCTCTCGCGCGGCGGCTGGGGCGCGGCGATGCGCGCGGTGCGCGACAGCGACACCGCGGCCGAGTCCATCGGCCTCGATCCGCTGCGCATCAAGACCGTGGCATTCGCGATCTCGGCGTTCTGCGCTGGCGCGGCAGGCGGGCTGTTCGCGCCGCTCTCGGGCTTCGTCACGCCGCACACCTTCGGCTTCGGGCAGTCGATCCTGTTCGTGCTGGTGGTGATGATCGGCGGCGCCGGTTCCGTGGCGGGGCCGCTGGTCGGCGCGCTGGTGGTGGGCCTGCTGCCGGAACTGCTCTCGCAATTCGAGGAGTACCGCCTGCTGATCTTCGGCCTGCTGCTGCTGCTGGTGCTGTGGGCCGCGCCCGAAGGTGCGGCCGGGCTCTGGCGGCGCGTTGCAGCGCGCTTCGGTGCGCGGCGCGCCGAGGCGCCCGTGGCGGCCGAGTCCGATGCGGGCCAGCTGCCGCCACGCGCAGCCGGCGCGCCGATCCGCACCAAGGGCCTCACGATGCAGTTCGGCGGCGTGCGCGCCGTGGGCGACCTGGACTTTGCCACGCAGCCCGGCGGCATCACGAGCCTGATCGGGCCCAACGGCGCGGGCAAGACGACCGTGCTCAACATGCTGAGCGGCTTCTACCGCCCCACGGGTGGCGGATTCCGCCTCGGCGACGTGCCGCTGCAGGGGCGGCGCGCGTTCCGCATCGCGCGCGCCGGGGTGGCGCGCACCTACCAGACCTCGCAGCTCTTCGGCAGCCTCAGCGTGGAAGACAACGTGGCGCTCGCGCTCGGCCGCGGCACGCTCGGGCCGTTGCTCGGCGCGCGGCGCTTCCGCTCGGCTTCTGCACGCGCCGAGGCGCGGCGGCTGCTCGCCTTCTGCGGCTGCGCGGGCACGGCGCAGCGGCGCGCGTCCGATCTCGCGCACGTCGAGCGCCGGCTGGTCGAGATCGCGCGTGCGCTGGCGACCGCGCCGCAGGTGCTGCTGCTCGACGAGCCCGCGGCCGGCCTCTCGCGCGAGGACAAGGCGCGGCTGGCCGAACTGCTGCAGCGCATCGCGGCGGCGGGCATCGGCGTGCTGCTGGTCGAGCACGACATGGAACTCGTCATGGGCATCTCCGACCACATCGTGGTGCTCGATGCCGGCCAAAGGCTCGCGGTCGGCGACGTGGCCGCCGTGCAGGCCGATCCCGCGGTGCGCAAGGCCTACCTTGGCGAAGCGCTGGTGGACAGCGACGAAACAACACCGGCGGCCGCGCGTGCGCCGCGCAAGCCGCTTTCGGCCGATGCGCCCGAGCTGCTCGGCGTCGGCGGCCTCATCGCGGGCTACGGCGCCGAACCGGTGCTGCACGGCATCGACCTGCGCGTGCGGCGCGGCGAGCTGGTCGCGCTGCTCGGCGCGAACGGCGCGGGCAAGTCGACGCTGATGCGCTCGCTCGCGGGCCTGCACCGGCCGGTGCAGGGCGGCATCCACCTCGACGGCGCCGAGCTGGCCGGCCTCGCGGCCGAGCGCATCGTGGCGCGCGGGCTGGTGCTGGTGCCCGAGGGCCGGCAGGTGTTTCCCGAGCTCAGCGTGCGCGACAACATCCGCCTCGGCGCGTTTCTCGACGGCCGCGACATCGATGCGCGCGCCGAGGCCATGCTCGGGCGCTTTCCGCGGCTGCGTGAGCGGCTGCACCAGCGTGCGGGCCTGCTCTCGGGCGGCGAGCAGCAGATGCTGGCCATCGCGCGCGGGCTGATGTCGAAGCCGCGCGTGCTGCTGCTCGACGAGCCCTCGCTCGGCCTCGCGCCGAAGATCATCGCCGAGCTGTTCGAGGCGCTCGACACGCTGCGCGCCGAGGGCCTGACGGTGGTGCTGGTCGACCAGATGGCCGCGCTCGCGCTGGCGCTGTGCGACCGCGCCTATGTGATCGAGGGCGGCCGCATCGTGGCCGAAGGCAGCGCCGCTGAGATCGCGGCCGACGGCGCGCTGGCGCGGGCCTACCTGGGCGCGGGCTGAAGGCACGGTCTGCCGCCGCGAGCGGTGGCGCCGGCCAGCCGGCACAATCGCGCGATGTCGTTTTTCAAGGATCTGAGCCTCTCGGCCTTCACCGCGGGCTTCGTCGCGGTGCTCGTGGGTTTCACGAGCTCGGTGGCCATCGTGTTCCAGGCTGCGCAGGCCTTCGGTGCCACGCCGGAGATCGCCGCCTCGTGGATGTGGGCGCTCGGCATCGGCATGGGCCTGGCCTCGGCGCTGCCCTCGCTCTGGTGGAAGAAGCCGGTGATGATCGCCTGGAGCACGCCGGGCGCGGCCGTGCTCGCGGTGGCAGGCGCGGGCTACAGCATGAACGAGGCGGTCGGCGCCTTCATCGTCTGCGCGGTGCTGATGGTGCTGGCGGGCGCCACCGGCTGGTTCGAGCGCGTGATGAACCGCATTCCAATGGCCATCGCCTCCGCGCTGCTCGCGGGCGTGCTGACGCGCTTCGGCCTCGCGGCCTTCACGGCTGCGCAGACGGCGCTGCCGCTGGTGCTGCTGATGCTCGGCACCTATCTGCTGGCCCGGCGCATGCTGCCGCGCTATGCGGTGCCGCTGACGCTGCTGGTGGCGATCGCCTTCGCCGCCGCGCGCGGCGAGCTGGCCTGGTCGGCGGTGCAGTTCTCGCTCACCTGGCCGGTGTTCACGATGCCGGCCTTCACCTGGCAGGCGATCGTCAGCCTGGCGCTGCCGCTGTTCGTCGTCACCATGGCCTCGCAGAACCTGCCCGGCGTGGCGGCCATCCGCGCCGCCGGCTATGGCGAGCTGCCGGTCAGCAAGCTCATCACCATCGGCGGCGTTGCCACGCTGGTGCTCGCGCCCTTCGGCGCCTTCGCGCTGAACCTGAGCGCGATCACCGCCGCCATCTGCATGGGCCGCGAGGCGCATGAGGACCCGGCGCGGCGCTATACGGCGGCCGTGAGCTGCGGCGCCCTCTACGTGGTGATCGGGCTGTTCGGCGCGGCGGTCACCGGGCTGCTGACCGCCTTTCCCAAGGAGCTGGTCGCGGCCATCGCCGGCCTGGCGCTGCTGGGCACCATCGGCAGCGGGCTCGCGGCCGCGGTGCGCGACGAATCGCACCGCGAAGCGGCGCTGATCACCTTCCTGGTCACGCTCTCGGGCGTCACGCTGGCGGGCATCGGCTCGGCCTTCTGGGGCGTGGTGGCCGGTGCGCTGGCGCTCGCCGTGCAGGAGCTGGGCCGCCGGGCCGCAAAGGCCTCCGCCGGCAAGGACATCGCCGCTTCCGGCAACATGGCGCCGGACAGCAGCAACATGGCGCCGCCACCGGGCGGCCGAAAGACTCCCTGATGAACAAGAACATCCTCTTCGTCGCCGACCCGCTCGACCACTTCAAGATCTACAAGGACACCACGTTCTCGATGATGCGCGAGGCGCAGCGCCGCGGCTGGCGCATCGCGGCCTGCCTGCCGCAGGACCTGCAGTGGGTGTCGGGCGGCAAGGTGACGGCCACGGTGCAGCAGATCACGCTGACCGGTGATCCCGGGGACTGGTGGAAGGTCGACATCGTCGAATCGAAGGCGCTGGCCGATTTCGACGCGGTGCTGATGCGCAAGGACCCGCCGTTCGACGCCGAGTACATCTACGCGACCCACTTGCTCGAGCAGGCCGAGCGCGAGGGCGCGCGCGTGGTCAACAAGCCGCGGGCGCTGCGCGATCATCCCGAGAAACTCGCGATCATGGAGTTTCCGCAGTTCACCACACCCACGCTGGTCACGCGCAGCGCACAGGCGGTGCGCGACTTCCATGCCGAACATGGCGACATCATCCTGAAGCCGCTCGACGGCATGGGCGGCATGGGCATCTTCCGTGTGAAGCAGGACGCGCTGAACCTCGGCTCCAT
The DNA here is from genome assembly GCF_057656815.1 of Variovorax sp. Soil_C_39. NCBI lineage: Bacteria > Pseudomonadati > Pseudomonadota > Betaproteobacteria > Burkholderiales > Comamonadaceae > Variovorax > Variovorax sp. Soil_C_39. The sequence goes on from NZ_JBDGJQ010000006.1 coordinate 203,018, forward strand.
CGTCGAAACGCTCAACAAGGACGGTGCCGAAACCATCATGGTGCAGCGCTTCGTGCCCGAGGTGTCGCAGGGCGACAAGCGCATCCTCATCATCGCCGGCGAGCCCGCGCCTTTCGTGCTGGCGCGCATTCCGCAGGGCACCGAGGTGCGCGGCAACCTCGCGGCCGGCGGCAAGGGCGTGGCCGAGCCGCTCACGCCGCGCAACCGCGAGATCGCAGAAGCCGTGGGCCGCGCCCTCGCGCCGCGCGGGCTGCTCCTGATCGGGCTTGACGTGATCGGCGATTCGATCACCGAGATCAACGTGACCAGCCCGACCTGCTTCCAGGAGATCACGGAGCAGACGGGCTTCGACGTGCCGAAGATGTTCATCGATGCGCTTGAGGCGCACCTGACCGCCGCACGCTGAGTCGCTGAGTTCTTCCGCGTCCGCCTTCAGCGCGGCGCGAAGGCGGCCCCGGCCTGCACGTCCGTCTCGCGCTGGCGCCTGGCCTGCACCAGCCTCGCGCGCCGCTTGCGCCACCAGATCACGATCCCCGTGACCGACAGGCCCGCCACCGCCAGCCCCATCAGCGACATCAGGATGCGCCCCGGCATGCCAAGGATGCGGCCGCCGTGCAGCGGCAGCTGCAGTTGCGCGAACACGTCGGCGGCGGTGCCGTGCCAGGGCCGGTTGTGGCTGATCACGTGGCCGTCGCGGCCGTCGAGGTAGAGGTTCGACAGGCCCATGCCGTCGCTGTCGTCGTGCGAGGCGTGGTCGAAGAAAGACACGTTGTAGAAGCCGCCGCGCTGGTTGTAGAACACGCCGCCGAGCGGCGCGGTCCAGCCGCGCCGGCGCGCTTCGGCCTCGGCATCGGCGACGATCTGGCGAAAGCCGATCGTGGGCTCGATGCGCGCGCCCAGCGGCGCCAGCGGCACCAGGGATGACGGTCCGGGCGTGGTCTTCGACACCAGCGACAGCATCGGGTGGAAGATCTCCTTGTAGAGATTCAACGAGAACGAGGTGAAGGCGATGATGATGATCAGCACCCACATCCAGAGCCCCCCCGCGCGGTGCAGGTCGAAGTTGAGCTTGTAGCCGCCGGCCGCCCAGCGCACCGCCCAGGCCGGCTTCCAGCGCTGCCACCATTCGCCTGCCGCGCGGTGCGACGGATGCGCGGGCAGGCGCTGGCGCCGGGGCGTCGTGAGGTAAAGCGCCACGAAGCTGTCGAGCAGCCACACCAGCGCCACCGTGCCCATGATCCAGTGGCCGAGCCGGTCGGTGCCCCAGACGGCCGGCACATGCAGCGTGTAGTGCAGCTTGCGCAGGAAGGGCATCAGCGTCTCGGGACTGAGCGAGATCGCGGTCGAGTCGCGCCTGCCGCGGATCTCGGCCGTCACCGGGTCGACGTACACGCGGTTGTAGTCGAGCGGGTAGGGCTTGCCTGTGGCCGGGTCGGTGCGCGGCTGCACGAAGTAGCCGGCCGCGTGGCCTTCCTCGAAGCCGAGCGGAAGGTACGCGACGCGCACGCGCGGATCGTGCGCCTCGACCGCGGCCGCGAGGTCGAACGGGTCCTTGAACGGGCCGCGCGCGGCGGTGTCGTAGAGTTTGCGGTTGAGCCAGCCGTCGATCTCGTGGTCCCACGAGATCACGGCGCCCGTCAGGCCCGAGACGATGAGGAAGAGCGCGACCGCGAGTCCCGCGAAGCGGTGCACTGCGGTCCAGAACGTGCGCATCAGAAGTCGATGGTGCCGCTGACGGCGAAGGTGCGCGGCGCGCCGAGCACCAGGTAGTTGGAGCCTTGCGTGCCGCCCACCGATGCCCAGTACGACTTGTTGAACAGGTTGTCGATGCGCGCGCGCAGCGTGAGCAGGCGCCCGTTGCCGAGATCGACCAGGTAGCGCGCACCGACGTCGAAGCGGGTCCAGCCCGGGATCTGCTGCGTGTTGGCGGCGTTGGCGTACTGCTTGGAGGTGTAGAGCAGGCGCGCATTCAGCGACAGGCTGCGCACGCCCGGCACGTCCCATTCGGCGCCGATGTTGGCCTGCTGCTTGGCCACGCCGATGGCGGTGCGGCCGTCGGTGGCGCCGCCTTGCGTGTTTTTCTGCTTGGCATCGATCAGTGTCAGGCCGCCAAGCAGGCGCAGGCCCTTGGCCGGCTGGCCGAACACCGAGAACTCGAGGCCCTGGTTGCGCTGCTTGCCGTAGAGGCCGTAGGTCTGGCCCTCGTATTGGTAGGTCGGCTGGTCGGTGGTGAAGAATGCCGCGCTCGCGCCGAGCGTGCCGCCGTCGTACTTGATGCCGATTTCCTTCTGCTTGGCCTGGTACGGCGCGAACACCTCGCCAGCGTTGGTGACCGGCCGGCTGTTCACCGTGCCGGGCGCCACGTTGCCCTTGACGAGGCCTTCGATGTAGTTGGCGTAGGCCGACACCGTCGGCGTGATCTTGAACACGACGCCGGCCACGGGCGTGGTCTTGCTCTTGTCGTAGGCGCTCGTTTCCTTGATCGTGTTGTAGGCGAAGCTGGTCTGCTTGATGGTCTGGCGGCGCGCGCCGAGCGTGACCAGCAGGCGGTCGTCCATGAAGGACATGGTGTCGGCGACCGCAATGCTCGAGGTCTCGATCTGGTCCGTCAGGCGCGGGTCTTCGAGCGTGTTGCCGGTAAAGCTGTTCGCCAGCGGATACGGCGACGCGTACGGCATGTAGATGTTGTTGTAGAGCCTGTCGCGCGAGATCGTGTAGGCGTTGTCGCGGTCGTTGCTGTACGTGGCGGCCGATGCCACCACGGTGTGTTTGACGGGGCCGGTGGCGAAGGTGCCGCGCACGCCGATCTCGGCGGTGCCGATGCGGTCCTTGCGGGTATTGCTGAAGCGCGTGCCGCTGGTGTTGCCGAACGCGTCGGCGAGCGTCGGGTTGGCCAGGATGTTGTCTTCGTCGCTGCGGCGCACGCCGCCCGCGGCCCAGGCCGTGATGCTGTCGGTAATGTCGACTTCGCCGCGGAAGGTGGCGAACTTGTCCTTTTCCTTCGAGTGACTCCAGGGCTGAGCGAAGTTGATCTTGGCGTCGGGCGCTCGCGGGATCGGCAGCGTCGAGGACGGCGTGAGGCTCGGGCGGCCGTCCTGCAGTGTGTAGTCCTGGAAGCCGAAGTCGGCCGACAAGCGCACGTTGCGGTTGCGCCAGTCGAGGCCGACGCCGAAGGCGCTCAGTTGCTGGCTTTCCTTGAACACGCCGGTGCCCCCCTCGCGGCGCACGGCGTTCACGCGCACGCCCAGGCTGTCTTCGGGGCCGAAGCGGCGCGCCAGGTCGAGGTTCACGTAACCCTGGCCGCCGGTCTGCACGCCGAAGCCGACGCGTGTGAGCGGCTCGTTGGGCGCGCGCTTGGGCAGCAGGTTGATGGCGCCGCCGATGCCGCTGCCGCCCGGTGCGGCACCGTTCAGGAAGGTGTTGGCACCGCGGAACACTTCCACGCGCTCGAAGAACTCGGAGGCGATGTACTGGCGCGGCAGCATGCCGTAGAGGCCGTTGTACGCCACGTCGTCCGAGTACACGGGAAAGCCGCGCACCACGTAGAGCTCCTGGAAGTTGCCGAAGCCGCGCGCCACGCGCACCGACGGGTCGTTCTGCAGCACGTCGGCCACGCTCTTCGCCTGCTGGTCCTGGATCAGCTCCGCGGTGTAGCTGGTGCTCGAGAACGGCGTCGCCATCATGTCCTGGTTGCCCAGGATGCCCACGCGGCCGCCGCGCGCCACCTGGCCGCCGGCAAAGGGCTTGGTCAGGCCTTCGGCCGACGCATCGGCGCTGGCCTCGACCGTGACGGTGGCCAGGGTCCCGGGCGTACCGGCAGCGGGTTCAGGCGTTGCCGCGGTCTGGGCCGAAGCCGCGAGGGCATGCAGCACGAGCAGCGTCGCGGAGGCGGTCGGGCGCAGGTTGGCGCGCAGGAAGCGGGAGGAAGAAGGCATGGAATGGTTCCGGGAGAGCGCTAATGAGAACCATTATTGTTATTCCATTGAACCGGTTTGCCGAGACTTTCTCGTGCTGTTGCAAAAATGTGTCAGTAAAACGTTTCAATTGCGGAGGCGCTGCCCGTCGACGAACACATGCAGCTCGCCCGGCGCGAACGGTGTCCAGTCTTCGTTGTTCGTGAGCGGCGCGGTTACCACCACCGCCACGCGGTCGGTCGGCGTCGTGTGCTGCGCGAAGTCGATCTCGAGGTCTTCGTCGGCGAGCTGCGCGGTCACGAACGGATGGCGCCGCTCCACGTACCACAGGTGGGTCGAGGCATGGGCCCAGAGCGCCTGTCCGTTCGAGAGCATGAAGTTGAAGGTGCCGTGCCGCGCGAGTTGCGGCGCGAGCTCGCGCAGCGTGAGCGTGAGTTCCTCGACGCTCGGCACGCCCGCATGCGACTTGGCCAGTTCCTGCATCAGCCAGCAGAAGGCATGCTCGCTGTCGGTGCTGCCCACGGGATGGAAGTTGCCGTGCAGCCGCGGCCGGAAATCCTTCAGATCGCCGTTGTGCGCGAACACCCAGTAGCGGCCCCAGAGCTCTCGCACGAACGGATGGCAGTTCTGCAGGTTGACCGCGCCCTGCGTCGCCTTGCGGATGTGGGCAATGACGTTGCGGCTCTGGATCGGGTAGCGCCGTATCAGCTCGGCCACGGGCGATTCGCAGGCCGGCAGGTGGTCGACGAAATGGCGCAGCCCGCGGTCCTCGAAGAAGGCGATGCCCCAGCCGTCGGCATGGTGGTCGGTGCGCCCGCCGCGCTGCGCGAAACCCGTGAAGCTGAAGGTCACGTCGGTCGGCGTGTTGCAGTTCATCCCTAGCAATTGGCACATGGGGGCGATTAGACCGCGATTCGCCCGGGCGACGCCGCGCCGGCACGAAGCAATGTCCCTTCTGTTGACCTTCCGATGGTGTGAAGCCCAAGACTGCGGTCATCCGTTTGAAAGGAGTTCTGCATGGACCACCCATTGGCGCATGGCGCCGCCACCACAGGCCTGACACGCGCGCAGCTCGCCGCGCGCTCGGGCGCGTCGGACCGCCTGATGCGCGACTGCGAAGCGCTGGGGCTGCTCGACGAGGCGGCGCGCGCGGTTCCGCTGCTGCGTTTCGTGCGCAGGGCGCAGGCGCTCGGCTTCGAGACCCCCGATGTCGTGGAATTGCTCGCGCTCTGGCGCGACGAGCGCCGCGCGAGCGTCGATGTGAAGCGCGTTGCCCTCGCGCGCGCAGAGGCCCTGGGCGAGCGCATCGAGGAGCTCGCGCAGATGAAGCGCTTGCTCGAGCGGTTGGCCCATTGCTGCGGCGGCGACCGGCGCCCGGACTGCCCGATCCTCGACGAACTCGCGGAGCTCAAGGGCTTTGCCGGTTGCGCCGCGGCTACGGCGCTGGCCTTCAGCGCAGAAAGCGGCCCTCCTTCGTGACCCGCACCATTTCGATGAAGCGCGAACCGGTGTTGCTCGCCCCCGTGAAGTCGATCTCCATGCCCGCGATGCGCAGCTTCATCGCTTTCAGCGCGGCATGCAGCCTGGCGCGCGTGAGGTCGCGGCCGGCGCGCCGCAGCGCCTCGATCGCCACCAGCGCGTTGACGTAGCCTTCGTAGCTCAGGTAGCCGACGTCGACCTTGGCGCGCTCGGCGAGCTGGCGGTAGTCGCGCGCCACCGTGTCGACCTCGCTCCACGGATAGGGCACCACCTGCGAGATCGCGAGCCCGCTGGCCTTGTTGCCGACCAGCCTGGCCGTCAGGTCGCCCGGAACGATCGACATGCCGTAGAACATCAGGCGTCCGCCCGCGTCCCAGGCGCTCTTCATCACCTCGCCGCCGATGGCGCCGCCCAGGTACATGATCACCGCCTGCGCCTTGCTCTCGGCCAGCGCCTTCCCCATGGCCGCGTTGGTCGAGCCGTCGCCCTTGACGGCCACCGCCGCCACCGGCTTGAGCTGATGCGTCGCCAAGGCCGCTTCCACCAGCCGCGCGACCTCGGCCCCGCCGGGGTTGTCGAGGCAGGCCGAGGCGATGCGCGTCACGCCGATGGTGGTCAGGTGCTGCACCAGCGCCTGCGCCTCGCGCGCGAAGGTGGCGCGCACGAAGTAGCCCGAACCGGACACCTTCTCGCGCGCCGAATCGGACACCGCATAGCCCGCGATCATCGGCGCGCCGCTTTGCGACAGCACGCGCGCGGCCGCGGCCGTGGTGCCCGAGCCGACGCAGCCGAAGAAGGCGAAGGCGCGGTGCTCCGAAAGCAGCTTTTCGTAGTTGGCGACCGCCTTCTCGGGCGAGAGCTCGTCGTCGAGCGACACCAGTCGCAACTTGCGCCCTGCGATGCCGCCCTGCGCATTGGCCGCGTCGAAGGCCAGGCCTGCACCGGCCATCACCACCTTGATCGGCGCGCCCAGCGGGCCGCTGAGGATGCCGGTGTGGCCGAGCACGATCTCTGAGTCGGTGACGCCATCGGCTGCCCACGCGCTGCCGACGCGGCCGAACCCGGCCACGGCCGCTGCGGCCGACGCGGCGGCAATGAAACTTCTGCGATGCATGGAACCCCGTCTTCGAATTTGATACAACTGATAACAATTGAAATCGAAATCCGGTCTGATGACGGCCGGGGTTTACCCGCTCTTGCGCGCGTCGCTTGCGGCGCCCTCACGCAGTTGCCAGGCCGCGCAAATGGCCAGCGCGCACAGCCCGGCCAGCATCGCGAACACCTCGTCGAAGGCCGCGAGCCGCGCCGCGCTGGTGGCGGTATTGGCGAGCGAATCGCCATGCGCGGCGAGCCGCCACTCGAGCACGATGGCGCACAGACTCACGCCGGCCGCGCCGCCCAGCATGCGCAGGAAGTTGATCGCGCTCGCGCCTTGCGGGATCAGCGGCTTCGCGAGCGGGCGCATCGAGCCGAGGTTGAGCGACGGCAGGATGAAGCCGAGCCCGATGCGCCCGATGATCGCGAAGATCACCAGCAGCCACAGCGCGCTGTCGAGCCGCAGCACCAGCATCAGCGCGAACGAGGCCGCCAGCAGCGCCAGGCCCACGCTCACGAGCAGCCAGGTCGGTTGCCGGTCGGCCAGCCGGCCCACGCCGGCGATGGTCAGCGCCAGCACGAAGCCCGCGGGCAGCAGGATGGCGCCCACGTGCGAGGCCGACAGCTGCAGCCCGACCTGCATGTACACCGGCAGCAGGTAGGTCGAGCCGAACAGCGCGGTGCCATAGATGAAGGCGACCACGCTGCCCATGGCGAACTGGCGGTAGCGGAACAGTTCGAGGTTCATCAGCGGCGTGCCGCCCGAGGCGGCGAACCGGCGCTGCCACCAGACGAAGGCCGCGAACGAAGCAGCCGCGCCCGCGAGCAGCAGCAAGGCCTGCAGCGGCGAGTCGCCGCGCAGTTCGACCAGGCCGTTGAGCAGGCACAGCGTGCCCAGCGTGCCGAGCGTCAGCCCGCGCCAGTCGAGCCCGCTGCCGCGCGTGGCGGCCACCCCGCCGGGCCCGGTGGTGGGCACGAACTTGTAGGCCAGCCAGAGCGAGGCCAGGCAGAACGGCACCACCATGAAGAAGATCGAGCGCCAGCCGAACAGGTCGACCAGCACGCCGCCGATGCTCGGGCCGATGGCCGGTGCGAGCACCACGCCCATGCCGAAGATGCCGCTGGCGCGGCCCTGCTCGTGGGGCTCGAAGGCGCGCAGGATGATGATCGCCGGGATCGGTTGCACCACGCCGGCCGCCAGTCCCTCGGCCACGCGCGCGAGCAGCACCAGCGAGAAGTCGTTCGCCACGCCGCCTGCGATGCCGCCCGCGAGCAGCAGCACCATCGTGCCCGCGTAGGTGCGCCGGTAGCCGTAGCGCGCGAGCAGCCAGGGCGTGGTCAGCATCGACACGGTCATCGCCACCATGAAACCCGAGCTCACCCATTGCGCGCGCTCCTGGCCCAGCGCGAAATGGTGGCTCATGCCGGGGATCGCCACGTTGACGATGGTCGACGACATGATCGATGCCATCACGCCGACCATCACCGTCAGCAGCAGGTACCAGCGGTAGCGCGGGCCGTAGCGCTCGCGCAGCGTGCCGAGGGAGGGTGGGGCGGTGGTTTGTTGTTCTGGCGTGGGCGGCGTGGTCATGGGCGCTGGCAGCGCGGCGTGTGCCGCCGGTGCGGGTCCGTCGTCCTACAAGCATATCGGTCTTTGCATGGCCGGCCTGACGCCTGCGCGCCGCACAATGCATTGGCCGTCGTGGCGCGCACCCTCAGATCGATTCCCCATGGACCTTCACGCCGACATTCCCGCCGACGCCTCCGCGCCTGCGGCGGCACCGCCGAGCCTGGCCTCCGAGCTGGCCGCGCCGACGGTCAGCCGCGCCTACCGCTGTCAATGCGGCCGGCCCGTGTTCCTGCGCAACAGCCAGTGCCTGGCCTGCCACACGCCGCTCGGCTACGTGACCGACCGGCTCGGCGTGATGCCGTTGGCGCTGGTCGACCCTGGTCCGACGGCCGATGGGGCGGGCGAGGGCGGCGAAGCGCCGGCGCCCGACACCTTCACCGTGTTCGGCGACCCCGACGGCAGGACCTACCGCCGCTGCGCCAACTTTCTGACGCCTGCGAGCTGCAACTGGATGGTGCCGTTGCTGCGCGAGGGCGAAGAGGCCGGCGCCGATGCCGACGGCCTCGCGCCGGGCTACTGCCTCTCGTGCAGCGTCACGCGCACCATCCCCGACCTGACCATCGAGGCCAACGCCGAACGCTGGCGCCGGCTCGAGCATGCCAAGCGCCGGCTCATCTCGCAGTTGCTGGCGCTCGGGCTGCCGGTGGTGAGCCGCCATGCCGACCCCGCGCACGGCCTGGTGTTCGACTTTCTCGGCGACGTGCCGGGCGGCCCGCGCGTGATGACCGGCCATGAGCACGGCGTCATCACGCTGAACGCCGAGGAGGCCGAGGACGCGGTGCGCGAGCGCATCCGCGCCGAGATGCGCGAGCCCTACCGCACGCTGCTGGGCCACTTTCGCCACGAGGTCGGCCACTACTACTGGGACCTGCTGGTGCAGCCCACGCCATGGCTCGAGCCGTTCCGCGCACTTTTCGGCGACGAGCGCGCCGACTACGCGGCCGCGCTGCAGCAGCACTACGAGCAAGGCCCGCCGCCCGACTGGCCCGACCGCTTCGTGAGCGGCTACGCGAGCATGCATCCGTGGGAGGACTGGGCCGAGACCTGGGCCCATTACCTGCACATGGCCGACACCACCGACACGGCGATGAGCTTCGGGATCGATGCGACCAACGTGGAGCTGGCGAGCGACCTGTTCACCATCGACGATCTCTGGCAGCCCCAGCATCCCGATGCCGAGCGTTTTCTCGAGTTCCTGAACGGATGGGTGCTGCTCACCAACGTGCTGAACGAGCTTTCGCGCAGCATGGGGCAGCCCGACGGCTATCCCTTCGTGCTGCCGCGCGTCGCGGTGGGCAAGCTCCAGTTCATCCACTGCGTGATCACCGAACAGCGCCAGCATGCGGCCGCGCCGGTGGCGCCGCAGGGCGTGCCCGCGCCCGATCCGGCACCCGAACCCGCGCCGCCGCCGGAGCCGGTTCAGTCCTGAGCCGGCGCTGCGGCCGGCAGGCCCGCGGCGCAGCGCGCGCAGAGGCATGCCTTGCCGCGCAGTTCCGGCGGCAGCCGCGAAAGCGGCGCAAGGGAAAAGTCGGCCGCCATGCACCAGCAGGGCGGCTGCGCCTCGCCCGTTTCGCGCGCCGCTTCCATGGCGCAGCCGTTGCGCGTGCCGCACAGCGGGCAGCGCGTGGCGTCGATCGTGGCGGCCGTGGCGTGCATCAGGCGAGCTCGAAGGCCGCGAGCTTCTTCGGCACGGCCGCGTTCTGCAGCGTGGCGTACACCGGCAGGCCGTTGCGGTAGGCCGGGTAGTCCTCGCCCTCGATCAGCGGCAGCAGGTAGCGCCGGCATTTCTCGGTGATGCCGTAGCCATCGTCGGTGATGAAGTCGCGCGGCATCGGTTTTTCGACGTTCGCCACCTGCTCGAGCGGCGCGCTGCCGATGCGATAGGCATACGGCACATCGGACGTGCGCTCGATGGTGGGCATCACCGCGTTCTGCCCCTCGAGCGCGAGCTCGACCGCGCGCTGCCCGAGTTCGTAGGCCTGCCGCACGTCGGTCGCCGAGGCGATGTGCCGCGCGGCGCGCTGCAGGTAATCGGCCACGGCCCAGTGGAACTTGTGGCCCAGCGCGTCCTTCACCATTTGCGCCACCACCGGTGCCGCGCCGCCGAGCTGCGCATGGCCGAAAGCGTCGCGCGAACCCCGCTCGGCCAGGAAGCTGCCGTCGGGATGGTGGCAGCCTTCGGACACCACCACCGAGCAGTAGCCGTGCTGCTTCACCAGTTCGCCGACGCGCGCGAGAAAACGGGCCTGGTCGAACGCGATTTCGGGGAACAGCACCACCACCGGAATCCCGTGGTCCGCGGCCAGGCCGCCTGCCGCCGCGATCCAGCCCGCATGGCGGCCCATCACCTCGAGCACGAACACCTTGGTCGACGTGGCAGCCATCGAGCGCACGTCGAATGAGGCCTCGAGCGTGGACACGGCCACGTACTTGGCGACCGAGCCGAAGCCCGGGCAGCAGTCGGTCAGCGGCAGGTCGTTGTCGATGGTCTTGGGCACATGGATGGCCTGCAGCGGATAGCCGAGCGACTGCGAGAGCTGGCTCACCTTGAAGCAGGTGTCGGCCGAATCGCCGCCGCCGTTGTAGAAGAAATAGCCGATGCCGTGCGCCTTGAACACCTCGATGAGCCGCTCGTACTCGCGCCGGTTCTTCTCGAGCGACTTGAGCTTGTAGCGGCACGAGCCGAACGCGCCGGCCGGCGTGGTGCGAAGCGCCGCGATCGCCTCGGCCGGCTCGGCGCCGGTGTCGATCAGGTCTTCGGTCAGCGCGCCGATGATGCCGTTGCGCCCGGCGTAGACAGCGCCGATGCGCTCGGGGTGCTTGCGCGCGGTCTCGATCACGCCGCAGGCCGACGCGTTGATGACCGAGGTGACACCGCCGGACTGGGCGTAGAAGGCATTGAGGATGGGCATGCGGTCATTGTCCCGCACCCCTTTGGGCGGCGCCAGTGCCGCGGGCCAGGTCAAGCCGGGGACAACCCGAGCGCGGGCAGGCGCCAGCGCGACGGGCGGGGCGCCGGTGCGGCCAGCGGCATCGCTGCGGGCTGTGCATCGCGCACTGCGATGCACGACGCCTCGAGCGCCGACACCAGCATGCGGCGGTGCCCGGTGCCGACGAATCGCTCGCCGGGAGCGAGCACCACGTCGCGCGGATCGCGGTCGAGCGTGACCCATACCGATCCGCTGCGGCATTCAATGCCGACACCCGCGCCGTCGGGCACGGCGAAGACGGAATGGACCGGCAGGCTCAGGGCGAAGGAAGAAATCGGGGGGCGCATGGCAAGCTCCATTGCATTCGTGATGCGAATGAATATAGTGAGAACGCTTCCTTCTTACACGCGGTCATTCGGAACTCATTGCATGCATCCAGAGAATGTGAAGGCCGTCGCCACCGGTGCTGCCGGCGAGCTGCCCCCGCTCGAGCTGCTGCGCAGCTTCGAGGCCGCGGCCCGCCGGCTGAGCTTCACGCTCGCGGCGGGTGAGCTGCACCTCACGCAATCGGCCGTGAGCCGGCAGATCCAGCAGCTCGAAGCCAGCCTCGGCGTGCTGCTGTTCGAGCGCCGGCATCGCGCGCTGGCGCTCACCGAGGCCGGTGGCGTGCTGCAGCGCGCAGTGACCGACAGCCTGGAACGCCTGCGCGATGCCACCGCCCGCGTGCGCGCGGCGTCGGCGCCGCGGCAGGTGGCGATCACCACCACGCCCGGCTTTGCGTCGCTCTGGCTGATTCCGCGGCTCGCGCGGTTCACCGGCGCGCATCCGCAGGTCGACGTGCGGGTGTCGGCCACGCTCGACGTGCTCGACATGGAACGCAGCCGCATCGACGTCGCGGTGCGGCTGATGCCGATTGCGCGCGGCGTGGGGCCGGCGCTGTTCGAGGAAACGGTGGTGCCGATGTGCGCGCCCCAACTCGCGGCGTCGCTGCGCGCGCTGCCCGATCTGTCGAAGCTCACGCTGCTCACGGTCGACTATCCCGACCACGGCGAGGCGCCCACCGCTGACTGGGAGCCCTGGCTCAAGGTGATGGGCCTCGACGACCTGCGGATGAAGAGCACGCTGCGCTTCACGCAGTACGCCGATGCCGTCGCCGCGGCCGTGGCGGGGCAGGGCGTGGTCATCGGCCGGCTGCCGCTGCTGCGCGAACTGCTGCGCGAAGGCCGGCTCGTGACGCCGCTCGGCGAGGGCACGGCCTCGCAGCGCGGCTATTTCGTGCAGACCTCGCGCCGCGCCGCGGCCAACCGCGATGCACAGGACTTCGCGCAGTGGCTGCGCGACGAGGCCGACGCGGCGCAGCGCGGCTGAACGCGCAGCCACGCGCGCAATGGGGCGATCAGCCCGGCAGCAGCACCTTGTCGACGACGTGGATGACGCCGTTCGACTGGTAGACGTTGGCGATGGTCACGCTCGCGGCGCCGCCCTTCGCATCGGTCACGATCACCTTGCTGCCGCTCATGGTGGCGGTCAGCGTGCCGCCGCTCGCGGTCTTCAGCATCGCCTTGCCGCCGCCCGCCTTGATCGCGCTCGCGAGCGCCGCGCCGTCCATGCGGCCGGGCACCACGTGGTAGGTCAGCACCTTCGTCAGCGTGGGCTTGTTCTCGGGCTTGAGCAGCGTGTCGACCGTGCCGGCCGGCAGCGCGGCAAAGGCGCTGTTGGTGGGCGCGAAGACGGTGAACGGACCGGGGCTCTTGAGCGTGCCGACGAGGTCGGCTGCTTTCACTGCCGCGACCAGCGTCGTGTGGTCCTTCGAATTCACCGCGTTGTCGACGATGTCCTTGGTCGGGAACATCGCCGCGCCGCCGACCATCGGGTTGGGCGAGTTGGCATTGCTGCCGCTCATGCCCATGCCGCCTGCGCAAGCGCCGAGCAGTACCGACACGCCGACTGCGATCACGATCTTTTTCATGGAAGGCTCCTGGAGAGATTGGTTTGTAGAGAGACCCGTGCAAACCGCCACGGCGCGGAGGCGCAATGCGCTTGCCTCTTGTACGCACCGGTCGCGCCGCTGGATTCAGCGCATGAAGGCGCCGTGCTTCATCAAACCGCGGCGGGCGGCGACAGCTCGCCAAGGATCTGCCGGTACAGCGCCTGCGCCGCGGGCGTGAGCGTCTCGCCGCGCCGGCGCACCAGCGACAGCGGCCGGTCGATCACCGGGCCCACCAGCGGCACCTGCACCAGGGGCGGCCGCACCTCCGAGCCGAAGGACACGAGGATCGCGACGCCGAGTCCTTCGCTCGCGAGGCCGAGCGCGGTGGAGTAGTACTCGACCACGAAGCGCGTACGGATGTCGATGCCCGCCGTTGCGAGCTGCGCCTCCATGCGCTGGCGGTTGCCGCTGGTGCCGCCGAGCGTGATCAGGTCGAAGGCCGCGAGCTCGGCCCACGACACCTCGGCGCGCCCGGCCAGCGGATGGTCTTCGCGGCAGTAGGCCACGAACGGATCGCGGCAGACCGCCTCGTGGTGCAGCTCGGGCTGGTTCGGCAGGTGCACATGCAACCCGAACTCGGCATGGCGCTGGCGCACCGCTTCGAGCACGCGCGTGCTGTTGCGGTCCAGCACCTCGACCCGGTTGCCGGGATGCGCGAGCGCATAGCGGTGCAGCACGCGCGGCAGGCGGCCGAACATCAGCGACGGAACCGAGGCGATCACCACGTCGCCATCGGACAGGCGCGACATGTTGCGCAGTCGCTCGAAGCTGCGGTGCACGTCCTCGACCAGCTGCCGCGCCTCGGGCAAAAAATCGCGGCCCAGCGTGGTCAGGCTGACCGAGCGCGTGGTGCGGTCCAGGAGCCGCAGGCCCAGCTGCGACTCGAGCCGCTGGATGCGGCGCGTCAGCGCGGTCTGGGTGAGATGCATCTTCTGCGCGGCCTTGTTGAAGCTGCCCAGGTCCACGATCTCGATGAAGGCCTCCAGACCGTCGATGGGGTACTTCATGCCACTGCCTCTCTATTGATGACTGAAGATCATAGACATTTGCGATTCTTGCAGTTCCCAAATCAATACGATGGGCAGAGCATCGGGACTCGCCGCCATATCGGGGGCCCGATTTCAGGGAGACACGGATTGAACGAAGAAGACAAGCGCACCTACACCCGCGGCCGCCGTGTGCTGGTGACTCATGACCGCCTGGCCGGCTGCGCTGTCGAGATGCTGCAGGCCCATGACGTGGACGTGATCTTCTCGCCCGCCTATTCGCCGCCCGACCAGGTGGCGGCGCGGGTCGCCGAGTTCGAGGTCGACGCGCTGATCGTGCGGCAGGGCCGCGTGACGCAGGCGGTGATCGACGCGTCGCCGCGGCTGCGCGTGATCGCCAAGCACGGCGTGGGCGTGGACAACATCGACCTGCATGCCGCCGCAGCGCGCAACATCCCGGTGGTGCGCGGCATGGGCTCGAACTCGCAGGCGGTGGCCGAGCTGACGATCACGCTGGCGCTGGCGCTGCTCAAGGAGGTGCCGTGGCTCGACGCGGCGGTCAAGCGCGGCGAGTGGCCCAAGCCCACCTTCATCGGCCGCGACATCGGCGACACCGTGCTGGGGCTGGTCGGCTTCGGATCGATCGGCCAGCAGGCGGCGCGGATGGCGCGCGGCCTGGGCCTGCAGGTGCGCATCCACGATCCGCATGCCCGCGATGCGATCCGCGGCTTCGACGCCGCCTGTGAGCGTGAACTCGAAGACCTGCTGCGCGAGAGCGACATCGTCAGCCTGCACTGCCCGCTGACGCGCGAGACGCGTCACCTGCTCGACCGCACGCGCATCGCGCTGATGAAGCGCGGCGCCTGCGTCATCAACACCGCACGCGGCCCGCTGATCGACGAAGAGGCGCTGTGCGAGGCGCTGCACAGCGGCCAGCTCGGCGGCGCCGGGCTCGACAGCTTCGCCGAGGAGCCGCCGCCCGCGGGCAGCCCGCTGTGGTCGGCGCCGAACCTGATCGCCACGCCGCACATCGCTGGCGTGACGGCGGGCGCAAGCCGCGCCATGGCGCAAATGGCCGCACAGCAGGTGATCGACATCCTCGACGGCGGCGAACCCGATGCGCGCAACCTGGTGCGTGTGGCCGAGCTCGCCGCCGATTGAATGACAAAGCCGCGGGCGCACGCCGGCCCGCATCCAAAAAGACCACATCAAGGAGACAAAAGAATGAAGAACATCATCACCCATCGCGCCCTCGGCGCCATCGTCCTGGGGCTCGCCTTCGCCGGCGCCGGTGCGGCCCACGCCGACGCCTACCCGGACCAGCCGATCCGCATGATCGTGCCCTTCCCCCCGGGCGGTGGCACGGACACGGTCTCGCGCGTGATCGCCAACGAACTCAGCAAGCAGAACGGCTGGACCGTGGTGCCCGAGAACAAGGCCGGCAGCGGCGGCAGCCTGGGCCTGAGCCTCGCGGCCAAGGCCCGGCCCGACGGCTATTCGATCGTGATGGCGCAGAACGCCAACATGGTCATCAATCCGATCCTCGGCAAGGGCAACTACGACCCCGTGGCCGACTTCGCGCCGGTGGCGCTGGTTGCATCGGCGCCGCAGGTGATGGTGGTGCGCAAGGATTCGCCGATCGCCTCGGTGGCCGACCTGCTGGCGCAGGCCAAGGAACGCCCCGGCAAGGTGCGGCTCGCCACGCCGGGCGTGGGCACCAGCTCGCATCTCGCGGGCGAGCTGTTCCAGCAGCGCTCGGGCATCAAGCTGCTGCACGTTCCCTACAAGGGCACCGGCCAGGCGCTGCCAGAACTGCTCGGCGGGCGGGTCGACGTGTACATCTCTTCGGTGCCCTCGGCCATGTCCCACATCCAGGAAGGCACGCTGCGCCCGCTCGCCGTGTTCGCCAAAAAGCGCAGCGCAGACCTGGCCGATGTGCCGACGCTCGAGGAACTGGGCGTGAAGGATTCCGAGGCCGTCACATGGTGGGGCGTGGCGGCGCCGGCCGGCACGCCGCCAGCCGTGATCGAACTGCTCAACGCGCGCATCAACGCACTGCTGCAGCAGGAGCGTGTGCGGGCGCAGCTGAAGGCGGCGGGTGCCGAGGCGCTCGGCGGCACCGCCGAGGAGTTTGCCGCGCTCGTGAAGTCGGACGTGCCCAAGTGGACCGCGGTGGTCAAGGCCGCCAAGCTGCCGGTGGCGCCGTAACGGCGGTCCGGAGCACGGCATGAAGCTGCAACTCTTCGGCAACCGCGACGCGCTCGCGGGGCTGCTCTTCGTTTCGATCGGCGCCTTCGCGTTCTTCGCGGCACGCGACTACCCGGTCGGCACCCTCGGCGAGATGGGCCCGGGCTACTTCCCGCGCGCGCTCGGCGGCCTGCTGATGCTGATTGGCGGCACGGTGCTGCTGCGCGGGCTGCGCAGCCTCCAGCCGATGCAGGGGCGCTGGGACTGGGGCGCGCTCGCGCTGCTCACGGGGGCCATGCTGGCCTTCGGCGCGGGCATCGAGCGCATCGGGCTGGTGCCCGCGCTGGCACTGCTGGTGGGCATCGCTGCGTTTGCCGGCCGGGAATTCCGCCTGCTCGAGGTGCTGGTGCTCACGGTGGTGCTCAACCTCGGCGCGGTCGCGGTGTTCATCTGGGGGCTCCAGCTGCCCTACGCGCTCTTCGCGTGGAGGTTCTAGCCATGGAATTCATCGACCATCTCAGCCTGGGCTTCGGCGTCGCGATGACGCTGCAGAACCTGGGCTACTGCTTCATGGGTGTGCTGCTGGGCACGCTGATCGGCGTGCTGCCCGGCGTGGGACCCCTGGTCACCATCTCGATGCTGCTGCCGCTCACCTTCGGGCTGCCGCCCGTGTCGGCGCTGATCATGCTGGCGGGCATCTACTACGGCGCGCAGTACGGCGGCTCCACCGCCGCCATCCTGGTCAACCTGCCGGGCGAGACCTCTTCGGCGGTCACCTGCCTGGACGGCTACCAGATGGCGCGGCAGGGCCGTGCCGGCGCCGCGCTCGCCACCGCGGCGCTGGCCTCCTTCATCGCGGGTTGCATCGGCACGCTGCTGATCGCGCTGCTCGGCGTGCCGCTCGCGGGCTGGGCCATCGAGTTCGGTGCCGAGGACTACTTCTCGCTGATGCTGATGGGCCTGGTCTCTGCCACCGTGCTGTCGAGCGGCGACGCGCTCAAAGCCATTGCCATGGTGGTGGTGGGCCTGCTCGTCGGGCTGGTCGGCACCGACGTCAACTCGGGCATCGAGCGCTACACCTTCGACGTGCCGGAGCTGGCCGACGGCATCGGCTTCACCGTGCTGGCGGTCGGGCTCTTCGCCATTGCCGAGGTGCTGAAGAACCTGGCCGAGCCCGAGGAGCGCAGCGTGTTCAGCACGCCGCTGTCGGGCATGTGGCTGCGCGCCTCGGAGTTCAAGGCGATCATCGCGCCGTCGCTGCGGGGCACCGCACTCGGCGCGTTCTTCGGCGTGCTGCCCGGCACCGGCCCGACCATCTCCACCTTCGCCGCCTACATGGTCGAGAAGAAGCTCGCGCGCCATCCCGAGCGGCTGGGTCAGGGCGCGATCGAGGGCGTGGCCGCGCCCGAGGCGGCCAACAACGCCGCGGCCCAGACCGCCTTCATCCCCACCCTGACGCTCGGCATCCCGGGCAGCGCCACCATGGCGCTGATCCTCGGCGCGATGGTGATGAACGGCGTGCAGCCCGGCCCCACGGTGATGACCCGCAACCCCGAGCTGTTCTGGGGCGTGATCGCGAGCATGTTCATCGGCAACGCGCTGCTCGTGGCACTCAACCTGCCGCTGGTGGGCCTGTGGGTGCGGTTGCTGAGCGTGCCGTACCGCTGGCTGTTCCCGGCCATCGTGATGTTCTGCGCGCTTGGCAACTACACGGTCAACGGCAACGCGATGGACGTGTACCTGTGCGCGGGAGTGGGCGTGCTCGGCTACGTGTTCGCGCGCCTCGACTGCCCGCCGGCGCCGCTGGTGCTGGGCTATGTGCTCGGTCCAATGATGGAAGAGAACCTGCGCCGCGCGCTGCTGCTGTCGGCGGGCGATGCCTCGGTCTTCTTCACGCGGCCGATCAGCCTTGGCTTCCTGGTGGTGACGGCGCTGCTGCTGCTGGCGGCGCTGCTGCCGCGCCGGCGCCGCCGCGGTGCCGTGGCAGCCGTCGAGGCGGCCGCAGCGCCCTGAAGCGGTCGCTTCCGTTTTCTCCCTCTTTCCTGTTCCATCTTTCCTGGAGATTTCTCGATGATCGGATTCCGAATCCTGCAGCGCCAACGCACCGTGCGCGCCGACACCGTGGCCCGCTTTGGCGACCTGCCCGTGGCCAACGTGAGCGACGTGATGAACCGCATGACCGCCGGCGGCGCGCGCCTGCGTCCGCTGCACGGCGGCGGCGCCATGGCCGGAGCGGCCCTCACCGTGAAGACGCGGCCCGGCGACAACCTCATGATCCACAAGGCGCTCGACCTCGCGCAGCCCGGCGACGTGGTGGTGGTGGACGGTGGCGGCGACCTGAGCAACTCGCTGATCGGCGAACTGATGATCAGCCACGCCAAGGTGCGCGGCGTGGCCGGCATCGTGCTGTGGGGCGCGGTGCGCGACCTGGGTTGGATTCGCGCCCAGACGCTGCCGATCTTCGCCGCCGGCGTGAGCCACCGCGGCCCCTACAAGGACGGCCCCGGCGAGATCAACGTGCCGATCGCGATCGACGGCATGGTGATCGAGCCGGGCGACCTGCTGCTCGGCGACGACGACGGTGTGCTGTGCGTACCCTTCGACCAGGCCGACGCGGTCTTCAAGGCCGCCACGGCCAAGCACCAGCAGGAGCAGCAGAAGATGAGCGCGATCCTGGCGGGCAAGGACGACCGCAGCTGGATCGACGCGGCGCTCACGCGGCTGGGGTGCGAGGTCGCTACGCCTGCCGGCTGACCGCGCGCCGGCTTTCCCCTGGCGCGCGAATCAGTTCAGCGCGAGCTTCGATTTGCGCGCCAGTTCTTTCCACCTGCGCGTGTCGTTCGCCACGAAATCCTGCGTCTCCTTCGGGCCACCCTTGCCGGCCACCGAACCGCTCGCCATCAACACCGCCTTCAGGTCGACGGACGCCATGATCTCGTTGATCCACTGGCTCAGAAGCGCCACGCGGTCATCGGGCGTGCCGGCCGGCACGCCGACCACGTACCACTGCGTGGCGTCGTAGTTCTTCAGGCCCGCCTCCTGCATCGTGGGCACGTCGGGCAGGCTCTCGATGCGGTAGCGCGTGGTCACGGCATACGCCTTGAGCTTGCCGGACTGGATGTGCGGCAGCACGGGCGTCACGCCCAGCATGCCCAGCGGAATCTGCCCGCCCACCACGTCGGCCACCGCCTGGCCGCCGCCCTTGTAGGGCACGTGCGCCATGGCCGTGCCAGAGGTCACGTTGAACAGTTCGCCTGCGAGGTGCTGCGAACTGCCGGTGCCGGAGCTGGCGTAGCTCCACCGCGCGGGCTCCTTGCGCATCGCCTCGACGAGGTCGGCCACCGTGGCCTGTGCGGCCGACGCGGGCCCGACCAGCACCATGGGGCCTTGCGCCAGCGATGCCACGGCCATGAGCTCGTTGCCGAGCTCCGGGACGCGCTGGTTGAACAGGATCGGGCCAGGGATGGAGATCAGCGTGTAGCCGTCGGGCGCCGCCTTGACCAACGCCTGCAGCGCGATCGCACCCGACGCGCCGGGGCGGTTTTCCACCACCACCGGCAGGCCTGTCTTTTCGCTGAGCTTGCGTGCGGCAGTGCGCGTGAGCACGTCCAGGCTCCCGCCAGGCGAGAAGCCGACGAGCCAGCTGATCGGCTTCGCCGCGGGCCACGGCTTCTCGTCGTCGGCCGCGTGAGCGGCGACCCCGGCCAGCGCGCACAGGAGGAGGGCAGCGCGCACGACGCTGCGGCGGGCGAGGGAGGTGTCGAATGACATGGTGATGGTCCGGTGGATGAGGGGGTCGAAAGGGGCGGGCGAAAGCGAGCGGCCTTCGTCTTCAGTCGGGCGCGCCCGGCGGCGTATTGGGATGCGCCGCACAGCTCTGGTTGAACGCCTGGACCATGCGCATTACCGGGCCGAGGACCCAGGTGTTGTAGATCAGCACGTCGGTCTCTTCCTTGGGATCGCGCGTGATGTTGAAGAGATAAGGCGTCTCGAGCTTGCCCTTGCCTTCGTTGACCTGGGGCTCCCAGTAGAAGTGAAGCTTCCAGTCGCGCCACTTGACCGCGCGAAGGTCGCCCTTGATGTAGAACAGGAAGCCTTCGCGCGCCGACTTCGCCTGCCTGCCGAACAAGAAGCCCGACTGGTCGACGCCATCGATCGGGCGGTCCGCCGGAATGCGGCCGCCGGCCACGGCTGCCAGCGTCGTGAAGAGGTCGGTCACGTGGACCATCTCGTTGCTGACCCGGCCGGGCTCGATCTTGCCCGGCCAGCGCGCAATGAACGGCACGCGCAGCGAGCCTTCCATCGCGGTGTGGTACGTGCCGCTCCAGGGCCCGGCCGTGCCGCGGTAGGGCACGCGGAACTCGGGGCCGTTGTCGCTGCAGAAGACGAACAGCGTGTCCTCGGCGATGCCAAGCCGGTCGATCTCGTCGACCACCTGGCCGACGCGATGGTCCATCTCTACCATCGAGTCCGCAAAGTCGCCGGCCTGCGTGCGCCCTTCGAAGTCGCGGTGCGGCAGTGTCGGGAAATGCAGGTGCACCATCGGCAGGTAAAGGAAGAACGGCTTCTGCTGCGAATGGTTCGACTGGATGAATTCGAGCGAGCGCTCGACCAGTTCCTCATCGATGCGCCGCCGGCTTTCGAGGTCGTAGACCTTGACGTTGCGCGAGGGCTCGCCGGCGCGGCCCTCCATGATGTGGGGGATGTCGGCGACGCTGGGGTCGAACCCGATCGTCGACGTGAACTGGCTCTCGTCCGTGGTGCGCGGAATGCCGTACCACTCGTCGAACCCGCGGTCCGAAGGGAAGCGGCCTTCGATGTCGCCCAGATGCCATTTGCCGAAGTGCGCCGTGGCATAACCCGCCTGCGACAGCACCTGCGCCAGGGTGACCTCCCGCCGTGTCAGCCCCTGCGGCAGGCCTGGGGGCACCGACTGGAGGCACCCGGTGCGCGTCGGGTGCCGCCCGGACATCAGCGCGGAGCGCGTCGGGACGCAGTCGCTTTCGACGTTGAAGTTCTGCAACAGCAGGCCCTGGCGCGCGAGCGCGTCGATGCGCGGGGTGGGCGCGCCGCGCAGGCTGCCGCCGCCGTAGCAGCCGAGTTCGCCCCAGCCGAGGTTGTCGGCCACGATCAGCACGATGTTGGGTTGTTTCACGAGGGCCTGCGGATGTGTCTGTGGATGCACAAACTCTAGTCAGAACCCCGTCGAAACCCATTCCCGGGCATCTCCGAATCGATTCCGCGCTGGAATGAAAGTGCGCCTTTTGGCCTATGCTGGTGCCACCTATGGGATTTGCCTACACCGACCTCGTGTGCTTGCAGGCCGTGGTCGCGCATGGCCACATCGGCCGGGCCGCGACCGCGCTGCAACTGGGGCAGCCCGCGGTCTCCAAGATCATCCGGCGCGTCGAGGAGGCCGTGGGCACGCCGCTGTTCCAGCGCGGCGCGCACGGCGTGATCCTCACCAGCAGCGGCCAGCTGTTCCTCGAGTCGGCGCGGCAACTGGTGCTGCAACACGAAGAGACGCTGCGCGCCGCGCGCGACATCCAGGCGCAGCACGCAGGCTTGCTGCGCCTGGGCATGACGCTCGCCACATCCGAAAGCCGCGCGGCCAAGGCGGTCTCCGAATTGATCCGGAACCGTCCGGGGCTGCGTGTGCTGCTCGAGGTCGGAAAATCCGACGACCTGGAGCGCGCGCTGCTTCAGGGGCGGCTCGACCTGGCGGTGGTGCCTTCGTATCCGGGCCAGGTCACGACATGCACGCAGACGCCCATCGGCGGGGACGAACTGCAAGTGGCCGCGCGGCCGCGCCATCCGCTCTTCCTGCAGGCCAGCCGCCGGGGCACCGATCTGCAGCTCGAGGACCTGCAGCCCTATGGCTGGACGCTGCCGAGCCGCCACACCGCCGCGCGCCGGGTCGTCGACCAGGCCTTTGCCGATCGCGGTCTCGGCGCCCCGGTGGTGGTGCTCGAGATCGAGCACAACACCGATGCCGCGATGGACATCGTCGGCAGCGCCGACCTGTTGTGCTTCGTGCCCACGTACCTGCTGCAGCGGCGTCCGGAACAGCTGCAGGCGCTGCCGCTCGCGGACCTGCGCACGCGGCGCCAATGGATGCTGATCAGCCGTCCCAAGGCGACATGGTCGCCGCTGATGACCGCGCTGCGGGAACTGGTGGTCGGCCAGGCCGAATGAAACGGCAGCCGCTCGTTCGACGGCGGCTCAATTCGCGGCCGGCCGCCCCGGCGCCCGCGGCAGCAGGATGAACGCGGTGGTGCCTGCCGCGACCATGCCCGCGATCGTGAGGAACACGGCGCGGAACGGCTCCACCCCGCTGGCCGCGGCCCACGAGGCGGCCACGCCCGTGGTCCATTGCATCAGCGACACGCCGAGGAAGATCGCCATGTTCAGCAGCGCAAGCGCGCGTCCCGTCATGGCCGCGGGATAGGCTGCTCGCGTGTACGAGTACTGCAGCACTGAATAGCCCGACAGCAGGCCGTAGAGGATCGCCAGGCCGATGTCGAGCGACAGAGAGTGCGTCAGCGCCATCAGCGTGAAGATGGCGGCGGCCGTGAAGGCACAGCCCATGAGCCAGCGTCCCCGGCCCGCGCCGCCGGGGTCGAGGCGGCCGAAGATCGCGGGGCTGGCGATGCCGGCGATGGTCATCGCAACCGCGACGTTGCCGGCGTTGACCAGCGACAGCCCGTGCCGGTCGTGCAGCATCGGACCGAGCCACAGGCCGCGCAGCGTGATGAACGCGGCGTACGACACGCAGGCGAAGCACAGCAGGCCCAGCGTGTGCGGCATCGCGAACAGCGGCAGCAGCTCGCGCACCGCGCGGCCGAGCGATGGGCGTTGTTCCTGCGAAGCCGCCTGCGGCGGCTCGTGCACGCGCCAGAACACGAAGCCCCACGACAGCAGCGCGAAGCCGGCCAGCGCGGCATAGCCCGCGCGCCAGCTCGCCGCGTCGATCAACAGCGCGAGCGGCGTGCCGGTGAACAGGATGCCGAGCCCCGACATGCTCATCACGAGGCCCGACATCGCGGTGAAGCGCGCGGCCTCGAAATGGCGCGCGATGAACACCGTGCAGGCCAGGAACGCCGGCGCGCAGCCGACGCCGATCAGGGCCTGCCCGAGCAGCAGCGCATGGAAGCTCGGCGCCACCGCGCACAGCACCGCGCCCGCGACCGCGAGCGGAAAGGCGCTGAGCACGGTGCGCCGCACGCCGTAGATGTCGATCGCCACGCCCATCGCGAGCTGGGTCGCGCCGAACATGAAATGGAAGGTGCCGGCCCACAGGCCGATCTGCTGGGGCGAGAGGCCGAAGTGGCCGCCGAGCGGCGTGGCCATCATCGCGCCGACGGTGCGAAAGGCCTGGCTCAGCGCGAAGGCCGAGGCCAGCACGATCAGCATCGATGTGGCCGAGCGTGCGGGGGCCGTGGAGAGTGTCATGGGAAAGCGGGGAACCGGAGGCGAAAAGCGATCCGCATCCTAACGGCCAACAAAAAACGGCGCCCGAGGGCGCCGTGGTTCACAAGCCGGCGAAGAGGCGATCAGGCCCCAGCCTTGACCTTGAGGCGCCACGCATGCAGCAGCGGCTCGGTGTAGCCGCTCGGCTGCGCGATGCCCTTGAAGACCAGGTCCTGCGCCGCCTTGTACGCGGCCGAGGTGTCGAAATGGCCGGCCATCGGCTGGTACACCGGGTCGCCCGCGTTCTGCTGGTCGACCACCTTGGCCATGCGCTGGAAGGTCTCGTCGACCTGCGCCTTCGTGACCACGCCGTGCAGCAGCCAGTTGGCGATGTGCTGGCTCGAGATGCGCAGCGTGGCGCGGTCTTCCATCAGGCCCACGTCGTGGATGTCGGGCACCTTCGAGCAGCCCACGCCCTGGTCGATCCAGCGCACCACGTAGCCGAGGATGCCCTGCACGTTGTTGTCGAGCTCCTGCTGCTTCTCGGCATCGCTCCACTTGGCTTCGGCCGCGATCGGCACCTGCAGCAGCGCGTTGAGGATGTTGTCGCGCTCGGCATCGGCGTCGGTCTTCTCGAGCGCCTGCTGCACGGCCGCCACGTTCACCTGATGGTAGTGCAGCGCATGCAGCGTGGCGGCCGTGGGCGAGGGCACCCAGGCGGTGTTGGCGCCGGCCTTGGGGTGGCCGATCTTCTGCTCGAGCATGGCGGCCATCAGGTCGGGCATGGCCCACATGCCCTTGCCGATCTGCGCCTTGCCGCGCAGGCCGCACGCGAGGCCGACGAGCACGTTGTTCTTCTCGTAAGCGCCGATCCAGGCGCTGGCCTTCATATCGCCCTTGCGGATCATCGGGCCGCCCTGCATGGCGGTGTGCATCTCGTCGCCGGTGCGGTCGAGGAAGCCGGTGTTGATGAAGGCCACGCGCGCGGCGGCCTCGGCGATGCAGGCCTTGAGGTTCACGCTGGTGCGGCGCTCCTCGTCCATGATGCCGAGCTTCACCGTGTTGGCCGGCAGGCCGAGCAGCTGCTCGACGCGGCCGAAGAGTTCGCTCGCGAAGGCCACTTCGGCCGGGCCGTGCATCTTGGGCTTGACGATGTAGATGCTGCCGGCGCGCGAGTTGCCCTTGCGCTTCAGGTCGATCATCGCGATGGTGGTGGTGACCACCGCATCGAGGATGCCTTCGGGGATTTCCTTGCCGCCGTCGTACAGCACGGCCGGGTTGGTCATCAGGTGGCCCACGTTGCGCAGGAACATCAGCGAGCGGCCGTGCAGCTTCAGCGGCTTTCCGTTGGCGCCGGTGTATTCGCGGTCGGGGTTCAGGCCCCGCGTGAAGGTCTTGCCGCCCTTGGCCACCTGTTCGGTCAGCGTGCCGTCGACGATGCCGAGCCAGTTGGCATAGGCCGTCACCTTGTCGGCCGCATCGACCACGGCCACCGAGTCCTCGAGGTCGAGGATCGTCGAGAGCGCGGCTTCGAGCACCAGGTCGCTCACGCCGGCCGGATCGTTCTTGCCGATGGGCGTGGTGCGGTCGATGCGGATGTCGAGGTGAATGCCGTTGTGCTTGAGCAGCACCGACGACGGCGCCGTGGCGTCGCCCTGGTAGCCGATGAACTGCGACGGGTCGGCCAGCGCGGTGTTGCTGCTTTGCAGCGCGACCACGAGCTGGCCGTCCTTCACGCTGTAGCCGGTGGCGTTCTTGTGCGAGCCGTTGACGAGCGGCGCGGCCTGGTCGAGCACGTTGCGCGCGAACGCGATCACCTTGGCGCCGCGCACCGGGTTGTAGCCCTGGCCCTTGTCGGCGCCGTCGGTTTCGGGAATCGCGTCGGTGCCGTAGAGCGCGTCGTACAGCGAGCCCCAGCGCGCGTTCGCCGCGTTGAGCGCATAGCGCGCATTGAGGATCGGCACCACCAGCTGCGGACCGGCCTGCAGCGCGAGTTCGTCGTCGACGTTGGCGGTGGTGGCCTTCGTGCCCTTGGGCTGCGGCAGCAGGTAGCCGATCTTCTCGAGGAAGGCGCGGTACGCCGGCATGTCGGCGATCGGCCCCGGGTTCTTTTGGTGCCAGGTGTCGAGCTCGGCCTGCAGGCGGTCGCGCTCGGCGAGCAGCGCCAGGTTCTTCGGCGCGAGGTCGGCCACGATGGCGTCGAAGCCCTTCCAGAACACGTCGCTCGCCACGCCGCTGGCGGGCAGGACCTTGTCCTCGATGAAGCGGTGGAGCTCGGTCGCCACTTCGAGCCGGTGGGCGGTGGTACGGGCGAGGGTCATGTTCTTTTCTCCTTGGAAACGAGTGCGGTCGTTGCGGTGATACGTGGGGGGAACGGCGGACGCGGGCGCGTGGGGCCATCCATAACCTTCACTTTATTCGATACTGCTATGGAGAGTAATAGCTGAAAGTGGGATTTATCGATGACTTGAATGACGGTAATCGAGCGGTCTCACTCAGACCGTTCCGCCGAGCTCCCGCGCCGCCGCGCACACCGGCGCGATGTGGCGCGCGTCGTAGCGGTGGGCCGGCATCGTCAGCGTGAGCGCCGCGGCGAGGCGGCCGTCGGCATGGAACACCGGCGCCGAAATGCCCGCGAGCTCGGCCGTGCGGTCGCCCACGAGCGCGCAATAGCCCTGCGCGCGGACCGCTTCGCAGAGCGCGCGCTCGCTGCTGCCCAAGGGCGGCCATTCGGCCTCGGGGCCCCAGGCAATCAGCACGCGCGCACCCGCACCGCGGTCGTTCGGCAACAGGTCGCCGGCGCGCACGTGGTCGCGCACGAGTTGCGTCGAATCGACGCGGAACTGGCACAGCCGCACCCAGCCGTCGCCCTGCGGCTGCCGCACGTGGTACGCCGCGCTTTCGCCGGTGGCCGCCGCCAGCGTGCGCAGCACCGGCAGCACGGTGCGGTCGAGCGACTGCGCCGCGGCATACACGCCGTGCAGCCGCGCGATCTCGGGTCCGAGCGCGTAGCGGCCGTCGTCCTGCCGGCGCACCCAGCGCGCATGCTCGAGCGAGGCCAAGAGGCGCAGCGCCGTGCTTTTGTAGAGCTGCGTGCGTTCGGCGAACTGCGCGAGCGAAAGCGCTTCGTCCCCAGGCCCGAAAGCCGAGAGCAGGCTCAGCGCGCGGTCGACCGCGGCGGCACCGCCGGGTGCGGCGTGGCGGTCGGCCATCGATTCGGTCTGGGCTTTTCGCGGCATGGTGGACCTTCGGCTTGACAGTGAATCCGCTTCGGCGGTGTAATTCTGTTTGGCAGAATATAGTTCTGCAAGACAGAACGGTCAAGCCGACCGCCTGCTTCTCCGTGACTCCTCATTCCCCAGGAACCCAGCCGATGACATCCCCCGACGTCCTCATCAGCGAGGTCGGCCCGCGCGACGGCCTGCAATCGGTCGCGGCCACCATGCCCACGGCCGCCAAGCTGCGCTGGATTGACGCGCTGCATGCCGCGGGCCTGCGCGAGATCGAGGTCGCGTCCTTCGTGCCCGCGAAGCTGCTGCCGCAGATGGCCGATGCCGCCGAGGTGGTGCGCCATGCGGCCACCCTGCCAGGGTTGACGGTGATGGCGCTGGTGCCCAACCGCAAGGGCGCGCAGGCCGCGCTCGAAGCCGGCGTGCACAAGCTCACGATGCCGGTCTCCGCCAGCGTGGCGCATTCGCTCGCCAACGTGCGCAAGACGCCGGCCGAAATGGTCGACGAAGTACGCGCCATCGCCGAACTGCGCGACGCGATCGCGCCGCAGGTGAAGCTCGAGGCCGGCATTTCCACCGCCTTCGGCTGCACGCTGCAGGGCCTGGTGCCCGAGGACGACGTGATCCGGCTCGCGGCGCAGTGCATCGCGGCCGGCGCCCAGGAGGCCGGCCTGTCTGACACCGTGGGCTATGCCAACCCGGCCCAGGTGCGGCGCCTGTTCCGGCGGCTGCGCGCCGAACTCGGCGACCACGCGGGCGCGGCCCACATGCACAACACGCGCGGCCTCGGCATTGCCAACTGCCTGGCCGCGTGGGACGAGGGCGTGCGCACCTTCGACGCTTCGCTCGGCGGCCTCGGCGGCTGTCCCTATGCGCCCGGCGCCTCGGGCAATGCGGTCACCGAAGACCTCGTCTTCATGTTCGAGGCCATGGGCGTGCGCACCGGCATCGACATCGAGAAACTCATCGCGGCACGCGCGCCGCTCATGGCCGGCCTGCCCGGCGAACCGGTCTACGGCATGACGCCCGAGGCCGGCCTGCCCAAGGGCTTCGTCCCGCAAACCACCACCGCACAATGACTGACAGTTCGTTCCCCTTGCCCTACGCCGGCATCCGCGTCGTCGAGTTCACCCACATGGTGATGGGGCCGACCTGCGGGCTGCTGCTCGCGGACCTCGGTGCCGAGGTCATCAAGGTCGAGCCGCTCGAAGGCGACAGCACGCGGCGGCTGCTCGGCTCGGGCTCGGGCTTCTTTCCGGCCTTCAACCGCAACAAGAAGAGCATCGCGCTCGACCTGAAGTCGCCCGAAGGCGTCGAGGCTGCGCTGCGCCTCGTGGCCACCGCCGACATCGTGAGCGAGAACTTCAAGCCCGGCACGATGAAGAAGCTCGGGCTCGACTACGACAGCCTGAGCAAGCTCAACCCGCGCCTGATCTACGTGAGCCACAAGGGCTTTTTGCCCGGCCCCTACGAGCACCGGACCGCGCTCGACGAAGTGGTGCAGATGATGGGCGGGCTGGCCTACATGACCGGCCGCGCGGGCGATCCGCTGCGCGCCGGCACCAGCGTGAACGACATCATGGGCGGCATGTTCGGCGCCATCGGCGCGATGGCCGCGCTGCGCCAGCGCGAGCTCACCGGCAAGGGCTGCGAGGTGCAGGCTGCGCTGTTCGAGAACAACGTGTTCCTGGTGGCGCAGCACATGATGCAGTTCGCCGCCACGGGCAAGGCCGCCGATCCGATGCCCAGCCGCATCTCGGCCTGGGCCGTGTACGACGTTTTCACCGTGAAGGACGGCGAGCAGATCTTCCTGGCCGCGGTGAGCGACAAGCAATGGGCCATCTTCTGCAAGGCCTTCGGCCTTGCGGAGATGCTCGCCGACCCGCGCCTTGCCACCAACAACGACCGCGTGCGCGCGCGCGACTGGATGATGCCGATGCTGCGCTCGCACCTCGCGGGCTACAGCGCGGCCGAACTCAGCGCCGTGTTCGAGCGCAACGAGCTGCCCTTCGCGCCCATCACCAAGCCGCAGGACCTGTTCGACGATCCGCACCTGAACGCCACCGGCGGCCTCGCGCCGGTGCGCATGAACGACGGCCACATGGCCAAGGTGCCGCTGATGCCGTTCACGCTCGACGGCGCGCGGCCCGGCATCCGGCTGCAGCCGCCGGCCGTGGGCGAGCACACGGCCGAGCTGCTGCGCGAAGTGGGCTACGGCGAGGCCGAGATCGCGGCTTTCGAGGCACGGCGCGAAGACGGGGCAGCCTGAGTGCGCGAAAGTCCGGCGATATAGTTCGCTCGCCATGGACCGCCTGAAGCAACTCGAATCCTTCGTCTCGGTGGCGACCCGCGGCGGTCTCACGGCCGCGGCCAAGGCCGAGGGCGTGGCGCCCGCCATCATCGGCCGGCGGCTCGATGCGCTCGAGGCGCGGCTGGGCGTCAAGCTCGTGGTGCGCACCACGCGGCGCATCACGCTCACGCACGAGGGCAGCGCCTTCCTCGAAGATTGCCAACGCCTGCTGACCGAGTTTGCCAATGCCGAGGCCAGCGTCAGCGCCGGCGGCGTCAAGGCCAGCGGCCACCTGCGCATCACCGCGCCGGCGGGCTTCGGGCGGCGCCACGT
This sequence comes from Variovorax sp. Soil_C_39, assembly GCF_057656815.1. Taxonomy (NCBI): domain Bacteria; kingdom Pseudomonadati; phylum Pseudomonadota; class Betaproteobacteria; order Burkholderiales; family Comamonadaceae; genus Variovorax; species Variovorax sp. Soil_C_39. The sequence goes on from NZ_JBDGJQ010000006.1 coordinate 232,492, forward strand.
CGCGCCGCTGGTGCCGCGCTTCCATGCGCTGCACCCCGAGGTGACCATCTCGCTGAACCTCAGCGACCGCGTGGTCGACGTGCGCGGCGAGAGCTTCGACTGCGCGGTGCGCGTGGGCGACATGCCCGACTCGTCGCTCGTGAGCGTGCGGCTGGCCGACAACCGCCGCCGCTGTGTCGCGACGCCCGAGTTCGTGCGCCGCCACGGCAAGCCGAACCACCCGAGCGAGCTGTCGCGCTTCGCCTGCCTCGCGCTGTCCAGCGACGCTTCGCAGACGCGCGGCTGGGCGTTTCGCGTCGCCACCGAAGGCGGCGGCGAGGAGCTGATCCACCTGCGGCCCGAAGGCCCGCTCGACTGCTCCGACGGCCAGGTCCTGCACGACTGGTGCCTCGCGGGCCACGGCATTGCGTGGCGCAGCACTTGGGAAGTCGAGGCCGAGATCGATGCCGGCCTGCTGGTGCCGCTGCTCGACGAGTTCGCCGCGCCGCCGAACGGCATCTACGCCGTCTTCACCGGCACCAAGCACCTGCCGCTGCGCGTGCGGCTGTGGCTGGATTTCCTCAAGGAGCAGTACGGGCGGCCCGAATTCTGGGGCGGAAGGCGCTGAGCCCGCGGACTCGCGGCACAATCCGCTCGCATTTTTTGCAAACACATCCCGCAACCACGACGAAGAAAAGAAGAAAGCCACGATGACCCTCGAAGCCATCCTCGCCTACGTGCACCTGCTGGCCATCCTCACGATGGTCGTCTTCATTTCGAGCGAAGCGGCGCTGTGCCGCATCGAGTGGCTCAACGCCGCCGTGGTCGAACGGCTCGCGCGCGTCGACATGGTCTACGGCATCGCCTCGATCACGGTGCTCGCCACCGGCATCGCGCGCACCTGGTGGGGCGTGAAGGGCACCGCCTGGTACTGGACCAACCCGCTGCTGCACGTGAAGCTCAGCCTGTTCATCGTCGTCGGCGTGCTGTCGATCTTTCCGACCTTGACCTACCTGCGCTGGCGCAAGACGCTGCGCGCCAGCGGAACGCTGCCGGCCGAGGCCGAGGTGCGCAAGACCCGCAAGCTGGTGATGGTGCAGGCGCACCTGATCGCGCTGATCCCGCTGGTCGCCGTGTTCCTCGCGCGCGGTTTCGGCAAGTAGCTGCCGCGTAGCGGCAGAGAAGCCGGGGAACACCGCGGAACCGGCTTTGCCGGGCCGCTGGTGTTGCCCCCTCGAGGGGGGAGTCGAGCTACACGCAGTGAGCGAGGGACGGGGGTGGTCAACCCTTCGCGTCGGCCTCGCACTTCTTCATGAAGCTGTTCTTGGCGGCGCCGGCGAGGGCCTTGCCGTTCTTGTCGACCGCCTTCGCGGCGCAGGCGGGCGCGGCGGCAGCCTGCGCATCCTTCTCGCACTTCTTGACGAAGCTGTTCTTGGCGGCACCCGCAAGGGCCTTGCCGTTCTTGTCCACGGCCTTGGCTTCGCAGTTCGCGCCAGCGGCCGGCGCGGTGGCGGCGGGCATGGCCGGCGTGGCGGCCTTGTCTTGGGCGTGGGCGGCGGCGCCGAAGGAGAGGCAGGCGCCGAGCACAGCAGCGGAGGCGACCAGGGAAAGGAGCTTCTTCATGATGGGGTACGTCCTTTTGAATGGTGTTGCGGCAGGCGCCCCGACCCGGGGGCCGGCCATCCTAACGGGAGTAGGTATCAATTGGATGACGAATGTCACCCGGGTCCGGGTTTGCCCCCGGTAAAATCCCGCGATGCTATTGGTCAAACAGGAGCTGCTCGCGGCGCTCGCGAACACGCTCGAATCACTCTCGCCCGGCGCCGGCGCCAAGGCCGCTTTCGAGTCGCCCAAGGTGGCGGCCCATGGCGATTTCGCCTCCACGGCTGCGATGCAGCTTGCCAAACCGCTAGCGCGCAAGCCCCGCGAACTGGCTGAAGAACTCAGCGCGGCACTGCTCGCCACGCCGATCTTCGGCCAGTGGGTCGAAGCGATCGAGATCGCCGGCCCCGGTTTCCTCAACATCCGCCTCAAGACCGCCGCCAAGCAGCAGATCGTGCGCGAGGTGCTGGCCGCGGGCGAAGCCTTCGGCCGGCAGCCGGCGACCGGCGAGCGCGTGCTGGTCGAGTTCGTTTCGGCCAACCCGACCGGGCCGCTGCACGTGGGGCACGGCCGGCAGGCCGCGCTTGGCGACGCGATCTGCAACCTGCGCGCCTCGCAGGGCGAAACGGTCTGGCGCGAGTTCTATTACAACGACGCCGGCGTGCAGATCCAGACGCTCGCCCACAGCACGCAGTTGCGCGCGCGCGGCTTCAAGCCCGGCGATGCGGAATGGCCGAGCGGCGAAAAGGCGCCCGCCTACAACGGCGACTACATCGCCGACATCGCCGAAGACTTCAAAGAGAAGAAGACCGTCAAGTCCGACGATCGCGAATACACCGCCAGCGGCAACATCGACGACCTGGACTCGATCCGCGAGTTCGCGGTGGCCTACCTGCGCCGCGAGCAGGACCTCGACCTGCAGGCCTTCCGCGTGCGCTTCGACAACTATTACCTCGAATCGAGCCTCTACACGAGCGGCCGCGTCGAGGACGCGGTGCAAAAACTCGTGGCCGCCGGCAAGACCTACGAGCAGGACGGCGCGCTCTGGCTGAAGTCGACCGACTATGGCGACGACAAGGACCGCGTGATGCGAAAGCAGGACGGCACGTACACGTATTTCGTGCCCGACGTCGCCTACCACATCGCCAAGTGGGAGCGAGGCTTCCACAAGGTCATCAACATCCAGGGCACCGACCACCACGGCACGATCGCCCGCGTGCGCGCGGGCCTGCAGGCCGCGGGCGTGGGCATTCCCGAGGGCTACCCCGACTACGTGCTGCACACCATGGTGCGCGTCATGAAGGGCGGCGAAGAGGTCAAGATCAGCAAGCGCGCTGGCAGCTACGTCACCCTGCGCGACCTGATCGAGTGGACCAGCACCGACGCGGTGCGCTTCTTCCTCCTGAGCCGCAAGCCCGACACCGAATACACCTTCGACGTCGACCTGGCCGTGGCGAAGAACAACGACAACCCGGTGTACTACGTGCAGTACGCGCATGCGCGCATCCACTCGGTGCTGGCGGCCTGGGGCGGCGATGCGGCCACGCTCGCGGATGTCGACCTGTCGCCGCTCGAAAGCCCGGCGGCCCAGGCGCTGATGCTGCAGCTGGCCAAGTACCCCGCCATGCTCGCGGCCGCGGCGAAGGATTTCGCGCCGCACGACGTCACTTTCTACCTGCGCGAACTGGCCGCCAGCTACCACAGCTACTACGACGCCGAGCGCATCCTGGTCGACGACGAGCCGGTCCGGCTGGCGCGGCTTGCGCTCGTCAAGGCCTGCGCGCAGGTGCTGCACAATGGCCTCGCGATTCTCGGCGTCAGTGCGCCGAGCAAGATGTAACTCCCTCACCATGAAGCAGAAGAAGAGAAACAGACACCGCGGCAACATCGTCATCGGGCTGATCGTCGGCCTGGTGCTCGGGCTCGGCGTGGCGCTCGGCATTGCGGTCTACGTGACCAAGGTGCCGATTCCGTTCGTGACCAAGACGCAGCGCGGCGGTGCCGAGCAGGACGAAGCCGAGGCGCGCAAGAACCGCGACTGGGACCCGAACGCGCCGCTGGCCGGCAAGGCAGGCTCGGCGCCCAAGCCCCCGGCCGCCAGCGGTCCGGTGGCGCCGGCTGGCGGCGAGAACAACGCCGCGGTGGCGCCCGGTGCCGCCCCGCCCGCACCGCCGGTGCCCGTGGTGGTGGCGCCGAGGCCTGTGCGCCCGGCACCGCTGCCGGCCGAGGCCAACGCACTGCCGCCGTCGAACGATCCGCTCGGCGACCTGGCCCGCGCACGCGCCGGCGGCGGCAGCAGCAACAGCAGCACGACCGTCGCCTCGGCAGCGCCGAGCAGCAGCAGCAGCACCCCGGGCGCGGATCCGTTCATGTACTTCGTGCAAGCCGGCGCCTTCCGCACCAACGACGATGCCGAGGCGCAGCGCGCCAAGCTCTCGCTGATGGGCGTCGAGGCCCGGGTCACCGAGCGCGAACAGGCGGGCCGCACGGTCTACCGCGTGCGCGCGGGCCCGTTCAGCAAGAAGGACGACGCCGACCGCCTCAAGGAGCGGCTCGACGGCGGCGGCCTCGAATCCGCGCTCGTGCGCGTCCAGCGCTGAGAAGCCCCGCGCGCCCGTCACGAATAGCCCTTAAGCTCCGCCGCGCGCCATTCGCCGGCACCATTCACGCCCAGGCGCGCGGCCGGCGAGGGAACTCCCCGCCGCATGCAGGCTCAGTACAGCCGTACCACAGGAGAACCCTTTCATGAAACGTCGTGACTTTTCGCTGGCCGCCAGTTCGCTCGGCCTCCTTTCGCTGGCCGGAAACGCCGCGCATGCCCAGGCGATGGCACCGAAGGCCGGCAAGGAGTACCTCGTGCTCGACAAGCGCGTGCCGGTCGACGCGCCGGCGGGCAAGGTCGAGGTGGTCGAGTTCTTCTCGTACAACTGCCCGCACTGCAGCGACTTCGAGCCGCACCTCGAGGCCTGGCTCAAGAAGGCGCCGAAGGAAGTGGCCTTCCGTCGCGTGCCGGTGCCTTTCGTCGGCAACGACGTCGAAGCCAAGCAGCGCCTGTACTACGCGCTCGAGGCGCTTGGCAAGGTGGAAGAGTTCCAGCCGAAGATCTTCACCGCGATCCACCGCCAGCGCCAGAACCTCACCGGCGATGCCAACATCGTTGCCTGGGTGTCGGCCAACGGCATCGACGGCGCCAAGTTCAAGGAAGTGTTCACCTCGTTCGGCGTGGCCAGCAAGGCGAAGCGCGCCGCGCAACTGACCGACGCCTACCGCGTGGCCGGCGTGCCGGCGCTGGCCGTCGGCGGGCGCTGGTATGTGGACGGCGAGACCGCCGGCAACATGACGCGGGCGCTGCAGGTCGCCGAATACCTGGTCGGCGAAGCGAAGAAGGGCTGAGCCCTGCTCCCGCGCAGGCGCTGCGTTCCCGATCCAATGCCAAGCCCGCACCCGCGGGCTTTTTCATCGCTGCGCGCGAGGTCGGCGCCATCCGGCCATACAATGCAGAGCAAGTTTCGTGCCTCTATGACATTGCACTCCTACCCCCACACCACACCCCTTCTTCGTCGCCTCGGCCGGCTGGCCGCGGGCGTGCTGCTGCTGGCTGGCCTCGCCGCGGGTGCGCAGGCTGAAACCGCCGATCGCACCAAGCCGATGAACATCGAGTCGGACGCGATGCGCTACGACGACCTCAAGCAGACCAGCGTGTTCACGGGCAACGTGGTGGTCACGAAGGGCACGATCATCATCCGCGGCGCGCGCATCGACGTGCGCCAGGACGCCGAGGGCTACCAGTACGGCGTGGTCACGGCGGCGCCCGGCAAGCGGGCGTACTACAAGCAGAAGCGCAATGCGCCCAACGAGTGGATCGAGGGCGAGGCCGAGGTGATCGAATACGACAGCCGCGCCGACAACGTCAAGTTCATCCGGAATGCGGTGATGCGCCGGCTGGTCGGTGCAACGCCCAACGACGAGAGCCAGGGCGCGTTGATCGTCTACGACCAGAGCAACGACACCTACACCGTCAATGGCTCCACCGTGCCGCCGAACACCGCCGTCAACGCGTCGTCGGGCGGCCGCGTGCGGACCATCCTGACGCCGAAGTCGGCCACGGCGCCCGCGCCCGGCGCACCCACGGCGCCGCAGCCTGCCCGCGGCACCGGCCTGCGCTCGTCCACCACCCTCGACGGCGAAGGGCGCAAGTAAGTGACGGAAACCGCTGGAACCCAGGCCGCCGAAGCGGCGCCCGGCAGCCGTCTCGTGGTGCGTGGCCTGCAGAAGAGCTACGGCAGCCGCAAGGTCGTCAAAGACGTGTCGCTCGAGGTGCAGAAGGGCGAGGTCGTCGGTCTGCTCGGACCGAACGGCGCCGGCAAGACCACCTCGTTCTACATGATCGTGGGCCTGGTGCGCGCCGATGCGGGCGAGATCTCCATCGACGGCGAACCCATCGCCCACATGCCGATCCACCGGCGCGCGCGCATGGGCCTGAGCTACCTGCCGCAGGAAGCCTCGATCTTCCGCAAGCTCAGCGTCGAGGAGAACGTGCGCGCCGTGCTCGAGCTCCAGCGCGAGCCCGACGCCAACGGCAAGCCCGCTCCGCTGTCGAAGCAGCGCACCGAAGAGCGCCTCTCGGCCCTGCTGGCCGACCTGCGAGTGGACCACCTGCGCGACTCGCCCGCGCTCGCGCTCTCGGGCGGCGAGCGGCGCCGGGTCGAGATCGCCCGTGCGCTCGCCACGCAGCCGCGCTTCATCCTGCTCGACGAGCCCTTCGCCGGCATCGACCCGATCGCGGTGATCGAGATCCAGCGGATCATCAGCTTCCTCAAGGAGCGCGGCATCGGCGTGCTCATCACCGACCACAACGTGCGCGAGACGCTGGGCATCTGCGACCACGCTTTCATCATCAGCGACGGGCATGTGCTGGCACAAGGCACACCCGCGGAGATCGTCGACAACGCCGAAGTACGCAGGGTGTACCTCGGCGAGCACTTCCGGATGTAAGGGAGGGGCCGGTCTCCATGAAGCAAGGGCTGTCCCTTCGCGTTTCGCAGCACCTGGCGCTCACGCCTCAGCTGCAGCAGTCGATCCGGCTGCTCCAGCTTTCCACGCTCGAACTGAGCCAGGAGGTCGAGCAGATGCTCGACGAGAACCCTTTTCTCGAACGCACGGCCGAAGAAGCGGCGCGCGAGGAATTCGGCCTCGACGCGATCGACACGCCGGTGCCGCGCGACGAGTTTGCCGAGGCGGGCGAGGGCGAGTTCACCGCGGCACCCGCCGCCAGTGCGGCCGCCACGGCGCCGGCCGAGAGCACGGCACCGGCCACCGACACCGACGGCCCTGCCGCCGAGGTTGCCGAGCGCGAGCCCGACTGGGAAGGCGACGGCACCGTCGACATGGCGCCCGACGACAGCGAGTGGGGTGGCGATGCACCCGCGCGCAAGAACAACCTCAGCGACGACGAGCGCCCCGACGCCACCGAACTCGCGCGCAGCCAGGAATCACTGCAGTCGTTCCTGCACCGCCAGGCCCTGAGCCTGCGGCTCAACGAGAACGACTGCGCGGCGCTGCGCTTCCTGATCGAGTCGCTCAACGACGACGGCTACCTCGAAGACTCGCTGCCGTCGCTGGCCTCGGGACTTGCCGGCGACGACAACGACCAGTTCGACGAGCTGGTGCATCACTTCCAGGTCGCACTCGGCCTGCTGCAGAGCCTGGAGCCCACGGGCGTCGGCGCGCGCGATCTTGGCGAATGCCTGAGCATCCAGCTGCGTGCCATGGCGAGCGAGCGCGAGACCGAGCAGCAGGCGCTCGTGCGCAAGACCGCGCTCGCCATCTGCAAGCAGCCGCTCGAGCTGCTCGCCCGGCGCGACTTCAAGCGGCTCGCCACGCTCACGCGCAGCAGCGAGGAACTCGTGCGCTCGGCGCTGCAGGTCATCTCGCGGCTCGAGCCCAAGCCGGGGCGCCGCTTCGTCGACGTCGAGCGCAACATCGTCATTCCAGACGTCATCGTCACCAAGGTCGGCCGCGGCACCAACGCCAAGTTCCGCGTCATGCTCAACCCCGAGGTGATGCCCCGGCTGCGCGTGCACGACATCTATGCCGGCGCCCTCAAGTCGCACAAGGGCGAGGGCAGCCAGGCGCTGTCGCAGCGGCTGCAGGAGGCGCGCTGGTTCATCAAGAACATCCAGCAGCGCTTCGACACCATCCTGCGCGTGTCGAACGCGATCGTCGAGCGGCAGAAGAGCTTCTTCGTGCATGGCGAGCTGGCAATGCGTCCGCTGGTGCTGCGCGAGATCGCCGACGAGCTGGGCCTGCACGAGTCGACCATCTCGCGCGTGACCACCGCCAAGTACATGTCCACGCCATTCGGCACCGTGGAGCTCAAGTACTTCTTCGGCTCGGCGCTCGGCACCGAGACCGGTGGCAATGCGTCGAGCACCGCGGTGCGCGCGCTGATCAAGCAGTTCGTGAGTTCCGAGAGCGTGAAGAAGCCGCTGTCCGACAGCCAGATTTCCGAGATGCTCAAGGAGCAGGGCATCGAATGCGCGCGGCGCACCGTGGCCAAGTACCGCGAGGCCCTGCGCATCGCGCCGGCCAACCTGCGCAAGGCGCTGTAGAAGACAAAGGCGCTCCAGTGAACGATCTTTCCCTTTTCCTGCCTTGCGCCGCCGGCGTCGAGGAATTCCTCGCGGCCGAAGTGCATGCACTGACCGGCCGCGCCGGCGACGACCTGCTCATGCTGCGCGGCGGCGTGCGGGTGCGCGCCGAATGGCGCGACGCGCTGCGGCTCAACCTGCACAGCCGGCTGGCGCAGCGCGTGCTGGTCGAACTCGTGCAGGCGCCGTACCGCAGCGAGAACGACCTCTATGCCATCGCGAGCGGCGTGGCCTGGGAGATCTGGTTCACGCCGAAGCAGACCTTCAAGATCGAGACAACCGCGCAGCACAGCCCGCTGCAGAGCCTGAACTTCGCCACCCTGCGCATCAAGGACGCGATCGCCGACCGCTTCCGCGCCAAGGCGGCCGGCGTGCGCCCGAGCATCGAGACCCAGTGGCCCGATTGCCGCGTGTTCGCGCACCTGACCACCGACACCTGCACGCTCTACATCGACACCTCGGGCGAGCCGCTGTTCAAGCGCGGCTGGCGCCAGGACAAGGGCGACGCGCCGCTCAAGGAGACGCTGGCCGCGGCCATGCTGGCCGCCAGCGGCTGGTGGAACCCCGAGACCGGCGAGGTCGCCGCCGAGCCGCTCTACGACCCGTGCTGCGGCAGCGGCACCATCGCCATCGAGGCGGCACAGATCGCGCGCGGCATTCCGGCCGGCTGGCTGCGGCGCTTCGGCTTCGAGAAGCTGCTGCCGTTCCAGGCCCATGTCTGGAATGCGCTCAAGAGCGAGGCGGAAGCGGCCGCGAAGCCGCGCGAGGTCGCAATCTTCGGCTCCGACGTGTCGCACCGCATGGTCGACTTTTCCGAGCGCAATGCCGAGCGTGCCGGCGTGGCCGAGGCGATCGAGTTCCGCGGCGGCGATGCGCTGCAGCGCATGCCACCGGCCGAGGGCGGCGTGATCATGCTCAACCCGCCCTACGGCGAGCGCATCGAGGTGGGTGGGGTGGCGCGCTTCGGCGCGCGCGAAGCGGCGCAGACCGGCGGTGAGGACGGCACCGAGGAAGGCGATGGCGGCGAGTTCTTTCCGCAGCTCGCCTCGCACTGGAAGAAGAACTACGCCGGCTGGACCGCCTGGGTGCTCACGCCCGACCTCAAGCTGCCCAAGCGCATGCGCCTGAAGGAGTCGCGCCGCGTGCCGATGTGGAACGGCCCCATCGAGTGCCGGCTGTTCCGCTTCGACATGGTGGCCGGCTCGGCGCGCAAGCCCGCGTAGCGTGACTGCTGGCAGCCAACACCCCGCCCCTTCGGCGGAAGCCGGCGCGTTGGTGGTGATCGACACCAACATCGCGCTCGACCTGCTGGTGTTCGAGAACCCCGACATCGCTCCGCTCGCCACCGCGCTGGCCGCGGGCGAGCTGTGCTGGCTCGCGACGGCGGCCATGCGCGTCGAGCTCGAACGCGTGCTCGGCTACCCGCTGGTCGCGCGGCGCATGCTGCAGCGCGGGCTCGAAGTGCAGGCCGTGCTCGCGGATTTCGATGCACGCGTGCGCCACGTCGACGTCCTTCCGCCGCGCGCACCCTGCGTCTGCAGCGACCCCGACGACCAGGTCTTCATCGACCTGGCTGTGGCGCACGGCGCGCTGCTGCTCAGCAAGGACCGCGCGGTGCTGTCGATGAAGAAGCGGCTTGCGTTGCGCGGCGTGGCGGTGCGCTCGGCACTGCACGCCTAAGCGGCAAGGTACCAGCGCCCCAGCAGCCGCGCCACCGCGCGCACGCGCTGGGTGTCGCGTCCCCAGCGGCGGCTGGCGGGCAGCTTCTGGGCCCATTTCATGCGCCGCGCCGCCTCGGCGATGCGCACGCGCACCTCGCCGCCGACCTCGGCGAGCGCGGCCTGCCAGTGCTGGCCCGCGGCTTCGGGCGCCGCGGCCTCGAGCATCATGGCCGTGGAATGCAGGTAACTGAGCCAGTCGCGGGCCTGGCATTCGGCCAGCGTCATGACCTCCGACGGATCGTCCTCGAAATCGATGTAGCCGATCACGCCGTCGGGGCAGAGCACGAGGTTGCGGTCGAAGGCCTGGCTCAGGTGCTGTCCGCGCAGATGCACCTGCGCGATCGCGGCGAGCCCCTCGCGCCACACGGCGAGCAGTGCCGCGGGCCCCGCCGCGGCCGCCTGATCGAGCCGCTCCTGCAGCACCACCGTGCCACGGCCGCTTTCGCCGAGGTCGGAGATCAGCAGGCCCTCGGGCTGCTCGGCCAGCACGCGCGGCACGCGCAGGCCCGCCGCGGCCAACTGCCGCAGCCGCCGTGCCTCGGTGGCGATGGCCGCCGCGCCGCCCGGGTTGGGCACCGGCTTGAGGATGTCGAGCCCGGCCAGCCGCGCCACCGCCGCCATCACGCGGTAGCCCCACTTGCCGTGGCGCGGGCCGGCCTTCTTGATCCAGACGCGTTCGCTGCCCAGGCGGTGGCTCGCCACGTTCTTCTGCTGCCGGGCCAGAGTGAGGCGCAGGAAGCTGTCGTAGTCGCCTGGCCCTGGCACGGACGGCTGCTGTTGCAAAGGCGTCATGCGGCCATGGCGAGGTTCTGCGCCGCAGCCTGCGGCGGCGCCTGCGTCAGCGGCTGGAAGCTCTCGGCGCTGGCCAGCGGCCAGTAGGTGCGGAACACGTTGTGCTGCCCGTCGAGCGCACCGAGCAGGGCGCCCGGCTGCACCTGCATGATCAGGTTGCTCAGCAGGCGCACTTCGGTGTCGGAGATGCGCCGCACGATGTGGTGCGCGGTGATCTGCTGCGGATGGTCGAGGCCCGCGGCCTGCACGAGTTCCTGCAGCGCATGCAGCGTGCTGCGGTGGAAGTTGCGCACGCGCTCGGCCTTGGCGGGCACCACCAGCGCCTGCTGGCGCACCGGGTCCTGCGTGGTCACGCCCGTGGGGCAGTGGCCGGTGTGGCAGCTCTGCGCCTGGATGCAGCCGAGCGCCATCATGAAGCCGCGGCCCGCATTGCACCAGTCGGCGCCCAGCGCCATCATGCGCGCGAGGTCGAAGGCGGTGATCACCTTGCCCGCGCAGCCGATCTTGATGTGGTGGCGCAGGTTCACGCCGACGAGCGTGTTGTGCACCAGCAGCAGGCCCTCCTGCAGCGGCGCGCCCACATGGTCGCTGAACTCCACCGGCGCAGCGCCGGTGCCGCCTTCGGCGCCGTCCACCACGATGAAGTCGGGCGTGATGCCGGTCGCCTGCATCGCCTTGACGATCGCGAACCATTCCCACGGATGGCCGAGGCAGAACTTGAAGCCCACGGGCTTGCCGCCCGACAGCGCGCGCAGCTCGGCGATGAAATGCATCATCCCGGTCGGCGTGTCGAAGGCGCTGTGCGACGACGGCGAGATGCAGTCGACACCCACGCGCACGCCGCGCGCGGCCGCGATCTCGGGCGTGACCTTGGGCGCCGGCAGCACCCCGCCGTGGCCGGGCTTGGCGCCCTGGCTCAGCTTGATCTCGATCATCTTCACTTGCGGATCGCGCGCATTGGCGCTGAAGCGCTCGGCATTGAAGGTGCCGTCGTCGTTGCGGCAGCCGAAGTAGCCCGAGCCGATCTCCCAGATCAGGTCGCCGCCGTGCACGCGGTGGTGCTGCGAGATCGAGCCCTCGCCCGTGTCGTGCGCAAAGCCGCCCATCTTCGCGCCCTGATTGAGCGCGAGGATGGCATTGGCCGACAGCGCGCCGAAGCTCATGGCCGAGATGTTGAACACGCTCGCGCTGTAGGGCTGGGTGCAGGGATGCCCGGCCTGGCCGGCCGATGCCGAGGCGTTGCCGATCACGATGCGGAAGTCGTGGTCGTCGAGCTTCGTCGGTTGCATCGAGTGGTTGATCCACTCGTAGCCCGCGATGGTCACATTGAGCTGCGTGCCGAACGGCCGGTTGTCGGGCTCGCCCTTGGCGCGCTGGTAGACCAGCGAGCGCTGGGCGCGCGAGAACGGCGCCGCCTCGGAGTCGCTCTCGATGAAGTACTGCCGCATCTCGGGCCGGATGAATTCGAGCAGGAAGCGCAGGTGGCCGATGACGGGATAGTTGCGCAGGATCGCGTGGCGGGTCTGGCGCAGGTCGTGCACGCCGGTCGCGGCGAGCACCGCGAAGACCACGAGCGCAAGCCAGGCGCCCCAGAGATGCGGCGCGACGAGCACCGCGGCCAGGCTGGCGGCGAGCCCGGCCACGCACAGGGCGAAGGCGGTAAAGCGCGTCGGGAAAGGAATCATCGTGGGCGTGGAAAAGTGAGGTCTGCCGGCCTGCTGCATCATAGAGGCCTGCCTCGGACCTGCCATGACCACTTCCCCCGACATCATCCCCCCGACCCCCGCCCCCGCCCAGCAACCCTTGGGCCCCGACGACTTCGATGTGCTCGACCAGGCGCTCGACGCCATGCGCGAGCACGACGACGAAATCCCACAGTGGGAATTCTGCGAAGGCTTCATGGCCGCGCTGATCTGCACCCGCCGCGCGATCGAGCCGGCCGAATACTGGCCGGTGCTGCTCGGCGACGGCTTCGTTCCGGCCCAGCACATGGAGTTCGTCTGGAACTGGAAGCGCCGCTGGCGCGAGATCGAAGAAGGGCTCGACGCCGACGTGCAGTCGCTCGACGACGAGCGCAGCTGGCAGCCCGAGGTGCTCGACACCCGCGGCGCCATCGCCTCGCTGCCCGAGGAAGAGCGCGCCGAGGTCGAGGGCGAGGAGATCCCCTCGTTCGCCCAGGTCTGGGCGCTCGGCTTCATGTACGCGGTCGAGAACTGGCCCGAGGACTGGGCCGCGCCGCGCGACAAGGAAGCCGCACAGATGCTCGACGATGCGCTCGACAACATCGTCGCGCTGACCGAGAACGACACCGCCAAGCCCACGGTCTCGATGTACAGCGACGACGGCCCGCCCAGCGTGAGCCAGCAGCGGCTCGACGACTTCGGCGCTGCCATCTGGGCCGTGTACGACCTGCGCCAGCTCTGGAAGAGCCTGGGCCCGAAGGTCCAGACGGTCCGCAAGGAGGCCGAGCCGGGCCGCAACGATCCCTGTCCCTGCGGCAGCGGCAAGAAATACAAGAAGTGCCACGGTGCCTGACAGCAGCATCGGCGCCAGCAGCGACGCCGGTGCAAGGCTGAGCCCGCGCGCCGCGTGGGTCATGGTGCTGGCGCTGTGCGCCGGGGTGGCGCTGAGCCAGGCGTTCCGCACCGTCGGCGCGATCATGGCGAGCCCGCTGCAGGCCGATTTCGGGCTCTCGGCGCAGGCGCTCGGCATCTTCTCGGGTGCGTTCCATTTCGCATTCGGCGCGATGCAGCTGTTCATGGGCATCGGCATCGACCTGCATGGCGTGCGGCGCACCGTGCTGGTGGCGTTTCCGATCGCGATCGCGGGCGCGCTGCTCTCGGCGCTGGCGCAGAGCTACCCAGTGCTGGTGGCCGGCCAGGCGCTGATCGGCATCGGCTGCGCGCCGGCCTTCCTGGTGTGCACCGTCTTCGTCGCGCGGCACTTTCCCGCCGCACGCTTCGCCACCGTCTCGGGCCTGGTGCTCGCGATCGGCGGGGTCGGCATGCTGGTCACGGGCACGCCGCTCGCGTGGCTGGTCGAGGCGTTCTCTTGGCGCGCGGGCTTCGTGGTGCTGGCCGTCGTCTCGGCGCTGGCCTGGCTCGCCATCTGGCACTGGGTGCGCGAGCCCGCCTCGGCGGTGCCGAAGGCGAAGGAGTCGATCCCCGAGGCGATCCGCCAGTTCGGCGTGCTGCTCGCGATGCCGCACACGCTCGGCATCGTCCTGCTCGGCGGGGTGACGTATGCGGCCTTCATCTCGCTGCGCGGCCTCTGGCTCGGGCCGCTCATGATGGAGCGCCACGGCTTCTCGCTGGTGCAGAGCGGCAATGTCGCCATCGCCATGTCGGTGATCTCGCTCGTCGGCGCGCCGCTGTTCGGCCGTTTCGACCGCGACGGTGCGCTGCGCCGGCGCCGGATCGTGGGCTGCGCGCTCGGCTATGCGGCGCTCTTCGCGCTGGTCGCCTTCACACGCGCGGCGTGGCTCGACATCGCGGGCCTGCTGATGATCGGCGTGCTCTCGGGCTTCATCGTCTGGCAGTACGCCGACGTGCGCGTGGCCTATCCGGCCACGCTCACCGGCCGGGCCATGGCGGTGTTCACCATGGCGATGTTCCTCGGCGTCGCGCTCATGCAGTGGGCCACGGGCCTGGCGGCGTCGGTGGCCGTCGCGCACGGCGGCGATCCGCTCACGGCCGTGATGGCCGTCATCGCGGCGCTGCTGGTGCTCGGTATCGCGGCCTTCGCGTGGCTGCCCGCGCCAAAGGCGCTGCTCAGGTCTTGAGCGTGCGGCTCAGATCTTGAACGCGCGCTGCACGTCCGGGCGCACGAGGTCCGCGTACTCGCGGTGCTTGCGGATGTAGCCCGCGATGAACTGGCACACCGGAATCACATGCAGCCCCCTGGCGCGCGCGTCGTCGAGCACATGCCGCGCGAGGCCCGAGCCCACGCCCTTGCCTTCGTTCTCGGGCAGCACCTCGGTGTGCGAGAACAGGATCGCGTCGGTCAGCAGGTTGTATTCGGCATAGCCCGCGAGCCGGCCGTCGCGCATGGCTTCGTAGCGGTGCTGGGCGGGGTTGTCGGCAATGGCGAGGGAGGTCTTGTCGTTCATGGTTCGCGTGCGAGGTAAGTGGCGAGGTTGGCGGCCGCGGTGGCCCTGACTTTGTTGCGCAGCATCGGCGTCCAGCCGAGCAGCAGCCCCGGCGCGCCGAGCGCCTGGCGCGCCCAGGCCCAGAACGCGAAGCTGTCGCGGTGGGTGGCGATGAGGCCTTCGGGCGTGAAGCCGAACTGCGCATCGACGTGGTTGTCGACCAGGCGACCGGTGGCGCTGAAGCGGTAGTGCGCGTCCCAGTGGGCCCGGCCGCTGGTGTCGTCGGCCTCCACGTCGCGCCAGCTCAGCTTCCAGACGTCGGCGCCCCTGGCGCGCGTGGCGTCGCAGAGCATGCGCCACATGCCGCCGACCTGGCGCCGCCCGCGCAGCGAGAAGGCCTCGTCGTCGAAGGCCGCATCGCTCGCGTAGCAGGCGGCCATGGCGGGGCCGTCGAGCCGCGCAAAGGCCTGGTAGAAGCGCTCGATGGTCTGGGCATTGGCTGATGCTGCGGTCATGAGGCCTCTTTCTTCGGATGGAACGGTGCGCGGCGCGAGATCATAGTGGACCGCGCCGTGCGGCTTTTCAGGCGTTGCCCTGCGGGCCGAGCAGCACCACCAGCGTCTGCAGCGCGTAGTGCACCGTGGCCGCGCGCACCGCCGCGCGGTCGCCCTCGAAGCGCCGGCGCTCGGTGCGCAGTTGGCCATCGACCGACCAGCCGAACCACACCGTGCCGACCGGCTTGTCGGCGCTGCCGCCGCTCGGGCCGGCCACGCCGGTCACTGCCACCGCGACGCGGGCGCCCGAGCGGTCCGCCGCGCCCACGGCCATGGCGCGCGCCACGGGTTCGCTGACCGCGCCATCGGTGGCGATCAGCGCCGCGTCGACGTCCAGCATGTCGGTCTTGGCCGCGTTCGAATAGCTCACGAAGCCACGGTCGAACCAGGCGCTCGAGCCCGCGAGGTCGGTGCAGGCGCCGGCGATCAGGCCGCCGGTGCAGCTTTCGGCCGTGGCCAGCATCCAGCCCTTCTGCAGCAGCAGGTCGGCCAAGGCCGCGACGATCGCGGGCGTGGCCTTGTCGGCGAGCAGGGGCCGCGGAGGAAGCAGGGGGTTCGTCATGGTCAGGGCCTGTTCACACTATTTACGGGGATCGCGTTGGCCCGCATCGGGGCTGGCTGCAAGGCGCCCGTGCGCAGCAATGCTGGAGCATTGCAAGCGCGGGCAACGCCGCAGACGGCCCCAATGCGGGCCAACCCGAAGGGAAGGCATGCCAAAGCGGCCAACTCCGCGTTGCACGCCTTGTGTGTGCCGACGCACACACTGCGTCGTGCGCCTTGATTTGTCCGCTTTGGCATGCCTTCGCGACCCCGTAAATAGTGTGAACAGGCCCTACTCACCAGGCGCGCCACAGCGCAATGACCAGCAGCGTGCAGAAGGCCGCCACCAGGTCGTCGAAAAGAATGCCGAAGCCTGCGCGCCACCAGCGCGTCTCGACACCGGCACGCGGCTTGAACAGCGCATCGGCCCAGCCCACCGGGCCGGGCTTGGCGGCATCGAAGAACCGGAACAGCCCGAAGGCCACCGCCTGCGCCAGCAGGCCCGCGGGCGTGACCAGCCAGAGCACGATCCAGAACGCCACCACTTCGTCCCAGACGATGCAACCCGGGTCGGCCACGCCGAGGTCGCGCGCGGTGCGGCTGCAGGCCCACCAGCCGATCGGCAGCGCGGCCAGGATGATCCAGCCGATCGTTGCGGGCGTGAACCACAGCTGCATCACCGCGAACGCCACCCAGGCCCAGAGCGTGCCGACGGTGCCCGGCGCCATGCGTCCGAGCCCGGAGCCGAAGCCGAGCGCGATGAAATGCGCCGGATGCGCGCGAAGAAAAGCGATGGTGGGGCGGAGCGGGGTGGCGGGGGACATCGGGCCTGCGGAAGAGAAAACGGCTGGGGTCGAGCCAGGAGTGTCGCGCATTCGAGGGCGGCCAAGATCTTGCATTTATCAAAGCAATTACTTGTTTAATTGATGGACCCGGCCTACGATCGAGGCCTTCCTCTCGCTCCGCCCTTGCGCCATGCCCGCTGCCTCTTCGACCATTCCCTCCGCCACCGGCGTTTCCCCGCTGCCGTCCCCACCGCCCGCCCCCGGCTGGCGCGAGCTGTTCAGCGGCCGCAACGGCTGGCGTGCAGTGGCGCTCACGGGCGGTGTGGCGCTGCACGCGGTCAACGTGCACATCGTGACCACCGTGCTGCCGTCGGTGGTGAACGAGATCGGCGGCCTCGACTGGTACGCGTGGAGCACCACGCTATTCGTCGTGGGATCGATCCTGGGCGCGACGCTGTCGGTGCGGCTGCTGGCGAGGCTTGGGCCGCGCGGCGCCTGCCTGGCCGCCCTGGCGATCTTTACCATGGGCTCGATGGCGTGCGCGCTTGCACCGGCCATGGCCTGGCTGCTCGCGGGCCGCACGGTGCAGGGGTTGGGTGGCGGCCTGCTTGCCGCCCTGAGCTATGCGCTGATCCAGCTGGTGTTCGCGCCGCGGCTGTGGCCGCGTGCGGTGGCGCTGGTGTCGGGCATGTGGGGCGTGGCCACGCTCTGCGGGCCGGCGGTCGGCGGCCTGTTCGCGCAGGCGGGGCACTGGCGCTGGGCCTTCTGGTCGCTGCTGCCGCTGGCTGCGGCGCAGGCGCTTCTGGTGGCGGTGCAACTGCGGCCCGCGGCGGGCGTGCGGCACCAGCGGCCGGCGCAGATGCCGCGCATTCCGGCGCCGCAGATCGGCTTGCTCGCCGCCTCGGTGCTGGTGATCGCGGCGAGCGGGTTCTGGCCGGCGCTGGCCTGGCAGGCCGCCGGCGTGGCGCTCGGGCTCGGACTCGGCCTGCTCGCCACGCGGGTCGACCGGCGTGCCGCGGTGCGGCTGCTGCCGACCGGCGCCTACGCGGTGCGCGCGCCGATGGGGGCCATCTATGCGAGCGTGGTGCTGCTGCTCGTCGGCACCACCACCGAGATCTTCGTGCCCTATTTCCTGCAGCTGCTGCACGGCCATTCGCCGCTGTCGGCCGGCTACCTGACGGCCGCGATGGCCGGTGGCTGGAGCGCGGGGTCGCTGCTGTCGTCGGGCCGCAGCGGCCGCGCCGCCGACCGCATGCTGCGCGCCGGGCCGGTGGCCTGCACGCTGGGGCTCGTCGCGCTCGCGCTGCTGCTGCCGGCGCCCGGGCGTTTCGCGCCGGGGCTCGAGATGTTTCTGGCAGGCGTCGCGTTGGCCGTCGTGGGTGTTGGCGTGGGCATCGGATGGCCGCACCTGGTCACGCGCGTGATGTCGCTCGCGCCCGGCGGCCAGGAAGGCCTGGCCTCGGCCTCGATCACCACCGTGCAGCTCTATGGCATGGCCGTGGGCGCAGCGGTGGCGGGGCTGGTGGCCAATGCGGCCGGCCTCACCGAACCCGGTGGCGCGGCCGGCGCGCGCTCGGCGGCTGCCTGGCTGTTCGCGAGCTTCGCACTCGCGCCGGCGCTGGCGGCGTGGCTGGTGGCCCGCTTCGTTGCCGCGCGCAGGGGTTGATCAGGCGAAGTGGTCGAACGACCCGAAGCGCTGCGCCACCGGTGCACCGCCCGCATCGACGATGCGCAGTCCGGCTTCGGCCTCGATGCGGCCGATGCGCGTGACGCGCGTGGCGCTTTCGCGGCCGGCCTGCGCCACCGCGGCGCGCGCCGTGGGCGGGGCGGTGAACACCAGCTCGTAGTCGTCGCCGCCCGAAAGCGCGCAGCCGCGCAGCGTCTCGGTGCCGATGCCGGGCGTGTCGGCCGCGGCCACGAGGCTCGCGGCCGCATCGGCGTCGAGCGTGGCACCGACCCCGCTCGCCGCAAGGATGTGGCCCAGGTCGCCGACGAGGCCGTCGCTCACGTCCACCGCGGCCGATGCGGTGCCGCGTAGCGCCTGGCCCAGCGCCACGCGCGGCGTGGGCTGCTCCATGCGTGCGCGCGCCGCCTTGAACACCTCGGCCGGGAGCGCGAGGGTGCCGCGGAACACCTCGAGCGCGAGCCGCGCATCGCCGAGCGTGCCGCTGGCCCAGATGTCGTCGCCGGCACGCGCGCCCGAGCGCAGCAGCGCCGCACCGGCCGGCACCTCGCCGAACACGGTGATGCAGATGTTGAGCGGCCCGCGCGTGGTGTCGCCGCCCACGAGCTCGCAGCCGTGCACGTCGGCCAGCGCCAGCAGCCCGCGCGAGAACGCCTCGAGCCACGGCGCATCGATGCTCGGCAGCGCCAGCGCGAGCGTGAAGGCCAGCGGCTTCGCGCCGCAGGCGGCCAGGTCGCTGAGGTTCACCGCCAGCGCCTTGTGCCCGAGCCGCACCGGATCGACCGTCGAGAGGAAATGCCGGCCTTCGACCAGCATGTCGGAAGACACCGCCAGCTGCATGCCCGGCGCGGGCGCGAGCAGCGCGCAGTCGTCGCCCACGCCGAGCGGCGAGCGCTTGGCGGGGCGGTGGAAGTAGCGTGCGATCAGGTCGAATTCACCCATGCGGCGAGCATAAGGGCTCCGGTGCGCGCGAAATGCAACCTTGGCGCGCGCTCAGCCCCGCGCGCGCCGGTTCGACATGACCACGTTGTCCTTCTCGATCGCCTCGCCGGCCTGCAGCGCGGCGATCCAAGCCTCGGTGGTCGCCACCGCCGCGAAGTTGCTGTGGAACACCACGCTGAAGACGCGGTGGATCTCTTCCGCGCTCGCGCGGCCCGCCGCGTTGGCGTAGGGCAGGGCGCCGGTCGCGTCGGAGAGGAATTCCACGTTCAGGCCGCGGTGCATGGCCTCGAACACGGTCGACGCATCGCAGTTGTGCGTCATGTAGCCGGCGATGCTGAGCGTGTCGATGCCCGTGCGCGCGATCCAGTCGGCGAAGTCGGTGCCCGTGAAGACGCTCGGGAAGGCCTTGGTCACGAGGTGGTCGTGCGGCCGCTTCGCGATCTCGGGATGCAGCTGGCCGTTGTGGGCGTCGGCCTGGAACACCGGCGCGCCGGCCGGCGCATGGTGGCGCACCACCACCACGGGCGTGCCGGCGGCGCGCGCGGCGTCCATCGCGCGGGTGATGTTCGGCAGCGACTGCTCGACCGGCGGATGCTCGATCGGCAGTCCGCCGCCTTCGAAGTACTCGTTCTGCACGTCGATCACGACGAGGGCGCGGCGCGGTGCGGTCTTTGCGTTCATGGGCTTGCTCCGTAGGTTGTAGGTTGGGTTGCACCGATTCTTGCCCGCGCGGCGCGTGCGGAAAAGTGGCCCGAATGCCATTCATCGATAAAATCGGGCCATGGCGCGAACCCCTGCAGAAACCATCGCCGTCGTGGCCTTCGACGGCATCAGCCCCTTTCACCTCTCGGTGCCGTGCATGGTCTTCGGCGAAGACCGCACCGAAGCGGGGGTGCCGCGCTTCCGGCTGCAGGTGTGCGGTTTCGAGCCGGGGCCATTGCGCACCAACGCGGGTTTCACGCTCAACGTGCCGCACGGCCTCGAGGCCATCCGGCAGGCACAGATCGTGATCGTGCCCTCGTGGCGCGACGACGGCAGCCCCGCGCCGCCGGCGCTGCTGCGTGCGCTGCAGGCCGCGCACCGCCGCGGCGCGATCGTCGTGGGGCTGTGCCTCGGCGCCTTCGTGCTGGCCGAGGCAGGCCTGCTCGACGGCCGCCCGGCCAGCACGCACTGGAAGCTGGCCGACACCTTCGCGCGCAAGTACCCGAAGGTGCAGCTGCACCCCGAGGTGCTGTACGTCGACGACGGCGACGTGCTCACCTCGGCCGGCACTGCGGCGGGCATCGACTGCTGCCTGCACCTGCTGCGCGTGCGCCACGGTGCCGAAGCCGCGAACCGTGCGGCGCGCCGCATGGTGGTGGCGCCGCACCGGCAGGGCGGGCAGGCGCAGTACATCGAGCAGCCGGTGCCGCCGGTCGCGGGCGGCAACGGGCTCGCGCCGCTGCTCGAATGGCTGGGGCGCCACCTGCAGGCCGCGCACGAGCTCGACGCGCTCGCCAAGCGTGCGCTGATGAGCCGGCGCACCTTCACGCGGCGCTTTCGCGAAGCCACCGGGACGACGGTCGGCCAGTGGCTGCAGAACCAGCGCCTCGCGCTCGCGCAGCGGCTGCTCGAAACCACCGACCGGCCGGTGGAGCGCGTGGCGACCGATGCCGGCTTCGGCTCGGCGGTGTCGCTGCGCAAGCACTTCACGGCGGCCTTCAAGGTGTCGCCGGCGGCCTACCGGCGGCAGTTTTCGCTGCAGGCCGCAGCGGGCTGAATCCGGGCGGTCAGTCCGCGCCGCGGAAGCGCAGCGCCGACTGCCGCACCACCTCGGCGAGCAGCCGCTCCTTGCCCTGCTTCTCGCGCAGCCAGCGCGCATCGTTGCGGTTGGCCTCCACGCTGGTGCGCAACTCGCCGAGCGCCTTGGTGGCGTTGAGCGCCTCGCTGTGCCATTCGAGCTGGGTCATGGTCATGAGGATGTGGTCGCGCAGCGGCATGTGCTGACCGCTCGCGGGGTCGACATACACCGCGTCGAGCCCGAAGCGGCAGGCCTGGAAGCGGTTGTAGGTGTAGACGAGGTAGTCTTCCTCGCTGGGCTCGAAGGGCTGCTCCTGCAGGAACCATGCGGCCAGCGACTGCACGTAGCCCGCGAGCGCGGCGGCGCGCTCCACCGTGAGCGGCGTGTCGAACACGCGGATCTCGATCGTGCCGAACTCGGGCTTGGGACGGATGTCCCAGTAGAAGTCCTTCATGCTGCGCACGACGCCGGTGCGGGTCATGCGCTCGAAATAGGCCTCGAACTCCTTCCAGCTCAGCGTGAACGGCGCGCGGCCCGAGAGCGGAAATGCGAAAACCGAGTTGAGCCGCGCCGAGTCGAATTGCGTGTCCTGCCCCTGCACGAACGGCGACGAGGCCGACAGCGCAATGAAGTGCGGGATGTAGCGCGACATGCGGTGCAGCATCAGCAGGGCCGCGTCCGCATCGGGGCAGCCGATGTGCACGTGCTGGCCGAAGATGGTGAACTGCTTGCTCAGGTAGCCGTACAGCTCCGACAGTTCGCGAAAGCGCGGCTTGTCGTAGATGCGCCGCTCGTGCCACTGCTGGAATGGGTGCGTGCCGCCGCCGACCACCGCGATGTTGAGCTTGTCGGCATTGCGGATCAGCGCCTCGCGGATCGGCGAGAGCTGCGTGATCACGTCCTGGGCCGAATGGCAGATGTCGGTCGAGATCTCGATCATGCTCGAGGTCATCTCGGGCACCACGCTGCCGGGCAGCGGCGTCTGGGCCATGAGCCGCAGCATGTCTTCGGCGTACGGCGCGAGGTCGTAGTCGTGCGTGTTGACGAGCTGCAGCTCGAGCTCCACGCCGAGCGACAGCGCTTCGGAGCGGTTGAAGGGCTCGAGCCGCACCACGCGGCTGTCGGGGTCGGCCGCCAGCGGTGCCGAACGCACGTCGTCGCTGTCGATCATGTTGTGCAGGTTGAGCTGATCGGGGGGCATGGCGGCATTCATCGCTGCGTGTCCTCCGTGGTGCTGAAGGCCTGCGGCGTCCAGGGCACCGAGCTCTCGCCGACCGCATGGATGGCCACGGTGGCGAGCACCGCGCCCAGCACTTCCATCAGCAGGATCGAGGGCAGCGCCACCTGCGTGATCATGGTGCCGAGCAGCGGCGAGGCGCTGGTGAAGTTCGATGCGATCAAAAGCGCGATCGACGAGAGCGGCGACATCGCGCAGCCGACCCAAAATGCCTGCTTCCAGCTGGCCCCGCTGCCCGGGTTGGCGATCGCCACGCCCGCGATCTTGGCGACCAGGCGAATGCCGATCACAGCCAGCACCACGCTCGCGACCGGCAGCGTCCAGTCGGCCTGCGCCGCCACCATCGACACCAGCACGAACATCAGCATGGTGAGCAGCGACGCGGCCGTGCCGAGCTGCCGCTGCCAGGCCCAGGGCTTGGGATTGAGCGACTTGAGCAGCACCCCGCCGATCAGTGCCGCCAGCGGCGCCGAGCCGCCGAAGTGGGCCGTGAGCGCGGTGCCCGCCGCGATCAGCGCGATCAGCAGGATCGAGGTGTTCTCGCTCGTCGGGCTCATGAAGCGCAGCGCCATGCGCAGCGCGAGCGCGAGGATGCCGCCGATCACGAACGAGAGGCCGAGCACCACCGCCACCGGGTAGAGCTTCTGCAGCAGGGTCTGCGGCGCGCGCTCGATCAGGCCCGCCTGCGCATAGCCGAGCGCGAGCGCATAGAAGGTGTTGAGCGTGGCGAGCGTCATCGCGCGCTCGGTCACCGGCCCCGAGGCGCGGGTGTCCATGATCACGCGGCTCAGCACCGCCGGCGACGCCACGATCGCCATCAGCGCGATCGGGTTGGCCACCGGATCGGGCAGGCCCAGCAGCTGCAGCATCCAGAGCACGCCGAAGTAGGTCAGCGTGGCTTCGAGCAGGCTCTGCACCAGCACCATCGGGTTGTGGCGGAACCAGCGCAGCGGCAGCCGGCCGCCGGCCTCGAACAGCACCACGGCGGCGCCGAGTTCGAGCAGGAAAAGGCTGATGCCGCGCAGCGGCCAGATCGCGCCTTCGAAGCCTGCGAAGCCGAACAACGCGCCCACGGCCGAATAGCCCACCACCTTGGGAAAGCCCAGGTAGCGCTGCACGAGGTGGCCCGAGGCTGCGGCCGCGGCCAGCAGCAGCGACCAGAGCACCGTGGGCAGCCCGGCCGAGGGGCGCAGCCACTCGGACCAGAAACCCAGCAGGTCGTTGATTAGATTCGTCGTCAGGTTCATGCAGTCAGGAAGAAACGGATGGCGGGCCCGGCGGTCGGTGGGAAGCGAAGCCCCCGAGGGGCCTGCGCGCTAGGTGGACCCGCGGCGGTCGCGTGCGGCGCCTGGAAATCGCCCGCTCCGGGTTTGTACCGCATGGCGGTGACCGCAGAGTGCAGGACAAAGGCGGTTTCTGTCCAGCCCCGGGGGTGTGGTATCTCAGTGCAGCACGCGGGAAACCGGCGCGCCGCCGACATCGGCCTCGAGCACGAACATCGGGATCGGCACGTCGAAGCGCTCGCCGTCCTCGGTCACCACGAAGTAGCTGCCGTGCATCGTGCCGCTCGGCGCCTGCAGCCGGCAGCCGCTGGTGTAGCGGAAGCTCTCGCCCGGCGCGAGCAGCGGCTGCTGCCCGATCACGCCGAGGCCCTTGACCTCCTGGGCATGGCCGGAGGCATCGTTGATGAGCCAGTGGCGCGCGATGAGCTGGGCGCCCATGCGACCCACGTTGGTCACGGTGACCGTGTAGGCAAAGGTGTAGACCTTGTCCTTGGGGGAGGACTGGTCTGCGAGGTAGCGCGGCTCGACCTGGACGCTGAAGGGGCTGTTCGACATGCGCGCGATGGTAACTGGCCGGCGGCTTTCCCGATCCGGCGTCGGGCTGCGACAATTGCCGCCATGAGCACGCCGTTCCGCATCGCCCCCTCCATTCTTTCCGCCGATTTCGCGCGCCTCGGCGACGAACTGGCCCGGGTCATCGCCGCCGGTGCCGACTGGATCCACTTCGACGTGATGGACAACCATTACGTGCCGAACCTGACCTTCGGCCCGATGGTGTGCAAGGCGCTGCGGCCCCACGCCAAGACAGCGGACGGCGAGCCGGTGCCGATCGACGTGCACCTGATGATCCAGCCGGTCGACGCGTTGGCCGCAGCGTTTGCCGAAGCCGGGGCCGACTACATCAGTTTCCACCCCGATGCGTCGCCGCACACCCATCGCAGCATCCAGGCCATCAAGGCCGCGGGCTGCAAGGCCGGGCTCGTGTTCAACCCGGGGCTGGGGCTCGAGGCGCTCGACTGGGCGATCGACGACATCGACCTGATCCTGATCATGAGCGTGAACCCGGGTTTCGGCGGGCAGAGCTTCATCGATTCGGCGCTGCGCAAGATCGAGCTTGCGCGCCGGCGCATCGAGCAGAGCGGGCGCGACATCCGGCTCGAGGTCGATGGCGGCATCAAGGCCGACAACATCGCGCGCGTGGCCTCGGCCGGTGCCGACACCTTCGTGGCCGGCAGCGCGATATTCAATGCCAAGGACTACGCTGCGGTGATCGCGCAGATGCGCGAGCAGCTCGCGGGCGTGGCGCCGCGCTGAGCGCCGCGCCGGTCAGGGCTTGACCTTGTCGTTGTAGACGCGGTCGGTTTCGGCGCCGCGGCTGGTGTCGACCACGCCGCGCTCCACGTCGTCATGGCCTTTGCGGCCCACCTCCACCTGCTGGCCGTCCTGCGGCTCCTGACTGTCGGACGACTGGTCGCGCTCGTGCGGCAGGCGCGGTGCCGAGTCGCCGCCCTGCTGGACCTTGGTGTCGCCCCCGCCGGCATCGCGCAGCGGATCGTCGGGGCGGGCCGGGCTTCTGCTGTTGTTGTTGTTGCTCATGGCATGGTTCCTTCGCACGGTAGCTGGTGTTCGCCCAAGGCTGCATCGGCGCCGTGCCCTGCGCGGTAGGACACGCGAGGCACGCGCTGTAGGTGCCGCGCGGCGCTATCGAATCGAGAGCGTCTTTGCGCGCGGCCAGGCGCTCCGCAATAATTCCCCGGATGTCTTCCGATCCCCTTGACGCCGCCGCGGCGACCGACAGCCTGCGCATCCATGCCTTCGCCTCGCTGAACCCCGGCCCCCGGCTGCTCGTCGTGGGCGGCGTGCATGGCGACGAAACCTGCGGCACGGCGGGTATCGAGCGCGTGCTGGCCGAACTCGACGGCGGCGCGCTGCGGCTGCAGCGCGGCCAGCTCACCTTGGTGCCCGTGGCCAACCCGCTCGCGCGGCGGCGGCTGCAGCGCGAGGGCCAGCGCAACCTCAACCGCCTGTTCAAGCCGAGTGCCTCGCCGTCCGACTACGAGGCGCGCGTGACCAACCTGCTGTGCCCGCTGATCGAGCGCCACGACGTGCTGCTCGACCTGCATTCGTTCCAGAGCGCGGGCGAGGCCTTCGCGATGATCGGCCCGCGCGACAACACCGGTCCGCTCGAGCCGTTCGCGCGCGCCACCGAGGAAGGCCTGCTCGCGCTGCACCTCGGCACGCCGATCGTGGTGGAGGGCTGGCTCGACATCTATGCCGCCGGACTCGCGCAGCGCGCCGCGGGCGGGGCGGTGACCGAGCACGAGATCGACTTCGGCCGCGGTACCAACGAGTACATCCGAAACTGCGGCGGCTACGGCGTCACGCTCGAATGCGGCCAGCACCAGGACCCGCAGGCGCCCGAGGTGGCGTGGCGCGCGATCCGCCGTGCGCTCGCGCTGCTCGGCATGGCCGAGCCGCCGCCCGGCCCCCCGCCCGCACCGCCGCGCCTGCTGCTGCGGCTCGCGAGCGTGGACTATCGGCTGCATGAGCACGACCGCTTGGTGCGCGACTGGGCCACCTTCGATGCGGTGCAGCGCGGCGAGCCGATCGGCATGCGCCACGACGGCACAGCGGTGAACGCGCCCGACGACGGCTTCATCGTCTTTCCCAACGCGCTCGCGCAGCCGGGTGCCGAATGGTTCTACTTCGCACGCCCGAGCGAGCGTGTGCTCGGCCCGGCAGGCCCCGCCGCCGCCGCCTGAACCCTACGGCCGGCGCCGCCGCGCTCCTACACCCTGCATACGACGCGCGCGCAGAGTTCGGGCGCATGGCAGCTTCCATCAACGGCCCTTCGTCGCCAGCAGCCGGCATCCAGCTGCCGCGCATCACCCACGCCGAGCGCGTGATCGACGCCGCCACCGGCATCACCAAAGGCGATCTGGTGGCCTACTACGCCAGCGTGGCGCCGCTGATCCTGCCGCACCTCAAGGGCCGGCCGGTCGCACTGGTGCGCGCGCCCGACGGCATGGACGGCGAGCTGTTCTTCCAGAAGCACGCGCAGCACAGCGAGATCGCCGGCATCAAACTGCTCGATCCGGCGCTCGACCCGGGCCACGAGCCGCTGCTGCAGATCGACACGGCGCGCGCGCTGCTCGGCGCGGCCCAGTTCAACACGGTCGAGCTGCACACCTGGAACGCCACCTCGCGCGCGCTGGCCAAGCCCGACCGCATGACCTTCGACCTCGACCCCGGCGAGGGCGTCGACTGGCCGTTGATCCAGGAGGCCGCGCTGCTGGTGCGCGTGCTGCTCGACGAGCTCGGCCTGCCGTCGTTCCTCAAGACCAGCGGCGGCAAGGGCCTGCACGTGGTGGTGCCGCTGCGGCGCGATTTCGGCTGGGACGAGGTGCGGGGCTTTTCGCGCGCCATCGTCGAGCACCTCGCGCGCATCGTGCCCGAACGCTTCGTCGCCAAGAGCGGACCGCGCAACCGTGTGGGCCGGATCTTCGCCGACTACCTGCGCAACGGCTTCGGCGCCACCACGGCCGCTGCCTGGTCGGCGCGCGCCCGCCCCGGCATGGGCATTTCGGTGCCGCTCGACTGGGAGGAACTGCCCGACCTTGCCGGTCCGGCGCACTGGACCGTGGCCAACGCCGCTGAGCGCCTGACCGTCGGCAATGCGCCGTGGGACGCGATGGAGAAGCGCCGCACCGGGCTGCGCCGCGCGATGGAGATGCTCGGCTACATGCCTTAGGCCACTTTAGGCCACTTCCTGCGTCGTCACCTCGAAGCGCTGCAGCGTGTTGGCGCCGAACACCATCGTGATCGGCACGTCGGCCGCATCGCGCCCATGTGCCAGCAGCACGCGCCCGATGCGCGGCGTGTTGTGGCGTGCATCGAAGGTGTGCCAGCGGTCGCCCAGGTAGACCTCGAACCAGGCGCTGAAATCCATCGGGTACGGCACCGGCGGCACGCCGATGTCGCCCAGGTAGCCAGTTGCGTAGCGCGCCGGGATGTTCATGCAGCGGCACAGCGCGATCGCGAGGTGCGCGAAGTCGCGGCACACGCCGGTGCCCTCGCGGAACGCGTCGAGCGCGGTGCGCGTGGGGCGCGCCCGGCCGTAGTCGAAGCGCAGGTGCCCGTGCACGAAATCGCAGATCGCCTTCACGCGCGGCCAGCCCGGCGCCAGGTTGGCGAAGTTGTTCCAGGCGAAGGCGAGCAGTTCGCTGTCGACCTCGCAATAGCGGCTCGGCAGCAGGAAGCGCAGCGTGGACGTCGGCAGGTCGGCCGCCGTGTGCTCGATCGCGCTGAGGTCCACCGGATCGGGGGTGCCGGTATCGAAGATCACGGCATGGTTGTGCAGCCGCACGCTTGCCACGCCCGGTGGAACCTGCACCCGGGCGCAGTGGTTGTCGTAGCTGTCCAGGTAGTGGTCGGTGACGAGCGGCGGGCTGATGCTGATGTTCTCGCCGCCCTGCAGATCGCCCGCGCGCGTGGGATGCACCTGCAGCATGTAGATCAGCGCTGTCGGTGCAGTGACCGCCAGCTCGATGTCGAAGCCGATCCTGATCTGCATTTTGACGATCCCCCGTTGGATGTGTATGACCACCGATCCTAAGGGCCGGCCGCGCCCGACCGGCGGGGGCAGAGACGCGAAGCGACGTAGGCGGCACGCTGTCGGCGCGCTCCTACTCCGGGGGCGCACGCTTTCCGACATGCGCGGGCGAGCCGCCACTACGGGTAACAGTGTGAGAAAAACTTAATCTTTGTCACGCTCGCATTCGCCCCCGCCGCCATCTCTGCGCGGACCTCAGGAGGCTGCGGCGCAAGCACCGAGTTTTCACACTGATCTGCTGGAGCAATCATGGATTTTGCGTCGCTGTTCGATTCACTCACCGGCGCGTGGGGGGATGAAATCCTGTTCTGGGTGGTCGCCGCCGTGGCCGGCTTCATCTGCCTGATCGCGGTGGTGAATGTGCTCGACATGTTCCTCGACAATGAAGTTGACCCTCCCGTGAAAGACCCTCGATGACGCCTCAGAACAAGGCCGCCGCCGGGCGCCGCTCGAAGGCCTCGGACGCCGGCAACGCCAAGCAGCAGCAACTCGACGGCTTCACGACCGACCAGGCGCCCCAGCTGACGACCAACCAGGGTCTTCAGATTCCCGACAACCACAACTCGCTCAAGGCGGGGTTGCGCGGGCCGACGCTGCTCGAAGACTTCATCCTGCGCGAGAAGATCACGCACTTCGACCACGAGCGCATTCCCGAGCGCGCGGTG
The DNA here is from genome assembly GCF_057656815.1 of Variovorax sp. Soil_C_39. NCBI lineage: Bacteria > Pseudomonadati > Pseudomonadota > Betaproteobacteria > Burkholderiales > Comamonadaceae > Variovorax > Variovorax sp. Soil_C_39. The sequence goes on from NZ_JBDGJQ010000006.1 coordinate 261,405, forward strand.
CATGCGCGCGGCGCGGCGGCGCACGGCTATTTCCAGGTCTACAAGTCGATGTCGCAGTTCACCGCGGCCGACTTCCTGCAGGACCCGGACGCGAAGACGCCCGTGTTCGTGCGGTTCTCCACCGTGGCCGGCTCGCGCGGTTCGGCCGACACCGTGCGCGACGTGCGCGGCTTCGCCGTCAAGTTCTACACGCGCGAGGGCAACTACGACCTCGTCGGCAACAACATCCCCGTGTTCTTCATCCAGGACGCGATGAAGTTCCCCGACCTGGTGCATGCGCTCAAGCCCGAGCCGCACCACGAGATGCCGCAGGCCGCGAGCGCGCACGACACCTTCTGGGACTTCGTCTCGCTGATGCCCGAGAGCACCCACATGCTGATGTGGGCCATGAGCGACCGTGCCATTCCGCGCAGCTACCGCATGATGGAGGGCTTCGGCGTCCACACCTTCCGCTTCATCAACCACCGTGGCGAGAGCCACTTCGTGAAGTTCCACTGGAAGCCGAAGCTCGGCATTCATGGCCTGGCCTGGGACGAGGCGCAGAAGATCGCGGGCAAGGACCCCGACTTCCATCGCCGCGACCTCTGGGAGGCGATCGAGCATGGCGACTTTCCCGAGTGGGAGCTCGGCGTGCAGCTGGTGCCGGCCGACCGCGCGCAGTCGCTCGGCTTCGACCTGCTCGACCCCACCAAGCTGATTCCGGAGGAAATGGTGCCGGTGCAGCGCATCGGCCGGCTGGTGCTCAACCGAAACCCCGACAACTTCTTTGCCGAGACCGAGCAGGTGGCCTTCCACCCGGGCCATGTGGTGCCCGGCATCGACTTCAGCAACGATCCGCTGCTGCAGGGCCGGCTGTTCTCGTACACCGACACGCAGATCTCGCGCCTGGGCGGCGCGAACTTCCACGAGCTGCCGATCAACAAGAGCGTCTGCCCGTTCCACAACTTCCAGCGCGACGGCATGCACCGCCAGACCATCGCGCGCGGCCAGGTGTCGTACGAGCCCAACTCGCTCGGCGACGGCAAGGAGTTCCGCGTCGATGGCGGCAGCGTGGGCTTCCAGTCGCACCCCGAAGAGATCGAGTCGCCCAAGCTGCGCCGGCGCAGCCCCACCTTCGACGACCATTTCACGCAGGCGCGGCTGTTCTTCAACAGCCAGAGCGCGGCCGAGAAGGAGCACATCGTCGCGGCGTTCCGCTTCGAGCTCTCGAAGGTCGACGTGCCCGCCATCCGCCAGCGCATGGTCGACAACCTCGCGCACGTCGACGAGAAGCTCGCGCGGCGCGTGGCCGAGCCGCTGGGCATCGGCGCACCCGACGCCAAGGCGGCCGCCGGCCGGGCCGGATTTCGCGAGCACCGCATGACGCTGCCGATCGAGGAGTCGCGTGCGCTCAGCATGGCCGACACCGGCGACGGCACGGTGCGCACGCGCCGCATCGCGATCCTCGCGGCAGACGGCATCGACTCCGCATCGCTCAAGCCGATCCGCGATGCGCTCGAGCAGTCGGGTGCGCAGTGCAAGGTGGTCGGCGCGCGCCTGGGCACCATCGCGAGCGCATCGAAGCGGCAGATCGACGTCGACATGACCTTTGCCAATGCGCCGTCGGTGGTGTTCGACGCGGTACTCGTGCCGGGCGGCAGCCTCGGGATCTCGGCGCTCGCGGCATCGGGCGACGCGGTGCATTTCGTGCTGGAGGCCTACAAGCACTGCAAGGCCATCTGCACGGTGGGCGAGGGCGTCCAGCTGCTGTCCAGGCTCGGCATCGCCGCCGATGCGCAGCAGGCCGAAGCGCCGCCGGGCGTGGTGATCGCGGCGACGCCGGTCACCAACCTCGGCGACACGACCGCGGCGACGCAGATCGCGCAGGCCTTCATTGCCGCGATCGCGAAGCACCGGCACTGGGACCGGACCGACATCGATTCGATCCCCGCCTGAGCACCGCAGGGCGACCCTAGTCCATTCGCGCTAGGCCGTCCTGCAAATAGGCGCCGCGCGGGCCCGCTCCTAGACTTTCCGCACGAGGCCCGAAGGCGCGCATTCCTGCCGCGCCGCTTCCCGCAACCGCGGGTGCATGGGCCGCACGCGGGGGTCCAATGACGTGGTTTTCGAGAACGGGATGGGGGCGCTCGGCCCGTCGTGGTGAAAGGCTCGCGGCCGCGTTCGGCGCGGTGGGCCTCGCGGTGCTGCTGCTGGCGGTGCACTCACCTTCGGCAAGGGCCCAGGCGGCACCGAACGCCGAGGCCGCAGCCGGCCGGATGGAGCAGGCGCGGCTCGCCGACACCGACACCCTGCTTGCGCTGACCAGCGAGGGCGCGGTGCTCTACGGGCAGGACAGCGTCAAGCTCTCGGGCTACCAGTACTGCAGCCAGGCGGTGGCGTTGGCCGAGGCCGGCGAATTCCGCCAGAGCGTGCGCGCCGCGAGCAAGGCGCTGCACCTGGCCGATGCCACGCGCGATCCGAACCTGCTCGCCATGGCGCACCGCGACCTGGCGATCGTCTACAGCTATTCGGGGCAGCTCGACAAGGCCGAGCAGTTCGCGCGCGAGGCGCTGCGGCATCCGGCCCGCGATCCGAAGCTCGTCGTCGGCCCGGTGCACAAGGTGATCGGCGACGCGCGCACGCGGCGCGGCGACCATGCCGGCGCGGTGCTCAGCTACGACGAGGCGCTGGCCGGCAGCTCGGCCCGCTACGCGCCGCTGGTGCAGGCCTCGCTCGTCAATGCGCTGATCGAATCGGGCGACGCGGCGCGCGCCCGCGAGGTGCTCGCCACCATCGCGCCGCCGAAGGACGCACCGCTCGCGGCACAGCTCGACCGCACGCGCGCCCGCCTGCTGCTGGCCGAGAACCGACCCGCCGAGGCCCGCGACCTGTACCGCACGCTCACGGTGCGGCAGGCCGGCACCGACGCCGACTACTACCGCCTCTGGGCCTGGGACGGCCTCGCGCGCAGCGAACTCGCGCTGGGCGACAAGCAGGCAGCGGCCGAGGCCGCCGCGCAGGCGCTCGGCAGCGTGGACCGCGTGCGCGCCAGGTTCCGCAGCGAAGAATTCAAGATGGGGCTGTTCTCCGACCTGCAGACCGTGTTCGAGCGCGCCGTGGCGATCTACAGCGATGCGGGCGATGCCGGCCGCGCCTTCGAGGTCAGCGAACGCAGCCGCTCGCGCGCGCTGCTCGATGCGGTGCGCGGCCGCGCGAAGATCCACGAGCGCGCCGCGACCACCATCGACCTCGCCACGCTGCAGGCGGCGCTCGCGCCCGACGAGCGCGTGCTGCAGTTCCACTCGCTGCCCGACCGGTTGCTCGTCTGGGTGGTCGGCCCGGCCGGCATCAAGGCGAGCACCGTGGCGCTGCCGCGCGAGGAGCTCACCGAACTGGTGGAGGTGTTCCGCAACTCGATCGTGCGCGGCCGCCGCGCGGCGGTTGCCAATGCCGACAAGCTCGGCGCGGCGCTGATTGCGCCGCTGGGCCTGGTGCCGGGGCAGCGGCTGGTCGTCGTGCCGCACGGTGCGCTGCACTACCTGCCGTTCCAGGCGCTGCGCACCGACGGGCGCTACCTCATCGAGCGCCATCCGGTGGCGGTGGCGCCCTCGATCAGCATCGCGGTGCAGCTGGCGCAGCGCACGCCGCGCGTGAGTGCCGCGCTCACCGCCTTCGGCAATCCGCGCATCGAGGACAAGTACGACCTGCCGGGCGCAGAGGTCGAGGTCAAGCAGCTCGCACAGCTGTTCCCGCGCAACACGGTCTACATGGGCTCCGCGGCCACCAAGACGCAGTTCCGCGACGTGGCCGCGCGTTCGCCGCTGATGCACGTGGCGGCCCATGCCGAGGCCGATGCGGTCGATCCGCTGTATTCGCGCATCCTGCTTGCGAACGAGGGCGGCCGGCAGAATTTTCTGGAAGCGCACGAGATCCTCGGCCTGCCGATGGAGGGCACCGCGCTGGTCACGCTCTCGGCCTGCGAGTCGGGGCTCGGGCGCATCGCGCAGGGCGACGAGGTGCTGGGCTTCACGCGCTCGTTCCTCTCGGCCGGCAGCTCGAGCCTGATCGCATCGCTGTGGCCCGTGTCGGACGACGCGACCGCGGTGCTCATGGGCACGCTCTACGGCGAGCTCGCCAAGGGCCGCGATCTGCAGAAGGCCGTGCAGGCCGGCCAGCTCGCGGTGCTCAAGGACCCGAAGATGGCCCATCCGTTCTTCTGGGCCCCGTTCAATCTGATCGGCAACTGGCGCCTCACCGTGGATGCTGCACATGCGCTCTAGTCCCCGCTCCACCCCCGTCGCGCTCGCGGTGTCGGCGCTGTTCGGCGCGACCCTGTTCGTCGCCGCCCAGAGCGCCCAGGCCAGCGAGACCGAAAGCACCACGCTGCTGCCGACGCAGAACCCCTGCGCCGCCTGCGACCGCCCGCTGGCCCAGGCCGGCGGCAGCGCCGCGCCGCAGAGCCTGCCGGCGAGCCCGCCACCGAACCAGGCCTCCTTCAAGCTCGAGGACCTGCGCCTCAACGGCGTGAAGGCGCTGAGCAACGAGGAGCTGCAGGCGATCACGGCACCCTACATCGGCCGCAACGTCACGCTCGGCGACCTCGAAGGCCTCGCGCAGGCCATCACCGCGCACTACAAGGCGCGTGGCTACTTCCTTGCGCAGGCCGTGGTGCCGGTGCAGACCGTGCGTGACGGCATCGTCGAGATCAGCGTGATCGAGGGCCGGCTCGGCCGCGTCGACGTGGTGGTGGCGCCCGATGCGCCGGTCGCCGAATCGCGCGTGCGCGGCTTCCTCGCGCCGCTCGCGCCCGGCGAGGCCGTCAACGCGCCGGCGTACGAGCGCGCGATGCTGCTGCTGTCGGACCAGCCCGGCCTCAAGGTCTCGTCCGCGTTGCAGGAAGGCACGCAGCCCGGCACCACCGACCTGTCGGTCGAAGTGGCCGCGGCTTCGCGTTGGGCCTTTTCGGCCGAAGCCGACAACCACGGCACGAAGGAGTCGGGGCGTTTTCGCTTCGGCGGCACCGCGCGCTGGCTCAGCCCGTTCGGCATCGGCGACAACCTCGACATGCGGCTCATGGTGTCCGACAGCAACGCGCTGCAGTTCGGCCGCGTGTCGTACGAGGCGCCGATCGGCACCAACGGCCTGCGCGCCGGCATGGGCCTGGCGCGCGTGAACTACGAACTGGGCGGGCAGTTCGCCGACCTCGAGGCACAGGGCCAGGCCGACGTCTTCGACGTGTCGCTCAGCTATCCGTTGATTCGCCAGCGCCAGCAGAACCTGTTTCTGCGGCTGACCGCCGACGTGAAGGACCTGACCGACGAACTGCGCGGCGTGGGCTTCAGCGCCAAGAAGCGGGTGCGTGGCTTCGGCGTCGGCTGGACCTGGGAGCGGCGCGACGAGCTGCTCGGCGGCGGCTACTGGGCGAGTTCGGGCACGGTCTACCACGGCGACCTGTCGATCCACGACCCCGGCAGCCGCGAGGCCGACCAGGGCTTCGGCGGCCGCCGCACCGAGGGCGGCTTCACCAAGATGAGCTTCCAGCTCTCGCGCCTGCAGTCGATCGTGCCGCAACACTCCCTCTACCTCTCGGTGGGCGGCCAGTGGGCCAGCAAGAACCTCGACGCGTCCGAGAAGCTCGCGCTCGGCGGCGCGCGCGCGGTGCGCGCCTATCCCTCGGGCGAGCTGCTGGTCGACCAGGGCGTGATCGGCACGCTCGAATGGCGCTGGTCGGTCAACGAGGCGTTCACGCCCTTCGCGTTCTACGACGCCGCGCGCGGAAAGATCGCGCGCCATCCCACGCTCTTCGACGGCGACAACACCCACAGCCTGCGCGGCTTCGGCCTGGGCGTGAGCTGGGCGCGGCCCGGCAACTTCTCGGTCAATGCCACGCTGGCCTGGCGCGACGGCACGCCGCGCGCGCAGACCGATGGCGGCGGGCGCAACCCGCGCTTCTACATCCAGGTTCAAAAGGCATTCTGACCATGAAGCCCCGCACCTCCCAGCACCTTCTTCGCACGGCCGCGCGCCGCCTGCGGCTGCGGCCCGTGGCACTGTCGCTGATCTGTGCGGGCGCTGCGCCCGCGATGGCGCAGGTGCTGCCCACCGGCTTCACCGTGGTCGGCGGCAATGTCGCGATGACCCAGGCTGGCGGCCTGATGAACATCGCGCAATCGACCCAGCGCGGCATCGTCAACTGGACCACCTTCTCGATCGGTGCCGGCGGCATCGTCAACATCCAGCAGCCGAACGCCGCGAGCGTGCTGCTCAACCGCGTCACCGGCAACGAGACCTCGTCCATCGCCGGCCAGCTCAATGCCAACGGCCGCGTGTTCCTGGTCAACCCCAACGGCGTGCTTTTCAACAGCAGCGCGCAGGTCAATGTCGGCGGCCTCGTCGCCTCCACGCTCGCGCTCGCCACCAGCGACAAGAGCTTCATGGACGGCGCCACGAACCTGGTGTTCGAACGCGCCGATGCCAATGGCGCCACCGTGCGCAACCTCGGCAGCATCCAGGCCAATGGCGGCCCGGTGGTGCTGATGGGCGCGGGCGTGGCCAACGAAGGCGCCGGCGCCAGCATCACGGCCGACGGCCAGTCCATCGCGCTCGCCTCGGGCCGCAGGATCACGCTCGACCTCGTGGGCGACGGCCTCACGAACATCGCGATCGACACCAGCGCGATGGCCACCAACGCCTCGGTCGCCAACACCGGCACGCTGCGCGCCGATGGCGGCCGCGTCGTGATGGTGGGCCAGTCGACCACGCTCAACGAACTCGTGGTGAACCAGGCCGGCACGGTGCGTGCGCGCAGCGTGGGCCTGCAAAACGGCGAGATCGTGCTCGGTGCGGGCGCCGGCAACGACGTGCGCGTCGGCGGCACGCTCGATGCCACCGGCACCGCGGCGCGGGGCGGCCGCATCGACGTGACCGGGGGGAGGGTGCGCGTGGAAGGCGCCACGCTCGATGCGAGCGGCGACGCGGGCGGCGGCACGGTGCGAGTCGCGGCGAACGCCGGGCTCGCCGTGGCACCCGACGCCATCGTGCGCGCCGATGGCCGCACCGGCAACGCGGCCGGCGGCGAGATCCGCCTCGGCGCGACCAACTCGGAAACTTCGCTCGACGGCATGCACCTGTCGGGCACCCTCTCGGCCAACGGGTCGGGCAGCGGCGCGGGCGGTCTCGTGAGCGCCGGCGCGACCGCCGTGGCGGTCGGCAGCGACCTCGCGGTCTCGGCGTCGGGCGGCGCCGGCGGCGGCGCCAACGGCCGCTGGGAACTGCGCTCCGGGCGGCAGATGGTCGTGTCGAAAGATGCCCCGGCCTACGACCCCGGCGGCTTCTTCGACGGCACTGCCAGCGGTGCGAGCCAGGTCCATGGCGGCGCGATCGGCGCGGCGCTGGGCCGCGGCACCGACGTGCTGCTGCAAAGCAGTGCCGACGATCCCGAGGTCGGGCGCCAGATGTACGGCGTGTACTTCGACACCGGCAGCCAGGTGGTGAAGGGCGAGGGGCGCGACGCCGCGCTGCGCGTCGACTCGGCCACGGGCATCGGCATGTTCACGGGCTCGGCGATCCAGTCGAAATCGGGCGCGCTGCACGTCGACTTCAACGCCGACGCCTACGGCACCGTGCCCGGCCCCGGCGATGCGCCGCTGGCCTCGGGCATCGGCGCGCCGATCCGGCTCGACGGCGCGGTCATCGAAACCAACGGCGGCAACGTGCGCCTCTATGGCCAGAGCGACGCCGTCAACGGCCGCGCCATCGGCCATGCGCCGCGCTTCGACGAACCCACGGCCGGCATCCAGCTCACCGACAGCCGCATCTCCACCTGCGCAGCCGACGCGACCGGCTGCAGCGGCAGCGGCGGCAGCATCAGCCTGCGTGGCCAGGGCCAGACCCAGGTCGCGAGCGGCTTCTTCTCGGCCAGCGCCGGCGTGGTGCTGGCGAGCGCCGAACTCCTCACCGGCACTGGCCGCATCGAGGTCGACGGCGTGGGCGGTCTGATGGCGCGCGGCGTGGAAGTGCGGCCGAGCGACGACTTCAGCGCACTCGCCCCCGCGCCCGGCTCGCGCAGCCGCATCGTCTCGGGCAGCGGCGACATCGTGCTGCGCGGCAGCACGCGCGGATGGAACGAAGCCACCGACCCGATCGGCACTTTCGGCTTCGGCGCGACCGGCGGCGGCGTCGCGCTGCAGGATGCCGACATCGCCACCGGCGGCAACGTGGCCATCGACGGGCGCGGCGCCAACCTCGATGCGCTGCTGGCGAACGAGGAGTTCCGGAAGCTGGCGGCCTCCGCCACCATCAATGCCTCGCACGGCGTGGTGATCGACGGCAGTTCGGTCGTGGCCGGCAATGGCCGCAGCCTCTCGGTGAGCGGCACGATGGGCAGCGCGGGCCTGCAGCTCGACTTCCTCGGGGTGCCGGTGCCGCCGCCGGCCGGGCTCGACGAGGACCTGACCGCGGCGGCTGTCTGGATCCGCGCCGATGGCGAGGGCCAAGGGCTGCGCGCCGACGGCGGCCAGGTGGTCGTCGACGGCCGCGATGGCGACGTGCTGCTCGAGCGCGGCAACCAATCCAACGCCCTGCTGAGCGCTGCGAGCGCCACCGGTGCGGGCGGCTCGGTCAGCGTGACCGGCCGCAACATCTACGCCGGCAGCTTCTCCGATGGCGAGGGCACACTGGCCGACGCGAGCGGCGCGGCCGGCGGCGGCAGCGTGCGCCTCGAAGCCACGGTGCGCAGCGCCGACAACAGCGGCGGCATGCTCTCGGTCGATTCCAGCCTCGCGATCCGCGCCGACAACACCTCGGCCGCGGGCGACGGCGGCAGCATCGTGCTGCTCGCGGGCAACAGCCTGCGCGCGCACGGCAGCCTTTCGGCGCGGGCCGGCGCGGGCGGCGGCAACGGCGGCTTCATCGAGACCTCGGGTGCGGCGCTCGACCTGCGCGGCATCCGCGTCGATGCGGCGGCACCTGCGGGCCTCGCGGGCCAGTGGCTGATCGATCCGTACGCGATCTCCATCGTCAGCGGCACCGCCGCCGGCTCGCTGCCGACCAACCCCTTCGATCCGGTGGCCGCGTCGGTCATCCAGGACGGCGACATCAATGCCGCGCTCAATGGCGGCGCCAACGTGAAGATCACCACGGGCACCGGCGGTGCCGGCAGCGGCAGCATCTCGCTGGCCAACGACGTGCTCGTCGACTACGACGGCGCGTCGGGGCCGCGGACCTTCGAGCTGGCGTCGGCTGGCAGCATCCAGGCCAACGGCACCGGCACGGTGATCCGCTCGTCCGGCGCGGGTGCGCTCGACGTGGTGTTCGACGCGGGCGTCAACGCGGACGGAACGCCGTCGGGCAACAGCGGCTTCATCGTCTACAACGGCAGCATCGACACCCGCGGCGGCGACGTCACGATGACGGCGCACGGCAATGGCACGTCCACGAGCGGTGCCATCTTCATGGGCGATGCGCAGGTGCAGACCGACGGCGGCGCCGTCACGCTGTTCGCCGGCCAGCCCGGCGCGCCTACCGGCTACATCACGCTGGCCGACACCGTCATCGACACGCGCGTGGGGCAGAGCGATGCCGGCGCCGGCGGCGACCTGCAGATCGCGGGCGGCAACGTGACCCTGGCCGGCGTGAACCTCGCCACCTCGACCGGCGATATCGACATCCGCGGCAGTTCGGCCGACTGGCAGAGCGGCGTGGTCATCACCGATGGCCGCGCGCCGTCGACCATCTCGACCACCACCGGCAGCATCACGGTGCAGGGCGTGGCGCGGCGCCAGGCCTCGTCCACCTTCGCGGGCGCGCACGGCGTGCTCGTCAACGGCGGCAGCAGCATCACGAGCGGCAGCGGCGACATCGTGCTGCGCGGCTACAACTTCAACAATGCGCCGACCACCGGCGACACCGGCGTGCGGCTCGAGAACGGCGCGCGCCTGGCCACCACCGGCGGCGGCGACATCGAGATCAGCGGCGCTTCGCAGAACGGAGGGGCGGGCGTCTCGATCGAAGCCGGCGGCGGCGTCAGCGGCCCCGGCGCGCCGCCCAGCGTGCAAGGCAGCGGCAACGTGGTGCTGCGCGCCATCAACGACGGCAGCGCCGATGCGATCGTGATCGGCGCGCCCGTGAGCGCCGCCAATGCAATCAACCTGCGCCCGGGCGGCATGGATGCGAACTTCGCGGCCTTCGATGCGACCGGCGCACCGATCGTGCTCGGCGGCGCGGGCGGCGGCGGCTTCTCGGTGTCGAGCGGCGAGTTCGCGCAGCTCTCGGCCCCCACGATCGTGGCCGGCAGCAGCACGCACGCGGGCGACATCACCGTGGCCGGCGCCATTGCCACGCCGGGCGCGCTCACGCTGCAGAACGAGGGCGGCGGCAGCATTGCGCTGAACGGCGCGGTCACGGCCGCCACCGTTGGTCTGCTCGCGGGCGGCAACATCGCGCAGTCTGCGGCCGGGGCGATCACCGCGGGCACGCTGCTGGCGCGCTCGGACGGCGGTTCGGTGGCCCTGGACTCCGCGGCGAACGACGTCGGCACCGTCGGCGGCGGCGCGGAGGGCGGCTTCCGCTACGTCGATGCGAATGCCGTCACCATCGGTCCGGTGGCCGCCGCGGGGTTCGACCCCGCCGCCAACCTGCCGACCGTCGCCAGCGCCGGCTCCATGGCCGCCAGCACGGTCTTCGTGCGCACGCTCTCGGGCGACCTCACGCTCGGCGCCAACGTGAACGCGGCCAGCACCGACCTCGTCGCGGCCGCGCGCTTCCAGAACCCCGGCGCCTTCGCGATCGGCGGCGGCAACTGGCGCGTCTGGGCCGACACCTGGATCGGCGAGACGCGCGGCGGCCTCGCGGGCTCCGGCCCGCTGCCCAACCTGTACCACTGCGCCTACCTGGGCCTGTGCACCGTGACCGTGCCGGCCGGCGACAACCATTTCATCTACGCCCGGCAACCGGTCGCGACCGTGACGATCGGCGATGCCTCGCGGCCCGCGGGCGCGCCGAACCCGAGCTTCACCTACAGCGTGACCGGCTTGATCCTCGGCGACGACGCATCGAGCTTCAGCGGCACGCCCGGCACAGCGGCGAATGGCGCGAGCCCGCCGGGCACCTACCCGATCGACGGGGCCTTCGCCTCGGCCGCCGGCTATGCGGTGAACGTGGTGCCGGGCGAACTGCGCGTCGATCCGGGGCCACCGCCACCGCCGCCGCCGCCACCGCCCGTGGTCTTCGAGCGACCCGACCTGCCCTCGGTGGACGTGGTGCGCGAATTGCCATCGACCTACCTGTACGACCGCAACATCGGCCCGGCACCGATCTGCCTTGCGACCGGCCCGCTCGACGGCGACCGCGCGTCGCAGGACGGCGACGTGCTCGCGCGCGAATGGACCCGCGTGCGCTCGCGGCCCAACCTGCTGAGCTGCGTGAACACCGAGCGGCGCAATGGCTGCGCGGACTTCTGACGCTGAGCGCGCGCGCAGCGCTCAGCGCGGCCCGCGCGCGCTCACGATGAAGAGCTGCGACATCAGGTCGGCGAGCAGCTGCAGCTGCGCATCGCCTTCGGCCAGCGGCGCATGGCGATAGGGTGCTGCACGGGCCTCGATGTCCTCGAGCGGCCCGGCGAAGAACATGCGCCGCAGCGCTCCGCCGAGCGCGTCGTAGGCGGGCACGCGCGCGCGGTCGTCGATGGTGCTCGTGGCTTCGCTGCCGATCCTGGGCGTGGCGAGAAAGGGCGCGAGCACCGCGGCCTGCAGCCGCCCCGCGGCGATCAGCCGGTTGAGCGCCATGTCGAAGGCGAGCGCCGGGCCTTCGGCCAGCGCTTCGCCGAGCAGCGCGGGCAGCGTGCGCCGGCCGCGCGGCGTCACGAGGTAGGCGGTCGCGCCCCAGTTGTAGAGGTCCGCCGCCTCGAGGATCTCGATGCCGCCGATGGCATCGCGCGGCGCCTGCGGGTCACTCGGAAGGTGCTTCTGCAGGCTCTGCCAGAGCCCGAGAAGGGCCGGCGCCGAGGCATACGGCAGGCATTCCAGGAACACCAGGTCGCAGCCCGCGAGGCGTGCGAGCGCGTTCTCGTCGCGCAGCAGCGCAGGCAGCGCGCGGCTCAACTGCACATCGTCTTCGAGCACGAGGAAGAAGCCGTCGGCGGGGGCCGATTCGATCGCCGCCACATGCGAGCGGAAGCACGCATGCTCGCGCCGGCTCACCGCGCCGGCAGGCGGCAGGTCCTCGATGCCGGTGGCCTCGAAGCGCGCGATGGCGCCGTGCAGGCCGAGCGCGCGCAGCTGCGCCGCCATGGTGTCGCGCCGGGCGGTGCTTTTCTGCAGGTTGATGAAGCAGCCGTTCATGCGCGTGACCTCGCGACGGGGTTGTGGTGGTGGTACGGCCCATGACCGAAACCTGGCTCAGCGTGGTGATGCCGTTCTACCGCAAGCTCGCGGAGTTCGAGCGCGTGGCCGCGCGCAACGCGCCGTTCTGGGCCCGACCCGGCATCGAGGTGGTGATCGCGCTCGACGAGCCTTCGGAAGAAGAGAGCCTGCGGCGGCTGCTCGACCGGTTCGCGCAGGTGCGCTGGAAGCTGCTCGTCAACGACCGCCCGCACGAATGGCGCCCGCCGTGCCGCGCGATCAACGTGGGCGTGCGCCTCAGCACCGGCCGTTTCGTCTTCGTGCATTCGCCCGAATCGGCCTACGTCGGCGATGCGCCCGCGGTCGCGCTGCACGCGGCAATGGCGGGCGAACGCCATGTGGCGATCGGGCGCGTGGGCTTTGCGCGCTTCGATGCGCTCGACGCGGCTGACGGCAACCTGGACGCGGCCTTCGCGCAGCAGGTGCCCGAGGCGCTCTACCTGCGCACCTTCTACGGGTCGTTGTGCTGCGCGCGCGTGGCCTTCGACGCGGTGGGGGGCTACGACGAACGCTTCGACATCTGGGGTGGCGACGACGACGACTTCCGCGTGCGGCTCGAAATGGCGGGTTGGCAGCTGCAGGCCTGCGCATCGCTCAAGCTGCTGCACCTGTCGTTCGAGCCGCGCAACGGCGCCGAGCGCTTCGACCCCGACAACGACTGGCGCCGCTGCACGCCGGGCGCGCCGCGCGCGAACCTCGCGGCCGACGGGCGCGAGGACGCCTGGGGCCGCGACTTCGGCCGCGTCGCGCGCGACGACACCGCGCACGCGCCGCACCCGGACGCCGCACGGCGAGAGGCTGCGCCCGCGTGGCTGGGCGCAGCGCCGGCGAGCTTCGCGATGGGGTCGCGCCGCCAGTGCGAGGTCTGCGCACGCATGCTGCACCACGAGCCGGCGCCGCCGTATTTCTGCCCGTACTGCAGCCGCGGCGCACCCGAGCGTCTCATTGCGCGCCCGCGCATCGTCTGCGTGATGCAGCTGCGCAACGAGGCGGGCTGGATCGAGGGTTGCCTCGACCACCTGCGCCCGCACGTCGACGGCTTCATCGCGCTCGACGATGGTTCCACCGACGGCACCGCCGCCATCCTTCGCAACGAGCCGAAGCTGCTCGAACTGCTCGCCAACCCGCCAGCCGAGCCGCACCACTGGGACGAGCCCGGCAACCGCCGCCGCCTGCTCGAATGCGCGCGCCGCCACGGTGCAGGCTGGGTGCTTGCCTGCGACGCGGACGAGCGCTTCGAGACGCTGTTCCTGCGCCACCTGCATGCGATCGTCGATTCGCTGCCCGAGGACCGGCTGGCCTGCCTGTCGCTGTCGCTGCGCGAGCTGTGGGATGCGCCCGACCGTTTTCGCGATGACGGCGACTGGGGACGCCAGACGCGCGCGATGCTGTTCCGGCTGCCGCAGCAGATCGCGTTCGACGCCGCGCCCGCGCTGCACGGCCAGCGGTTCCCCGATGCGGTGGCACGGCATGGTGCGATGTACCGCAGCTACTACCGCGTCTACCACCTGCGCATGGTGCGGCGCGAGGACCGCATCGCACGGCGCGAGCGCCACCGTGCGCTCGACCCCGGCGCACGGCTGCAGCCCATGGGCTACGACCATCTCGCCGACGAAGGACCGGCGCTCTGCCTCGCGCTGGTAGCGCCCGGCCGCGGCTACGACATGGCGACGCTGCCGCCGGCGCTGCAGGCAGGCGAGGCTGCTCAAGGCACCCCTGCCGACAGCGTGCGCGCGAAGTCGCCGCGGTAGGTGTGCGTGCCGGTGTGCGTGAGGCGCGAGCGCGTGTCCACATGCACCTTGCCGCCGATCGACTGCCAGCGGCGGCAGAACGCAAAGTCTTCGCTGAGGTAGCGGCCATGGCCGGGCTCGGCCCAGACATCGAAGAAGCGGTAGTGCGGCCACGCCGCGGCCACCGGGTCGTCCATGCGGTCGGGCGTGTAGCGCAGCTCGGGCATGGCTTCGGCCAGCCGCTCGAACACGGCACGCTCGATCAGCATGAAGCCCGTGGGTGCGTCGAGCACCTCGAGGAAGCCGTCGGGCTCGACCCGTGCGGCCGTGCCCGGCGCGGCAAGGTTGACCGGGAACACCGCATGCCGCGCCTCGAAGTCGTCGCGCGTGCTGCCCGCCGGCAGCGGCGCCGCCAGCCCGGCGCGCGGCCAGCCGTCGTCCTTGTGCGGATAGACGCCGGCCACCACCGGTCGGCCCGCGCACAGCAGGCGCAGCGCGTCTTCGGGCGCGAAGCCGATGTCGGCATCGATCCAGAACAGGTGCGTCCAGCGTGCGTCGGCCATGAATTCCGCCACCAGCCGGTTGCGCGCGCGCGGAATCAGGCTGTCGCCATCGAGAAAGCGTGCCTGCAACGCGAAGCCGTGCTGCCACGCGGCATTGACCAGGCCGAGCAGGCTGCGCACGTAGTCGCTCGTCATCGAGCCGCTGTGGCTCGGCGTGGCGATGAAGGGGCGGATGGTCTTCAGCGCGTCGGTGTCGAGCATGGCGATCCTTTCAGGCCGGTGCGTGGCGCCGCGTGGAAAGCAGCGCCCGCAGCTTGGCCGGCGCGACCGGCTTGGTCAACAGCATCACGCCGCCGCGGCGCAGGCGCTGCAGCACCTCGGGGCCGGTGGCGCCCGAGACCAGCACCGCGAGCGCATCGGGCTGCAGCCGCTTCGCCGCCGCGATCACGTCCATGCCGTCGCCGTCGCCCGCGAGCTGCAGGTCGCACAGTACCGCATCGAAGCGCAGGTCGCCCGTGCCGAGCCGCGCGATCGCCTCGGCGCCGGTGGCGATGCACTCGACGCGGCAGCCCCACTGCTCGAGCAGCGCGCGACTGCCGTCGAGGATCGCCGGATCGTCGTCCACCACCATGCAGTTCAGCCCCGCAAGGGGCGCCGCGGGCACCGGTGCGGGCTCTTCCTCGGGCGTGCTCGCCTCGGCGGCCTGCACCGCCGGGAGCGTCAGCGCGAAGGTGCTGCCGGCCTGCAGTGCCGAGCGCACGGTGATGCGGGTGCCGAGCAGCGTGGCGATGCGCGCACAGATCGCCAGCCCCAGCCCGAAGCCTCGCCGGCGGTCGCGCTCGGTGTTGGCCACCTGATAGAACTCCTCGAAGATGCGCCCCTGGTGGATGGGCGCGATGCCCACGCCGTTGTCGCGCACCTCGATGCGCACGCCGTCGCCGCCATCGTCGGCACGGCCGCGGCGCGCAGCCACCAGCACCGTGCCGCCCGGCGGCGCATGGCGCAATGCGTTGGACACCAGGTTGCCGACGATCCGCTGCAGCAGCGCCGCGTCGCTGCGCACGACCAGACCGCGGTCGCTCCAGCGCAGCCGCACGCGGCTCTCGGCGGCCGTGGCGGCATGCTGCGCATCGAGCTGGTCGAACAATGCGGCCAGCGACACGCGGGTGATCGCGGGTGTCAGCACCTGCGCATCGAGGCGCGAGATCTCGAGCAGGTCGTCGAGCAGCACGCCCATGAACTCTGTGCTCTCCTGCAGGCGCATCATGGCCGGCCGCTGCGCCGCGCTGGCGCCCGGCAGCAGGCCGTCGATGAACAGGCCCATGGCATGCAGCGGCTGGCGCAGGTCGTGGCTCGCAGCGGCGAGAAAGCGCGCGCGGGAGAGCGCCGCCTGCTCGGCCTCGGCCATGCGCTGCAGCGCCACCGCGGTGGCTTCGCGCACGCGTTCCTCGCTCACCTGCCGGTTGTGCTGCAGGCGCTCGGCCAGGCGGTCGATGTCGCGCGCGAGCACCGCGAGCTCGTGCGCACCGGCGGAGGGCGCCTGTGCGGACGCGATGCCGCCGCCGTCGCCCACGCCGCAGCGCGCCTCGAAATGCCCTGCCTCCAGCGCGGCCACGGTGCGCGACACGCGGCGCAGCGGCCGCGCCACGGTGCGCGCCATGTGGCGCACCGAGGCCCAGGCCGCGAGCAGCGCGACCAGCGCGATGCCGATGCCGGCGATGAGCGAACGGCTGCGCTCGCGCGCATAGGCCGTGGTGTCGCGGAAGGTCTGCACCAGCCCGATCGGGGTGTCGCCGGCGGCCGTCGAGCCTGCGGGCGCGAAGGCACTGGCGCGCGAGGCTTCGCGCAGCGTGACCGGCGACGTGAACATGCGCAGCTGAGCGAGCGGCGAGGTCCTGGGCCCGGCCGTCACGTACACGCCGGCGCTGTTGCTGATCTCCACGCGCATCACCTGCCCGCCGCGCAACGCAGCATTCGCCACGTTCTGCAGCGCCGGCACGTCGCCCGCATAGAGGCTCAGGTCCGACATCGCGGCCACCTGGCGTGCCACGGCCTGGCCCTCGGCGTCGAAGGCCGCCTCGAGCGTCTGCAGCCGGTGGTGGGTGAACCAGCCGGTGAGCGCCAGCGCCACTGCGGCGCACGGCACCACGCCGAGCCGGAACAGGTCGCGCTGCAGGTTGCCGCGCACCAGTAGCGTGGGCGCGGACGATGGTGAAGCAGGCGGCGGCGGGTGCGCGGACTGCGCGCCTTCGGACGGCACCACGTCGCTCATCGCGTGGCGGTGATCCGCTCGGTCAGGTCGCGCTCCTGCGGCAAGCGAAGCCCGAGTCCGCGTGCCACCGTGGCGTTGACGCGCACCGACGGCGGCGCGGCCGATTCCACCAGCGGGACGTGGTTGCTTGCGCTGCTGCCGTGGCCCGCGAGCTTCTGCCCGAGCAGCTGCGCCTGCTGCGCCAGCTGCGCGGGCGTCGAGACGGCCGCGGCCAGACCGCCCGATCGCACCAACCCTTCGCTCGCGCCGAACACCGGCAGCCCCGCGCTCGCGCCCGCGCGAAGCACCGCCAGCGTGGCCGCCTGGTTGTCGCCGATCAGGTCGGGCAGCACCATCAGAGCGTCGCTGCGCGGCACCACCGCGCGCAGCGCCGCGGCCAGCGAGCGCGCGTCGGGCGCGTATTCGACCTGCAGGTCCCACGCGGGCTGGCCGCCCTGGGCCGCGGCACGCTGCAGATCGCGCACCAGCGGTTCGGATTCGGGCGTGGCGACCACGCCGAGGCGCGGCTTGTTCGGCAGCACTGCGGCCACCAGCGCCAACTGGTCGGCCATGGCCGGGTCGCGCAGCAGCACGCCCACGCGCCGGTCGCCGCGCCGCAGCGCCGGGGCGCTGGCGCGCAGGTTCTCGTACTCGAGCCGGCTCAGCATCGCGAGCAGCAGCGGCTGCTGGCCCGGGCGATCGAGCGCGGCGCGCGCAGCGGGCGCGCCGACGGCCATCGTGAGGCTCGTGTCGGCCGGGGCCGGCGTGGCCGTGCGCAGGCTGCGCGTGCGCACGCCGGCGTTCACCGCGCGCTCGGGCTCGGCGCCCGCTGCGGCCACGGCGCTCTCGACGCCCGACTGCGCTACATCGGCCGCGCCGGGCAAAAGCCGCACCAGCTCGAAGCGCCCGCCGGGCGCCTGCGCGGCGCGCATGTGCTGCACGAATTCGGTATGCGCAGGCACCTCGTCGCCCATCAGCACCGTGAGCCCGGCGGCACCCGCGGCCACGGCGGCGAACGGCGCCATGCACAGGGCCAGCGCGAGGCGGACGCGCCAATGCCGCAGCCGTTTCCGGAGGAACGAGATGAAAGGGTTCACGGCAACAGGCATGGGGATGACTTCTGCGGCAAGGGCAGAACCCCAATGTACGGAAGGCCCCTGGTTCGCGCGATAAGGCGGAGGGCTTATGTCGACGCCCGGCGTGCGGCGGGAGCGTGACGGAAGGCCGCGCCGCATCGGCCGCCTGGCCTATGCCCGACGGTCAGCCGCTGCCTCGGCCTGCCTGCTGCATCACCGCCGCCCGCTGCGCCAGGATCGCCTGCCGCAGCACGCGCGGCGAGACCGGCTTGTAGAGCACCGCGATGCCGGCCTCCGCCACTTCGCGCAGCCGGTCGGGCTTGGTCTCGCCGGTCACGAGCAGGCGTGCGGTGGCGGCGCCGATGCCGCGCGGATGGCGCTCGAGCGCGGCGATCACGCCGAGGCCGTTGTCGCCACCCTGCAGCAGCAGGTCGCTCACCACCACGTCGGGCGGCTCGGCCCATGTGTCGGCCAGCGCGAGCGCCTCGGCGCGGGTCTGGGCCGCCATCACTTCGGCGCCCCAGTTCGTCAGCACCACCGAGAGGCCTTCGAGGATGGTGCGCTCGTCGTCGATCACGAGAATGCGCAGGGGTGCGAGGCCGGCGTCGTCGTCCTCGGCCGCGCCCGTCGCGGAGGGCGCAACGGGTGCCGCGAGCGCGGCCGGTGCCGAGCGCACCAGCACCCGCACGCAGGTGCCCTTCTGCGGCCGCGACGTGAGTTCGACGCGCGTGTTGAGCAGCTCGGCCAGCCGCTGCACCGTGGCGAGCCCGAGGCCCATGCCGCGCTGGCCGCGCGGCGCATTGCGGCCGGTGGGCTCGACCTGGTAGAACTCCTCGAACACGCGCGCCTGGTGCTGCGGTGCGATGCCCACGCCGGTGTCGACCACCTCGATGCGCACGCCCTTGCCGCGCCGTCGCGCACCGACCAGCACACCGCCTTCGATCGTGTGGCGCAGCGAGTTGGACACCAGGTTGTTGAGGATGCGCGAGAGCATCACGTAGTCGCAGCGCACCCAGAGGTCGGTCTTGCGCACCACCAGGCGAAGGCCCTGCTGCTCCGCGACCGGGCGGAAGTTGCGGCTGATCTCGTCGAACAGCTGGTCGAGCGCGAACTCGGCCCATTGCGGCTGCAGCACGCCCGCGTCGAGCTGCGAAAGGTTCAGCAGTTCAGAGAACAGCCGGTCGAGCGAATCGACGCATTCGCGGATGTGGCCGATGCGCTGCAGCCGCACCGGGTCGGTCTCGCCGTTGGCGAGCCCGTCGGAAAACAGCGTGAGCGCGTGCAGCGGCTGGCGCAGGTCGTGGCTGGCTGCGGCCAGCAGGCGGGTCTTGGCCTGGCTCGCCACCTCGAGCTGCTGGTTCTTGCGCGCGAGTTCGGCGGTGGCATCGGCGATGCGGCTTTGCAGCAGCCGGTGGCTTTCGGCGAGCGCACGCGCGGCCTGGTTGAAGCCGTGCTGCAGATGCCGTACCTCGGAGGTGCCTTCGATCGTCACGCTCGCGGACTCGCCCGCGCCGAGCCGGTCGACGGCCTTGCCGAGCGCGCGGATCGGCTCGCTGATGCGGCGCGCGGCCCACCAGCCGGCCAGGCCCACGCCCACCAGGCTGGTGGCCAGCACCAGCACCACGTTGAGCCAGACCGAGCGCCGCGCCTGCTGCACCGCTTCGAGGCTCATCTCGACCATCACCTTGCCGCCCGGCTGGCCTTCGTCGCTCACGATCGGCACCACCACCTGCAGGCCATCGCCGCGCGCGCGGTCGACCGTTTCGGAGTTGGCGACGATCTCGCCGTCCTCGGACCAGATCTGCACCTGCTGCACATGCGGCTGGTAAGTGCCCGACTGGGCCGTGCGCTGCAGCGCTCGGCGATCCATGCGCACCAGCGGCGCCTGCGCGGCCGTGGCGACCTGAAGCGCCACCGTCTGCGCATTGGCACGCATCAACTCGGTCAGGTTGTCCAGGTGCTGCCGCGTCAGCACCGTGATCGCCGCGAGCGTGGCCGCCGTGGCCGGCACCATCGCCAGCAGGATCAGCTGCTGCGCGAAAGTGAGGCGGGCCAGCCCGCGCAGGACGCGGAAGTTCCATTTCATGGGTGTATCCAGCGCCTGGAAGTCAAGCCCATGGGCACCTTGGTTGGGCAGAAAGGAGGAAAAACATCGCGAAAATGCCGCCTATTTGTGTATTTGATATCTAATTGCGTCCGCTTCCGCTCATGTTAGACCGCTGACCCGCGTTGGCGCCACGTTGTCTTCCCGTCCGATCATGCTGGCCTTCCCACGTTGCCGTCGCCGCTGCCTCCTAGGGCAGGCCGCCGCCTGGCTGCGCCGGGGCGCCGCAGCGATCGCCTTCGCGGCCGGCCTGCCGCTGCTGGCCGCGGCCGAGCCCGTGCAGCCAGCCGAGTCGCCGGTGCGCTTCGGCATCCTGCCGCTCGGCGGTGCCTTCGAGTCGCGCAGCGACTGGGACCCCCTGCTCGCCGAGCTGAGCCGGGCCATCGCGCGGCCGGTGAGCGTGCTTTCGGTCAATTCGTACGAGGCGCTCGAGCAGGCCATCCGCGACGACAAGGTCGACATGGCGTTCCTGTCTGGAAAGATGGCGCTCGACGCCGTGACCCAGCGCCGCATGAAGGTCGTGGCGCAGGTGGTGCGCCACGATGGCCTGCCCGGCTACCGGGCGCTGCTGCTGGCGCGCCGCGCCCCGCCCTTCAACACCCTGAAGAGCCTGCTGGCCGAACCGGAGCGCTGGCGCCTCGCGCGCGCCGAGCGGCAATCGGTGTCGGGTTTCATCGTGCCGCAGCTGCAGTTCTTTCTGCCCAACCACATCGCCATGGAGACGCGCTTCCTGAGCGAGATCGTGGGCACCCACCAGGCCACGGCGCTCGCGGTGGCCAACAACGAGGCCGATGTGGCCACC
This sequence comes from Variovorax sp. Soil_C_39, assembly GCF_057656815.1. Taxonomy (NCBI): domain Bacteria; kingdom Pseudomonadati; phylum Pseudomonadota; class Betaproteobacteria; order Burkholderiales; family Comamonadaceae; genus Variovorax; species Variovorax sp. Soil_C_39. Next base: position 282,248 of record NZ_JBDGJQ010000006.1, read on the forward strand.
AACAACACGGCCGATTTCGAGCGCTTCAAGCAGCGCTTTCCGGCCGAGGCCAAGCGGCTGCAGGTGCTGTGGGAGTCGGACCTCATTCCCCATGCACAGATCGTGATGCGGCGCGCGTACCCGCCCGAGCTGCGCAGCCGGGTGCAGGCGTTCCTCGTCGGCTACGGCCGCGCGAAAGGGCCGCAGGGCGATGCCGAGCGCGCGGTGCTCAAGTCGCTGCACGACCTGGCGGGCTTCGTGGCCGCGGACAACAGTTCGCTGCAGCCCGCCGCCAACCTGGCCCACCAGCTCGCGAAGCAGAACGCCATGAACGCGCAATGGGTCAACGAGGCCGCGCGCCAGGCACGCCTCCTGCGCCTGGACCGCAGCTACGCCGAGCAGTCCGCCGCCCTTCAGGACGCGCTCCCCGGTCGATGACCATGCCGGGCTCGGCCTTGCGACGCTTTCTGCTCGCCCCGCGCCTGTTGGCGGCGGGGCTCGCGCTGGTGGCGGCCTGTGCGGCACCGGCGGCGCAGGCCGAGCGCACGGAAGTGCCCGCCCGCCCGGTGCGCTTCGGCGTGCTGCCGCTCGGCGGCGCGGTCGAGTCGCGGGCGCTGTGGATGCCGCTGCTCGACGACATGACACGCGCGCTGGGCGTGCCCGTGAGCGTGCATTCGGTCGCGTCGTACGCGGAACTCGACCGGGCCATCCAGCGCGACGAGATCGACATGGCGTTCCTGTCGGCCAAGATCGCGCTCGACGCGGTGATGCAGCGGCGCATGACGGTGGTGGCGCAGATCGCGCGCCGCCCCGGCATGCCGACGCACCGCGCGGTGCTGTTGACGCGCCGCAGCGGCGAGCCCCGCACCCTCGAGGCGGTGCTCGCCGAGCCCGAGCGCTGGCGGCTCGCGCGCGGCGACAGCCGGTCGGTCACCGGTTTTCAGGTGCCGCAAAGCCAGCTCTTCCTGCCGCACGACATCGCGATGGAAACCCGCTTTCGCGGCGAGATCATCGGCACCCACCAGGCCACGGCGCTGGCCGTCGCCAACGGCGATGCCGACGTGGCGACCAACAACACGACGGATTTCGAACGCTTCAGGGAGCAGTTTCCGGTCGAGGCCGCACGGCTGCACGTCGTGTGGGAATCGGGCCCGCCGCCGGGCGCGCTGATGGTGCTGCGTCGCAGCTACCCGGCCGCATTCCAGGCCAGGGTGCAGGCCTTCCTGGTGAACTATGGCCAGGGCAAGGGGCCGCGCGCCGAGCCCGAGCAGGAGGTGCTCAAGAACCTGCGCGCGGCTTACGGCTACGCCGCGGCCGACAACAGCGCACTGCTGCCGCAGGCGCAGCTCGAACACCAGCTCGGCAGGCAGCACGCCATGGCCGCGGCGTGGGTCGACGAGGCCTCGCGCTCGCGGCGCCTGCAGCGCATCGAGCAGACCTACCGCAGCCGGCGCGAGCGGCTCGGCGCGGCGAGCACCGACACCGCAGCGCGCTGAGCCCCAAAAAAACGCCGCCACTACTCCCTTCGCCGTAGCTCCAAAACCCGGCGTCTAGGCCGTTAGGCGGATTTGCCCGCCGCGCGCCGCGCCGGAAACTCCCAGCTCTTCGGGCAGCCCTTGCCTTTGACGGAGTGCGGATGAGTTGGCGAACAAAAGTGGTCTGGAGCGAGGGGATGCTGCTGCAGCCCCAGCACCTGCAGCAAAGCGAGCGTCATGGCGACCATGCGCGGCATGTGCTGCTGCGCTCGACCACGCCGTACGCCTGGGGCTTTGCGGAGGTCGAGATCGATGCCGCGGCGCTCACGCTCGGCAAGCTCGCGCTGGTGCGCGCGGTCGGCATCTTCGGCGACGGCACGGTGTTCGACATGCCGGCGGTCGATCCGCTGCCCGAGCCGATCGACATTCCATCCACCATGCGCGACGAGGCCGTGGTGCTTGCGCTGCCGCTGCGCCGCGCCGGTGCGCGCGAGGCCGATGCCGAGGAATACGAGGAGCTGGTGCGCCACCGCGTGCTCGAGTCGGAAGTGCCCGACTCCAACACCGCCGGCGAGCGCACCGCGATGCTGCAACTCGGACAGCTGCATACGCGCCTGATGCGGGCGAGCGAGGCGACCGATGCCTGGACCACGCTGGGCGTGGCGCGCGTGGTCGAGCGCCGCGTCGACAACCAGGTGCAGCTCGACCGCGCGATGCTGCCGCCGCTGCTCGACGTGGCGGCCCATGCGGTGATCCGTTCCTGGCTCGACGAACTGCTGGGCCTGCTGCGCCAGCGCGGCGAGGCGCTGGCCGGGCGCATGACGCAGGGCGGAACCGGCGGCGTGGCCGAGATCGCCGACTTCATGCTGCTGCAGACCGTGAACCGCAACGAGGCGGTGTTCGCGCACCTGGCGAAGAGCGCGATGCTGCATCCGCGCGAGTTCTTCGCGCAGGCGCTCGGGCTGGCCGGCGATCTCGCGAGCTTTCGCGATTCGCGCCGCGTCACGCGCTTCGGCCCTTACGTCCACGACGACCTTGCGATGAGCTTCCGTCCGCTCATGGACGACCTGCGGCGCAGCCTTTCGATGGTGCTCGAGCAGTCGGCGATCCGCATCGACCTGCACGACCGCAAGCACGGCGTGCGCGTGGCGGTGGTGGCCGACGTGGAGCTGCAGCGCAACGCCACCTTCGTGCTCGCCGTGAACGCGCACATGCCGAGCGAGGCGCTGCGCGCGCGCTTTCCGACGCAGGTCAAGATCGGGCCGGTCGAGCGCATCCGCGACCTGGTGAACCTCGCGCTGCCGGGCGTCACGCTCACGCCGCTGCCGGTGGCGCCGCGCCAGATCCCGTTCCATGCGGGCGCCAATTACTTCGAGCTCGAGACGCGCAACAGCGACCTGTGGCGCCAGCTCGAACAGTCGGGCGGCATCGCGATGCACATCGCGGGCGACTTTCCGGGCCTCGACCTGGCTTTCTGGGCCATCAGATCATGACCACTCCCGACCCCTTCGCGGCGTTCGAGTCCGAGCGCACGGTCATCAAGCCCAAGCCGCGCACGCCGGCGGGCAGTGCGCCGGCCGCGGCCGCGCCGCCGCCATTCATGCCCGCGAGCGATCCCGCACCGGCCGAGGTCGGCGAGATCGGGCTGCTCAATCCGCTGGTCTCGGCCGCGGGCAAGCTGCTGGTGCTTACGGCCAAGCTGCGCAACTTGGCGCAGCCGCCCAACGTGCCCGCGCTCAGGGCCTCCACCGCCGAGGAGGTGAATCGGTTCGATACCGCGGCACGCCGCGCGGGCATCGCCAACGAGACGGTGCTGGCGGCGCGCTACGTGCTCTGCACCTCGCTCGACGAGGCGGTCGCCAACACGCCCTGGGGCGTGCAGGCCGGCTGGAACAAGCAGAGCCTGCTGGTGCAGTTCCACAACGAGACCTGGGGCGGCGAGAAGGTGTTCCAGCTGCTCGCCAAGCTCGCGCAGGACGTGCCCACGCACCGCCATCTGCTCGAGCTGATCTACAGCGTGCTCGCGCTCGGCTTCGAAGGCCGCTACCGTGTGGTCGACAACGGCCGCGCGCAGCTCGACTCGGTGCGCCAGCGCCTGGCCGACCTGATCGCCAAGGACCGTCCGCCGCTCGAGGCCGAGCTCTCGCCGCACTGGCGCGGCCAGGGTGCGGGCATGGTGCGGCTGCGCGAATCGCTGCCGCTGTGGGTGTTCGCGGCCGGCTTCGCGCTGCTGCTCGCGCTGGCCTGGTTCGGCCTGCGGCTCGCGCTCAACCACCGCTCCGACACCACCTATGCGGCCGTCTCGAGCCTGCGCGTTCCCAACATCCAGATCGCGCCGCCGGCCACGCCGGCCAAGGCACCGCGGCTCGCGCGCTTTCTCGAGCCCGAGATCAAGCAGGGCCTGGTCACCGTGACCGACGAGGCCGACCGCAGCACGGTGCGCCTGCGCGGCGATTCGTTCTTCGGCTCCGGCAGCGCCGAGCCGATGGCGAGTTCGCTGCCGGTGCTGCGCCGCATCGGCCAGGCGCTGGCCGAGGTGAAGGGCGACGTGCTCATCACCGGGCATTCCGACAACCAGCCGATCCGGTCGTTACGCTATCCGTCGAACTGGCATCTGTCGGCGGCCCGCGCCGATGCGGTGCGCGGCGCGCTCACCACGCTGGTCGAGCCGGCGCGCATGCGCTCCGACGGCAAGGCCGATGCCGAACCGGTGGCGCCCAACGATTCGCCGGCGAACCGCGCGCGCAATCGGCGCGTCGAGATCGTGCTGCTGGCCGGGCCCGAGCAGGTGGCTGCGGCGGGGGTGACGAAATGATCAAGAAGCTATTCGGTCTGGTGTTCAGCCCGCTGCTGCTGACGCTGGTGGCGTTGGTGGTCGTCGCGCTGCTGATCTGGTGGATCGGCCCGCTCGTGCGCATCGGCGAACTGGCGCCGCTCGAGACCGAGCTCTCGCGCGGCGTGCTGATCGGCCTCGTCGTGCTCGCCGTGGTGCTGCGCGTGCTGTGGCGTCGCTGGCGCGCGCGCCGTGCGAGCCAGTTCCTGACCGATGGCCTCATGAAGCCGCCTGCGCCCAAGGCCGGCGCGCCCGTCGACGGCGAGCAGAAGATCCTCGACACCCGCTTCACCGAGGCCGTGGCCACGCTCAAGCAGATGCGGCTGCATGCTGCGGGCAAGAAGCCCGGCTGGCGCGACTGGCTCTCGATCTCGGGCGGCAGCTACCTGTACGACCTGCCGTGGTACGTGTTCATCGGCGCACCGGGCGCGGGCAAGACCACCGCGCTGGTCAACTCGGGCCTGAGCTTTCCGCTCGCCGAGAAGTTCGGCCCCGGCGCGATCCGCGGCGTGGGCGGCACGCGCAACTGCGACTGGTGGTTCACCGACGAGGCCGTGCTGATCGACACCGCGGGCCGCTACACCACGCAGGACAGCCACCAGGCCGAGGACAAGAGCGCGTGGGAGGGCTTCCTGGGCCTGCTGCGCAAGGTGCGGCCGCGTCGCCCGCTCAACGGCGTGTTCCTCACGGTGAGCGTCGCGGACCTGCTGAGCCAGGGGCCCGAACAGCGCAGCCAGCTCGCCGCGTCGATCCGGGCGCGGCTGCTCGAACTCGACGAGAAGCTCGTCACGCGGCTGCCGGTGTATGTGCTCGTCACCAAGAGCGACCTGCTCTACGGCTTCACCGACTACTTCGACGACCTCGGCAAGGAACAGCGCGCGCAGGTTTTCGGCTTCACGCTCGCGGCCGACGAAAACGTGCAGGCCGACGAGAAGGGCCTGTCCGCCGCGTTCCACCGCGAGTTCGGGCTGCTGCACAACCGCATCAACGACGGGCTGATCCCGCGCATGCAGCGCGAGACCGACGGAACGCGCCGCGCCGCGATCTTCGGCTTTCCGGCGCAGTTCGGTTCGGTCGGCGGAATGCTGTCGGACCTGCTCGAGCAGGTGTTCACCGGTTCGCGCTTTGCGCAGCCGCCGTGGGTGCGCGGCGTCTACTTCACCAGCGGCACGCAGGAGGGCAGCCCGATCGACCGCGTGATGGGCAGCCTTTCGCGCAGCTTCGGCATCGAGCGCGCGATGCTCGCGCCGCAGAAGTCGAGCGGGCGCAGCTACTTCCTGACCGCGCTGCTGCGCGACGTGGTGTTTCCCGAGCAGCGCCTGGCCGGCGCCAACGTGAAGCTCGAGCGCCGCCGCCACACGCTGCGCATGGCCGGCGTTGCGGCCATGACGCTGGTCACGCTCGGGCTGCTCGCGGGCTGGGGGTGGAGCGCAATGAAGAACATGGACTACCTGCGCTCGGTCGAGGCACGCGTCGAGCCCGCGCGCCAGGCGCTCGCGGCGCTGCCGTCGCGGGTGCAGAACCTGGTCGAGGTGGCGCCGGTGCTGCAAGGCCTGCGCGACATCTGGAAGACGCCCGACAACCGCCAGGGCGAGGCACCGCTCGCGATGACGCTGGGCCTGTACCAGGGCGACAAGCTCGACGCCGCCGCCATGCTCACGCACCAGCGCGCGCTCAACGACGCCTTCCTGCCGCAGATCGCCAAGCGTGTGGAGGACCAGCTGCGCACCGCGCAGCGGGACAACCTCGAATACACCTACGAGGCCCTCAAGAGCTACCTGATGCTCTACCAGCCCGAGCACTTCGATGCCGAGGCGCTCAAGGCCTGGATCACGCTCGACTGGGCGCGCAGCCTCGACCGCGGCATTCCCGAGGACCAGCGCCTGGCGCTCGAGAGCCAGCTCGACGTGCTGATCGCCCAGGGCCCGCCGCGCTCGCCGCTCAAGATCGACGACAACCTGGTGCGCAGCGTGCGCGCGATGCTTGCAAGCTACCCGCTCGAGCAGCGCGTGTTCAGCCGCCTCAAGCGCCAGCGCGCCACCAAGGACATTCCGGCGTTCAGCATCGCCGCCGCCGCAGGCCCCTCGGCGCCGCTGGTGTTCGAACGCATCAGCGGCAAGCCGCTGACCGAAGGCGTGCCGGGCATGTTCACCTATGACGGCTACCACAAGCGCTTCCAGAACGAGGTGGTGGTGCTCACCGGCCTGCTCGCGCAGGAAGACCCGTGGGTGCTCGGCCAGGACCGCAGCGCCACCGACCGCCTGCGCGACGCGGCGGCGATCGGCGCGCTGACCGATCGCGTGCGCCGGCTGTATCTGGCCGAGTACGTCAAGCAGTGGGAGGCGCTGCTGGCCGACGTGCGGCTGATCCGCGTCACCGGGCTCGAGAAGAACATCGAGGCCGCGCGCATCCTCTCCGGCGTGGGCTCGCCGCTTGCGAACTTCCTGCGCGCGGTGGTGAAGGAAACCACGCTGATCCCCGCCGACCAGCCCAAGGACGTGGTGAGCAAGGCGAGCGCCACCGTCGCGAGCACGCGCAAGGGGCTCGAAGACCTGTTCGGCGGCGATCCGACCCGGCCCGTGGCCAGCGGCAAGCGCATCGAGAGCATCGTCGACGACCGCTTCGAGCCGCTGCGCCGCCTCGTCACGCCCGTGGCGCCGGGCCAGCCCGCGCCGCTCGACGATGCGTTGAAGCTCTTCAACGAGGTCTACGTGTACCTCAACGCGGTCGACACGGCCGTGAAGGGCCGCACCTCGCCGCCGCCCGGCGACGTGGCCGGCAAGCTCAAGTCCGATGCGGGGCGCCTGCCCGAGCCGGTGCGCACCATGGTCGAGAACCTGAGCCAGACCGGCGCCGCGCAGGCGCAGGTCGCCGAGCGCGGCAACCTGAGCCAGGACCTGCGCCCCGTGACCGAGTTCTGCAACCGCGCGATCGCCGGGCGCTATCCGTTCGTGGGCAGCAGCAAGCGCGACGTGCTGCCCGAGGACTTCGGACAGATGTTCGGCGCCGGCGGGCTGATGGACGACTTCTTCCAGAAGCGGCTCGCATCGCTGGTCGACACCAGCACCCGGCCGTGGCGCTACAAGCCCGTGGCCGAGCGCGGCGCCATCACCACGCAGGCGCTGGCGCAGTTCGAGCGCGCCGCGCGCATCAAGGACATCTTCTTCCGTGCCGGCGGCCGCGGGCCGTCGATGCGGCTCGACTTCAAGCCGGTGGAGATGGACGCCGGCATCACGCAGTTCATCCTCGACGTGGACGGCCAGCTCGTGAAGTACGCGCACGGCCCCGTGGTGCCGATGGCCGTGCAGTGGCCCGGCCCGAAGGGCAGCAACCAGGTGCGCATCCAGGTCAGCCCGCCTTCGGCCACCGGAAGTTCGGGCGCGGCGGTCGACGGGCCGTGGGCGCTGTTCCGCGCGCTCGACGACGGCCAGCTCGAGGCCGGCGATGCGCCCGAGAAGTTCTTCATCACCTTCCAGATCGGCCCGCGCAAGACGCGCTTCGAGGTGACGACCAACAGCGTGCAGCATCCGATCCGCTTGAAGGAACTGCGCGAGTTCTCCTGTCCGGAGGGCCTCTGATGATGACGATGGAGGCCGCAGCGTTGCCCGGATGGTTCGGCAAGTTGCCGGGCATGGGCGACTTCGCGCACCGCCGGCTGCCCGCGTCGTTTCGCGATGCGTGGGACCCGTGGCTGCAGCAGGGGCTCGCGCGGCTGCGCGACCGGCATTCGGACTGGACATCGCACTACCTCGAGGCGCCGGTCTGGTGTTTTGCGCTCGGGCCGGGGGTGGCCGGTGAGGACGGCTGGATCGGCGTGATGATGCCGTCGGTCGATGGGGTGGGGCGGTACTTTCCGTTCACCGTCGCGGTGCCGTCTGCGTCGCTCGCGGCGGGGCTGCCATGGTGGGCCTGTGCGACGCGGGCCGCGCTCGAAGGGCTCGACGGCGACCTCGATGCGTTGCGGTTCGATGCCGTGCTGGGGCGGGTGTTTGCTTCGGGTTTCGTCTCGGGGGCGGCGGCTGGTTCGCTGGCGATGCCTGCAGCGGGGGAGTCGCTCTGGATGGCGGATCCTGCTGTAGACGATTCGATGCGGATGCTGGTTCGGGGGTTGCCGCGCGATGAGGCCTTCGAGGCGTTGTTTCTCGGGGGGCGGGAATGAGGCGGGTTGCTCGTTTTCGTTGCCGGGGCCGGGTCTCGCCCCGGCGGGCGAGCTACTTTCTTTTGCTTCGCCAAAAGAAAGTAGCCAAAGAAAAGGCGACCCTGCTGTCTGTGTCCCTTCGCTTCGCTACGGGCAACCTGCGGTGCTCGGCTCCGGCGGGGGTCCGCAGAACTCGCTTCGCTCAAACAGCTGCGGCCCTGATCCCGCCTCCACCTGCGCTCCTCGGCACAGCCAGAAGGGGGTGGGGAACCGACGGGCCATCGCTGCGCTCGGCCACCAACGCGAGCGCGCGCAGCGTGCTCGCTTGCGCCGGGGGCCGAGCGCAGCGACGGCCCGCATGGTCTCCAAGTCCCCTCTGGCTGCGCCGAGGAGCGGAGTGTTTCGCGGATCAGGGCTCGCAGCTGTTTGAGCGAAGCGAGTTCTGCGAGACCCCGCGAAACGCGAGCACCGCAGGTTGCCCCGTAGCGCAGCGAAGGGGTCGCAGACAGCGGGGTCGCCTTTTCTTTGCTTACTTTCTTTTGGCGAAGCAAAAGAAAGTGAGGCCGCCGTCGGGCGGACACCCCGGCCCCGGGAAACAACCGCTCAGCCTGCGCCAACAAGGAGCCCGTCCATGACCGACTCCAACAAAGACGAAGAAGACCGCACCCGCGTCGTCAGCAGCCGGACCGACGCGCCGACCACGCTGGGCGACACCGCAGCCACCGTCATCACCGCCGGCACACCCGTCACAGCCCCCGCCACCGGCACCCACGAAGCCGGCCTCCTCCCCGTAGCCAGCCGCCTCGCCGAATTCGAGATCACGCGCGTCATCGGCCAAGGCGGCTTCGGCGTGGTCTACGAAGCCTGGGACCACACGCTCGAGCGCGTCGTCGCCATCAAGGAATACCTGCCCACCTCGCTCTCCACGCGCCAGCAGGACGGCACCGTCGTGCCGCTGTCCGAGCGGCACCGCGAGACCTTCGATCTCGGCATGCGCAGCTTCATCAACGAAGCGCGCCTGCTCGCGCAGTTCGACCATCCGTCGCTGCTCAAGGTCTACCGGTTCTGGCAGGAGAAAGGCACCACCTACATGGTGATGCCGTTCTACCGCGGCGACACGCTGCGCCAGGCGCTGGTGTCGATTCCCGCGGGCGTGGACGAGGCCTGGCTGATCCGCATCATGGACGGCGTGACGCAGGCGCTCGCGGTGATGCACGGTGCCAATTGCTACCACCGCGACATCGCGCCCGACAACATCATCTTGCTCGAAGGCTCGGGCCGGCCCGTGGTGCTCGACTTCGGCGCCGCGCGCCGCGTGATCACCGACAAGACGCAGGCGATCACCGTCATCCTCAAGCCGGGCTACGCGCCGATCGAGCAGTACGCGGAAATGCCCGACATGTCGCAGGGCGCCTGGACCGATGTCTATGCGCTGGCGGCGGTGATGCACGTGGCGGTCTGCGGTCGCGCGCCGCCGCCTTCGGTGGCGCGGCTGCTTTCCGATAGCTACGTGCCGCTCGCGGGCAACGAGATCCTGCGCGAGCGCTACAGCTTGCGGCTGCTGCAGGCGATCGACGCGGGGCTGGGCGTGCGGCCGGAGGCGCGGCCGCAGTCGATGGCCGAACTGCGCGCGGCGCTCGATCTCGAAGTCGGCACCAGCATCGCGCCGACGCCTCGCACCTCGCCGGCATCGCCCGGCGCGGGCGCGATGGCCCAGGCCGATCTGCCGACCACCATCGGGCGTGGCAGCAAGGCGATGGCACCGGCACCGGCACCCCGGCCGCAAGGCCGCGCCGACGGCGGTGGCGGCAGCGGCAAGACCGTGGCCACGATCGCCTCGGTCGCGCTGCTTGCCGCGGTGGGTGCCGGTGGCTGGTGGTGGCTGCGCGGCGCAGCCGACGCGCCTGCCGATGGCGGCAGCGGAGGACAGGCCGTTGCCGTGGCGCCCGCGCCGCCGGCCGACACGGGCGACAGCGCCGTCGAGGCCCCACCGCCGCCGCCGCCGCCACCGCCCCCTCCACCGAAGCCCCGCACGCCGCTCGAGTCGCTGCGATCGCTCGCGGCCGGCGCGGCGCCGGGCTTCGGTGTGGCGGCGGTGCCGGCCAAGGCCGAGGTCGCGATCGGCAAGGACCGCCTCGGCTTCGAGATCAAGAGCCAGCGCGACGGCTTTGCCTACGTGTTCCTGCTGTCCAGCGGGGGCGAGATGTTCCTCTTGTTCCCGAACCTGCTCGACAAGCACAACAAGCTCACGGCCGGCAACGCGCTCTCGCTGCCGCGCGCTTCCTGGCCGATGAACGCGGGCGGACCCGCGGGCACCAACCATTTCGCGGTGCTCGTGAGCGAGCACGAGCGCGACTTCGGCAACGCGGGCGTCCAGAACGACGGCGTGTTCCCGCAGTTCCCGCTGCCGGTGCTGGCAGCGCTCGAGGCCAACCGCGGCACCGGACCGTCGCCACTGCTGGGCAAGCCGATGTGCGCGCCCGGCGTCCCCTGCAACGACGCGTACGGCGTCGCGAATTTCAAAATCGTCGAGAAGTAATCGTCTGCAGGAGGAGGGCCCGCCGGGCCCTCTTCTGCCGACATGGAGGCTTTCATGAACACACGGTCGCCGATCTTCGTTCCCGCGCTTCGCTGGGCCACCGTGGCCGCCGCCGCGCTCGCGGCAGGCTGCGCCAACCTGCCGTACTTCGGGCGCAGCGCCGACGGGGCCGCTGTTGCTCCCGCCAGCGCGCCCGCCGCGTCCGCGGTGGTGGCCGCCGCCCCACCTGCGCCTGCACCCGCCCCCGCGCGGCCCCCGCCAGGCGCAAGCGTGGCCGGCCAGGCGCGCACCTTCTCCACCCAGCTGGCCACCTACACGGCGGTCAGCTTCGATGCCGTGCCCGGCTGGCGGCGCGACGATTTCTCGGAGAGCTGGCCCGCCTTCCTCACGAGCTGCAAGGTGCTCACGGGCCGCGGCGCCGAATGGAAAGACGTGTGTGCGCGCGCGCTCCGGGTCGACAGCCGCAACGACGTCGCGATCCGCGGCTTCTTCGAGCAGGAGTTCTCGGCCTACCAGATCCGCGACGACGACCGCCGGCCCGACGGCGTGGTCACGGGCTACTTCGAGCCCGAGATCGCGGGCAGCCGCACTTACGCGCCGCCCTACATCTACCCGGTGTACGGCCAGCCCGAAGACATGCTGTTCGCCGACGCGCGCAAGCTGCCGCGCGGCAACGGCACGGTCGCCGCGCGAGTGCAGGGCCGCAACGTGCTGGTGCAGACGGGACTCAGCACGCGCGACATGGGCGCGCCCGGTCTCTATGCGCTCGACCTCTCGGCGATCACGCGCGACACGCTCGACCGCAAGGTGCGCCTGCGCGTCGAGGGCAAGCAGCTGCTGCCCTACTACACGCGCGAAGAGATCGAGACCAAGGGCGCGCCCAACGCCAAGGTGCTGGCCTTCGTGAGCAGCGCCACCGCCCTCTACGAGATGCAGATCCAGGGCTCGGGCCGCATCCGCCTGCCGAGCGGCGAGGTCGTGCGCGTGGCCTATGCCGAGCAGAACGGCCAGCCTTTCCGCCCGACGATCGCCAAGGCGCCCAACGGCAAGCCACGCAGCGCGGTCAAGGTGCGCGGCTCGTCGATCGAGCTGGAGCTCGATGACGGCGATGACGACGAGACCGATGGCGTCGAGACCGGCGTGATCCGCACCCGCGGCTTCACGCTGGCGCGGCCCGTGACCAGCGGCGCGGTGGTGGTGCCGGGGCGCCGTGCGACCGGCCGCGTCGCCGGCTCGGGCATCACCGACCCGAGCTACGTCTTCTTCAAGGAGTCGCAGTCGCCTGAGGGTGGCCCGGTGGGCGCGTTCGGCGTGCCGCTGTCGGCCGGCCGATCGATCGCGGTCGATCCGCGCAGCACGCCGCTCGGCTATCCGGTGTTCATCTCCACGCGCACGCCGCGCACGGGCGAGCCGATGCAGCGGCTGACCATTGCGCAGGACACCGGCGGTGCGATCCGCGGCGCGGTGCGGGCCGACTACTTCTTCGGCAACGGCCAACAGGCCGCAGCCAATGCGCGCCGCATGAAGGAGCGCGGCCAGCTCTGGATCCTGCTGCCGCGCGGACTCGCGGTGGCGCAGGCGGCCGCGTCCTCGGGGATCCGCACGCGCGGCGCGGCCGTGGGCGCGGACCTGCCGCAATGCCTGGTGCCCACTGAAGACATTTGCGTCGACGATTGATGCACAACGCCTGCCAGTCCGTCCCTGCAGCGGCCCGCGCAGCGCGGCCCCTTCGGGAAACACCGCGGAACCGGCTTTGCCGGGCCGCTGGTGTTGCCCCCGGAGAGGGGGAGGGCGAAGCGACACGCAGTGCGCGAAGCCTGGGGGAGAGCCAGTGATGCAGGAAACGCTGTCGTCCGCGCAAAGCACCGAGCTCGTGCGCCTTTGGCGCCGGCGCCAGACGCTGTCCGCAAGCGACATGGGCGCCATGTACCGCATCGTGGGCGATGCGCTCGTGGCCTGCAATCCGCCCGAGCTGCAGGTGCTGGGCGAAGGCCGCCAGGAGCTGGTGGCGCAATTCATCTACGTGAAGGTGCTGCGGCTCGATGCCGATCCCGACGAGGCCGACGAGCGCGCGGGCCACAGCGCGCCGTCGAGCGCCTTCGCGCTGTGCGCGTACTTCCGGCGCTACCTGATCGACTGCACGCGTGCGAGTTCGTTCCGGCGCAAGCTCTCGATCGGCGACCAGGTCACCGAGGCACAGCTCGAGGAGGCGCTCGGCGCCGACGAGGACATGGACGCCTGCCTCGCGGAGCACGGCCTGAGCGCCGCCGCGGTGCAGCAGGCGGCACGCGCCTTCATTGCGCAACTCGACGAACCCGAACGCCTGCTGCTCTGCGAAGGCTTCGGCAGGGAGGCCGAGGGCGGGCTCTCGGGCATCGCGTCGCGCCACGCCATTGCGTCGTACCACTACCGTGCGGGCCGGCTCGGCCTGGTGCACAAGCGCGAGGCGCTCACGGCCGACTACGCCAAGACCCGGCTCGGCGGCTGGCTGCAGCAGACGCTGGGCATCGCGATCGAGCGCGAGAACATGGCCGCGATCCTGCAGGTTTTCAAAATCCTCGGCGCTGAAGCGTCTTATGCCTGAAGACATAGCCATTCAGGAACAGACCGCCATGCCGACCACCGAACTCTGGCCCCCCCTCAGCGTCATCCGCAGCGCGTTCGAGGCGCCGGGTGCCGTGCCCGCGCCGCCTGCAGCCGACACGGCGGCCGTCGTCGCGATACCGCACCGCGCCACGCCCGCGCCGCCGCCCGATGCGCCGCGCGCGGTGCTCGACCTGCTGCTGCCGCTCGCCGAACTGGCGGCGCGCCGCGAGGCCGTCGCACGCCGCGCCTTCACCGCGCGCTGGGCGCCAGGCCGGCTGGTGAGCGTGGTGCACGAAGGTCGGCTGCTCGGCGTGCTGCTCGACCGCTGCGTGCAGGGCAGCGTGTGGCAGGGCTGGATGGCCGCCAGCGAGGCCGACTGGGCCGGCGCGCACGACGTGCTGCTCGAGCCCGGGGACGAGCCCTTCGAACCCGCCTTCGGACTGGTCCAGGCCTGGAACGTGGTCACGCTCGAACCGAGCCCGCAGCTCTGCGCGCGCGTGCTCGGCGAGGTTTCGGCCACGCGGCTCGCCGCCATCCGCGCGGTGCACGACGAATGGGCCGCCCAGGCGCCGCTCGGCATCGCGCCGGCGCCGGGCCACATCGCCTTGCGCACCGCGGGGGGCGTGTTTTCGGTGCTGTGCGGAACCCCCCTCGGCGCCGACGATCCGCGCGCCGACTACCAGGCGCTCTACCGCACCGCCGCGGCGCAGCTTGGCACCGCGCTGCAGCCGCAGGCCGTGGAGGGCACGCCGCGCGCCAGGCCGCAGCCGCGGCCCGAAGGCGGCTGGTGGGGCAGCATCCGCCGCTGGTTCGGTACGGAGGGCTGGATGCGGCCCGCGCTCGGCGTACTCGCGCTGGTCGTGGTGGTGCAGAACGTTGGCCTCTTCGGCAGCCGTGGCGATGAAGACGACGCGGTGCGCTTCCGCAACCTGCCCTCCGCGCCCGCCGCCGCGAGTGCCGACCTCGTCGTGCGCTGGAAGGACGGCGTGCGCGTGGACGAGGCCGACCGGCTGCTGCAGGCGGTGTCGGCCGAAGTGGTGGGTGGGCCGGGCAGCAACGGCGTCTGGCGCCTGCGCGTGCCCGATGTCGAGCAGAGCCTGCAGTTGCTGGCTGCGTCGCCGCTCGTCGAGACTGCCGCACGCGCGACGGAGCGGCCATGACCCGTGGCGCACGGCTCCCCGTCTTGCTCCCTCCCCCTCTGGGGGAGGGCAGGGGTGGGGGCCCGCGGTGCTCGATCGCTTCGCAACTCCTGCAATGCCTGCTGCTGATCGCCGCCATGCTCCTCCTCGCACCGCAGGCCGCCGCCGCCCAGCGCGCATTGCTCGTCGGCGTCTCCGAGCTCGTCAACCAGCCGCAATCGCTCTGGCTCCAGGCCCCGCGCAACGACGTGATGCTGATGCGCGACGCGCTGCTCAAGCAGGGCTTTGCGCCAAACGACATCGTGCTGCTCGCCGACGGCGTCGAGGGCGCGGCGCTGCCCGCGTCGCACGCCATCCATGAGGCGCTTGGCCGGCTGCTCGCGCAGTCGAAGAGCGGCGATTTCGTGCTCCTCTACTTCTCGGGGCATGGCACGCGCTGGCGCGATGCGGCCAAGCGCTACCAGGAGCCCGATGGCCTGGCCGAGAACTTTCTCGCGCGCGACGTGCGCGGCACCGTGGGCGCGCAGGCCGCGCTCTCGGGCGGGATGCGCGACGTCGACTTCGACGCCTGGGTGGAGGCCTTCCTCGCGCGCGACGTGTTCGTGTGGTCGGTGTTCGACACCTGCGCCGCCACCTCGATGACGCGCAGCACCGCGGCCGCGCCGGCCGTGGCCGAAGGCCCGCCCGACGACGAGGTGCGCTGGCGTGGGCTGCGCACCGCGCAGCTGCAGGCCGCTGCCGCTGCCGCATCGCCCGCCGTCGCTGCAGTGCCCGCGCCGCCCGCGTCCGAGCGCGTGCCACGGGCGCGCTACGTCGCCTTCTTCGCATCGGAAAGCCACCAGATCACGCCCGAGCTCCGGCTGCCGCGCCAGGGCCGCCACGCGCGGTCGCAGGGCCTTTTGACCTGGGCCGTGGCGGGCGCGCTCGAGCGCCGGCCCGCGACCTGGCGCGAACTCTTCGATGGCGTGCTCTCGGTCTATCCGCCGGTCATCGACGAGCTTGCGCAGCGCTTTCCCACGCGCGAACTGCCTTCGCCAGTGGCCGAGGGCAACCTCGATGCACCGCTGTTCGCCAACGGCGCGGGCGCGGCGTCCACGCGCCCGGCCTGGCGCGCGCAGCGCAGCGGCGACCAGCTCGTGCTGCAGGCGGGACTGATCGATGGTGTGCAGCCATCGCAGGAACTGCGCGTGAGCGCCACGCTCGACGACGGCACCCAGCGCAGCGCCCCGTCGCGGCTGGCGCAGGCCGACATCGACAGCGCGCGCCTGCCGGTGCCCGCGCCACTGCGCGACGTGCCGGGTGGCGCGCTCTGGAACGTGTCGCCGCTCGCCGCACCGGCCGCGTTCGCACTGCGCGTGCGCGGCCAACCGCAGCTGCAGCAGCGGCTGAACCTCGACTATCCCGCCTCGGTCGCACTGCTCGGCAGCGCGGGCGGCGATGCGGCCGAGGCGCCCGAGGTGCGCTGGACGGACCTCGGCGCCGCCGGCCACAGCATCGAGGTGCTCTCGCCCGCGCTCGGCGCCGGCACGCAGCTGCTGCCCAATGCCGCGGCAGCGCGCAGGCGCATCGCGCTGCTCGCGCGCCTCAAGTGGTGGAACCGGCTGGTCGCCATCGGCCAGGCGGGCGCCACGCCGGTCGAAGGCTTCGACGCCGTGCTCGAGGTGTGGCAGGGCGATCGCCTGCTGCGCAGCGAATCGGCGCTGCGTGCGGGCGCAGGCGGCCTGCTGCCGCTCGGCGACGGCGAGCGTGCCGCGCTGCATGTGCGCAATGCCAGCGGCCATTCGGTCGACATGGTGGTGGTCGGCGTCGACGCCGACGGGGCGCTGCGCGCGGTCTACCCCGACGACCCCGGCGCGACCAACCGTTTCGAGCGCGGCACGCGCGAGGCACCCGCGGCCAAGCGCTTCGAGCTGCCGTGGCTGGCGTCGGCCGGCGGCGCGCGCCTGCTGGTGCTCGCGACCGTGGCCGGCCCCCACACCGCGCCGCGGCTCTTCGGCGCCGCGCCGCTCGACACCGCCACGGGCGGGCTGGCGGGGCTTCGGCTTCGCGGCCAGCCCGCGCCCGACAAGGCGCGGCAGACCTATGCCGCCCTGGTGCGCTGGCCGGGCGAGGGCCCGGCCGCGCGATGACCGCACCCACCTACTTTTCTGCCATCAGGAGATCGACATGAGCTGGACTTACGACGGAAAACTGGACCCCGATGAGGCCCTGCGCCTGCTCGATCACCTCTCGGGCCAGTCGGGCAACGACTTCGCGATGATGATCGAGAGCAAGGGCTCGGCGATCGAGGGTGAATCCAAGCGCACCTACGAGGACGGCAAGCAGCGCATGGAGATCGGCGGCTACTCGTACAAGACCGACGTGATCGTGCCGCCGGGCGCGAGCAAGGGCAAGCTGCGCAACTACCCGTTCATCGTGATCCGTGACTGCGACGCCGCCACCGCCTCGATCGCGAGCCTGCTCAAGAGCCAGGACGCCGACTTGAAGGTCACGGTCTCGGTCTTCAAGGCCGGCGGCGACAGCTCGAAGGACATGCAGTCGCACCTGGAGTTCGTGATGGAGGGCGCGCGCGTGCAGTGCCATGCGATCGTCACCGGCGGCTCGCCCAAGCGGCCCTGCGACATCATCTTCTTCAGCTACCGCAAGCTCGAGATGCGCTCGGCACCGCAGCAGCAGACCGGCGCGCGCGGCGCCGTCAGAACTTGTACCTTCGTCGAGGCATAGGTATGAACGCCCCCCGAAGCGCCTTCGACGCCTCCCCCCACTGGGGGGCGCACCCAGCGGCCCGGCAAAGCCGGTTCCGCGGGTGCTCCCGAACGGGCCTCGCTGTCGCGGGCCTCTCGAATCCATGCGAGGAACCGACAAAATGACTGCCGCCGAACTCCTCAAGTCCGCCGACCCCGTCGGCGCCCTCAAGGCATTGAGCGACGACGTGCGCGCCAAGCCCTCCGACAGCAAGCCGCGCGTGTTCATGGCGCAGCTTCTGTGCGTTCTCGGGCAGTGGGAGCGTGCGCTCAACCAGCTGACGGTGGCCGCCGAGCTCGATGCGCTCGCGGTGCCGATGAAGCAGGTGTATGGCGAGGCCATCCGCTGCGAGGGCCTGCGCGCCGAGGTGTTCGCCGGCACGCGCACGCCGATGATCTTCGGGCAGCCCGACGAATGGCTGGCGCTGCTCATCGAGTCGCTGCTGCGGCAGGGGCGCGGCGAGGCCGACCTGGCCGAAGACCTGCGCCAGCGCGCGTTCGACGCGGCGCCCGCGGTCGGCGGGCGCATCGACGGCGTTCCCTTCGAATGGCTGGCCGATGCCGACATGCGCCTGGGGCCGGTGCTCGAGGCCTTCGTCAACGGCAAGTACTACTGGATTCCGTACGCGCGGCTGTCGCACATCAAGATCGAGCCGCCCGAGGACCTGCGCGACTGCGTGTGGATGCCCGCGCACCTTGCGTTCGAGAACGGCGGCGAGACGCTGGCGCTGATCCCCACGCGCTACGAAGGCAGCGAGCAGTGCGACGACGGCGAGCTGCGGCTTGCGCGCAAGACCGCATGGCGCGAACTGCGGCCCGAGGTCTGGGCCGGCCACGGGCAGCGCGTGCTCGGCAGCGACCAGGGCGAGTACGCGCTGATGGATGTGCGCGAGATCGTCTTCGCGCCGGCGGCCGAAGGATCGGGCGGTGGCTGACCTCAGCGCGCAGGAGCGCCTGCAGCCTTCGCTGCTCGACCGGCTGGTCGACGAGGCGCCCGGGGAAAAACGCGAGAGCGACGAGAAGCGCACGCTCACCAAGCAGGCGCTGCGCGCGGCGGTGCTGCGCGACCTGAGCTGGTTGTTCAATGCCACCGGCTACGGCCTCGCGATGGACGACCGGCAGTACCCGAACGCGGCGCGCTCGGTCCTCAACTACGGATTGCCTATGCTGTCTGGCCAGTTCACCTCGTCGGTCCAGCGTGTCAGCATGGAACAGGCTCTGAAGAACGCGATCCTGCAGTTCGAGCCCCGCATCTTGTCACGCACTCTCGAAGTGGAACTCGTCATGGATGGCCCCGCCCTCGACTCGCACAACAGCATCGGCCTGCAGATCCGCGGCATGCTGTGGGCGCAGCCCGTGCCGCTGGAGTTCCTCATGCGCAGCCGGGTCGACCTGGAAGAAGGACGCATCGAGATCGAGGACATGTCCAACCGGTAGCGCCCGCGCATGGACCCCCGGCTGCTGAACCTGTACGAGCAGGAGCTTCGCTACTTTCGCGAAAGCTCGGCCGAGTTCGCTCGCGCCTTCCCGAAGATCGCGCACCGCCTCGGCATCGAGGGCCAGGAAGTCGCCGACCCGTACGTCGAGCGGCTGATCGAGGCCACGGCCTTCCTGTCGGCACGCGTCAACCTCAAGCTCGACGCCGAGTACCCGCGCTTCACCGGGCACCTGCTCGACATCGTCTATCCGCACTTCCTCGCGCCCACGCCTGCGATGGCCGTGGTCTCGTTCGCGCACGATCCCGAGGACGCCAACCTCGCGACCGGCCCGACGCTGCCGCGCGGTGCGGGCCTGCGCGCACGCCAGGCCGTGGGCCAGAACACGTATTGCGAATTCCGCACCGCGGCCGCAATGCGGCTGTGGCCACTCGAAGTGCAGCGCGCGCAGTACTTCAGCTATGCGCCCGACCTGCCGCTGGCCACGCACCCGGAATCACGCGCGATCCGCGGCGGCCTGCGCATCCAGCTGCGCACCACCGCGGGCCTGAACTTCAGCCAGATCGCGCTCGACGAGCTGGTGCTGCACCTGGGGGGCGCCGAAGACGTGGCCTGGCAGCTGCACGAATGCGCGCTCGGCCGGCCGATCGGCGTGCTGGTGCGTCCGCTCGGCGCGGGCGGTGCGCTGCAGGGCGAGGTGCGCAGCCTGCCCGCGAGCGCCATCGGCGCGGTGGGTTTCGACGACGAAGAGGCGCTGCTGCCGGTCACGGCCACGGGTTTTTCTGGCTTTCGGCTGCTGCAGGAGTACTTCGCGTTTCCGCAGCGCTTCCAGTTCATCAAGCTCGGCGGGCTGCAGCCGGTGCTGTCGTCGATGCCGGTGGGGCAGGTCGAGATCGTGCTGCTGTTCTCGCGCGGCGACGCCGCGCTCGAAAAGCTCGTGAGCGCCGAGAACGTGCAGCTGCATTGCGTGCCCGCGGTCAACCTGTTCCACAAGCGGCTCGACCGCGTGCCGCTCAGCGAGGGCGTGAGCCAGTTCCACCTGGTGCCCGACCGCACGCGGCCGCAGGACTTCGAGGTGCACACCGTCAACGAGGTCGTCGGCCACGGCGCGCCGGGGGCGGACGCCGCTGCGGCCGAGCAGCTGTTCCGGCCCTTCTATTCGGCCTTTCACGGCACGCGCCACAGCCACCCGGCCTACTACACGACCACGCGCGAGCCGCGCATGCTGTCGGTGCGCCAGCGCACCGAAGGCAACCGCAGCAGCCATATCGGCTCCGAGGTCTACATGCAGATCGTCGATCCGCAGCAGGCGCCGTACGCGGGCACGCTGCGCCAGCTCGCGGTGTCGGCGCTGTGCACCAACCGCGACCTGCCGCTCTTGCTGCCGCTGGGCCGCGAGAACGACTTCGACTGCGTCGACTCCTTTCCCGCGCAGCGCGTGCGCATGGTGCGCGGCCCGTCGCGGCCGGTGTCGCCGGTGGTGAGCCAGGGCCTGGGCTGGCGCGTGCTCGACCATCTCGCGCTCAACTACCTGTCGCTGTCCGACAGCACGCCGCAGCAGGGCGCCGCGGCGCTGCGCGAGACGCTGATGCTCTACGCGGTGCATGGCGACGAGATGCGCCAGGGCCAGGTGCGCGGGCTGCTGTCGGTGAAGGCCAAACCCGTGGCGCGCCGGCTGCCGATGAAGGGGCCGATCGCCTTCGGCCGCGGGCTGGAGGTCACGCTCGAGGTCGACAAGGATGCGTTCCACGGCCACAGCGTGTTCCTGTTCGGCGCGGTGCTGGCGCGCTATCTCGCGCGCCATGTCGAGGTCAATCATTTCGTCGAGACCGTGGTCCGCGTGGCGGGCAAGGGCGAGAACATGCGCTGGAGGCCGCTGTGCGGGACACGCCAGATCCTCTAGCGGCCGGCGCCGCGGGCGCGTCGGCCACCCACGACGCGGTGCGAACGCGCGTCGATGCGGCGCTCGGCCAGTATTCGGACCAGCCCTGGGCGTATGACTACTTCGCGGTGCTGCGCCGGCTCGAGGCCGCCGCCGCGACCACGCCGCGCTGGGGCCGTGCGCTGCTGCCGGGCGCCGAGCCGGTGCGCGTGGGGCAGGAGCCGTCGCTGTCGTTCGCGCCGGCCGCGTTCAGCCGCTTCGAACCGGCGGCCGCGCATTCGCCGCCGCGGCTGCGGCAGCATTTCTTTGCCTACATCGGTCCCAACGGGCCGCTGCCGGTGCACCTGAGCGATTTCATCCGCGAGCGCAGCCTGAACCATGGCGACCCGACCTGGCTCGCCTTTCTCGACAGCTTCCTGCATCGCTTCTCGCTGCACTTCTACCGCGCCTGGGCGCAGGCTCGGCCCGCGGTGGCGCTCGACCGGCCGCACGAGGACCGCTTCCGGCTGCAGGTCGGCGCGCTCGTGGGCGTCGGCACGCCGGGGCGCATCGGCCGCGACGAAATCCACGACGACGCGCGGCTGCACTTCTCGGGCTGGCTCGCGCGCCGCGTGCACAACGCCGAGAGCGTCGAGGCGGTGCTGTGCAGCTACTTCGGCGTGCCGGTGAAGCTCGAGCGCTGGGTCGGTCACTGGATGGCGCTGCCGGCCGGCGAGTTCACGCGGCTGGGCCGCGGCGAGAGTTCGCGTTCGATGGGCCTGGGCGCCATGCTCGGCACGCGCGCCTGGGACCGGCAGCACCGCGTGCGGCTGCACATCGGGCCGCTCGATCTGGCGCAGTACCGCATGTTTCTGCCGACCGGCGATGCGCAGCCCGTGCTGCAGCGCTGGATGTCGCAACTGCTGGGCGACGAACTCGAATGGGATGCCGAGCTCGTGCTGCAGAAGGAGCAGGTGCCGCCCGCGCGGCTCGGCCAGCACCAGGGCAACGCGCCGCGCCTGGGCTGGATCGCGTGGCTCGGCGAACGCACGCGTTCGCGCGACGCGGCGGACGTGCGCATCGCGAGCCGAACCCCTGCCCGCAGCGGACGACAAAGCGAATCCGCGCCGCTGGCCTTTCAATGAAACCCCTTTCGTTCGTCTTGAAGAGATACGGAGTCCTCCATGAGTGAAATCAGCCGCACAGCCCTTTTCGGCAAACTGAATGCGCTGGCCTACAAGGCCATCGAGGGCGCGACCGTGTTCTGCAAGATGCGCGGCAACCCCTACGTGGAACTCGAGCACTGGTTCGCCCAGCTGCTGCAGGCGCAGGACTCGGACCTGCACCGCGTGATCCAGCACTACGGCCTCGACGTGTCGGTGATCGCCAAGGACATGACGGCCGCGCTCGACCGCCTGCCGCGCGGCGCCACCGCGATCAGCGACTTCTCGCCGCACATCGAGAACGCGATCGAGCGCGCCTGGACCTATGCCACGCTTCAGTTCGGCGAGGCGCAGGTGCGCACCGGCTACCTCGTTGTGGGCATGCTCAAGACGCAGAGCCTGCGCAATCCGCTGTTCAACCTGTCGAAGCAGTTCGAGAAGATCAAGCTCGAGGACTTGTGCGACAACTTCGCGAAGATATGCGACGCCTCGCCCGAAGCGCAGATGCGCGCGCAGGACGGCACGGGCTTGGGGCAAGGGGCGCCCGGCGAAGATACCGGCGCGATGGCGCCGGCCGCGATGGGCAAGGGCGACGCGCTCAAGAAGTTCGCGGTCGACCTCACCGAGAAGGCGAAGAAGGGCGAGATGGACCCTGTGACCGGGCGCGACGAGGAGATCCGCCAGATCGTCGACATCCTGATGCGCCGGCGCCAGAACAACCCGCTGCTCACCGGCGAGGCCGGCGTGGGCAAGACGGCGGTGGTCGAGGGCTTCGCGCAGCGCCTGGCGCGCGGCGACGTGCCGCCGCAGCTCAAGGACGTGAAGCTGCTCACGCTCGACCTTGGCCTGCTGCAGGCCGGCGCAAGCATGAAGGGCGAGTTCGAGCAGCGGCTGCGCCAGGTGATCGACGAGGTGCAGAGCTCGCCCACGCCGATCATCCTTTTCATCGACGAGATCCACACGCTGGTGGGCGCGGGCGGTGCGGCCGGCACCGGCGACGCGGCCAACCTGCTGAAGCCCGCGCTCGCACGCGGCAACCTGCGCACCATCGGCGCCACCACCTGGGCCGAGTACAAGAAGTACATCGAGAAGGACCCGGCGCTCACGCGGCGCTTCCAGGTGGTGCAGGTGCCCGAGCCCGACGAGACCAAGGCGATCCTGATGCTGCGCGGCGTGGCCAGCGTGCTCGAGAAGCACCACCGCGTGCAATTGCTCGACGAGGCCATTGAGGCGGCCGTGAAGCTGAGCCACCGCTACATTCCTGCGCGCCAGCTGCCCGACAAGGCCGTGAGCCTGCTCGACACCGCCTGCGCGCGCGTGGCCGTGTCGCAGCACGCCACGCCGCCCGAGGTGGAAGACTGCATGCGCCGTATCGAGGGCCTCACGGTCGAGCAGGAGATCATCGGCCGCGAGGAGGCCATCGGCATCGACGTGACGAAGCGTGCTGCGCAGGTGGCGACGCTGCTCGACGAGTCGAAGACGCAGCTCGTGGCACTCAATGCGCGCTGGCAGGAGGAGAAGGGGCTGGTCGACCGGCTGCTCGAACTGCGGGCGAAGCTGCGGGGTGGGAACAAGCCGGTGGACGCTTCACTCCCTCCCCCACCGGGGGAGGGTGGGGGTGGAAGCGACAACCGCGCGGCGCTGCTTGAAGAGCTGCATGCGCTGCAGGCGAAGATCCACGTTGTGCAAGGCGAGTCGCCGCTGATCCTGCCCTCGGTCGACGAACAGGCCGTGGCCTCGGTGGTGGCCGACTGGACCGGCATCCCGGTCGGCCGCATGGTCAAGAACGAGGTCGAGGCGGTGCTCAAGCTCGCCGACACGCTGAACCAGCGCGTCATCGGCCAGAAGCACGGGCTCGAGATGATTGCGCGCCGCATCCAGACCTCGCGCGCACGGCTCGACAACCCGCAGAAGCCGATCGGCGTGTTCATGCTCTGCGGCACCTCGGGCGTGGGCAAGACCGAGACCGCGCTCGCGCTGGCCGAGGCGCTCTACGGCGGCGAGCAGAACATCATCACCATCAACATGAGCGAGTTCCAGGAGGCGCACACCGTCTCCACGCTCAAGGGCGCGCCCCCGGGCTACGTCGGCTACGGCGAGGGCGGCATCCTGACCGAGGCGGTGCGCCGCCGGCCCTACAGCGTGGTGCTGCTCGACGAGGTCGAGAAGGCCCACCCCGACGTGCACGAGATCTTCTTCCAGGTCTTCGACAAGGGCTGGATGGAGGACGGCGAGGGCCGCATGATCGACTTCAAGAACACGATCATCCTGCTCACCACCAACGCCGGCAGCGAGCTCGTGATGAGCATGTGCCGCGACCCCGAGCTGCTGCCCGAGCCGAACGCGCTGGCCGATGCGCTGAAGGCGCCGCTCATGAAGGTGTTCCCGCCCGCGCTGCTGGGGCGCATCGTCACCGTTCCGTACTACCCGCTGTCGCCCGAGATGATGAAGAAGATCGTTCGGCTGCAGCTGGGCCGCATCAAGAAGCGCGTGGAGACGAACCACGGCGTGCCCTTCGAGTACAGCGAAGCGGTGGTCGAACAGGTGGTCGCGCGCTGCCAGGACCCGGAGTCGGGCGGGCGCGTGATCGACGCGATCCTGACCAACACCGTGCTGCCCACCATCTCGGTCGAGTACCTGCAGCGGCTGGCGTCGGGCGGCGAGATCCGCCGCGTGGCCCTGGACGTGAAAGACGCCGACTTCACCTACGCCTTCGACTGATTCGCAGCTTCCGAGGCTTCCCACAAGAGAACCCCATGGCCGACCACGCGTTCCGCATCGAATCCGATTCACCCGCCAAGGACGACCTGATGTTCTGGCGCATCGTGGGCCACGAGGCGCTGGCGCGCCCTTCGACCTACGAACTCACGGTGCTGTCGACGAACAAGGCGATCGATGCCACGGACATTCTCGGGCGTGCGTTCGACGTGGTGATCGAGTTCGAGGACGCCGACGGCGGCGGGCACGAGCGGCACTGCCAGGGGCATGCGGTGCGCTTCGTGCGCAGCGGGCACGTGGGCCGGCATTTCGAATACCGCATCACGCTGCGCTCGTGGTTCTGGCTTTTGACCAAGCGCACCAACTCGCGCATCCTGCAGGACAAGAAGGTGCTCGAGGTGCTCGACGCGGTGTTCGAGGACAGCCCGATCAAGCGCTTCAAGAAGACCAAGGCCGGCAACGTGATCGGCACCCACACGCCGCGGCGCTACTGCGTGCAGCACCAGGAGAGCGACTACCAGTTCCTGTCGCGCCTGCTCGAGGACGAGGGCATCTACTACTGGTTCGATGCGCACGATGCGCCGGGCACCATGCACCTGTCGGACGCGAGCGACCTGGCGCATGAGAAGCTGCCGGTCGTCGACACGCTGCACTACGCGCTCGACGGCGCGAGCGAGGCGCGGCACGCAGAGATCACGCGCTGGGTGAGCGCGCGCCAGTTCGACACCGGCAAGCAGGCGTCGCGCGACAGCGACTTCAAGGCGATCAAGAAGAAGCTCAACCTCGAGATCGATGCGAGCGACGACCACGAACTCGCCGACTTCGAGGAATTCGAATTTCCCGGCGGCTACTTCAACGGCGACGACGGCGAGAACCGCACCAAGTGGCGCGGCGAAGAGCTCAATGCGCGCCGCGACCGGCACTGGGCCCTCACCAGCTGGCCCGACGTGGCCGCGGGGCGCAGCTTCAAGTTCGAAGGCGATCCCGACGGCACCCGCAACGGCGACTATGTCATTGCGGCCTGCACCTTCATGGTGAGCCACCACGGCTACGAGAGCGTCGACGCCAGTGCCGCGGCGCCCCGCCATGTGCATGCGGTGCTGGCCGAAGCGCTGCGAGACGATGCGGTGAACGCCGACACGCTGGAGGTGCTCGAGGACCTGATCGCCGGCACGCCCGTGCTCAACACCGCGCAGCCGGGCGCCAGCGCGTTCCTGATCACGGCGCTGCCGATGGAGCGCGCCTTCAGGCCGCCGCGCCTCACGCCACGCGTGACCATGCCGGGGCCACAGACCGCCATCGTGGTCGGCCCGGCGGGCGACGAACTGCACGTCGACGATCACGGCCGCGTGAAGGTGCACTTTCATTGGGACCGCTACGACGAGAGCAACGAGAAGTCGACCTGCTGGGTGCGCGTGTCACAGCCGTGGGGCGGCAAGGGCTGGGGCGGGTATTTCGTCCCGCGCATCGGCCAGGAGGTGATCGTCGACTTCCTCAACGGCGACCCCGACCGGCCCGTGATCGTGGGCCGCGTCTACAACGACGACCAGCCGATTCCCTACAAGTCGCCCACGCAGAGCGGCTTCAAGACCCGCTCCACGCCCGGCGGCGGCCCCGCGAACTACAACGAGATCATGTTCGAGGACAAGAAGGGCGCCGAGAACATCAACATCCATGCCGAGCGGAACATGAGCCGCAGCGTGGAGCTCGACGACTCGACCTCGGTGGACCGCGACCAGTCGGTGACGGTGAAGCGCGACCAGACCTCCACCATCGTGCGCAACCGCAAGACGACGGTGGAGAACAACGACACCACGGAGATTCGGCAGTTCCAGAAACTCACGGTCGGCAAGAACCAGGACAACCACATCGTCGGCTACCAGACCACGAACGTCGACATCGACCATGCGCTGCTGGTGAAGGGCCATCACAAGATCCAGGCCGACGGCAACCGCACCGACATCACGGGCGGCAACGAGACCCGCACCGTCATCGGCACGCAGACGGTCACGGTGCAGGGCGGGGTGAAGTACAAGGCACCGACCATGCTGTTCGAAGCCGGCCACATGGAGTTCAAGGTGACGGGCGCCAATTCGATGAAGATCGATGCCAACGCCGCACCCTATGCGGCGGCCTTCCAGAAGTACACGCTGGTGAGCAACACCGAGCTCAACATGGTGGCGGTGGGCAACATCAACACCGTTTCCGTGGGCTCGAACACCACGGTGCTGGGCCCGAACTCGAGTGGGTACATGGGCATCAACACCGACTTCAATCTCGGTGTGACCCGATCGACCTTCATGGGCCTGAGCATGGACAACGCGCTGGGCGTCGCCATGTCGAACTTCCTGGGCCTCAAGGTCGAGAACACGCTGGCCATCAGCATGGGCTCGGTGGCGGGACTGAACATCCAGCGCGACGGAACCTCGGTGCGGCAGGCGCCGTTGCATTCGATCATGCCCGGCGCTGGCGCCGGCAACGGCGACCCGGCGACCGCCTTGATGGCGAAAGCGGGGACTGCCGGGGCGGTCACAAGCCTGGGCTACGGCGCCGTGTCCTATCTCAGCGGCGCCGCGTCGTTCGGCGAGCAATACAACGATGCGCACAAGCTCCTGACGGAAATCCTGTCGAGCAATGACATCGACAAGATTCCGGGCATGCGCGGGCGTCTCACGCGCATGCGCAGCATGGTGGGCGAAAACCGCGACGATGCAGTGGTGACGGTAGGGACCTTGGGCGCGGGCGGCGTGATCTACGCGGCCCTTGGCTTGTTCCCCAATGCGATCGGCACCGAGCGCGAGGCCGGCGACCTGCTGGACCGCGACGACGCCGGCAATCCGACGCAGGAGTGACGCGAGCTCCACCGCGCGAGGCCACCATGCAAGTCGTCAAACCCCAGGCAGTCTGCCTGACCACCCGTCCGATCGAGTACCGCAAGCGATTCGGCCTGTGCGTGACAGCGATGCTGCACGTTCCCTTTGCTCAGGCCGCCGGCGGGACGCTCTGGGGCGAGCAGTCGGCATGGAACTTCATCGGCCACGAGATGTCGGTGCCGCTGGTGGACGAGGGGGTGGCCAAGCTCACGTCGGAGTTCCTGGTGCACGGCAAGGCCTTCGCGCCGAAGGACGCGCGGGGCGCATGTGCCGTGCGCGCGCGCGTGGGCAGCCGCAGCAAGAGCCTGCTGGTCTTCGGCGACCGCCGGTGGGAGGGCGTGAACGCGACCGCGCCCGCCGCGTTCGACGAGATGCCGATCGAATGGGCGCGCGCCTGGGGCGGGCCCCCGGAGCCGGGCAATCCGGACGGCGTCGGGGCGGCGCCGCAGGATGGGGTCCACCGGCTGCCGAACATCGAGCTGCCCGGCGATCCGCTGCGCCACCCCGACCAGCGCGTGGTGCCCGCAGGCTTCGGCGCGCGCGGGCCGATGCATCCCGAGCGTGCACGCTATCGCGGCACCTATGACGCGGACTATCTGAAGATGCACGCGCCAGGCTTCGCGCCCGACCTGGACTGGCGCTACTTCAACCTTGCACCGGCGGACCAGTGGTTCGATGCGCCTCTGCGCGGCGACGAGCCCTTCGCATTCGATCACATGCACCCGCAGAAGGCGTCGGTCGAGGGGCGTCTGCCCGGCCTGCGCGCACGCGTGTTTGCCGACTATCGCGCCGCGGGCGCCACCGCGCCGCGCCTGCGCGAAGTTCCGCTGCGCCTGACGACGGCCTGGTTCTTTCCGCATGCCGAGCGGGCGCTGCTGCTGTTCCAGGGGCTGGCCGAAGTGGCGCGGGACGATGGCGGCGACGTGCACGGACTGCTCGGCGCCGTCGAGCGGCTCGACGCGCCGCGCCCTGATCACCACTACCTCGACGCGCTCGCGCGCCGCGCCGATCCGCGCTGGGGCGGCATCGAATGCCTGGACGACAGCGACCTGCTGCCCGAAGGCCTCGATGCCGTCGACCCGGAAGCCGAGCGCGCTGCGGAGGCATTCGCGAGCCAGGGCCTGCAGGCCGAAGCACAACGCCGCCGTGCGGAAGTCGACGTGGCACTGGCACGCGAAGACCTGCGCGCCAGCGGCCGCGACCCGGACGCCCTGGGCGTGGTCATGCCCCCGCGCGAGACGCTGCCCACGCCGGCGCAGCGCGTCCCTTTTCTCAAGAAGAAGATCGTCGAAGCCGAGCAGCAGCAACTGGCGGCCATCGACGACGTTCTCGATGCCCTCGAAAGGGCGGCGGCCTCGTCCAAGGCGCATAAGGCGATGAAGCCGTTGCCGCACCGCGGGCCGCCAACGTTCAACGCCGACGTGGCGCTCGAGCGACTGCAGGCGGCCAACGCCGGGGCGACCGGCACCTTCGATCTGTCAGCCACGCGCGCCAAGCTGCTGCAGCAGGAAGCGATGGAGCGGGTGGGCTACCTGCAAGGCGCGCACGAGCAGTCGCCCGCACCTGCCATGGCGCCAGCGCAGGCGGCCACCCTGCGCGACGGGTTGAAGCAGGCGCTTGCGGGCGGGTTGCGCTTCTTCAGTGGCATGGACTTCACCGGTGCCGATCTCTCGGGCCTCGATCTGCGCGGCGTCAACTTCGCGGGCGCCTGGCTCGAAAGCGCAGACCTCACGAAGGCCAACCTGTCGGGCGCGAACCTCACTTCGGCGGTCCTGGCGCATGCCAGGCTCGACGGTGCCATCGGCATTGGCACTGTGCTGCGCGGTGCGAACCTGGGCCGTACCCGGTGGCAGGGCGCGGTGTTCGACGAGGCCGACTTCAGCGACACGCAACTCTCGCAAGCGGACCTCGGCGGCCTGGCACTGCGCCGTGCTCGCATCAAGGGCGCAATGCTCATCGGCACGCGCTGGGAGGGCGCCGATGCGCACGGCCTCCAGGCCCAGGAGCAACTTTTCTATCGCCTGGCGCTGCCGGGCCTGCGGCTCGGCGAAGCCGGGCTGGCGGGGTGTCAGTTCGTCGAGTGCGACCTCACCGGGGCGGACTTCCGCGAAGCGAATCTGGCGCAGGCCAATCTCGTGACCTGCCAGCTCGAAGGCGCACGCTTCGGCGGCGCGACCGGCGGCGGCATGGTCTTCGCGCAGCATTGCTCCTTGGCCGACGCGGATTTTTCCGGGGCGCGGATGCAGGGTGTCAATTTCGGCGGCTCGGACATGTCCCGTGCGCGCCTGGTCGGCAGCGTGGTCGACGGCGCCAACTTCTGCGAAGCCCTCCTGCCGGACAGCGACTGGCGCATGGCTTCGGCCAAAGGCGCCCTGCTGCGCCGCACCGCGCTGCAGGGCGCGCGCCTCGCGGGTGTGAACTTCAGCGACGCGATCCTGCAGCATGCCGATCTGCGCGGCGCCGATCTGCGCAACAGCAATCTCTTCGGGGCCGACCTGTCGCGTGCCCGGCTCGATGCTGGCGTGCGCTTCGAAGGCGCGCTGCTGAAGCGCGCGCGCACCTGGCCGCGGCTCACGCCCGAACAGCACGCTGCCGGCGCATGAGGACCTCGAAATCAAGATGAACGCGACCACGCTGGTACTTGCCGTGCTGCTCGGCGAATCGATTCCCGACCTGGACCTCTCGGGCGGCCACTTCGCGAACGCCAGCCTGGCCGGTGCCTTGTTCGATCGCACCGATTTCTCCAAGGCCGACCTGCGCCGGGCCGACCTGCGCGAGGCGGTCTTCAATCAGTGCGACCTGCGAGGGGCATTGCTGGGCGGTGCGCGGCTGCAGCGCGCCGTCTTCAATCAATGCCAGATGGCGCACGCCGATCTGCGCGCGGCGGCCCTGCACGCGGCCGTGCTCAGCGAGTGCGACGCATCGCATGTCAACCTCACGGATGCCGACCTGAGCATGCTCGCCTGCACCCGCTCACGCCTGGACCACGCGATGCTGCGCGGCGCGCTGCTCGATGCCAGCGTGCTGACCGAGAGCAGCCTGCTCGACGTGGGGGCGGAGAACACGCGCTGGGTCCACACCACGGTCGCCGGTTGCGACCTGCGCCATGTCGGATGGCAGGGCGCCACCCTGCTGCGCACCGCGTTCTCGACGACCCAGCTCGCGGGCGTCTCGTTCGAGGGCGTGGCGCTCGAGAGCTGCCAGTTCGCAGGCGCCGACCTGCGCGGCGCGCTTTTCAGCGGCGCCGCGCTGCGCCAGTGCAACTTCCAATCGGCCAAGCTCGACGAGGCCCGCTTCGACCGCATCGATGCGCCGCTCGCACTCTTCTGCGAAGCCGAGGGGGCGGGCGTGGATTTCAGCCACGCCAAGCTGGCCCAGGCGCTGTTCACAGGTGCCCGCCTGCCGCAAGCCAACTTCAGCGCTGCACAGCTCTACCAGGTGCACTTTGCAGGCGCGAGCCTTGACGGCGCACGGTTCGTTGGCGCCGACCTGACCTATGCCGATCTGCGCCACGCCAACCTCCAGCGCGCGGACCTGAGCGACGCGACCCTGGCCCGTGCCTGCCTGCACCGCGCGAAGACCGACGACGCCCGGATGGACGACCGCGCGCGGGCACTGGAGACCGACGCCGACCTCGCGCAGGCCGAGGACTGGCGGCCTGTCCCGGTCTGATGTTCGCCTGCCGATGCCGCTCGATTTCTTTTGATGGAAGTGCTGCCATGAAGACCACCTCTCGCCACACACCTCGCAGGGCCGACGCCGCGCTGCACCGAAGCCGCCCCGCTGCTGCCGTCCAACCGCCCCACGCCGGCCATCCCGAGCACTGCTGGACCGCGCTGCTGGAAGCAGGCGACGACGGTCAGCCATGCATCCGGAACGGCGAGGCATTCACGCGCGTTCGTACGGCGGCCAGTTGCCTGCTCGCGCCCATCGCCGGGGACACCGTGCTGTGCTTCGGCGCTGCGCCGGACGACGTCTGGGTGCTGGGCGTGCTGGAGCGCTGCGCCGGCGCGCAGGAGCGCCTGCTTCAGTGCAGCGGCGACACGCGCTTCGTCGTGGAAGGTGGCCGGCTCGCGCTCGAGGCCGAGCAGCTGCAGATGAAGTCTTCGCGCCTCGAGATGCGGGCCGACACCGCCGCCGTGTCGATCGACGCGGCCGAGTACGTCGGCGAGCGCGTGCGCCTGATTGCCGGCACGGTCAAGCTGGTCGGAAGCGTGCTCAGCACCGTGATGGACCGCGTCAACCATTTCAGCCAGCACTACCTGCGGACCACGCGCGGGCTCGACCGCGTCAGCGCCGACCACATCGAATGCGATGCCGCGCAGCTGCTCCACTTGCGCGGCGAGCATGCGCTCATCAACGGCGCGAAGCTGGTGAAGACGCGCGGCGCGCAAATCCATTTCGGCTGAGGACGCGCATGTTCGCCAACTGCCAGATGATGGGCACGGACATGGGGTTCCCCGACGTCTGCATCACGCCCGCTGCGCCATCGCCGATTCCGGTCCCCTATCCGAACATCGCGATGGGGCCGATGGCCATTCCGAACTGTCCGACCATCCTGTTCATGGGCACGCCGGCCCACAACCTCGGCACGACCATTCCGATGACCAACGGCGACAACGCGGGCGTGCTGCTCGGCGTGGCCTCGGGAACCGTCATGGGCCCGAGCCGGCACCTGACGGGTGCGTTCACGGTGTTGCTGAACAGCATGCCCGCCACCCGCCTGACCAGCACCTCCTTGCAGAACAGCACCAACTGTCCCGGCGTGCGCACCGTGCCGAGCCAGACGCTCGTGCTGCTGCTGGCGCCTTGAGGCACACACGTCATCGCGGCCACGGCATATCTCTTCCGGCGAGATTGCCAATCCGCGCACTGGAATGAATACTCCTTCGGACATCTTCGCCCGCGCGCGCACGGGCTGTATTCGGGCCTAGCTGCCCCGAGGGCCGATTCATGATCCATATCGCTGTCATCACCCGGCAAGGCGCTGCGGCAGGCCCGGCCATCGCCGCCGACTTCGGCCCCAACGGCGGCACCATCGGCCGCGCCGAAACCAACACGCTCGTGCTGGACGATCCCGACCGCACCGTCTCGCGCGTGCATGCGCAGGTGCTGTGCCGCGATGGCCAGTACTTCATCATCGACCGCGGCAGCAACCCGATGCAGTGCAACGGCGTGTCGCTGGGCGCGGGCAAGGAGGCACCGCTCAGTGATGGCGTGCGGCTCGTCATCGGCAGCTTCGAACTCGGCGTGCGCGTGACGGCCGCGATGCCGCCGGCACTTGCCATTCCCCACACCGTGGCACCGGGTGCGCCCGCACCGGCAGCGCCGGCCAGCAGCAGCGACGATCCGTTCGCCGACCTGCTCGCGGGCCTGGGCTCGCCGGCCGCCGCACCCGCTGCCGCCCCGCACGCGAAGGCGCCCGCGTCCGCCGACCCGCTGCTCTTCCCC
The DNA here is from genome assembly GCF_057656815.1 of Variovorax sp. Soil_C_39. Classification (NCBI taxonomy): domain Bacteria; kingdom Pseudomonadati; phylum Pseudomonadota; class Betaproteobacteria; order Burkholderiales; family Comamonadaceae; genus Variovorax; species Variovorax sp. Soil_C_39. Next base: position 315,183 of record NZ_JBDGJQ010000006.1, read on the forward strand.
GACCCGATGGCCACCGGCTCGCGCAATGCGCAGGCAGCGCAGGTCGATCCCTTCGCCGGCCTGCTCGGCGCCGATGCGGCGTCGGCGCCGGCCGCGGGCATGGGCGCGCTCGAAGATTTTTCCGACCTCGGCGCGCCGCCCGCGCACGGCAAGGCGGAGGGCATCGACGCGCTCTTCGGTGGCACGGCGGGTGCCGGCGGCATCGGCGGCGATCCGCTGGCCCTGTCGCCGCTCGCCGATCCGCTGCTGCAGCCGAACACCGCATCGTCGGCCGACCCGCTCGCGGCGCTGCAGCGCCCGGCGCCAGCCACGCCGACCCCACGCGCCGACCACCTGCCGATCGACCATTTCGGCTTCACGCCACCCAGGGCCGTGACGCCGCCGCCCGCGCCGGCCGAACCGCTGCTGCCCGCGTTCGACGACATTGCGGACCAGCCGATCCGCATCAGCGGCCCGGACACCCCGGCGCGCGAGCTGCCGCCAGCGCCACCGCCGGTGTTCGCGCCCGCGCCGGTGCCACAGCGTCCTGTTGCGGCCGCCACGGAGCGCTCCGCCACCGACGACGAGCTGCTCGCCGCCTTGCTGCGCGGCCTCGGCAACCTGCACCAGCCGCCCGCGGTGCTCACGCCGGGCCTCATGGAGCGCATCGGCACCCTGCTGCGCAGCACCACGGAGGGCACGCTGCAGCTGCTGCTCACGCGCCAGGAGTTCAAGCGCGAGGTGCGCGCCGAGGTCACGATGATCGCATCGCAGGCCAACAACCCGCTGAAGTTCTCGCCCACGGTGGAGGTCGCGCTCGCGCACCTGCTGGGGCCCGGCGTGCGCGGCTTCATGCCGGCCGAAGCCGCGATGCGCGATGCCTTCGACGACCTGCGCGCGCACCAGTTCGGCGTGATGGTGGGCCTGCGCGCGGCGCTCGCGCACGTGATCGCGCGTTTCGAACCCGACGAGCTCGAAAAGAAGATCAGCGCCAGGTCGGCGCTCGATTCGCTGTTCGCCGCCAACCGCAAGGCCAAGCTCTGGGACCAGTTCGTGGCGCTCTACGGCGGCATCGCGAGCGAAGCGGAAGACGACTTTCACAACCTCTTCGGCAAGGCCTTTCTCGAAGCGTACGAAGAACAGATGGCGCGGCTCAAGGCCGACGCCGCCACGCCCCCGGGCCGCTGAGTTTTTGCAGCACAGCAACCAGACAAGCAAGAGGCATCCGCTTGGAAATCGAAATCGTCACGCTGTCCCGCCAGGGCGGCCGCAGCTACAACGAAGACGTGCATGGCCATTGGCACGACGAGCGCTTTGTCGCCTGCCTGGTGGCCGATGGCGCGGGCGGACACGGCGGCGGCGACGTGGCGGCGGCCACGGTGCGCGCGAGCGTGCTCGGTGCGTTCTCGGCCGGACCGAGCCTCGATGCGGGCGTGCTGCGCATCCTGGTGGAGCAGGCCAACCGCGACGTGGTGGCGCGCCAGGCCGAGGGCGGCAAGCTCGCGGGCATGCGCTCGACCGTCGTGTTCGCGGCCATCGACCTCGAGGACCATGCGCTCGCCTGGGTGCACAGCGGCGACAGCCGCGCCTACCTGTTTCGCGGCGGCGCCATCGTCGCGCGCACCACCGACCACAGCCTGGTACAACAGATGGTGGCGGGCGGCATGCTCGACGAGGAAGGCGCGCGGCTGCATCCGCAGCGCAACATGCTGCTGTCGGCGCTGGGCTCGCTCGAGGAGGCGCCCGACATCGCGGTGTCCGACCGCATGCGGCTGCAGCCTGGGGATGTGCTGCTCTTGTGCAGTGACGGCGTCTGGGAGCCGCTCGGCGACGAATGCCTGGTCGAAACCCTGCATGCCTCGCGCACCCCAAGCCAGTGGACCGAGCAGCTCGACGGCCAGATCAAGGCGCGCGCCAAGCCCGGCCATGACAACTACACGGCGCTGACGCTGTGGGTGATCGCCGATGCAGAAGACGACGAGGCCACGCGGCTCATGGCGGAGCCGGTGGCCTCGGAGTGAGTAGCGCGCGCCGGCGTTGCATGCCGGCGCTCGCTGCGGTCAGGGCGCCTTGGCGTTCAGTTCGACCTTCACCAGGCCCGACGGGCCGAACCATGCGCTGGCAGTGCGGGTTTCGAGAGTCTCCGGCTTTGCGCTATAGATGTACATGTCGGCGCGACGAACCACGATGTTGACCTTGCACGCCTTCGCATACGTGATCTCGCCAACCTTCACGTCCTCACGGCCGGCGTTGGTCAAGGTAAGTTCCTTGACGCCAGTCCTGAAGTTCGTGGGGAACGGACTCGATCCCCTGGCGCGGCGTTCCAGCATGAGCAGTGTTGTCGGCGCGTCGGCGTTGAAGATCGACAGGGATGGCATGGCGGGGGTCAAGTCTGGAATCGACAGGCCGCCATAGTTATTGAGCATCTCCGACCTCGCGCCGTCCGGCAGAATGTACGTGTTGTTACCCCACGTGGTCAGGCCACTCAGCCACTCCCAGTTAGGCTCCGAGCCCAGAGTACCCCACGAAAAGCTGGCTGTGCCATCTTTGATCTTTGCACTCAGCTGCGCCAGCGTCAGGTTGGCGTAGGTGTAGGCGTATCGCCGATTCCCCCAGACATCGTCGGCCGAGTAAGTCGTAGCGCCAACCGGCAGCAAAGGCGCATCGGCCAGCATGTGAAGCGAATGGCGCGACTCGCGGCCCGCCATGCGCTCGAACACGCTGCGGACACTCAGCGACGGAAAGGATTGCCCCTCGAAGGCCTTCGGCCCTTCGTTGGTCAATGTGGCAACGCCCAGCGGCAGCGGAATGCCGAGCGTCGTCGAGACGCTGACCGCGACCTCCATGCCTTCACCCGGCATCGCCAGGCAAGCGGGAAGCTCTTCCGGAGCTGGGGCTGGAGCCGGAGTCGGCGTGCCTGAATCGGGCGGCGCGGGAGCAGGGACGCCCGCGACTGGAAACGGGAAACCGCCACCGCCTCCACCCCCACCGCCGCAGCCGGCGACCAGCGCGCCGAACGCCAGATAAAAAAAGCTCGACCTCAACCGATAACTGCACGTCATGACCGTTCTCCCTGTGTTGCAAACCTTGTGTATTCACCTGAGCCAGTTCGGCCGGTGCCGTTCGCATCGGGCCCGGTCTCTTCTTGCGCGAGGCAAGGGAGACGGTGACGCGAGGCGGCCGGTCATTCTGTGAGGGCACGAGCTTGGGACCCAGGAACTAGTTCACGAGGCGGGTGGCAACCACTAAGCTCCACTTTACGAGTGCGGCAAGAATGTGAACCAGTGCGGCGCGCATGATCACGCTGATCGGCGAAGAGCCAGAAAAAACGGCGGCCCGGTGTCAACCAGGCCGCCGTCGGCGAACTCATAAAGGGGGGCCAAAGCCCCCCAATCGTCAGACCTTCTTGTTCGCAGCGATGTCCCAGCCGGTTTCCTTCACGCCGTCGCCCGAGCCGTCCGACTTCTGCGGCGTGTACTCGTACTTGAACTTCGAGAAATTCAGCGTGATGGTCTCGGCCAGGCGGTCTTCGCCGCCGCTGCCGCCGGTGCTGATGGCGGTCACGAGGATGTCTTCCATCGTGAGCTTGATGTATTCGAGCGGTGTGGCCCCGGCCTTGCGCACGGTGAGCACGCCCTTCTTGATGTGCTGGCCGTTGCAGCAGTCGAGCAGCAGCAGGTGCGACGCGGAGTCGACGTACTTGGTGAACGAGAGGTCCTGCACGTTGACCTTGCCGGCGCCCGAGCCGCCGCCGACGTGGCCGGTGCCCGACTGGCTGGCGCCCCAGCTCCACGAGAGCACGTCGATCTCCTTCTTGTGTCCGTCGTCCTTGGATTCGCCGTCGACGCCTTCGAGCTTCAAAAACATGTCTGCAGCCATGATGCTTACCTTTCAGTTGTGTGAGTCAGTGGTGGTCTAGATGAAGGGGCTTCCGTGCGTCGCTTCAGCGTGGGTGCCCGGGAGCTGTCTTGAGAACGAGCGAGCAGGCTTTTTTTCAAAGGCCGCGCGCCTGTTTTCTTTTCTCTTCTCTTCTCTTTATTTGCCGCCCTTCGCGGACGGCAGCTTTGACACCAGCCGCAGCGAGACCGTGAGGCCTTCGAGCTGGTAGTGCGGGCGCAGGAAGAACTTGGAGCTGTAGTAGCCGGGGTTGCCCTCGACCTCCTCGACGACCACCTCGGCGGCCGCGAGCGGCTTGCGCGCCTTGGTCTCCTCGGACGAGTTGACGGGGTCGCCGTCGACGTAGTTCATGATCCATTTGTTGAGCCAGCGCTCCATGTCGCTCTTCTCCTTGAAGCTGCCGACCTTGTCGCGCACGATGCACTTCAGGTAGTGCGCGAAGCGGTTGCAGGCGAACAGGTAGGGCAGGCGCGCGGCCAGGTTGGCGTTGGCGGTGGCGTCGGGGTCGTCGTACTCTGCCGGCTTGTGCAGCGACTGCGCGCCGATGAAGGCCGCGAAGTCCGAGTTCTTGCGGTGGATCAGCGAGAGCAGGCCGGCCTTCGACAGCTCGGCCTCGCGCCGGTCGCTGATCGCGATCTCGGTCGGGCACTTCTGGTCCACGCCGCCGTCGTCGCTCGGGAAGGTGTGCAGCGGCAGGTTCTCGACCGCGCCGCCCGACTCGATGCCGCGGATGCGCGAACCCCAGCCGTAGAGCTTGTACGAGCGGTTGATGTTGGTGGCCATCGCATAGGCGGCATTGGCCCAGGCGTACTTGCTGTGGTCGGCGCCGGCCACGTCTTCCTCGAAGTCGAACTCCTCCACCGGGTTGGTGTTGGCGCCATACGGCGTGCGCGCCAGAAAGCGCGGCATGCACAGGCCGAGGTACTTGGAGTCGTCCGACTCGCGCAGCGTGCGCCAGCCGGCGTATTCGGGGGTCTGGAAGATCTTGGTCAGGTCGCGCGGATTGGCGAGCTCCTGCCACGATTCCATCTGCATCAGGTTGGGGCTCGCGCCGGTGATGAAGGGCGCATGCGCCGAGGCGGCGATCTTCGCCATCTCGCCGAGCATCTCCACGTCGGGCGGGCTCTGGTCGAAGTGGTAGTCGCCCACGAGCGCGCCGAAGGGCTCGCCGCCGAACTGGCCGTATTCCTGTTCGTAGACCTTCTTGAACATCGGGCTCTGGTCCCAGGCGGCGCCCTTGAACTTCTTCAGCGTCTTGGCGAGCTCCTGCTTGGAGATGTCCATCACGCGAATCTTCAGGTGCTCGTCGGTCTCGGTGTTGTTGACCATGTAGTGCAGGCCGCGCCATGCACTCTCGAGCTTCTGGTAGTCGGGGTGGTGAATGACCTTGTTGACCTGGTCGGTCAGCTTGGCGTCGATCGCGGCGATCATGGCCTGGATCGACTTGGTGACGTCCTTGCCGATGACGGTGGTATTGACCAGCGCCTGCTGGGCCAGCGTGAGCACGGCGGCTTCGACCGCGCTCTTGGCTTCATCGCTGCGCGGCTTGAATTCTTTCTGCAGCAGCGACGAAAAGTCGCTGCCCGCATAGGCGACGTCTTTCAACGCGCTCTGTTCGAGTGCTTCGGCCATGGTGGGTTACTCCTCGTGAACCGGGTGTGCGGAAATGGAAAAAAAGGGGTGTCGTCAGGCGGCGGGCGGCGACGTGGCGGCGTCGTCGACGGGCTTCTGGGTGGCCGCGAGCGACTGCAAGAGCGCCGGGTCCTCGAGCACCTTGGCCAGCAGTTCCTCGGCGCCGTTCTTGCCGTCCATGTAGGTGACGAGGTTCGACAGCTGGGTGCGTGCCTCGAGCAGCTTGCTGAGCGCACCGACCTTGCGGGCCACGGCGGCGGGCGAGAAGTCGTCCATGCTCTCGAAGGTCAGCTCTACCTTGAGCTCGCCTTCGCCGGTCAGCGAGTTCTCGACGGCGAAGGCCGCACGCGGCTTCATCGCCTTCATGCGCGAGTCGAAGTTGTCGACGTCGAACTCGAGGAACTTGCGGTCGGCCACGGGCGCCAGCGGATCGGCGGGCTTGCCCGACAGGTCGGCCAGCACGCCCATGACGAAGGGCAGCTGGATCTTCTTCTCGGCGCCGTAGAGTTCGACGTCGTACTCGATCTGGACCCGGGGCGCCCGGTTTCTGGCGATGAATTTCTGACTGCTCTTGGCCATGGAGATGCTCCTTGCGGGTGTGAATGGGGCGGGTCGATGGAAAAACGAAAACTCTGAATGGAGAGGCTTATTCGGACGCCCGCTTGCCCGTCACCGTCTCGATGGTGTCGAGCGCGTTGGGCGCGAGGTTGGCCATGATCTCGAGGAAGCTCACGCCGATGAGCTTCTTGGCGCGTTCGATCAGGAGCGGCGCCGGATTGCCCGGTTCGGTCTGCTCGAGATAGCGGATCACGCGGTCGAGCATCTGCAGTGCGTCCTGCCGGCTCTGGATCTCGCCGCGCGCGGCGGCCATGCGCGGCGCGTTGCCTGCGGCCTGCGCTTCGTCGCCTGCGGCGGCGTCCCCGGCCTGCGCGTCATCGGGCACACCGCTCGCAAGGCTGCAGGCCTTCTGCAGCATGCGCGCGATGCCGCGCAGTGCGCCCAAGTCGATCGCGTCGGCGCGCCCGGTGCGCTCCACCAGCAGGGCCTGCAGCTGCTCGACCTGCGCCGTCGTGCCGATGGCGGCCTGCAGCAGCTCGGGCCGTTCGGCCTGCAGGGCTTCGAGACCGCCCTGGATCTGCGACATCGAATAGGTGGGGTCGCCGCCCACGCCCAGGGCGTTGTTCGCGATCGCGACGTCGCGCACGCGGATCGGACCGACGCCCGCGGCGACGCCGACCTGCGCCTCGTAGAGATCGCGCAGCACCATGTTCTCGTCGGACAGCGGCGCCAGCGCATTGAGGCGCATGGTGGGATCGTTGCCGTCGTCGGCATCGAGCATTGGATGTATGCCGTCCCAGAAGCGGTCGAGCAGGCCGATCAACAGCTGGAGCCCCGCGGCGAAGCCAACGACGCCCTGCAGGCGCGTTGCGGCGCGCAGCAGCAGCACCGCGGCGCGCACGTCCTTGCTGCGGCGCAGGATGGCGTCGGACTGTTCGGCCACTTCGCGCCATTCCGGCTCCACCGCGGGGATCACGGTGTCGCCGAACTGCTGCTCGGGCTTGCCCTGCGACGCGGCCGAGAGCGCTGTGAAGGCCGCGTCGTATTCGAGATCGTCGCCGCACGGCGATGCCTCGCCGATGGGCGTGAGCAGGGCTTCGACAAGTTCGTTGGTCAGCATGTTGCCTGTTCGAGTTGGCTGGTGATAATCAAAGATGCCTCCAAACCGGTCAATGCAACGAAGGGAATAGCATGCGCACGCTGGGTACACGCCATTCGTCCTATGGACGCTCTCTTGCTGCGGGTTCGCGGCGCCTGGTGCTGGCCTGCGGCCTGGCATGCGCGGGTGTGCTGCTGGCCGGTTGCGCGCCCAAGCCCGTCGTCACGACCGTGTCGATCAACCTGGCCGCAGCGGCCGATGCCAACCCCGATGCGCGCGGCCGCGCCTCGCCGCTGACGGTGCGCGTCTACGTGCTCAAGTCGCCGGGTCCGTTCGAGAGTGCCGACTTCTTCTCGCTGTTCGAGAAAGACCAGGCCACGCTCGGTGCCGAACTCGTGCAGCGCGAAGAAGTGCTGCTGCGTCCCGGCGAGAGCAAAAAGCTCGATCTCACGCTGCCGGCCGATGCCAAGGCCATCGGCGTGATGGCCGCGTTCCGCGACCTCGACCGCGCACGCTGGCGCGAAGTGCGCCCTGTGCAGACCGGCAAGGCGCAGGCCTTCGACGTGAACTTCGGCGCGCGCGCGATCCGCATCGACACCAAGTAGGCCGCGCCGTCAGGGCGGCGCGCCCGACGGCGTGCGGCCCGGCCGCACCAGCGGCTGGTCGGCCGGCAGGAAGCGCTCGAACAGTTCGTTCACGAAGGCGCCGCCGGTCGCCTCGGACCCAGCGGCCGTGAAGTACAGGCCGCGCCAGCGCGGCTTGCGCGAACCGCGTGCGTAGGGCCCGAACAGCACGTCGGCCACCTGGCGCAGCCCGGGTTGCAGCGCACGCACCGCCTCCGTGAATTCATGCACCGCAAGACGGCCCGTCGGTCCGGGCTGTTCGCGCAGCAGCGCCATGCGCAGCGCATGCAGCTGTTGCACGAAGGGACCGAACACGGCATCGAGCCGCGCGGCCGCCGTTTCGCCCGATGCGATCGGCTCGGCCATGCGATGGCCGATGGCCTGGGCCAGCACCTCGGGGGGGAGTGCGCCGCGCAGCGTGGCATAGCCGGGCAGGCGCTCGAGGCCGGTCACCACCAGGTAGACCGGCATCTGCAGTCGCAGCATGTCGCCCGCTTCGTCGAGCATGCGGCGCATGCGTGTCGCGAGCGGCTTGGCCTGGTCGCCGTTCGCGTCGCGCAGCGCGCTGGCCGCCATGCACACCACCACGCCATGCAGCGGAATGCGCTCGCGCCGCTCGGCCAGCGCCAGCAGCGCATGAAGCCACAGCGCGCGTGCGTGCGGCGTGGTGGCCGCCTCGCCGACCGCGCTCGGATGCAGCGCAATGGCGGCCATCGAGCGGCCGAGCCACCAGCGCCAGTACGGTTCGCCGAGCGACTCGCCGCCCGGGGGCTGCACGCATTCGGCGCGCGCGGTCGAGAGCAGGGACGGCAGGTCGGCCTGCGCATCGCCGGCGAAGAGAAACCACGGTACCGCCGCGTCGCGCGGGCGCAGCATCTGGCGCGCCTGCGACATGGCCTCGCGCGTGGCTCCGAAGGCCGCCTCGTCGTCTTCTGCGCCAGGCGGCCCGAGCGCCGCGATGCGCCGCTTGAGCGCCCGGCGCCGCGCGCCGCGCCCGGCATCACGCACCACGGCGTAGAGCAGCCCGAAGCCGCCCAGGCACAGCGCGAGCAGCAGCCAGAACAGGTGGGCCGGCGAGAGAAGATCCGTGGGGGGCATGGCGATGGCCTCAGCGCGCGACGGTCTGGAGCGCCGCCAGGTCGGCGATCAGCCGCTCGCCGCCGCGGTTGGCCGCGAGCGCTTCGCGCAGGCGCAACAGGTAGTCCGAGGCCAGTTCGAATGGCGGCCGATCGGCGGTCTCGGGGAACGGCGCGGGCGACGAGATCACGGTGACCAGCACGCTGCCGAACGGCGGGCCCACGAGCCAGCTCGACGGGATGTCGGTGCCGAGCACCAGCCCCGCGCCCCCTCGCAGCCGCGTGGCGGCCGGGCCGGCATTGAGGTGCATCACCGCCCCGTCGGCGGTGTAGTAGTCGACCCACACATAGCTGTCGTGGCTCGGCGCGCGGATCTCCACACGCACGCCGTCGCCTTCGCGCAGCCGCTGCGCGTGGGCCGTGGGCGACTGCACCCCCAGCCCGTGGGCCTTGTCGCGGTTGCGCTGCTGGTAGGGCTTGAGGATCGCGAACACCTCGCATTGCGGCCAGGCGCGCAACGCGATGTCGAACGAGGCGGCGCCGGCACCCGGCATCGCGGCCACCTCGCGTTCGATGCGCGCCAGGTCCGCGGGCAGCGAGACGAAGCCGCTCACGCGCAGGCTGCCGTTTGGGCCGGCGCTCGCCGCCAGGTCGGCGCAGGCATAGCCTTGCAGGTGCTGCTCGATGCGCTGGGCCAGCCCCGGCTCGCGCGCGGGTGGCCCTGCGAGCCACATCCACCAAAGCAGGTAGGCAAGCGGCAGCAGCAGCGCGAGCGCGCCGCTCGCGCGCAGCAGCGCCCGGTCGCGCCGCCGCATGTCCGGCGGGCCGCGCGGATCGGGCACGCCGTAGGGCTGGGGCGTGATGCGGTCCTGCACCAGGCTGCCGAGCGCCAGCGGGCCGTGCCGCAGCTGCCGGCCATGCAGGTCCTTGAGCTTGCCGAGTTCGCCGCGGTCGCCGCTTTCGAAGTAGTACTGGCCCTTGAAGCCGAGCACCAGCGCATGCCAGTAGACCTCGCGCAGCTCGTCGTCATCGGGCCCGAGTGCGGAAAGGTGATGGAAGAACTCGCTCGCGGCGTTATTGGAATTGAACAGCTCTACCTGGAGCGGTACCGCGCCCAGGCCGTCGGGGTGCCGCGCCAGGATCTCGTCGATCCATGCCACCATCGCGAAGGCGGCCGATTCGATCTGCGGCTGCGGCTTGCCCACCGCGCTGGCGCGTGCCGCATCGAGCAGGCGATGGGCCTGCTGCCGGGCCGCCGCACGCGACGGCTCGGCGCGGCCGGCGGCGATCGATGCATCGAGGGCGAGGCCGAAGGAAACGAAGGCGGAGAAGCAGTCGAGCAACCGGGCCATGAACTGCGCCCGATCACCGCGGCCGCATCGGGAGGGATGCCTTGCACCGGCGTCTGCTGCTGTGGCACATGCCCATGTCCCCTTCGAATGAACGCCGATTCTTCCAAAGGAGGCGAGAGCGGCGCCATACCGCTTGGGGCCTATGCCGTTCGTGGAGCGGTACAGCCTTGCTGCGCGGGGCATTCGCCGGTATCTTCGGCATCCGCTGAATTCACCGCACGCTGGGACATGCCATGAAAATTTTGATCGCCGACGACCACCGGCTCGTCATCGAGGCGGTCAAGGCCAAGTTGGCCGAGCTCGAACCCGGCATCGAGTTCGTCCTGGCGATGAGCGTCGACGAACTGCTCGCGAGCGCGACCGACGAGCTCGACCTGGCCGTGATCGACCTCAACATGCCCGGGGCCGACGGCCAGGCCCACATCGACGAGATCCGCCGCCGCCATCCGGCCGTGCCGGTCATCGTGCTGTCCGGCTATGAAGACCCCGCCATCATGCGCAGCGCGCTCGAGCGCGGCGTGCTCGGCTTCATCCCGAAGGCCTATTCGCCCGAGGTGATGCTGTCGGCGGTGCGGCTGGTGCTCGCGGGCGGCGTCTACGTGCCGCAGATGATGCTGGCGGCGCTGCCGCCCGGCATCGTGGCCGGCGTGGCGCCCAACGCGGCAGGCGAGCCGCGCACCGCGGCTGCTTCCTCCTCGCAGACGCTCGAGCACCTGCGCAGCGTGCTCACCGAGCGGCAGGTCGAGGTGCTGCAGCTGCTCTCGCAGGGCAAGCCGAACAAGCTCATCGGCCGCAGCCTCGGCATCAGCGAGGGCACGGTCAAGATCCATCTGGCAGCGATCTTCCGCGCGCTCAACGTGCGCAATCGCACCGAGGCGGTGGTGGCCGCGCAGGCGCTCACCGAAGCGCAGGCCTGAGCCGCGCCACCGAGTCCGGTCCGGCGCCCAAACCGCAATCTCGGCCGATGACGGCGGCCCGGATGCGCGCCTTTCCTACGCAGCCGCACGCCGCCGGTGCGCAGCCTGAAGTCTTCTCAACGAACCCATCGAAGGAAGACATGGCCACGAGCAGCATCCTGGGCGGCGCGCGTCCGCCAGAGGAACCAAAGGGCACCGACATCGACAGCCTGGGCCCGAGCGATACCAGCGACAGCGGAAGCGACGTGCGCATCGCGCGCGAACGCACCGCACTTCCCGACGACGCGGCCGAGGGGGCGATCCCGGTCGCGCACGACAGCAGCACCGACGCCGCCGGCACGGGCGAGCGCGCCTCTGCCGATTCGCCCGCGCCGCAGGACGATGCGGACATCCTGCCCGACAGCATGGCCGAGGCCGGCGAGCTGGCGGACACGGACGAAGGCGATCCGGTGGACGCCGACGAAGACGAAGACGACCGCAGCTGAGGCGCCGCTGGTGCGGAACACCATGCAAGCCCATCTGGAATGTGTGCTCCAGAGCCTGCAGCAACTGGCCTATGCGCGCATCGTGCGCGAGTTTCATCGCGCCTGGAACGCGCAGGTGGACCCCGCGGCCGCCGAGGGCGGGAGCCGCGAGGCGCACTGCCGCGTGCTGCGCTGCGAGCAGGCGCTAGCGGGCCTGCGGCTGCTGATCCACGACCCGGGCCAGATCGCGCAGATCAAGGTGGCGCGTGCGCTCTACCTGCGCATGCTGCTCGAAAGCGCGCCGATGCGCCTGCAGGGCTGGAGCGACAGCGACAACCTGGACGACATGCCGAAGTCGCACCTGTTCGAGTGGATCGCGTACGACTTCGAGCGCCTCGAGCTGGCAGAGCTCGAAGGCGCGATGACGCCGGGCGAAGCCGCCTCGTACGCGCAGGCGCTCGACGCGCGCGCCAGCAGCCTGCGCGAGGAATAGGAGCGGCTTCTCAGCTCCGTCCGAGCACGATCGCGCCCGAACTGATGTAGCGGTCGAATTCGATCTTCGGGATCGCCGCGGTGAGCGATTGGCCCTCTTCCGACCAGGTGAGCACGACGCTGTCGTCGGCCACCATCGCCTGGCAGTCGCCCTCGGGGATCGTCAGTCCCGGGCCATCGCCGGCGCGGAATTCAACCGGACCAGCGATGCGGGCGTCGATCTGCTGCGGGGTGGAGGTGGTCATGGGCCTTGTTCCTTGGTGGCGGTGCCGGTCATTGTGGAGCAGGGGGCGCATGGCGGTTGCTGCCGTCGCTGCGCTGCTGCTTGCTGGGATCGCCGTCGCGCGAGGGCGCGATGCCGCCGGGGGTGGCCGACGAAGGCGGCCGGGAGGTCCGCGTGCGGGCGCTGGCCGGGCCCTTGTCGGCGCCGAGCTTGCCCTGGTCCATCGAACCGCGGGCCTGTTCGGGCGGGCGGGTGGCGGGGGCCTTTTCCGCGTCGCTGCTGGGCGGCGTGACGGTGCCCTTGGGGTTGCCCGCCGGTTGGGCCGCGGCGCCCAGCGACACCAGCGCGGCGGCTGCCAGCCCGTAGCGCAGGCTGCGGGCACCAAAGTGTGTGAAAAATTCGTTGGCCATCGGTGAGGTCCTCGAAAGAAAACAGGGAAATATGCAAGCCAGATGTGTTTGTCGCCGATCCAGGCGATGCGCTTGTAGGCAGGAACAGCATTCCGGCGCCGGTGGCGCGCCTGCCCGCGCGCGAACTCGAATGCCCCGAAGACGGGCCGCATTCCTACGCCGGAGCGCCATTGCCGGGGTCACGGTGGTTTTTTCGAAAGGAATCGAGCGTGACCAGATCCACCCCAACGGCGCACAGTAGCGCGCCCGGCACGGCCCCCGCCTATGGCGAGCAGATGCCCGCGCAGCGCAGCATGAAGCGCGAAGCCAAGACCGCGGCGGAGAACGAGAACGAAAACGACGACCCGGTGGGGCCGAATAACGGCCCCGCAATCACGCCGCAGAAAAAGCCGCCCCGCCCGGGCGATGCGGGCGTCGGCGAGACCGACAACCACGGCAGTTCGCCGTACAGCCAGCCCGGATTGCCCGAAAAGCCCGTGCGCGACGAGTGACTGCCGGCGCCTGTGCGGCGCTGCTCGAAGAACGCTTACACCCGACGTCAGGCGACGCCGACATAGGTGCTCGGGCATGCGGCCACCATGGGTGGCTGACCCGGCGCAGGCGCAGTGCCGGGAGTTTTTAATTTTTCCCAACTGCCTCGTCTTCCCGAGGCCAACGAATGAAGGAGTTTCCAGACATGGCCAACTACACGAACACTGCCGACACCGCGAACGCCGAAAACGTCGTCGAGGTGCTGAACGACCTGCTCGAGAACTCGCGCGACGGCGAATACGGCTTCCGCGCCTGCGCCGAGGAGGTCGAATCGCCGCAGCTCAAACAGGTCTTCCAGAACCGGTCGGCCGACTGCGCGCGCGCGGCCGGCGAACTGGTCCAGCTCATCCGCCGCTTCGGCGGCTCGCCCGACGACGGCGGCACGGTGAGCGGCGCGATGCACCGCGGCTGGGTGCATGTGAAGGGCTCGGTGGGTGCCAACAGCGCGCTCTCGATGCTCGAGGAGTGCGAACGCGGCGAGGACGCGGCAGTGGCGCGCTACCGCAAAGCCCTGAAGGAAGACCTGCCCGCCGACGTGCGCGCGGTGATCCAGCAGCATGCCGATGGTGCCCAGCGCAACCACGACGAGATCAAGCGGCTGCGCGACGAGCTGCGTGCAAGTAAGTAAGCAGGCAGGCCGGTAGGCAAGCAACGCCCAGCGGCTTGGCTACCGGCTGACACGCGCATAGGTACAAACCTACGCCGGAAAGCAAAGTCTTCTCCTTCAATGGCGCCGCCGCCGGGCGGCGATCGAGGCGTGCCGTGCGTCTCACCCTCGGCGGATCAGGAGACAGCCATGCGCGCTCGGAAAGAGAAGAAGAACGACGAGGCAATCCAGATTGCCGATGACGGCGGCGGCACAGATCCCCAGCAAGTCCTGACCGGCACCACCCGACGCTCGCTCATACGCAGCGCCGTGCTGTTCGCGATGTTCTCCGCCAGCGGGGTGAGCCTGACCGCTTGTGGCGGTGGTGGTGGTGGTGGCGGCGGCGGCATCGGAGGGGGCATCGGCGGAGGCGGCGGCAGTCCGCCGGAGAGCACCGGCCCGGTGTTCAAGCACGGCGTCGCCAGCGGCGACCCGCTGTCGGACCGGGTGATGCTCTGGACCCGTGTGACGGCGCCCGCACCGGGCACCCTGAACGTCGAATGGCAAGTTGCGAGCGACGAGCGCTTCGGCGTCATCGTTGCGCGCGGTGCGCTGAGCGCCGGACCCGAGCGCGACTACACGGTCAAGGTGGACGCCTCCGGGCTCCAGCCGGCCAGCACCTATTTCTATCGCTTCCTGGTGGGCAGCGAGAGCTCACCCATCGGCCGCACCCGAACGCTGCCGGTGGGTGGCGTATCGCAGGCCAAGTTGGCGGTAGTGTCCTGCTCCAACTTTCCGAGCGGCTATTTCAATGTCTATGCCGACATTGCCAAGCGCACCGATATCGATGTGGTTCTGCACCTGGGCGACTACATCTACGAGTACGGCCCGGTGGGGTATGCGTCGCAGCTTGCGATCGCCATCGACCGCGAGTCGGCACCCGCCCACGAGCTATTGACGCTGGCGGACTATCGCCAGCGCCATGCGCAATACCGCACCGACGGCGACCTGCGCGCGCTGCATGCGCGGTTTCCCATGATTGCCGTGTGGGACGACCACGACTTGGCCGACAACGCGTGGTCGGGCGGCGCCGCCAACCACGACGAAGCAGACGAAGGCAGCTTTGCGGCGCGGCGCGCGGCGGCCGTGCAGGCCTACCACGAGTGGTTGCCGACGCGGCTGCCCGACCCGGCGAATCCGCTGCTGATCTATCGCTCGTTCGACATCGGCACGCTGGCTTCGCTGCACATGCTCGACACCCGGCTGATCGGCCGCGAGCGGCAGCTCACGATCGACCAGTACCTGGCCGGCGAGGCGGACGCCCCCACGCGGCAACTGCTGGGCCAGCCGCAGGTGGATTGGCTGTCTGCGCGCATGGCCGCGTCGGCCGGTACCTGGCAGGTGCTGGGCCAGCAGGTGCTGATGATGCGCATGACCATTCCCCTGAGCATTGCGACCGACTTCGACGCCGAGACGCTGGCCGCCTACGTAGCCGCAAAGGCGCTTCCGGACTCAGAGCGCAGCGACAGCCAGAGGGCCTTGCTCGCCCAGCAGAATGTGCCCTACAACATGGACGCTTGGGACGGCTACCCGGCCGCGCGCGACACCGTGCTCGCCATGGCGCGCAATCAAGGCAAGAACCTGGTCTCTCTGGCAGGGGATACGCACAACGCGTGGGCCGGCAACCTCACCGATGCCTCGGGGCAGCGGGCGGGCGTGGAATTCGGAACGTCGTCGGTGTCGTCGCCCGGCTTCGAGCGAGCGTTGCCGCTGATTGCCAACGACCTGCTGTCCGACGGCTTCCTGCGCATGGTCGAAGACCTGCGCTACGCCGAAACCAGCAAGCGCGGCTATGCCATTCTGACCCTGAAACCGGGCGAAGCGCGCTGTGAGTACGTCGAGATCAGCACGGTGCTGAGCCGCGACTATTCGGCGAGAACGGCCGCCACGCTGCGCGCGTTGCCGGGCACCGGCAACCTCGAGGTGCTTGCCGCCTGAGGGTAGTCCGGGCCGAGCGCGGGGCCGGGTTGCCGTGCCGCCGCGGGTAGCATGGCGCCTCTTTTCGCAACCGCTGAAACGTCTTGAACTCCTTTCGCTTCGATTGCACCCGCTTCGACGCGGCCATCGTCGATCTCGACGGCACGATGGTCGACACCCTGGGCGACTTCGCGGTGTCGCTCAACCACATGCTCGGAGACCTTTCGCTGCCGCCCATCGCGCCGGCCGCGATCGAGCGCATGGTCGGCAAGGGGTCGGAGCATCTGATCCATTCCGCGCTCGCGCATGTGCTGGCCATGCCAGGCAGCGCCTTCGCCGGCGACGGCGCAGACGCACTGCATGCGCGCGCCCAGGCGCTGTTCGAGCGCGCCTGGACGCGTTACCAGCACCACTACCTTGCCATCAACGGGCAGCATTCGTCGCTGTACCCGGGCGTGCGCGAGGGCCTCGAAGCGCTGCGCGCGCGCGGGCTGCGCCTCGTGTGCCTCACGAACAAGCCGGGCGCGTTCGCGAAACCTTTGCTGGCCGCCAAGGGGCTCGACGGGTTCTTCGAATTCGCCTTCGGCGGCGACGCCTTCGAGCGCAAGAAGCCCGATCCGCTGCCGCTCTTGAAGGCCTGCGAGGCGCTGGGCACGCTGCCGTCGCGCACGCTGATGATCGGCGACTCGAGCAACGACGCGAAGGCGGCCCGTGCTGCCGGCTGTCCCGTGGTGCTCGTCACCTACGGCTACAACCATGGCGAACCGGTGCGCGCGGTCGATGCCGACGGCTTCGTCGATTCGCTGGCCGAACTCGGCCGCGCGGCGGGCTGAGCGGCGCAACTTCGGGGGAACCCTCAAATCGCGGGCCATTGCATGTTGCGGCGTTTTCGTGGGCTAAACTCCGCGTTCCATGTTCGTTCATCACGTCATTCAATCAGGTGAAGGCAGCCGGGGAGCCTGGCCCTGGCGTCGCCATACATCGCTGCCTGTTTGATTGGCACGGCGCACGCCGTGCGCCCGCGGTTCCGGTGCAGCACAGCACCAGGCCATGAATGTGAATGACCTTGCCCCGGCCGAGAGAGCGCGCCGGCCGGCAACTGGAGAACGAATCCGTGATCACCGAACTTGAATTCAAGAGCCTCAGCGCCCAGGGCTACAACCGAATTCCGCTGATGGCCGAGGCCTTTGCCGACCTCGAAACCCCGCTGTCCCTCTATCTCAAGCTGGCCCATTCCCAGGGCGGCGGCAAGCACAGCTTCCTGCTCGAGTCGGTGGTCGGCGGCGAGCGCTTCGGGCGCTACAGCTTCATCGGCCTGCCGGCACGCACCCTGCTGCGCGCGAGCGGCTTCGGCGCCGAGGCCGTGACCGAAGTGGTCACCGACGGCCGCGTGGTCGAAACGGCCGCCGGCAATCCGCTGGACTTCGTCGCGCAGTACCAGAAGCGCTTCAAGGTGGCGCTCCGGCCGGGGCTGCCGCGCTTCTGCGGCGGGCTCGCGGGCTACTTCGGCTACGACACCGTGCGCCACATCGAACGCAAGCTCGAGAAGAGCTGCCCGCCCGACGCGCTCGGCTGCCCCGACATCCTGTTGCTGCAGTGCGAGGAACTGGCCGTCATCGACAACCTCTCGGGCAAGCTCTACCTGATCGTCTATGCCGATCCGGGGCAGCCCGAGGCTTATGCCGCTGCCAAGCGCCGGCTGCGCGAGCTGAAGGAAAAGCTCAAGTACTCTGTGAGCGCGCCGGTCGTGAAGCCGACGCAGGCGCATCCGCCCGAACGCAGCTTCGCCAAGGCCGACTACCTCGCGGCCGTCGAGCGCGCGAAGGAAATGATCGCCGCAGGCGACTTCATGCAGGTTCAGGTGGGCCAGCGCATCAGCAAGCGCTACACCGAGTCGCCGCTGTCGCTGTACCGTGCGCTGCGCTCGCTCAATCCGTCGCCCTACATGTACTACTACGACCTCGGCGACTTCCACGTGGTGGGCGCGTCGCCCGAGATCCTGGTGCGGCAGGAAAACACCGCCGACGGCGAACAGAAGATCACCATCCGCCCGCTGGCCGGCACGCGGCCGCGCGGCGCCTCGCTCGAACTCGACAAGGCCGCCGAGCAGGAGCTCATCAACGACCCGAAGGAGCGCGCCGAGCACGTCATGCTGATCGACCTCGCGCGCAACGACATCGGCCGCATCGCGAAGACCGGCACCGTGAAGGTGACCGAGGCCTTCGCGGTCGAGCGCTACAGCCACGTGATGCACATCGTGAGCAACGTCGAAGGCACGCTGGCCGACGGCATGACCGCCATCGACGTGCTCAAGGCCACGTTCCCCGCGGGCACATTGACCGGTGCGCCCAAGGTGCATGCGATGGAACTCATCGACCAGCTCGAGCCGACCAAGCGCGGCCTCTATGGCGGCGCCTGCGGCTACATCAGCTATGCGGGCGACATGGACGTGGCGATCGCGATCCGCACCGGCATCGTGAAGGACCAGATGCTGCACGTGCAGGCCGCGGCCGGCGTGGTGGCCGACTCGGTGCCCGAGCTGGAATGGAAGGAAACGGAAGCCAAGGCGCGCGCGCTGCTGCGTGCGGCCGAACTGGTCGAGGAAGGCCTGGAATGAGCGCAGCGCCGGGCCGCCCCAAGCAAGCTCGCACCGCAGTGCGCAGCACGGAGGTACTACGATGAATTCCGCACCCGATACACAGAACGATTTTTCGCACGAGATCATCGGCGCCGCCGTCGAGGTGCAGCGCGTGCTCGGCACGGGGCTCGACGAGAGCGCCTACGCCGCGGCGCTGGCCATCGAGCTGGCCGAGCGCGAGATCGGCTTCACGCGCGACGTGGCCTTGTCCGCGAGCTACAAGGGCCGCTCGCTCGGCGAGGTGTACCGCGCGGGCTTCGTGATCGAGCAGTCGGTCATCGTCGAGCTCAAGGCGGTCGACGTGCTGACCGACCTGCATCGCGCGCAGGTGCTTGCAGCGCTGCGCCTGTCGGGCCTGAAGCTGGGCCTTCTGATCAACTTCAACGTGTTCCCCGTCGTCAAGGGCGTGCACAGGATTGTGGGCAAGCCATGAAATTGCTGATGATCGACAACTACGACAGCTTCACCTACAACATCGTCCAGTACTTCGGCGAGCTGGGTGCGGACGTGCAGGTGCATCGCAACGACGAGATCACCGTCGCGCAGATCGGCGAACTGATCGCCGCCGGCGTGACGCGGCTCGTGGTGTCGCCCGGGCCGTGCTCGCCGGCAGAGGCGGGCGTTTCGGTGGCGGCCATCACCGAGTTCGCGGGCAAGCTGCCGATCCTGGGCGTGTGCCTCGGCCACCAGGCCATCGGCGCCGCCTTCGGCGGCAAGATCGTGCGCGCGCAGCAGCTCATGCACGGCAAGACCAGCGAGATCACGACCACGCGCGAAGGCGTGTTCGCGGGGCTGCCCGAGAAGTTCACCGTCAACCGGTACCACTCGCTGTCGATCGAGCGCGACAGCTGCCCGAAGGCCCTGGCGGTCACTGCGTGGACCGATGACGGCGAGATCATGGGCGTGCGGCACACCGGCTTTGCGCATGAGGTGCGCATCGAAGGCGTGCAGTTCCATCCCGAATCGATCCTCACCGAGCATGGCCACGCGATGCTCAAGAACTTTCTGAACTGACCGACCGCCATGACAGCAGACCGCTCCTCCGTCGTCGACCTGCGCAGCGACACCGTCACGCAACCCACGCCGGCGATGCGCGAGGCGATGCTGGCGGCGCCGCTCGGCGACGACGTGTTCGGCACCGACCCGAGCATGAATGCGCTGCAGGAGAAGATCGCCGCGCTGCTGGGTTTTGAGGCGGCGCTGTTCGTGCCGACCGGCACGCAGAGCAACCTCTGCGCGATTCTTTCGCATTGCGGCCGGGGCGACGAGTACATCGTCGGCCAGCAGGCGCACAGCTACCGCTGGGAAGGCGGCGGCGCCGCGGTGTTCGGCAGCGTGCAGCCGCAGCCGCTCGACCATGCGCCCGACGGCACGCTGCCGCTCGCGCAGATCGAGGCCGCCATCAAGCCCGACGACGCGCACTTCGCGCGCACGCGCCTGCTGGCGCTGGAGAACACGCTGGGCGGCAAGCTGCTGCCGTTCGACTACGTGCAGGCCGCGACCGACCTCGCGAAAGACAAGGGCCTGCAGCGGCACCTCGACGGCGCGCGGCTTTTCAACGCCGCCACGGCGCAGGCCGCGCAGCACGGGCGCAGCGACATCCGCGCCGAAGCCCGCCGCATCGCGCAGTGCTTCGACAGCGTGTCGGTCTGTTTCAGCAAGGGCCTGGGCGCACCCGTCGGGTCGGCGCTGGTGGGGTCGCGCGCGTTCATCGCGCGCGCGCACCGCATCCGCAAGATGGCGGGCGGCGGCATGCGCCAGGCGGGGCTGCTCGCGGCCGCCGCATCGCACGCGCTCGACCATCACGTCGACCGGCTCGCCGACGACCATGCACTGGCGCGGCGCCTGGCCGAGGGGCTCGAAGGCATCGAGGGCCTCAAGGTCGAAGCGCCGCACACCAACATCGTCTTCGTCGACCTCACGGGCGCAGCCCAGGCACGGTCGGCCGAACTGCTCGCGCACCTCAACAGCCAGGGCATCCTTGCGACGGGGCTCTACCGGCTGCGCTTCGTGACGCACCTCGACGTCGATGCGGCCGGCGTCGATCGCGCCGTGGCCGCCATCCGCGGTTTCTTCAAGGCCTGAATCCTCGGGAGCCAGCGATGCCCGATCTTCCCCACCTGCTCGCCTTCATCGCCGCCGGCTGGCTGCTGAACCTGACGCCGGGGCCGGACGTGCTCTACATCGTGAGCCACTCGCTGCGTTCGGGCGTGCGCGCTGGCATCGTCGGCGGGCTCGGCATTCTGGCGGGCTGCTTCGTGCATGTGTTCGCAGCGGCGGTGGGCGTCGGCACGCTGCTCGCCACCTCGGCGGCGGCTTTCACGGTGCTCAAGTACGCCGGCGCGGCCTACCTGCTCTATCTCGGCGTGCGCATGGTGCTGTCGCGCGCGAGGCCGCCCGCCGCACTGGGCCAGGTGCCCGCCGCCGCCTCTACAGGCGCAGAACGCAGCCTTCGGCAGATCTTTCTGGGCGGCTTCTGGACCAACGTGCTGAACCCGAAAGTCGCGCTGTTCTTCCTCGCCTTCGTGCCGCAGTTCATCGCGCCCGGCGCGGAGAACAAGGCGCTTTCCTTCGTGCTGCTCGGCGTACTGTTCATCTTCAATTCGGCGCCGATCGTCATCGGCTGGGCCGCCGCGGCGGGATGGATGGCACGCCGCGGCGCCGTGCAGAAGGGCATGCACTGGCTCGACCGGGTCGCGGGCGCGCTGTTCATCGGCTTCGGCCTCAAGCTCGCTTTCACGGACGCGCCGGCCAGCCGCGTCGGCGCCTGACGACAACAAACATCGAGGAGACTGTTCATGATCACCCCCCAGGAAGCGCTCCAGCGCACCATCGAGCACCGCGAGGTGTTCCACGACGAGATGCTGCACATCGTGCGGCTCATCATGAGCGGCGAATGCTCGCCGGTGATGATGGCGGCGCTGGTCACGGGCCTGCGCGTCAAGAAGGAAACCATCGGCGAGATCACCGCCGCGGCTCAGGTGATGCGCGAAGTCTCGACGAAGGTGCCGGTGAAGGACACCACGCACCTGGTCGACATCGTCGGCACCGGCGGCGACGGCTCGCACACCTTCAACATCTCGACGTGTTCGATGTTCGTTGCGGCCGCGGCGGGCGCCAAGGTCAGCAAGCACGGCGGGCGCAGCGTGTCGAGCAAGTCGGGCAGCGCCGACGTGCTCGAGTCGCTGGGCATCAACATCAACCTCCAGCCCGAGCAGATCGCGCGCTCCATCGAGGCCTGCGGCATCGGCTTCATGTTCGCGCCCAACCACCATCCGGCGATGAAGAACGTCGCGCCGGTGCGCAAGGAGCTCGGCATCAAGACCATCTTCAACATCCTCGGGCCGCTGACCAACCCGGCGGGCGCGCCGAACATCCTGATGGGCGTGTTCCACCCCGACCTCGTGGGCATCCAGGTGCGGGCGCTGCAGCGCCTGGGCACCGAGCATGCGATGGTGGTCTATGGCCGCGACGGCATGGACGAGATCTCGCTCGGCGCCGCGACCATGGTCGGCGAACTCAAGGGCGGCGAGATCCGCGAATACGAGCTGCACCCCGAAGACTTCGGCTTCCAGATGTCGAGCAACCGCGCGCTGCGCGTGGAAACGCCCGAGCAATCGAAGGCGATGCTGATCGGCGTGCTCGAGAACCAGGCGGGCCCGGCGCTCGATATCGTGCTGCTCAACGCCGGCGCGGCGCTGTATGCAGCTGGCGTGGCCGATTCAATGGCCGCGGGCATCGAGCGCGCGCGCGAAGCGGTGGTGTCCGGCAAGGCGCGGGCCAAGCTCGACGAGTTGGTCCGGATCTCGACTGCGGTCTGACGCGGCAACAACAGGCAGGAACACAGAACATGTCCGACATTCTCGACAAGATCGTTGCGGTCAAGCACCAGGAAGTGGCCGCGGCCCAGAAGAGAAGCCCGCTCGAGGCCGTGCGCTTCGACGCCGAAAGCCGCGTGCTGACGCGCGATTTCGAAGGCGCGCTGCGCGCCAGGATCGCCGCGGGGCAGGCGGCCGTGATCGCCGAGGTCAAGAAGGCCAGCCCGAGCAAGGGCGTGCTGCGCGAAGACTTCATTCCGGCCGACATCGCGCAGAGTTACGCCGAGGGCGACGGCGAGATCCGCGCCGCCTGCCTCTCGGTGCTGACCGACCGGCAGTTCTTTCAGGGCGGCATCGACTACCTGAAGCAGGCCCGCGCCTCGTGCGACTTGCCGGTGCTGCGCAAGGACTTCATCGTCGACGCCTACCAGGTGTACGAATCGCGCGCGATCGGCGCCGATGCGATCCTGTTGATCGCAGCCTGCCTCGACGACGTGCAGATGACCGACTTCGAGGCCATTGCGCGGGGCCTCGGCATGGCGGTGCTGGTCGAGGTGCACGATGCGGCCGAGCTCGAGCGCGCGCTCAAGCTCAAGACGCCGCTCATTGGCGTGAACAACCGCAACCTGCGCAATTTCGAAGTGTCGATCCAGGCCACCATCGACCTGCTGCCCGGGCTGCCGGCCGACCGGCTGGCCGTCACCGAATCGGGCATCGCCACGCGCGAGGACGTGGCCACCCTGCGGGCGGCCGGTGTCCATGCCTTCCTCGTCGGCGAGGCCTTCATGCGTGCCAAGGAACCCGGCGAGGCGCTCGCTGCACTGTTCCAATGAACCGGCCCGATCAGCTGTCCGGCGGCGATCCGGCCGAATGGCCCGTCGCGCCGGGCTGGCAGCCGCTGGTCGACGATTTCTTCGGCGGCATCGTCGGCCAGAAGCTGCGCAGCTTCCTGCGCGAGCGGCTCGATGCGGGCGCGGTGATCTTTCCGCCGCAGCCGCTGCGGGCGCTCGAACTCACGCCGCCGGAGGACGTGCGCGTCGTCATCCTCGGGCAGGACCCGTACCACGGGCGCGGCCAAGCCGAGGGGCTGGCGTTCTCGGTCGCGTCGGGCGTGCCGCTGCCGCCGTCGCTGCGCAACATCTTCAAGGAACTCCAGCGCGACCTCGGCACGCCACCGCCGCCTTTTCCCGACCCGGGTGGCAGCCTCGTGAAATGGGCTACGCACGGCGTACTGCTGCTCAACACCTGCCTGACGGTGGAAGAGGGGCAGCCGGCCAGCCACGCCGGGCGCGGCTGGGAGGCGCTGACCGACGCCGTGATCCGCCATGTTTCGGCGGGTCCCAAGCCCGTCGTTTTCATGCTTTGGGGTGCACATGCCCAATCTAAGCGCGCGTTGATCGACGTTGGGCGGCATAAGGTGCTGATGGCGAATCACCCGTCGCCGCTGTCGGCGCTGCGGCCGCCCGTGCCGTTCATCGGCTGTGGGCACTTCGGCGAAGCGCGTGCCTGGCGGCTCGCGCACGAAGAAGAGGGTGGTGAAGTTCGCGGATAATGCGGCAGGTTTCTCGCCTCGAACGGTTTCCTGCTTCTTCTCGGGGCGGGTTCTGCGTAGTCACAAAATCGTGCTATATTTCGAGGTTCGCCGGAGAGGTGGCCGAGTGGTTAATGGCAGCAGACTGTAAATCTGCCCTCTAACGAGTACGCTGGTTCGAATCCAGCCCTCTCCACCAGCGATGAATTTGGTTTCTAAGAGCGATTGGATCTAGCGCTTTGGGTGCCTTGGAGTGCCCTCGATGCGGGAGTAGTTCAATGGTAGAACCCCAGCCTTCCAAGCTGATGACGCGGGTTCGATTCCCGTCTCCCGCTCCAGAGACCCGGTTCGGCGCCGGAAGCGATTGGTTAGCAAAAGCCCTTTTGGCTCAGTGGTAGAGCACTCCCTTGGTAAGGGAGAGGTCGCGGGTCCGATTCCCGCAAAGGGCACCAGTTTTTTGAGGGTTGCAACGGCCGGTTTGCATCCCATCTGCATACGTTGAAATCGTTCTTTTCGGAGTCGAAAAATGGCAAAAGGTAAATTCACCCGCACCAAGCCGCACGTGAACGTGGGCACGATCGGTCACGTCGACCACGGC
>NZ_JBDGJQ010000007.1:0-290546 GCF_057656815.1 Variovorax sp. Soil_C_39
TGGCGGAACCGGAGGGAGCGAGGTTCTCAATGAAATCAGGCACTTAGGCGGCTCGTACCCTATGCCGTGCCATGGTTCGGCGCCGGCTGGCGCACGGGCGGGAATCCGAACGGCTGCGCTATTCTGCCGGCATGTTCTTCGCCGAAGTCACCCTCCTGATGCGCGAGGGCGAGCGCCTCAAGAAGCGGGACCGCGCGCCCGCGCAACGCGTCACCGTCACGATCTTGGAATCAGACCGCGACACGAACAATTCGAATCGGAACCTCACCCAAGCCAGCCTATATGTCAGCTACGGCACGGCCCAGAAGGCGGGTCGCGAAATCCTGATCGATCCGGTCATCCTGCCCTACGACGGGCCAGGGTTCCTCTGGTCGGGCATCGAGCCGCACGCCGTGACGATCGACGGCGAACTGCGGGTCTTCGAGCACCGGCAGGTCTGGCACGTGCTGCCGGTCGAGAAGCGGCCGGGGGAGTAGGCCCGCTCAGCGCGGCCACGCCTCCAGCAGCCCGGCGCGCTTCGAGCGCTCGCACCCATAGGCGCCTATCCATCCCGCCGCCCAGCTGGCCAGGTCCTGCGCCGTGGCCGCGGGCGCCAGATCAGCCGGGGTTTCGCACTCCGTCGCCAGCGCCACAGGAGGCGGGTCGATCTTTGCGGGCGCACTCGGCCGCGTCGTTGAGCAGCCGCACAGCAGCAGGAGGCACAGGGCAGCGGGAAAGGTCTTGCGCGGCATGGTCGAGCTCCTTGACGGTGCGGGTGATGAAGCGGTCGCGGTAGACCGTGCGCACCGCCTGCTGCTCCTCGGCCTGCCGGGCGCGGCCGCGGTTGGTCTCGCGCTGGTATTCGGCGAGCGCCTGATACTCGGCCTGCGAGCGGGCGTAGCCCGCGGCGTCAGCCGCCGAGATCTTCCCGCGCACCCAGAAGAAGGCCCCGGCCACCAGCAGCGCCAGCGCGATGAGGCGCCAGTTCTTGAGCAGCAGGGTCAGCCAGGTCACGCGACCCCCAGGGCGGCGCGGGCCTTGAGCGTCAGTACCTGCACCTCGGCGAGGCCGTTGCGCCCACCGTTCACGCGCTGGCGGATGGCGGTCGTCTCGCCGAGCATGCTGTCGGGGATGCGGTCTTCCCACCAGGCGATGCAGGCTTCGAGCGCATAGCGCTTCTGGCTCAGCAGGTCGGGAATGCCGACGAGGTTCTGACCCACGAGATCGCCCACGCGCAGGTAGTTCTGACGGCCGGTGATCTGGATGGGCGAGCGGCCGCGGTAGGTCCAGCCGTCGTCCGGCAGGATGTTCCCCAGGTGCTTGCGGCCCCACTCGCCGCCGTAGACGATGTTCGCGATCGCGCGCTGGTCGGCGGCCTGCTTTCCGTTGATGCGGCCGAACTGTCGCGCCTGCGCGGGCGTGATGCGGTGCGCACCGAACACCGCGACCAGCCGATCGGCCGCATAGTTCAGGCTCTCCTCCATCTGCTCGAGCATGGCGCTCTCGTGCAGGATGTTGGGCAGGAAGTCGGCGAGGTCATCCTCGTCCTGGCTGAAGGTGTCGGCGCGCACCTCGTCGGCGAACACCTGGCCCCACAGTTCGGCCGTAGGTGGGGCCACGCCGCATGCGCGCAGCACGGCGGTCCATTCCGGCGCGCTGCGCTTCATCGGCGCGCCCTCCATCCGGTGAGCCGATCCAGCAGGAGCGCGCAGCGCACGCGCAGCCGGAGCCATGCGAGTTCCGCGCGCTGCCGCCGGGTCAGACCTTCGAGCGGCGCGTGGTCGGTGGCCGTCTGCGGCGGGTGGTCGCCGCGCCAGGCGTTGCTGCTGGTGAGCAGCATCACGAGGATCAAGGTAGTGGTCGCGAGGGTTGCGTAACCGGGCCACTCGCCGATCATCGGCCGCAGCGAAGAGAACATGAGCACGCCGACGCCCAGCGCGTATTCCAGCTTCACCCGCATCAGGGTGTTGCGGCCCATGGTGTTGAGCCGGCAGATGCAGATCACGATGCTGGGCACGCTCAAGGCGAGGTTCACCAGAGCCAGCAGGTGCTGCTTGCTATCCATGACCGCCCCCGCCCTTGAGCTTAATGAGCACGTCGACGAAGGCGCTGACCTTCCGGCCGGCCCAGAGCGCGAGCGCGCCCCAGTCGTTGCCCACGAGACCGATCGCGAAGCTGACCGGGGCAAGCAGGCTGCGCTCGGTCAGGCCTGGGTGCAGCTGGGCGATGCCGTATGCGCACGCGGCGCCCAGGATCACGGCCACGCCGCAGACCCGCGCGAAGTAGCCGACGGCGCGCAGCCGCGTGGTCTTCTCCTGGCGGATGAGCGCGAACGACGCGCCGACCGAGGCCGCGGCGATCATGAGCATGTACGGGCCGACGGCCGCGGCGACGTCGGCGCTGAAAATCCACGCTGCGATGAAGACAAAGAAGCCGACAGCGTCGAGGACGGGGGAAGGCTGCCCGTTCACAGCGCGTTGAACCGCTTGTAGACCCCGACCGCAAGCGACCCCGCGGGGATGCCGCTGACTTCTGCGCCGGTGTCGTTGCGCGCGTACACCGTGACGGTGTCCGGCGCTGTCACTTCACCCCAGACGTTCAGCATCAGGATGTTCTGGTCGAAGGACACTCGCACGAAATCCCCGATGGCCGCCCCGGCCGCCGTCACTGTCGTCGACGCTACGGCGCCGGCCGCCAGAGTGGGGATCGTGTGCGCCTTCCGCCCGTAAGAGTCGAACGACGGATGCAGCACCCAGATGGTCAGGGGCTGCTGCGCGAAATTGCGCACCGATGCTGTCGGGTTGACCAGCAACACTGTCACCACACCGGCTGCAGAAACATAGGACCGCAGGATGAGACCCTGCAATGCGCCGGTGCTGGTGACGACGAACATCGCGTCGACGAAGTCGCCGACGTTGGCGCCATGCACCGGCACATCAAACTTCTGCGTGGCGCCTGCCGCAACGCTCGTCGGATCCCAGAGCAGGACTCGCTTGATGCGGACATCACTGGGCAGGTACTGCCGGTAGCGCACGCGGCCAGCACCGAGAGCCACATCGGCGCCGGTCTTGTTCGTGATCGCTGCAGTACCGCTCGAAAATCCCGATGCCCGGTAGCCACTGAGCATCAACCCGTTGAGCGGCTGCGAATAGGAGAGCAAGAAGGGCTCGCCGAACGGCAGCGGGAAGTTGGTGAGCGAGAAGGATTCGAACGAGTCGTTCGTCACCGCGAGCGCGGCCCTGGGCAAGCTGCGGACCCGGAACACTGCGTTCTGAATCGGTGTCGCCGCCGCATACGTGGGCTCTTCCCAGTCGATCAGGCCATCGGTGTTGTCGCCGACGCTGATGAGGCCGTTCACACTGCCCTGCACCTTCGGTCGCACGAAATGCAAGTCGGAGACGCGCGAGTTGTCTTCGAGCCGAATGCTCGCCGACGTCGCCATCGTGCTGGCATGGTTAAAGAGGCTCAGATCCTCGACGACGAATCCGCGCGTGGGGGAGGTCGCAGAAGTGCCTTCTTTGAACGCGAACACGCGCTGGCCGCCGGCGCCCTCGTGTGCATTGCAGACCAGCTTCGGCGCAATCAACTGAATGTTGGCCCCCGAATGCACTTCAACGCAGGCGGCTCCGTCGCTGCCATTCGCGCGCCCCGACCCCACGCCGATCTCGGCCATGAAGTTGAGCAAGGTGATGTCTTGCACGTTCCGCTCGTCAGCCAGCACCGAAGTGCCGAAGCGCAGCGGCGCGTCCATGCCGTACATGCGAACGAGGTGGAAGTAGCTCTCGATGCATCCCTCGAGCCAGAGGCCGCAGGGAATTGGGATGCCGCCGGGGATCGGAACACCGCCGGTGTCTTGCTGGACGGCTCCCCGGAACTCGATGTCCCAGATGAGCATGCCCTTGCTATAGGAAAGCCCACCGCCCGACTCGAATTTCCACACGGCCTCCGTCGGGCGGCCGTGGATGGTTCCGCGCAGGTGCTCGACGCAATCGGCCGTCGAGCCGTTCTCCACCCAGAAATAGGTCTTGCAGAACGTGCCCGGCGCCATCTCCAGATTGAACCCGCTGAACCGGCGACCTCGGCGGAAAGTCCCGAGGTTCCCCGTGTCGCGCCGGCCCGATGCGAGCTCCAGAGCGTTGATCGAAGTGTCGTTCCCAACCCATCGGAGCGTGGCAGTGTTCATGCCTTCGCTGAAAAATCCCTGCCCCGTGGTCATCGTTTTGATGGTCGTGTTGTGCAGGTAGATGCCGTCGGGCACAGACACGTTTTTGCCCGTGTTCAGCGCCGCCTGGATCGCCACCCCATCCAGCTCGTCGGTCAGAGCGGCAGCATTCGCATAGACAACCTGCGCCAGCGCCAGCGAGGGAAAGAAGGCCGAGAGTGGGTGACTTAGGCCGTCGCCGATGGCTCCGAAGTCCTTGACGCTGATCTGCTCGCTGAGCTTGGCGAAGAGGAGCCGATATACCGCACTCGCATAGTTCAGCTTGTAGCCGACCATGTTCGAGCCGCTGCTGGCGACAAGATCCGCACCGCTGACACCTTGGATCAGGCGAAACTTTGACGCCTCGAAGACGCCGCTGGTGACAAAGGGGATCTCGTTCTGGATCGGCGCGTAGGTCTGGCCGTTGTAGCTCACCGTCTGATTCGGGGCCGACATGCTCAGGCCAGGGCCGTACGGGACCGGCGGGAGATACCCCAGGCCCGCCAGCACTGCCCGAGCGTTGCTATCGATCGCCGCTCGCTGAGCAGCTGCGGCCTGTTCGGTCTGTGTGAGCAGCTGCGCGCCGTCGGCACTGAAGCCGTCCAAAATCGCGTCACCCTCGGTCTGGATCTCATCAAGCCTAGCATTGGCCTGGTCCGAGAAGTGGATCGAGATGTTCACCACCTCGTCACGGGCCACCTGCACATCGTGCGCGTTCTGGACGAATTCCTGCAGGAAAAAGCGGGGGTCGGTGTCGCTGGAGACGGGAACCTTGACGGTTCGCAGGCTCTGCTCGACGAGCTGCTGCACCTGAATGGTGGTCCGGTCCAGCGTCTGTTCGATGACGTTTGGGTTGAACCGCCCCACGTTCGTGATGTCCGTCACCTGGTCGTAAGGCGTCGCGCCCACCACGGTCAACTTCCAGCCCGTTGGCAGTACGGGCGGCCCCACATAGGTCACCGTGCCGCCGGGCGCCGCGTCCTGATCGGCATTCAAGATCACCGTGTAGTCGGAATCGAGCACCAGGTCGGTTTCGATGCCGATGTCGCTGGTCCGCACGACGGCAAGGTCGGTCTTCGCGAAGACCTTGAAGTCGAAGGGGAAACTGGTGGTGACGCCGTTCCCGTCGAACGGCCCGGCTTTTCGAGAGGTGTCGGCTACGGTCATTGCTTGGATTCCGGGCTGGGTGTTCCTGTGACCAGCCCGCGCGCGGCGTCCACGGGTCCGGTGGGCGCGATTCTGTTTTCCTGCAGCCCGGCTATGTACCCCACCGGCCTCGCGATGGCGGTGGCCGGCAGGCCCGTGGTGAGGGTGATGAGCGTGGCAACGTCGCGCACAGCGGTGCGCGCGCTGCCCTCGCCGATCATGGCCTTGTAGACCTCCCTCGGCGCCTTGACCGCGCTCTCGATCATCGATACCGCAGGCGACGTGCTGATGCGGTCGTCGTACGGCTTGCTGTTGAACGTGTTGATGACCGCGTTCGCTGCCTGCCCGACGCCCGGCACCATGGCCAGGCCGGCCCGCACGTTGCCCATGAGCAGCACGGCCGAGAGCCAGTCGTCGATCGTGCTGCCGTCATCGTCCTCGTCGTCGGGGCCGCCCTTGAAGGACTGCGAGATCAGTTCGGCCACCATGTTGGGCACGAAAAAGCCCAGCACGAAGATGTAGAGGCCGCGGCCCATGCCGCGCCGCAGGCCCAGCTCGTTGTAGGTGCGGCCGAACTCGGTGCCCAGCAGGTTGGCCTGCATGTTGAAGTAGCCGGCGAACTGCGTGAACATCCGCACGAAGGCATTACCGGTCTCGATGCGCGACACGTCCTCCGGCAGCGTGGAGCCCTGCGTCTCGCGCACCGCCGAATCGGCCAGCCGGATGGCGTTCTTCACGTCGTGGCCCTGCTCCAGCGCCTGGTTGTAGGCACCGTTCCACACGATCGGGCTCAGGAAGTTGTCGACCGCCGATTGCATGAAGTAGGCGTGCTGGGCCGTCCAGTTCTGCGCCTTCTCGTAGACGCCCGGGTTCAGCAGGATCTGGTTGATCGCGTCCGTCATCTGCGCGACCTCGGCGTCCATGCGGTTCGCCATGTAGGTTGAGGCAGCCGCCACCGTCTTGGCGGTCTGCCGCGGCGAGATGATCGAGTCGGCCAGGGCGCTCATGAGGTACCGCGGCTTCACCTTGACCGCGGCGATGCTCAAGCCGGTGATCTGCTGCGCGGTGTTCGACACGTTGGCGAACATGGCGGCCAGGCCGGCGCGCTGGCGGGCCTTGCTGAAAAAACGCATCAGGCCGTTGTCGCCCGGCACCTTCTGCTCGACCGTCTGGCGTGCCGCGCGGTTGAGCCACGGCGTGAGGAGGCCATCGAAGGCCTGGGGGTCCACGCGGTGCAGCGGCTCGGAAACGTCCTTGCTGCCCAAGATCTTGCGCACGTCTCGCACCGGCTGCTCCATGTGGGAGAACAGCAGCACCTTGTCGATGTGCGACGACAGCGTGCGCAGGTCGAGCAGCAGCGGCTTGTTGTACTCGACGCGCGCCTTGGTGAAGCCCTTCGCCGTCGACGGGAAGGCATAGGCGAGGGTCTGGTTCTCATCTTCCTGCAGCGAGCGCGTGGCGGCGTCCTTCACCACCTCGGCGTCGGTCATGGCCGGCACGTATCCGCCGGCGTAGGTGCCGAACTTGTTGGTGAAGCTGTCGGCCGTCACCTCGTCGAAGTAGCGCCCGAACACGTCGCGGTGCGCCTTCTGCGCCAGCGCCTTGGTCTCCTCGAGAAGGTTCCAGACGCCCTGGGCGAAGTCGAAATCGGTCTTCGTCAGCACGCCCTGGTCGATCATCCGGTTCACGAACGCATCCCAGCGCCGCGTGTCGAGCTCGCCGGTGATCTCGTTCTCGGTGGCCCAGCCGCGGCCGAGCAGGAGCTTGCGCTTGTTGCTGGCGTTGCCGGTGTGCAGGATGGCGTGCAGGATCTCGGCCTTGCCGCTGCCGCCGCGCGAGAAGCCGAAGGTGTAGCCCAGCTCGGGGGCGTCGATGCGGGCCTCGCCGAGGTCGAGGGTGTCGAGCAGCTCGCGGTACCGGCGGATGTACTTGGCCTTGTCGGCGCGGTACCGGTCGGCGGCTTCCTTCACCGGCTGCCAGATGTACTTGCGGAATGGGCCCATGGCCTCCGTTCCGTCCTTGAGGCCGGCCCAGGACTCGACCCGACGCAGTGCCGCGCGCACGGTCTGGATCCGCGTCAGGCGCCGCTCGGCGTCCGTGACCGCCTGCCCCTCGCCGGCGACGCGCGCCGGCACGCCGATCTGCTGCAGACGGGCGACGAGATCGCCCTGGATTTGCGTGCGCTCCACGAGCCGGCCATCGACCTCAATCTGGCGCGAGCGCCGCGCCATGTACCAGAGGCCTTTGATTTCCTCGGCGAGGCCGCGGAATTCCTCGACCGTCATCTCCTTCACCGGCTTGGCGCTGGCGGTCAGCGCGTCGACCTTGTCGCGCAGCACGGCGTACATGCCCGGGTCGTCCTGCGCCATGGTCTCGAGGTAGCGCTGCGCCGGCTCGCCCTTCGTGCCGATGCCGTACTCGGCCAGGATGGCGCGGGCGGCCTGCACGGTGCCTACGTCGCGCGTCTCGCCGATCTTCTTGATGCTGCGGCCGATGATCTTCTTGAACAGCTCATTGGCTGCCGTGACCTCGGCCTGCGCGTCGTAGGCCGCGCGCGCCGCGTAGTTATTCACCAGCTGGTTGCGCTTGTGCATGGCCGCCTCGGCCGTGTTGCCGAGCGACTGCTGCGCGAGCTTGGCGCTGCGCGCCTCCGCGGCCGCGTAGGTCTTCGGCCGCAGGTCCTTGAGCCTGACCCGCGCCACCACGCTCTCGGCATACTCGCGCGCCGCGCGCGCCATGACGTCGACCGTGCCGCCGGTGTAGAGGCTGTCGCTCGTCTCGCGCACGGTGGTGGCCCTGGCCAGCGCCTTGAGCTCCGTCGCGATCACGCGGGCGCGCACTTGGTTGTGGATGGCTTCGTCGGCCGCACGCTCCAGCGCCTGCCGGCTGGCGATGTCGCCGTGCTGCTCGAGCATGCGCTGGTCGGTCAGCTCGTCAATGACCTGGGCCGGCGGGTCGGCCGCAGCGAGCGAGGCGATCAGCGCCTGGCCGGACTCGTAGCCGAACAGGTCGGCCACGATGTCGGGGTGCATTCCCTCTTTCTCGCTGGTCATCCGGCGGCGTGCCAGCGTCTCGGCCGAGAACTCGTCGATCTCCTTCACCAGCGAGGTCCGCAGGCGTCCGGATTCCTGCACAGTGTCGATGTCCTCGGCGGCGCGTGTGCCCGGCGCGACCTTGTCCTGCTTGCCGGTGAGAAACTGCCACGCCTGATACACCGGCCGCGCCATGACCTCGCGCTGCGCCTCGCTGCGGATCTCCAGCCGGATGGCGGCGACCTCCTGCTGGCGCGCCTTCAAGGCCCGGTCGCGCGCGCGGCTCATCCACTTCATGTCCTTGAGCAGCCGGGCGTCGAGCTCGGCGTCGGCCGCATCCGTGGCGCGCTGGCCGAGCGCCTGGTAGTCGGCGTATTCCTCGGGCGTCATGCCGGCCTGCTCGGACGTCTGGAACAGCGGGCCCATGTTGCGCGCGTCCTGCGCCTGCTGGATGGCCTCGTCGCTGGCCAGCATGCGGCTCATCACCGCGCGCACGTCGTCGGTGAGGTCGGCGTTCAGGTTCGCCAGCGCCTTGTAGATCGACACGAGCCACGCGCGAAAGCGCTGGAACAGCGCCGCGAGATCCTGGCTGGGCGCGACGCCCTCCATCGCGTAGCGCTCGAAGCCGCGGGCGAAGGTCTCGTGGTACTCGCGCTTCTCTTCGAGGCTCATGGCCTGCCACTCGGTGAGCGGCGATCGGTCGGGCGAACCGGTGATGCCGAACCACGCGAGCAGCGCGTCCATGTCGGCGACGATCTGGCGCTCGCCTTCGGTCACGGTGTCGCCGTCGGCGATGCGGCCCTGGATGCGCGCGGCGAGATCGCTCTGCACCTCGAGGAAGAAGTGCCCGCTCTCGTGGATGAACGTCGAGAGGTCGGCGCCCTCCAGCAGCGCGATCACGCTCGGCGCCTGGGTGATGTCGGCGCCGAAGTTGAGCGCGCCGCGCGCGCCTTGGTTCACGGTGTTCGGGGGGCGCTCGGCCGGCGCGGTGGCGGCGGGCGTATTGCCTGCGCCGACGTTCCCCATCAGCGCGCCGACCGCGCGCTCCACGGCCCCGCGCACGCGCGCGACGATGGTCTGCTCGCCGGGCGCTTCGTCCTGATCGAGCCGCTGCCGGCCGGCGGGCTCCTGAGACGACACCCCCAGCTGGTAGCGCTGCATCATCTCGTCGGGCGTCATGCCGGCGCGCTGCGCCTGCGTGGCGTAGAAGTTGCCCAGCAGCGTGGCGTAGGCGGTGTTCACCTCCGGGCGGAACTTGCCGGCGGCATCGAGCTGGGTCTGGAACTGGTCGCGGATCTGGTCGGCCTGCTGCTGGAACAGCGCGCGGCTGTCGGCGCGGGAAAGCTCGGTCTCCACCTCCTGCCGGATCGCATCGCCGCGCTGCTCGATGAATGCGGCCGCCTCGGCGCGGCTCATGGACTCGGGCGTGGCGCGCAGGTGGTCGACGAGCGTCGCGCTGATGTCGGCGGGCGCGGCCAGCAGCTCCGACACCGGGATGCGCAGATCGGCGCCGGGCACAAAGTTCTCGGCCTGCATCTGCTCGGTGACGCTGGGCGCCATGGCCTGCAGTTCGGCCATCGTCACGCCCGACTGGTTGAGCGTGTTCGCCAGCTGCTCCGCGCTGATGTAGAGCTCGTTCGGCACGTCGCCGCCATCGGCCACCTGTTCGACGAAGGCCTTGAAGGTCTCCGGGTCCCGCGCGCGCACCTTGCTGGCCTCGACCGCCTGCGCCAGTTGCTCGACACGTGCAGCCGTGGCTTCCGCCGCCCTGCCCTCGGCGACGCGCTGGCGCACCGTTGTGGCCGCGATGCTGGCGACCTCGGCGGGCGCGGTGAAGGCCTCGCCCACGAACTCGGCCAGGATGTTGCCCGGGTCGAGCTTCTGGCCCGCGGCCACCTGCCCGCTTGCCTCACCCGCGGCGCCGAGCGCACCCTGGATCGGCACCTGCGCGGCGACGTTCGCCAGCTCGCGCGCCACCGGCTGCGCCGCCAGGCGAGTGGCCGCTGCGCGCGGCAGCGCCAGCTTGCTCGCCACGCCTCCGCTGACGGCATCCACGCTGCCCACGACCGCCGCGTGCGCCATGGCCTGGGCCGCGACGCTGCGCATCAGCTTCTCGTCCTTCACGGCAGCCGCCAGCGCAGCCTCGTTGGAGACATCCACACCGGCGCGCGTAAGCGCCTCGACGATGCTGCTGCCGTAGTCGGTGGCGAAGGAGCCCGCGCCCAGCGTCGTTGCCGCAGCGGGCGGACCACCGATGAAGCCAGCCGGGATCGCGGCGATCAGGCCGGGCGCGTTGGCGACAAGGCTCTCGGGGCCGATGCTCGCAATGAACTGCACGGGTGCCTGCAGGAAGGCGCTGAACGCCTGGCTGAAGGTTTCGGCCTTCATGACCTCGCCGACCACGTCCGGCGCGGGGATCGCCTGGCGCTCGCGCTGTGTGCGCGCGATGGTCGTGATGTTGCCGGCGAGCGGCGCCGTGATCGACGCGCGGAAGGTGGCGCGCTGCTCGGGCGTCATGTAGGCGACACCCAGGGGGTCGTCTGCAGCCAGGACGGTGCGCGGGTCCGCGCCGGCATCGATCTGCCCGGCCACTCGGTCGAACTGCTCAAGCGAATTCACGTTCGACCGCAGCGCGGTGGCGGCACCGAACTGCTGCAGACCCGGCCAGCCGCGGCG
Organism: Variovorax sp. Soil_C_39; assembly: GCF_057656815.1. Taxonomy (NCBI): domain Bacteria; kingdom Pseudomonadati; phylum Pseudomonadota; class Betaproteobacteria; order Burkholderiales; family Comamonadaceae; genus Variovorax; species Variovorax sp. Soil_C_39. Next base: position 11,035 of record NZ_JBDGJQ010000007.1, read on the forward strand.
GAAGCTGTTGGCCAGCGTCTCGATCAGGCTCATGTTGCCGGTGTCGTCGTGCGCGATTGCTGCGTTCACCGGGTCCATCAGGAAGCCGGCCGTGACCGGGTTCATGCGCGCCAGGGCGCTGGTGTCGATCTGCGCGAGTGCGGCCTGCTGCTTGCTGAAATCGGGCAGCGCCTGCGCCGTGTCGAACGGCACGCCGATCGTGGCGGCCGTGCGGCGCCAGTCGGCGGCCTGGTCGGGGTTCTGGCCCACCGCCGTCTCGAGCGAGGCGCGCAGGCTGGTTTCTGGCGTGGCGGCGGCGCCGCTCAGGTAGCGGTCCACGGCCGCGGCGGCGTCGAATTCATCAGCCATCAGAAACTTCCGGTTCGGGGGTCGCGCGGCGCTGCCGCAGAATTAGCTGCCCAGTAGGCGCCGAGCACATCGGCGTCGGTCGGGTTGTCGTTGCCGCGGGCCTTGAAGGCCTTGCGGATGCGGTCGGCCTGCTCGCTCGGGATGTCGCTGACCTTCATGCTCAGCTGCGGCCCGGAGGCGCCGCCGCCCAGGCCGAAGAAGGTCTTGCGGAACGTCACGTTCTTCGCGAACAGCCCGTCGACGTGGGCCTGCACCTCGGCATCGTTGAACTTCTTGCCGGCCTGGCGCTGCGCGTCGATCAGCGACGAGTCGATGAAACGGCGGATGGCGCCGACCCGCTGGGCATCGGCGGTGCCGTCCTTCGGCGTCGGGTCGATGCCGATGCTGGCGAGCCGCTGATTGGCGACGCGGGAAACTGCGTTGTCGTTCAGATCGCCCGGCGCGTTGGCGCTCGCGCCCGAGAGCAGGTCCGCGCGCTTCTGCGTGAAGTGCGCGAAGTCGGCTTTCGACAGCCCATTGCGCAGCTGGAAAAACTGCGCATCCGACATGGTGGCCAGCGCCTGGGGGTTGGTCACCAACCGTAGATAGAGGCGGTCGTCCGTGGTGTCGTCGCCGAGCGAGATCTTCTTTCCGAAGCTCATGACCTCGTCGATCTTCTCGGGGGCGTGCTGCTGCAGCTGGGCGCGCATGTTGGCCGGCAGGTCGCTGTATCGGCCACCGTTCTGCGCCAGCGCCTGCATGGCGGCCGCGACGGTCTCGTCCTTGCGCTGCTCTATGGCCTTGTTCTGCGCCTCGAAGCGCTGCGCGACGGCATCCACTGCGGTCTTCACGGCCACCGGGCTCGCGTTCGGCCCGAGGCGCTCGCGGGCGGCTTGCTGCAGCTGGTCGAGGGTGGGACGCTGGGGCATGCCGCCGGCGGGCGCGTTGAGTTGCTGCAGCACGCTGGCCACGTAGTTGCGCGTCTCGGCGGGCGCGCTCGCGAGCCATGCGTCAGGGGCGACAGCTTCGCCCTTTCCTGCGTTCGCCTTGGCGGCCTTCACCGCCTTGTCGACATTGCCCTCGCCCCAGTTGTACGCGGCCGCGGCCTTGGCCACGTCCCCGTCGTACATCTTCACCAGCACGGCGAGCTTCTGTTGGCCAACCCGGCGCAGTTCGGCGGCCTGCTGCACAGGTGTGCCGCTCATGTCGGCCGGCTTGATGCCGTAGCCGGGGTCCGCGGCTGTCGACGGCATGACCTGCATGTCGCCCTGCGCGCGCTCGCCGCTGCGCGTGACCGGCCCCTGCAGCAGCTTGCCGTCGGCGCCGAACGTGCGGCCGCGGCTCTCGACGTTCTGGATGATGTTCGTGAGCCGATCGAAGTTCGTCGGGTTCACGGTCGACTGGGTGCTCTGCACGATCTGGTCGGCCACCGCGGCGCCCTGGCGCACGTCGTAGTCGCGCTGCAGCACGCCGTCGATCTGGATCATGTCGGACGCGGTCATCCGCTCGCCGTAGCGCTTGCGGTAGGCCATGGCGCCATTGATGTTGCCGGCCTCGAGCGCCGAGCGGATGGCGCCGAGGTGCGCGCCGCTCACTGCTTCCGCAGCCTTCTCCTGCGCCCAGGTGGCCGACTTGCCCAGCATCTGGGCGGTGCCGGGCACGAAGACCTTGGAATCGGGATCGACCCCGCCCATGATGCTGGCGCGGATGCGCGTCTCCTGCATCTCGACGTTGCGCGGGTCGGTGTAGTTCAGCACCAGCGCGTTGGCCGCGTTCTTGACCGTGCCCTCGCGCACCGAGAGGTTGTAGTCCTGCGCTTCCTTGCCCTCGTACTGCAGGGCGCTGCCCATGAACTGCGTGCGGATGTTGTTCGCTCGCATCTGGAACATCTGGCGCTGCCGCTCGTTGCCCAGCTCGCCGCCGATGCGCGAGAGCTCGCTGTCGAGCTTGCCGGTGTATTCGTCGGCCAGCGGCAGGCCGCTTTCTCGGTTCAGTGCGTCGTAGCCCTTGAACGCCGTGAAGCCCTCCTTCGGGTCATGCTGCAGGCGCAGAGCGATCTCGGTCGCCTTGTTCAGGGCGTCGTCGACGCGCAGCGCGTTGGCCTGCTCGACAGCCTCATAGCGAGCGCGCTCCAGCAGGTCGCCGCCCTGGCTAAGCGCCTGGCCCGCCTGCTGCATCTGGCGTGCGCCGATGGTCATCAGCCCAGCGGTGTTGGGGTTCTGGAGCTGGATGTTCGGCGCCGCGGTGGGGCCGACGTTGCGCTGGGTGACTCGTGCGATGGTTGCCATTCGTCAGTCCCCTGCGCCGCGGTTGCTGCGGAATGCCCAGGCCGAGAACCCGTCGGCGCTCGGCGCGGTGGTGTGCGACCCGCCGGAGTACCACGTGCGCGCTGCCTGCGTGGCGCTGGTGAGCAGGGAGGTGCCAGCGGACAGCCAGGGCCGGATCTCGTCGGCGCCGCGGCTGGCAGCCCTTGAGCGGTCGGTGGCCTGCCGCGCCTGCATGCGGTACCCCCAGGCCTCGCGCGCTGCGTTCTGCTGCAGCTGCGTGGCGTCGATCTCGGTGAGGTAGTCGGTGTCGGTGAGCACCTGCAGGGCCGAGCCGAAGCCCAGGTCGACACCGCTGGCGGCGAAGGCCGCGCGCTGCTGGCCCTTGATCTGCCCGCCGCGCCGCATGGCTTCCATCGCCGACATCTCGCCGCGCTCGACGGCATCCTCGGCTTGCCACTCCGACAGCTGTGCGTTGTTGGCTTCGACCTGGGCCTGCGCGCGCAGCGCAGACTGCTCGCCCTTGGCTTGGTTGTAGGCGCCCACCGCCTGCACGCCGGCGCCGAGGCCTTGAAAGAGTTGCCCGACTTCAATTCCCATCGTCTTTCACCATCGTGTAGCCCGCCAATCGGTAGCCCATGCGCTCGTAGGCGCGCACGGTCTGCTCTGCGTGGATCTCGGTGCTGACCCCGAGCACGGGGCCGGTGACACCCTGCTCGCGGGCCCAGCCTTCGAGCGCCGCCACCAGTCCCTTGAAGGCCTTGCCTCCGGCGAGTGACCCTCGCACTTCGGGCCTCACGTACATCGTCAGGTCGGTGAGGTATCGCTCCTCGGAGAACCAGCGCGAGGCGATGATGCCGACCGTCATCCCGGCGATGTACCCCCCCGCGTCGGCCACGAATGCACAGCCGGCGGGCACGAGCAGCGTGCCCTTGAGCTGCGCGAAGGCCTCGGTGAGCTTGCGCGGGCTGAACCCCATGCCCTGGTAGCGCGGGCTCTCGTCGTGCAGCGCGCGGCCCATCTCGATCATTGCGGGCAGGTCGGCGTCGGTGGCGCGGCGGATCAGCATCTCAGCCTCCCACCGCGACGTCGAGCGTCATGCCCAGCACCATCAGGCTCACCGGGTTCTGCTGCCGCACGCAGACCTGGCCATCGGTGTTCCATGACGGATCGGTGAGGATCTCGGCCTCGCCGGTGAACAGGTCGGGCGGGCTGCCGAAGGGCTCGGTGGTGCGGGTGCGGAACGGCCGCATGCGATCGAAGCTCGGGCCCGCCTCGAAGCCGTTGGACGACAGCACGCGCAGGTGCACGCTGTTCACGTTCTTCTGCGTGCCCTGCCCGGCCGCGGGCGCCTGCTGCATCGAGAACGGGAGCGTCTGGAATCGGGTGGTGTAGCCCAGGCCCACATGCACCTTGGAGGCCGGTGCTGCGAGCGTGACCTTGCCGTCTACCACGATCTGCACCGGCTCGACACCGCCGTCGGCCAGGATCGACACCTCCATGCCTTCGAGGTGGTGCAGGTTGCCGATCACGGTGGCCGGCGCGCCCGAGTAGGTGGCGCCGCTGTCGACGAAGAACTGATCGGCCGCGGTATCGAAGCGCCGCGTGTGCAGCCGCTCGACGTAGCGCAACTGCTGCGCGCCGATTTGGCGGCGCACGATCACGTACAGCACATCCTCGTCGCCCTCCGACACCGTGCAGCAGGACTCGAAGGCCCCCTGCGTCACGTGGCGGTGCCAAGCGCGGACCTCGTGCTCGGTCACGTAGGTCATGCCGAGCAGCACGCCGTCGCTGCGCACCGACCAGAGCAGCTGCAGCGGCGAGCGCGAAAACGCCATCTGCCGCACCGCGTAGTAGTCGAACAGGTGCGGAGCCAGGATGGACACGTCGGTCGTCTGGTAGCCCTGCTGCTGCCACGAAAACTCCAGCTCGCGGATGTGGCCGCCGCGGTCCTGCGGGAAGAGGATCGTCCGGTTCGTCACGACCGGCTGCACGTTCGACGCGCCGCTGTAGCCCTGCTGCTTCACGCTCACATTGCTGGGGCTGAGCGCGCCGCTGTCCGAGCTCAGGATCTTCCACTCGCCGCCAGAGGTGAGCAGGATGAGCTCGTTCATCGGCACGAGGTGGCGAATGCTGTTCGCCTCGCGCGAGACCACGCGCAGCGAGATGCTGTCGTCATCGCGCGCCGGCTGGCTGTAGCCCAGGTTCCGCTCGGTGCCCGAGCGCGTCATCCAGACCGTCTGCGGCGCATTGAAGGTGCCGGCGAACACGCGGCGCTGCTCGTGATAGCTGACGGCCTGGGGGAAATTTCCGTCGCCGAGGAACGGATTGATCTGTAGCGGCGGCGTGGTCGACGTGTCCGGCAGGATGTTGGCGTCCATGAAGATGCAGTCGGGCCCGGCGCGGCCGACGAACGCCAGGATGCCGTTCGTCAGGCGGTAGACGTTGTACGACCGCACGCCCGGCACGGCCGGCCAGCGCACGGTGTTGAAGTTGCCCGACTCGGAAAGGTCGTTCAGCGCGGTGGCCGTCGACGACGCGATCGACTCCTCCTTGCCCACCTCATCGACCGAGGTCACGGCGTAGCTGTAGGCGATGGTGCCCGCCCCCGTGGGGATCACCGAGACCCCGGTCGAGAACGGCGCCACGGCGGTGGCGCTGATGATGGGCGTCGGGCCGATGCCGCCATAGACCGGCACCGTCGGGTCGGGCTGGCGGTTGCCGTCGTCGATGAACTCGCTGCTCGAGGGCGACACGCCGAACCACTGCGGATTGCCGCCGACGTACTTGTAGATCAGGTACATCTGCGCGCCTGGCACGCTGCCCCAGGCCACCACGTTGAAGCGGCCCGGAATGCTCAGGTCGTTCATGCAGCTGGCCGGCAGCGACATGGTCCCGTACCGGTAGTCGCTCAGGATCGCAACCACCGAATACTGGTGCTCGATCGCGTTCGGCACGGCCACATTGCTCTGCGGCGGCGACAGCGACGAGGTGAACTGAATGGTCTGCAGTTCCCAGTTGGTGGCGCCCAGGCGGCGCAGCTCGCGCGGCGCGTAGTGCGGCGACGTGATGGTCATGACGTCGGCCGACTGCACATGATGCAGGGTGTCGAGCAGCGCGTGCGAGTACGGCGTGGCGACCTCGTACAGCCGCGAGGTGGTGCCACCGCCGGTGTAGGGGCCCATGCCCGCGGTGCTGATCAGGTTGCCGTCGAGGTCTTTCAGCGTGATCGTGGTGGCCGTGGGCACCGTGTTCACCATGAACCACCGGCTCGACAGATCCGGCATGCCGGGCATCTGCGACGTGAACAGCCAGTCGCCTGGATTGAGACCATGCGGCGCGCCGTAGGTGAGCACCGCCAGGCCGGCGACCGTGACGCCGAACACCTCCCACGGCGCTTCGAGCAGCGTGCCGCCCTGCGTGTGGAAGCGGATGTAGAAGTCGCCGAACTCGAGCGCGAAGGTCTGCTGCGTGCTGTACGAGAACGGCAGCAGGCGCGAGTTCTTGGCTGAGTCCTTCGTGCGGTTCACGTAGGCGAAACCTGGGCGGTTTTGCACCGGGCCCTGCGGCAGCACCCAGGCGTTTTCGAGCAGCGCGAGCCCGGTCTGGAACTTGTCGAGGTCCACGCGCGAGAACAGCTGCGGGGAGATCTCGCCGCCTGCAAACGAGCGGTTGAGGGTCTTGGCGCTCATTTGCGCAGATCCCAGCCGTTGAAGCGACCCAGGCCGCCCAGGCCCCACCGAGCGCGCACGCCCGACGGCACGAAGTCGCGGAACTGGTTCGCACGGCTGCCGGTGTTCGCGTCATCCGACTTGGCCGTGGCCGCCTCGATCAAGAACAGCTTGGTGTGCGCCTGCGCCACCTGCATGCCCTCCGACCCCTTGATGATCGCGCCGGCCAGCTTGGTGGCGAGCAGCCGGCCCAGCGCTGCCACGAAGAACGGCGTGAACCGCGTGGTGTCGGTGAGCGCGCGCGTGTAGCGCAGCGTGGCCTCGGGCACGTTGGTGTAGAGCACCTTCGTGCCGGTGCCGTTGGTCTCGACGATGTAGTCCTCGCTCGCCGCGTCATCGCATGCATGGTTCGGCAGCACCGCCCGCGGCTTGAGGCAGTCGGAGGGGATCTGGTAGGCGTAGCCCCAGGACGGGCGATCGTTCGCGAGCGTGGCCATGGGCAGGCGCTTCATGGCGAACGTCCACGGATGCATCTCGAGCATCTCGTCGCGGGCCATGGGGTAGAAGCGGCCGCACAGCTGCGCTTCGTTGCTGCCGTCGGACGGCGCGATCGCGATGACCTCGGCGCGCTGGCCGAGCAGGGAGAGCGCGAGATTGGAGATGTCGACTTCTGATGCCATGGTGGTCCCGGAAAGTAAAAAGGCCGCTCAGTGGCGGCCTTGGGTTGCTTTCTGCTGCCGCCTGCGCTCAGCGAGCGCGGCGCTTGCTGGCCTTTTCCTTGGCCTCCCAGTCGGGATCGCGGTCAGCGTCTTCGAACCAACTGGCCGGGTCTTCCGGGTAGGTCGGCAGGTTGCGGTCATTGGCGAAGACCTCGCCTTTTTCCTTGATGCCGCCGTACTCGCCCTTCACGCGGGCACGAACGATCTCGGCGTACTCGGTGGTGTCGGCGGTCGAACCGGGCCGCACTTGGCCGTTCTTGACGAGCAGCGGGTCAGCGGGCAGCTTCTTCACATCGACGCTTTCCAGCGGGCGGCTGGCGGCGTGCGGGTTGCTCGGTGCGGGCGTCGCGGCGGCGATGGCGTAGTCGTAGCCCATGTCGGGGCGCGACTCGCCGGGATTGCCGATCACCGGGCTGTTCACCGGGTCGCCGCCCGCGGCAGTGGCCGAGGCCTTGCCGTGAGGGTTGGCCGTGCCGCTCGCAGCGGTCTCGTACTGGGTGCCCGCGCCTTCCGGCGAGGTGGGCTCGGCGCCGGCGCGAGGCGCGGCGGTCTGGGTGTTCTTCGTAGCCATGGTCTGTTCTCCTGAGAGGTTGAATCCGACCGGCCCGGCATCAGCACGGGCCGGTGCTGACGATCACGAGCCGATCTTGAAGCCCGAGGCCAGGTACTGCTGGATGTCGGTGTCCAGCACCACGAAGGCGCTGGCGGTGCCTGCGGTCATCGCCGCGGTGCCGACGCGCCACACCACGCGGGTGTAGCGGCGCAGGTTGCCGGGGAAGCGCGCCGCGGCAATCGCCTTGTTCGCGCCGAGCGCGGCGAGGGCAAGCGCCGGCGACAGCACCATCACATCGGCGAACGTGGAGTTGTCCGCCGAGTCCTGCAGCACCGCCTGCAGCGTGCCCGCGCCGCCGGAGGTGAACAGCGCATTGGTCTTGCAGATGAGCCACAGGTCGCCAGCGCCGGGGCCGGAGTTGCCCGGGCCGTGGTCGTAGCTGTTGGACGAGGCGGTATCGCCCAGGGCCGTGACCGCTTGCGCGTTCGCATACATCGCTTGGTTGTCGAGGATCATGGTGATCTCCTGAATGGTTTTCGGTGGATCGCCTGGCTCAGACGATGCGGGCCTCGGTGTTGAGGATGCGGTCGACCGTGCGGATCGGCGTTCCGAAGAACGTCAGGTCCTGCTGCACGCCGCCCGGGCGCACGGCGCCGTACTGGTTCGCCGAGGCCTGGATGGCCAGGGCGTTCTGCGAGCGGTCGAGCGCGGCGACCTGCAGGAACGACTTCACCGTGCGGTTGGCGTAGAAGGCAGCGCGGCCCATGCCCGGGTTCGGGATCAGCGCCTGGGCGCGCACCATCAGCTTCACCAACGCGGTGGCCGCGGTCTGCGCCTGCGTGCCGGTCTGGCCGACGAGGTCCGACACGTCCACGTTGGCGATGCGCACCACATAGCGCCAATCGCGAACGGTCAGGCCAGCCTTCCACTTCCAGAGGTCGGCGTACGCGCGATAGCGGTTGTTGAGCTCGTCGAGAGCATCAATCTCGCCCAGGTCCTGGTGGTCAAGGCCCGCGGTCGAACCTTTGGGGTAGATGCCCGTCACCGTGTTCTCGCCCCAGACCACGAGCCAGATGCTGGTGTTGTCCGCACCGGTGCCGCCGGCGTCGATGATGTTGCCGCCGTTGCCGGCCGAGAGCAGGCTGTAGCGCGCAGCCAGACCGGTGAAGCGCTCGGGGTTCACCGTGGCGTCGCCGTAGATGATCGTCTCTGCCATGTTCTGGTTCATGGCTTCGAGGAACGGGCCCGACTCGGCCAGGCGCCATGCGGCGTTGTTGCCGTTCAGCTTGTAGGCCTCGATGTCGACCTCGGAGCGAGCCTCGAGCATGCCGATCGAATCGGTCACGCTGGCACGGGTCGCCTTGCTCGGCGGCACGCCCTGGTAGAGCTTGCGCCACACCGGCACCGGCAGGCCGGTGAGGATCGTGGTCTTGTGGCCCGTCGGCAGGTTGCCTTCAACGAACGTCATGTCCGTCAGCATCTCGTTGGTCTGCGACAGCAGGTTGATGGTGCGCGCCACCTTGCCGTCGGGGTCCATGCCCTGGGCGATGTCGAACAGCGTGACCGCGCCGGCCTTGGTCGGCAGCGTGGCGCCGATCAGCATGGCGCCCATCGCCGCTTCGTGCTGGCCGAAGTGGTAGAGCACGAAGCCGACGGCCATCGCGACGAGCGCGTGGAGGTGGTGGGAGCGAAAGATCGATTTCATGGTTTTTCCTTGGGGTGGCTCGTCGGTCACGACTTGCCGTAGAACACGTCGGCGTCTGCCTTGGTGCCGGGGGAAGCCCGGCCGGGCGTGACGTCGTCCTGGCTGATGGCCTTGCCCATGCGGTACAGCAGCCGCACCACTTCCGGGTTGGAACCCAGTCGCGACTCGGCAAGAAAGCTGTTCAGCTCGGGAGTGCCGAAGGTCTTCAAGGCCTTGGCCGCCACACCCATCACTTCCGCGTGCTGGTCGCCGCCGAGCTCGGGGTCTGCCTTGACGGCGGTCTCCCAGGCCTTGGCGTTGGCGTCCACGCGCTCGCGCAGGTCCGTCACGAACTTGCCGGCCAGTCGTTGCCCTTCCTTGGCGCCCAGCTCGGCCAGCTTCTGAGCCTTGGCCTGCGGCAGGTCCAGCTCTTTGGCCAACGGCGTGAGCGCTTCGAGGAATTCGCCGTCGAGCTGCGCGTCGCCTTCAAGGGTGAAGGGCTCGTACTCTTCGGGGGCGTGCTGGTCGGCTTCGCTCGCTGCCGGTTTCTCCTTGCTGTCTTCGCCGGTCTTCTCGCCATCCGCGGGGGCGGCGGCGGCCGGCTGTTCCTGATCTGCCGGCGCTTCGAGAGCGGCGTTCAGGAGGGTGGAGGCCTGCGCGGGTGCAGGTGTTGCTGCAGGTGCGGCCGCGGGCGTGGCTGCTGCGTCGGCCGGGGCCGGTGCTGCTGCTGGTGCTGCGGTTTCACTTGCTGGTGCTTGCGGGTCCATTGGCTTTGACTTCCTTGAACATCTCGGACATGCGATCAGGGCAGTGTTCGGAGATGCGGGCCATCAGCTTCAGACCGACGCTGCGCACGCCCTCAAGGAACGCGGTTCCATGGGTGTCGCCTGGCGCGTAGCTCTGCCGATAGATGCCGCAATCGCCAAGCAGGCCGTGGATCACACGGCGCCCGCGTTTGTCGCTCATCAGCCAGGTCAGGTCGTCGGCCGCCTGTGTCCGCGAGAGTTGGGCCTTTGCGGCTTTCTCCTCGCGGGTAGGTGTGTCGTGTCCCGGTGCTGGCATGGCCGCGAATTTATTGAGGGCGGGGATAGCCATGTACCCCCCTCGTCGTAAGCGAGATCGCTATTCCGCACTTGCCGCGCTCATCTTTCAGGCCTCCGCGGATACAACAAGCCTGCGCGCCAAAGAGTGCCGTGGGAGCGGTGCAGGTAGCCAGTGCGGCTTTTCTTCCGGGTGACGACCCCAGGCGAAAGGAGGAGAGGCCCCCGGTTATTCCTTGGCGCCGTAGAAGGCGTCGGCGTCCGACTTGCTCGGCGCCGTGAGTTCCATGTCGGTGATCTGCAGGTCGAGGCTCTGGGTCTTGTCGCCGTCCTGCTGCTGGCGCTGGCTGGTGCCGGTCACGACGCAGCGCGCCGACAGCGTGAATTCCTTGCCGACCTCGGGCGGGTTCGTGATGCCGAGGCGCTCGAGCAGTTCGGTCTCAAGGCAGAGCGATGTGCCCCAGCTGTACGCAGGCGCGTCGCCGGCCGCTACCTCGCCGGTGTACTCCTTGGCCTGCTTCTCGGTCATCTTCGTGGAGATCATGCGGCGCTCCCTGCGTTGGTGGGCGTGGCGCTGCCCTGGTTGGCGGCGAGCCAGGCGTCGAGCTCGCCCTTTTCCTTGAGCATCGACGAGATGCGCAGCGTGCTCGCTTCGGTCTGGCGCTGCGAGCCCAGCATGCGGTCGTTCTCGGTCGTCAGCTCCTGCTCGATGGCTCGGCGGCGCGCGGCCACCGCGTCGTAGATCGCGTTCATGGGATTCCTTTCACTGGATGGCGAATCCCCGAACCACTTGGCCCAGGGCGTTCTCGGGGGTGATTGGTGCCTGCGCCAGGGTCTTCGCGGTCTCTGCCGCCTCCTGGGCCTGCGCTGCCTGGGCAACCCGCTGCTGCGCCTGCTGGCGCGCCTGGCGGATGGTGGCGATGGCGTCCTTGTCGCGCATGATCTCGGCATCGACGCCCTCGTACTCGCCTCCTTTTTGGATCGCCTTGTCGGTGTCGAGGTTGTCCCATGCACTGGGGTCCTGCGTCGCCGCGGCAATGGCGGCCACCGCCGCCACCACACGATCGACGCCAGCCATCGCGGCTCGGCGCTGTGCCTGGGCCAGCACGCTGGTGTACTTGAAGTCGAGCGGCCGGCCTTCGAGTTCCTCGGGCAGCGGCGGCAGCAGGCCGAATTCGTCGAGCGCGTCGTAGGTGATGTCGATGAGCGGCGCGAGCAGCTCGTTCTGCTGGCGCTCCACCACCGGGCCCAGCATCAGCATCTTCTCTTCGTGCCGCTCCTGCACCTCGCGGTCGTTGCGCGGCTGGATGCCAGGCATGCGGTCCATCATCAGGAACACGTCGGCGTAGAAGGCGCTGTTGATCAGCTCGCGCACGTCCTGAATGTCGAGCAGCAGGTGGTCGAGGCGCAGATTCACGTTGAAGGCGCTCTCGACCTTGCCAGCGCTCACGCCGGCCGGGTCGTAGTAGGTGACGCCGCCGGGCAGGAAGTCGGCCTCGTTGTTCTTGATGGTCGACGGCACCAGCAGCGGCGGGTTGGTCATGAAGTCGATGCCCTGCATTTTGCGGAAGTGCTCGTGCTGCAGCTGCTTGATGCCGCCGAGTGCGCGCATGCCTGGGCAGGTGGTGCCGTAGATGTCGTTCCCTGTGACGGCCCAGCGCGGCGCGACCACGGGGAAGCGCTTGAAGCCGCCCTCGTGCAGCACCTTGTCGCTGCTGGCGCCCTCTTCGATCACGACATTGCGCCAGGCCATGTTCGCCTTGTCGAGCTTCGAGGGGTCGCGGTGCGTGCGCGGCTCGATCAGCTGCTGCACGCGCACCCAGCTGTCGATATCGTGCCGGTCCCAGGCGTTCTTGATGCTCGGCGACACGCGCGACCAGTCCCACGAATCCGACTTCTCGCGCAGCGGCGCGCCGCCGGCGATGTAGCCCTTCACGATCTGCCCGACGGTCATCTGCAGTTCGCGGCCCAGGGTGTCGACCTCGTTTTTGTCGTTGGTGCCGAGCACGTACTCGCCGATCGTGAGCGTGGTGTGGTGGATGATCGAGCGGTAGTCCGGCAGCACGATCGAGGCGGCCACGCCGAAGGCGCCCTGCTCCTCATACATGCTGTGCAGCGACCGGTAGGTGTTCGACTGCGCGAAGACCCGCAGGACCAACCGCGTCACCTTGTCGCACCAGAGGCTGACCGCAGCGCTCTCCATGAGCTCGGCATCAGCCGTCTCGATGCGCACCCATGGCCGCGACGGGCTGGTCTGGCCGTACTGCATGCCGGCGCCCAGGATGGTCAGCGCGCCGGTGGCGGTGTCGTCGAGGATGTCGTTCCGCCGTTCGCCGCGGTTTTCTTCCGTCGCGAAGAAGCGGCCGGCGCGCGGCAGCAGCACCTGCTGTATCTCGCGCCAATGCTCCATGTGCGAGAACCGCTCGGTCTTCATCGCGCTCATGCGCTTCTGGACGCGCTCGCGCGTGGTCAGGTTGATGGCCATGCGCTACTGTCCGAGCAGCGTGGAGCCGCCGAGGTTCAGGCCGCCGGTCACGCCCTGCGAGCCGGTGAGCAGCGTGCTTGAGTTGCCGGCCAGCGCGCCCATGGCGGCGATGCTGTTCTTGTTGAGGATCGCGTTTCGGTCCACCGCCTTCTCGGCCTGCACGCCGGGCGCCTTGTCCATGCTCTGGATCGGCTTGGGCTCCTCCTTCGGCTTCTTCGGCGCAGTGGCGGCGGCGAGCGCGGCGCTGGCGGCGGTGGTGATCAGGCCGGTGGTGACGGCGCTGGCTGTCGTCGCAGACAGCCCGGCGCTGACCAGTGCAGTTTCGATTCCCATGGGTCGGTTCCTTGCCGACCCGGAGGGTCAGCGACGCTTGAAATTGAGCGGATCGTAGGAACGGGCGGGCGGCCTATGTACCCCCCGCGGGCTGACCGGATAGGCGAAAGACAGCGCCAGGCCGTCGCCGCGGCCGGGTGACGGCAGGCCCCGGGCCTTCATGTCCTTCTTCGATTCGAGCTGGATCTTGCCGTCCGCCCGGAAGACCAGCTCGGGCCCGATCAGGTCCTGATACAGCACGTCGTCGGCGGGGTCGATCGCGCCGCCGGCCTTGAGCCACTGCCGCGCGCCATTCCACATCTCGGCACGCTTGTTGGCGCAGCCCGGGTCGGCCGACTCGCCGGCGAAGTAGACCAGCTGCCAGTTGCGGCCCATGGTCTTGCCACCGCTGTAGATGCCGGTGCCGTAGCCGGCGTCGATGAACACGGCGTCGGCGCCGAGCTCGTCTTCCCACCGCGCCAGCTTGGCCGCGATCACCATGTCGTTGTCGTTCTTCGGGATCGCCTCCAGCACCTTGAAGTACAGCCCTTGGCGCATGCTGATCGTCAGCTCGTCGTCTCCCTCCCACGCCGGATCGCAGGTCAGGATCTTGGGCGCGAACTTGTACTGGCTCTCGTCGAGGTGGCGCCCGCGCGCGGCGTCGACGTCGTCGGTGCTGATGAACTGCTTAGCCGACTGGGCGGGGAAGATGCCGCGGATGCGCACCTTCACGATGTCGCTGTCCTCGCCGTAGTTCTTCACCATGGCGTCGAGCACTTCCTTGTTGGTGCCCTCGACCGTGCGGCTGTCGATGTGCCGGGTGCGCCAGCGGGCGCGATCACGGCGGAAGCACTCGCGGAAGCGGCCGGTGTTCCGGGTTGGGTTGCCGAACACGATCCAGATGATCTCGGTGTTGGCGTCGGTCAGCACGCCCTCGGCGACCTCCCACACCTTATCGTCGATGGCCGAGGCTTCGTCCATGATCATGATGATCCGGCTGCCCTCGTTGTGCAGGCCGGCGAAGGCCTCGGTGTTCTGCTTGCTCCACGGGGTCGCATCGAGCCGCCACGACTTCTCGGCATCCGTGTCCGCGCTGTAGACCGACGTCGCCGTGGGCCTCCACCAATGCGCGTTCTCGGCCATGCGGAACCACTTGCCGATCTCAGGCATGGTCTTCGTCTTGAGCTGGCCATCGGTGTTGGCGGTCACGACGATGCGGGTATCGGGGCAGGTGCTCAACCCCCACTCGCAGATCATCGCGATCAGCGCCGACTTGCCGATGCCGTGGCCGGACGCGATCGCCACGAGGTAGGGGGTGTGCCGCGTCTCGGGGTTGGCCAGGTGCTCGCCCAGGCTCTGCAGTTCCTCGCGCTGCCACTCGCGCGGGCCCGGGTGCCGCTCGAGCGCGCTGCCCTTCTCTCCCCACGGAAACGACACCTCGACGTAGCCGAGCGGGTCGTGCTGGTACCGCAGCACCTCGTCGATGTCTTCGTCGATGTTCACTGCAGGATGGTCGGGTCGGCTGCGTTGATCACATCCGCCAGCAGCGCCAGTTGCACCGCGACGCGGCCCGGCTGCCCGTGTTGGCCGAGCCAGCGCGCGAAGTCGCCCTTCGCGATGGCGATCAACGCCTGGTCGCCCGGGCTCATCGCCTCGATGTGGCGCTCCCACTCATCCAGTTTCGCCAGCGCGCGATCGGCGTGCGTCGTCTCGGTGCTCATGTCGTTCCTTTGGTTTTGCGTTGGCGCATGCGCTCTTTCAGGCCGCGCAGCGTGACGTCTACTTGCATCTTGTCGATCAGGAAGCCGGCCACTTTGGCTTTGCCCATGGTCGCCTGGTTGGCCGCGGCCGGCTGCTTCTCGCTCAGCGCCAGGTCGCGGTTCTCGTCGAGCTCGGCCATGATGTCGTCGATCTTGAGATCGTGGCGCTTGCGGATCTTCTCGCGCAGCTGCTCGATGCGGCGGCGGATGTGCGGCTCCTTGAGGAGCTTCGACGCGGCGGCCCGCACCGAAGCGCGAGTCGTGCCGGGCCGCACGTCGTAGGCGAGCTGGTAGGCGTCCGGGCCTTCACCGGTCCCGCCCAGCTCGATGTAGTGCTGGCAGAAGGCCTCCTGCTTGAGGGTGAGTTTCTTCATGCTTTCACGACCCTGTTGACGGGAACGCCCCGCGTGCGGCCGCGGCAGATGGACCGCACCGTGTCGTAGGGGATCTCGAAGGTGTTGGCGAGCCAGGTGTAGCCCTTGCCCTGCTCGTGCAGCTCGAGCATCAGGTCGACCTCGTGGTCGGTCAGCACCGCCTTGGGATGCGACTCGCCGCGGCGGTTGCCCGACTCGGCATAGAGGATGAAGCGCCGGCGCGCGATGCGGGCCTCGGCGCGCATCTGCGGCGTGATCTGGATGAAGCCAGCGGCTTGGGTGCGTTTGTCTGTCATGGTCGAACCTCCACGATGCGCAGCACGCGGCTGCCGATGGTCACGGGCTGGCCGGCGCGCACGAACAGCGGGTTCGGCTCCCAGTCGATGACGACGGTGACGAGGCGCCAATTGCCTCGGCCTGGGGGGCGGCACAGGAGGGTCAAAGCTTGGCCTCCGTGAATTCGGGGTGGCTCGTGCCGTAGATGACGAGGTTCATGAACCGCTCGGTGTGCTGCCCCTCCCTCTTGCGCCAGGCATCACGCACGCGGCGTGTCGCCAGCACCTGCATGCCCATGAACTTCACCATCACGAGCCGTGGCGGGAAGGCGTACCGGAGCCGGCGGCGCGTGCGCATGTTCACAGCAGCGCTCCCTTCGACACGACGGCCGCAACGAACTTCCCGAGCCGGCACACGTTGCCGCCGCTGGTGGTGTGCGCCGCGCGCAGCTGCTCGGGCCGCGCCTGGCACTGGCCGTAGCCGTGCTGGGCGAGCGGGCCCGTGAGGCGCCAGTGAACGCAGGAACGGCAGTTTGCGATCTGGTGCAAGTTCATGCCGCGGCCCCGTTTTTCAACGCGGCCACGACTGCGGCGACGCATTCGCTGCAGGCGACGAGGCGCCCCTGCTGGCGACCGTTCTCTGCGGCGTGATCGATGCCTTGGAAGTGAAACTCCATGCCGACGTACTGGCCGCACCAGCTTTCGGTTTTCAGATCGACGTGGTCGTGCGCGATGCACACGACGTGTTCCGGGCGGGTTAGGTCGTCCATCGTCATGGCGCGTTCCCGGTCACGCCGCACGCGCCGAACAGCAGTGCGCCGCCCTTCCCCGATTCCTTCCCCGCGGCGCTTACAACGAGCATGGCGCACTTCCCGGGCACCGGGCCGAGGTCGACCATCTCCACGTCGATGAAGCCGCGCGCGCCGGCTACGACCGCGAAGACGGCCAGGAGTGGCCAGACGGGCCTAAAGCTGAACTTCATTTTCTCTCCTCGGGAAATAGAAGCCGAACCACTCCGAACGCCATCACCGCGACTCCACCGACGCCGATCGCGAATGCAGTAATGAAGGCGGGGGGTACGCGCCAATCACCACGGCTGAGCGAATCCATTACCCACGGCCCGATCCATAGGGCGCTCAGCGCCATCAGCGCGCCGGCGCCGATGATGTAGATCGCCTTCACGCCACCGCTCCCAGCAGGTCGCCCTGCACCACCTGCGCACCCAGCGGAGGCGGCGCGCCCACATGCCTGCAGCGACCGTAGTGCGCGATCAGCAGCGCCTCGGCCCGCCCGTCGTCCTTCACGCGCCGCAGGTCCGGCTCCAGCCCGTGGTAGAGCCGCGTCGCCATCGCGCGCGCGGCGTTCTTGTCGCTGTCGAGCGCGTAGTAGCGCTTCCACGCGATCGGGTACACCGGCACCACCTGCATGCGCAAGATCGCGAGCGTGGCGCAGATGCCGCCGAACAGCTCCATCATGGCGCCCTGCGACTGCATGCCGTTGCGTCTGCCGGTCGTGCCCTGCTCGGCGCGGGCGTGCAGCTGCTCGAGGTAGACGACCGCGTCCTCGTCGGCCGGGCAGTGCTTGCGCAGCAGCATGGCGAGCTGGTAGGCGTCGAGCTTGTTGCGCAGCTTCTCGCCGACGCGGACCGCCTTCACGGGCATGTCGAAGACGCTGGCGGTGCGGTCGCCGATGAAGGCGACGCCCCCGGTGACGCCGCTGTCGATTCCAACGAGGATCATGCGAATACTCCTTCGGCGCGTACTGCGGTGCGCACCATGCTGATTGCGAACGGGGGCACCGACGCATGCCGCGCGCCGAAGTCGAAGACGCTGGTGGCCGGGCGCGCGGCACGCTCAGTGCGCTCCTTCGCGCGGATGGCGTTGGCGCGACCCTGCGTGATGCCGAGCGCGAGGGCCACCTCGGCGCCGCTCTGCGGGCTCTCGATCAACCACTGCTTGAGCTCGGGCGTGAGCTTCCATGTCGACCGGCGCCCTTCCCGGTTCGCCTGCGTCTTCGCCGTGCTCACGGCCTTGCCCGAGCGCGCCAGGTGCAGGCCCCACGCCTTGCGCGTGCCGGCGATCACGTGGCCTGGCGCCACGCAGTCGTAGCTGTCGCAGCGCCGGTAGCAGACCCATCCGCCGCGCAGCGCTCGGCCCGGGTGCGCGAGCAACCAGGTGGCGCGCGTCGCCGTCACGTGCCCGATGCCGAACACCCAGAGCACATGCCGCTGGTCCTTGGGCAGCGCGCGGCCGCGCGCGGTGCGCAGGTGCCAGCACCCCGATTCCTCGTCGACCACGCACCGCTGGCGCAGGTCTTCGAGCGTGGCGATGCCGTCCAGCCGCGCGCCCTTGACGTGGCTCATGCAGCACCGCCTTCCGAATGAACCGATGTCAGCATCCGCTCACCTGCCAAGACGTAGGGTTGTTGAAGGGCCGGGCCGGCCGCGATCAGGCCCACGCGCACGCCGTAGGCGATCTCGGAGCGGCTGAGCGCCGTCTCGCCGGGCTCGGGTTCGCGCACCGCCTCGAGGCTGAGCGCCTGGCGGTTGCGGTGGGCGAAGGCGCTGGCAGCGGCGCGCCGCAGCTGGGCGCGGGATTGGGCTTTCATGGCTGGGTCTCCTCGGTGGTGTTGGCCTCGCGCAGCGCGTCGCGGGCCATGGCCAGGGCGGTGGGCGTGGCGATGTGCTGCCGGGTTTCGTGGCGGTGGATCAGGTCGCGAGCCCACTGGCGCGGGTCGCGTTGGCGCTGGGTCAGGGCGGGCCGCAGGGCGGCGATGAGGCGGTCGCGCGTCTCCCGGGCCGCGGGTTTCGGCGCGTCCAGCCGCTGCAGGTCGGGCTGAATGTCGGGGCCGCCCTTGGCGATGCGCAGGAAGTCCCCGACGTGGGGCGGCCGATCGGGAAGGTGGTTCAGCGCGTGCTCGATGAGCGCCGGGTGCCGTTCGTAGCCGTCCAGTTCGTCGGCCCAATCGGCCTTCACGACCGCGAGATCGAGGCCTTCCCAGCGCATGTCGAAGTCGCGGCCGTACCGCAGTTTCAGCTTCGAAAAAATGTATTCAACCCAGTCGGCGGGGAGTGACATCGGACACCTCGGCTTCGATGGTTTCGGGACGGTTGGGCGCGCTCGGCGGGCGGGCCGCGATGCTCGGGAAGTCGCGCTGCGCACGCTCGCGCATCGAGCGCTGGTAGGGGGTTTCGCCGCTGGGCTGCGGGCGTGTGCTGGCTGCGGGCAGCGCGCCCACCTTCGCGGCATCGCGTCGGCGTCCGGCGGCGGTGCGCAGGGCGTACACGAAGCCCTTGCCGCTGGCCGCGGCGTCGGCTGCGGCCGAGGCGAGTTCGCCGACCGTGATGCCGGCCTCGAGCAGCGCCAGCAGCTCGGGGTGCCCGGGGTTGGCATCCGCCATGCCGGCGCGCTTCATGGCCTTGCAGGCTTCGCCGGCCGAGGGTTTCCCCGGATCGGGGTCGGGGCCTCGCGCGTCCGTGCGCGGGGCGGTCGCTGTATTAATCCCTTCTCTTCTCTTCTCTTCTCTTGCGATCGGGGGGCGATGCTTTTCGACATCGGGGGGCGATCCCCCCGCGTTATCGGGGGGCGATTCGGGGGGCGATCCCGCCACGATCTTTGCGACGGCCTTTTTCTTGAACACCTTGGATTGCGGCGCGAGGTTGCGCAGGCACTGCAGCGCGAACAGGATTTGCCCGTGCGTGGTGGCCGTGTCGACCTCAATACCCCAGCGCGAGGCGTTGCCGATGGAGCCTGAAAAGCTGTTGACCAACTTCTCGACCCAGGCCTCGAGCGCCTTTTCGGCCACCACGGGGTGATAGAGGCGGCCGTCGGTGCACAGGACCCAGCCGCGCAGCGCCTGCGGCTTGACGCGCTTCCAGTTCGCGACCTGGGCCAGGTGGCCGAGCATGCGGTCGTTGTCGGGGAGGCTCGCGGCCGGCACCTGATGCCAGCTCTGCAGCCAGAGCGCCATGGCTGCGGCGCGCTCGTCGCCCTTGCCCAGCACCCATGTCTCGGAGGTAAGCAGGCGCTGCACGTCGACCGGGAGATAGGGGAAGTCGCGCAGGTCGCACTCGGCGGGAACGAGGGGTTCGGTCATGCCGTCACCGTCCTTTCGCAGCGGCGCGCGAGCTCGACGAGCCACACGGCCAGCGGCAGCGGGGTCGCTTCCCGCTCCGTTTTCGTGACGATCTTTAGGGTGCGTGGCACGCCGCGCTGCGGCTTGATGACGCCCGTGGGCTCGCCGGCAGGCGGTAGCTCGGGCAGGTCATCGGGGTGCACGCCCACGATGTAGAGCCACGTCAGCTTCTCGGCCTTGTGGCCCCAGTCGCATTGCCGGATCTGCGCCGTCCAGCCGCCGAAGCGATCGGGCGAGCGCCCGGGCAGCGGCAGGCCACAGCGCGCCCACAGGGTGGACTCGGCCGGGTGCTCGAGTACGCCACCATTGGCCTGCACCGCCTGCACCGCCTGCACCGCGAGCAGCAGCTCTTCCTCGGTCGCGTGCGAGAACTGGCGCAGCTTGCCCCAGCCGCGGCACGGCGGGTGCGCGACAACGGGGCAGCCGCCCTGCCAAGTGCGCGCGTCTCGGTCTTCGTCGTAGACGTCGCAGCCCGGCAGTGTCTTGTAGATGCTGTCCCGCCGTGCGAAGAGGATGGCGATAGTCATTCGCAGAGTCCATATGCCGAGCTGCAGGCAGTCGGCTCTTCAAGTTGAGCGAGCAGGTCACGCTGCCGGCCGCCGCGCGTGGTGCGCGCCCAGTCGACGATGTGCTCGATGGTTGAGGCTTGGCCGCTGTGCCCCTGCGTCCCCATGTGAAAGAACGAGACCGGGCTCCTGGGTCGGGTGACCTCTGAGACGAGGCGCTCCCACTCAGCGATGCGCTCGACATGCTCGGGAAAGCGATCGGCAATCGCCCGTAGCTCGGCTTTGCTGCAGTTGATGCAGGGCATGCAGCCCACGCGGCTCATGCCTTGGGTGTAGAGCGGGTTCGGCTGGATACCCGCAGCCCGATGCGCATCGAACACGTCGGCGACGTTCCAGCGCAGGATGGGCCTGTTGATGAAGAGGCCGCCGCCGACCACCTCGAAGGGCAGCGCACGGGCACGGCTCGGCGACTCGTCGGCACGCACGCCCTGCCAGCTCCAAACCGCCGAGCCAGTCTCGATGATGGCCATCGCGAACTCAGTGAGCGGGTTGCGCTTGAGGTACTCGGTGCAGAACTGGCGCTTGCGGCTGGGGAAGCCCCCCCGCACGAGGCAGAGGTCTAGGAAGGGGTTGCCCGTGGGGTGCAGCAGCTCCAGTGCACGCGCCGCGGCGCCCGGCGTCCAGTGGTACATGAACTTGCGCTTGCCGTAGACGGCCTCCTCGGGCTCTCCGGCGGCCAGGCGTGTCAGGTTGGCGCGCTTTGTCGCGAACTCGTCGGTGAAGTCCGCTTTCACCACCTCAACGGCTTTGCCGGTGGCGCGCGGCAGGTAGTCGAGCGCGTACTCGACGGTGCTCTCGTGCTCGTTGCCCGTGTCGGCGAACACCGCGCGCACGTTCTCGTGCCCGTGCAGCTCGAGCGCCATCAACAGCGTGGCGGTGCTGTCCTTGCCGCCGGAGACGGAAACCACGTGCATCACCGTCATGCCGAGACCTCCAGCGCAAGCATGTGCTGCACGGGGCGGCTCTCGATCGCGGCAGTCCACCGTGCGGCTTCGCGCCAGTCGTTCGCGTTGCGGCCCTGCTTGCGAGCTGCAAAGCTCCAGGCCATCGAGTCGGCGGAATGCAGCATCGATCGCACGAAGGGGTGCGCGAGCGCCGTCGTCTTGAGGCCGAAGCCGTGCAGCAGCAGGTCGGGGCGCGCTTGCTTGACCACCATCAGCACGGCCGCGACCTGATCCGGCGAGCCGTTCCGCTTGCAGACCGAGCCAACGCCGACCCATGCCCCGTGCTGCAGCCGCTCGCCGTACATCGCGATGTGGCGCACGTAGTCGGCCGGATCGAACCCCTGCAGCACCGGCAGGATGTAGACGCCGGCCGTGTCTTCGGCACGCAGCGCGTCGTAGCGCTCGACGGTCAGGCGCTGATGCTCCTCGACCGACAAGCCTGTGATCTTGATGATGAACGGCTCGCACATGAAGTCCTGGGCGGCCGCGGCCAGCAGCCGCCCGGAGCCGTTCGTGGCCCAGCGCCGGATCTCGGCCGCATAGCTTGCGACGTCGTGCCGGTAGCCGCCATGACGCGAAACCTCGGTGAAGGCGCCGCTGTCCATGATCCAGTCCCCCACGTTCATCGCAGCCTTGCGCGAGCGCAGCCGGTTCACGCTCACGAAAGCGCCGTCGAAGTGGCGCGCGTCGCTGGGCTGGTGCAGGCCGGTGAAGAACCTCATGCCGTGTCCCGCCCTACGCCTGCAGCCGCCCGTGCCGCTGCTCGTGCGCCGCGATCAGCGCGCGCGCCGCGGCCAGCTCGGCCGAGACCTTGTGCCGCAGGTTCATTATTCGTTTGGTTCATGGGGTTGGGTTTCCTGTGTGTCGCGAACCGAGACGTCACAGCCAAGCTGGTGGGCGATCCACTGCAGCGGCGCGATGCTCTTCGTCTCGCGCATGTACGAGACCAGGCGCGCTGCCCACTGGGCACCGACGTGCCGCATGAACTTGCTCATGTAGCCGTCGCTGATGCCCACGCGCTGCGCGATCTGGCTGTCGGTGTGCTGGCTGTGCCGGGCGGCCTCGCTCATGCACTGCGTGAAGGTCGACCGGTCGATTGCGTCACGCGAGAGCCGCTGGATTGGCTGATGGAAGTTCATGCCAGAGCCTTGAGCGCTTGCATCTCTTCGACCGAGGTCAGCTTTGCGTTGCCGGCGATCCACTGCGAGATCGCCGTGTTGCCGCACACCCACTCGAATCCACGGATGCCCCAGCCCGGCAGGTCGCGCTCGCGCTTGCTCTGCTCCAGATAGGTCGTGACGTGAGGGGCGTAGAGCCCGGCTTCGCTGGCGAGAAACGCCTTCGTCATGTTCCGCGCGCGGCGCATGTCCCAGCACAGGCGCACGGCCTCGCGGTAGGAGGTGCATTTCGCGACGAGACGCGGATCAACGACGCTGGGCGCGTCCAACCTGCAAAGCAGGCCCTTTAGCTGCAACTGTTCCATTGGTGCCTCAATAGAAAAATCAAAACGGATTACCTGTTGAATGACCCGTTGGCACGGGTCAAAACTAAAGGCATGTCGAATCCAAAAAACATGCCCTTTCTGACGTGCCCATCCACCCTTGCCGGTGCCTTGGGAGGCACCCCGCTGACACGCAGCGCGGATGGGGGGCACGTCAGAAAAAACACGTGGGCTCATGTGCATGACCTGGCCTTAGAGGCTGTCGCCGACCTGCTCGAGCACGCCGCACGCGGTGAGCACCATGACGAGCGCGAAGCACGCGACGATCGCGGCCATGGCGAGAAGGCAGAGAACGGTGGCCATCGCCTATTCGTCCCCGCGCTGCTCGAGCGCGTCTTCGTCGAAGGGGTCGACCAGCTGCGCGAGGGCCCAGCCGGCCAGGACGATCAGCACGCCGAGGGCGAAGGCGACGAGCACAAACTGCTCGGCGTCGGAAAAGGCATTCCAGAGGTCGGCCATGGGTCAGGCACCCTGCTCGGCCGCATTCGCGGCTGGGTCCGGCGCCTGCTCTTCGGCCAGCTCGGGCCAGATGCCGGCCCAGTCGTCCGGGCGCAGGTGCTTGCGCCCCACTTCGCCCTGGGTCAGCCGCTCGATCGCCACGCAATACACGGCGTCGATGAGCGTGCCCCGGGTCTTCCAGTTGCTGACGACGCTTTGCCCGACGCCCAGGGCGCCGGCCAGTTTGGTGATGCCGCCGCACATCTCGGCAGCCCGGGAAAGAGCTGCGACGTGCGGCGAAACGGTGGTGGCTTGTGACTGGTCCATCACGCAATTATCACCGCAGTGATAATAAAAGCAACACCCTAGTGATTCACCCTAGTGATGAAATCGCTGGCATGGAAGATGTACCGGCGCGCCTCAAGCGTTTGCGCAAGGCCGCTGGGCTGACGCAGACGGCGCTGGCGCGCGCGGCAGGCGTTGCTCAGAGCACGATCGGCAACATCGAGTCCGGCACCCGCGGCTACGGCGAGAGCCTGGTCAACATCGCCAGGACGCTGGGCGTCCCCCCTGAATACCTGCGCTGCGAGGCCGACAGCTACGCGAAACTCGACGCCGCCCTGCCCGTCACGGGTGAAGCACGCGCCGGCGCCGCATCGTCCCGCCCCGCCATCACCGAAGACCTTCTGCGCGCGCTCGGCGAGGCACTCGAGAAGACCACGCCTGAGAACCGGGAGAGTGCGGAGGCGATGCTCAAAGCCTTCATCGCGAACCCAAGCGCGAACGTTGACGTGGTGCCCCTTATCGCGAAGCGCTTATTGGGGGAGTCCCCGCTCCGCACCGGCACGGACAACCGGTGAAGCCCGACCAGGTTGTGCCGTCGGCGCGAATTTATCAATTCGTCCCCAAAGTGTTAACCAATGTTTCTAAAATGGAGTTCGGGAAGACCCGCGCTGCAGCCGCTCCAACCCCGATTTCTGACCGAACTAGACACCCGAGAGGCCGTACATGAAAACAGTTCTCATCGTTGCAGCGCTCGCGCTCGTCGGGTGCGCGGCCCCGGCCGACCGGATCACTGCTCCGTTCAATGATCTGGATGAGCACACCCGATACAGCATCAGTGAGAAGCCGGACGGGTTCCTCGTCGCCATCGCATACACGCGCTACCAGTTCCTCCCCAACAGCGGCCCGGTGACGCTCGACTGCCGCAAGCGCCTGCTCGCCACCGCGCAGGACACCGCGAGCAAGCGTGGCCGCCCGGTGCAGGAATTCGACGAGGAGCGTATCCAGCTGGGGGTGTCGCGCAACATCCTGACCGGCTCGAGCACCTGCCTGGCATCGCTGCCGGTGGTGTGGGTCAGGTAAAAGCCACCGCGGCATCCGGCTTCAATCCGGCTTCAGCCAATTAATTAGAAATTAGAGAGCAAAAATGGCGACTGTAAAAGGCGGGACTTTTGAGGACACGAAAGTCATAGTAGACGACAACGAATATATTGGAACGACCTTCCGAAATGCCACGGTGGTCTATCAAGGCCTCGGCCCAGTAACGTTCGACAGTTGCATCTTCGAAGGCTGTCAGTTCGCTTTTGATGGCCCCGCTGCCAACACGATGAAGTTCCTAAAGGTCTTCTATCACAGTGATGTTGCCGGAAAGGCCATCGTGGAAGCCACGTTCGACAACATCAGAAACGCCACCAGCCAAAGGCCACCACAATGACGAGGCCCGGCTTCTCGTTTGACGATGAAGAAATACGAGGCGCTCCAAGTTTCGACGCTGGCAGCGTTATCCGGAAAGCCATCATTAGCTCAAAGGGCGCGAGCCCCCTCGGGATCATGGCAATCGAGCCGAAGACTAGAATTGCTGCTCCCGCCCCTCAACGTCCGTCAGAAAGCAACGATCAGATGTCCATGACGCGCGAGGAAATGATGGCCCACTTGGACGCGCAGCAATCGCGCACCGAGGCAATCCTGGCCCGGCAGAACGCCGAGTCGGAAAGTCGCCTAGCCAAATTCGAGGCCCGCGTCGAGGGTGCGCTCGACCAGCTCAAGATGGACCGCCACGAGCAAAAGCAGGATATGAAGTCCACCAGGGCCGCCGTCTGGTCCGCGATGCTCGCAATCCTTCTTGCTTTGGTCGCCACCGTGTTTTCGGTCGCCAGCCTGAACTCCAGCGTTGTCGGCAATGTCGTGACCGCGTTCCAAGCAGGGCAGTCGCAGCCCGCGGCGAAGGCCAACGACAGCGGTGTTAGCGCCCCACCGGCCAGCTCCGCATCTCAGCCGCGCTGAGCCCACGCCCCTCCCACCGGCCCGCACTACGCGGGCTTTTTTTCGCCCAGTCGATCACACGCGAGAGATTAAATCACTCAAGTGTTGACTTGATAAATCACTAGAGTGATACTGTCGTCTCCAAAACAGGAGATGGACATGCAAACAGCAACCCAGAAGCTCTACCGCCGCGACTTCCGCCCTCTGCCGGCCCTGGTGCCCGATCTGGCTGTCGAACTCGCCGAGGTCAAGGGCTGGAAGGTCGGCCGCAACTTCTTCCCCGCGCCGGCCGACAAGACCTCGGACGTCGGCGACCGTGAATACGCCGTGCGCTGCGACGAGATCCGCACGCGGCAGTGGCGCGACCTCGACGCCTCGACCGTGGGCGACATCGCGCACGACGAGCGGCTCGCGGAGGCGCTGCGCGCGGGCGCCTCGCCGGCGGTGCTCGGGACTGTGCTGCTCGGGCTGGTGAACGAGCGCATCGAGGCCATCGTGCGGAGCAACGCGTGAGCGCCGCCGTTGAAGCCATGGCCGCCTACGCACTGGCCGCGGCCATTTCCCTGGGCCTGGCCCTGGTGTTGGATGCGTGGTGGTTCGCATGATCTTCGCGCCCACCAACCCCCAAAAGATCGCGGCGCAGCAGCTCTACGAAGCGCAGCGGATGCAGCTCGAGCACCGCGCCGCGGCCGAGTACCACGACACGATGGCCCGCATGTACGAGACGCGCATCGCGCGTCTCTCGGCTGCCGAGCCCATGGCGAAGGACAAGCCGTGAACCAGCACCACCCCGACGGCGCCTGGATGTGCTCGGCGCACGGCATGGACGACGAGCCGGCGCCGAAGCGCCGCGCGCCGATCTCGATCTTCACGCTGCTGGCGATCGTCTTCGGCGGCCCCTACGTCCTCGCGCTCGTCGTCTGGGCGCTGCACACCTACCTGAAAGGCTGACCATGGGTGCCATCGAAACCGACCTGCTGCCGTGTGAAGCCGCGGCCGAGCGGACCACCACCGGACTGCGCTTCGGACTGGACATCGAGGCCTACCACGGCGGCCCGGGCGTCTCGAAGTCGGGCCTCGACAACATCGAGCGTTCGCCGGCCATCTTCCACGCCCTGCACCTCGACCCACGCCGCCCGGCGCCGACGGCGAAGACCGGCCAGCTCGAAGGCGCGCTCGCGCACTGCGCGGTGTTGGAGCCCGACGAGTTCGCGCGGCGCTACATCGTGGGCCCGGCCGTGAACCGGAACACCAAGGTCTGGAAAGAATTCGTCGAGGCCACCGCGCTCACGGCGATCCAGCCCGATCAGTTCGAAGCCGCCATGCGCCAGGCTGAGAGCGTGCGCGCGCTGCCAGAGGTGTGCGAGGCCCTGCAGCGCGGCCACGCCGAGACCTCGGCCTACTGGATCGACCCGGCCACCGGCGAGCTTTGCCGCTGCCGCCCCGACTGGACGCACGAGCCGAACGACACCGCGGCCATCCTGCTCGACCTCAAGACCTGCGGCGACGCCAGCCCGGGCGAGTTCGCGCGCCAGATCGCGCGGAAGCGCTACCACGTGCAGGACGCCTTCTACAGCGACGGCTACGCCGCGGCCGCGCGCCGCGAGGTGCTCGCGTTCATATTCGTCGCGGTCGAGTCGCAGTGGCCCTATGCGGCCTCGGCCGTGATGCTCGACGACGCCAGCCGCGAAGCCGGCCGCGCCGCCTACCGCCGAAACCTGGCGACCTATTCCGAGTGCCGCAAGGCCAACCACTGGCCGGGATTCAGCTCGGCCATCGAGATCGTCAACCTGCCCGCATGGGCGCTCAACCAAGAAAAGGCATAGACCATGGCATCGACAACCCTCTCCGACGTGCGCGAAGGCAAGAAGCCGCAGAACCCCGTCGCAGCGTTCTCCGGCTTCCTCGACAAGCTCAAGCCGCAGCTCGCGATGGCGCTGCCGAAGCACATGAATGCCGACCGCATGGCGCGCCTGGCGCTGACCGCGTTCAGCACCACGCCGGCGCTGCAGCAGTGCACGCCGCAGAGCATCGCCGGCTGCATCATGACGGCCGCGCAGCTGGGCCTCGAGCCCGGCATCGGCGGCCAGGGCTACCTGATCCCCTACAAGACCACGTGCACCTTCGTGCCCGGCTGGAAGGGCCTCGTCGACCTCGTCTCGCGCAGCGGCCGCGCCACGGTGTGGACCGGCGCCGTCTTCGAGGGCGACGAGTTCGACTATCAGCTCGGCGACGCACCGTTCTGCCGCCACCGGCCCGGCGACAACGAAGGCAAGTTCACGCACGTCTACGCGATCGGCCGCGTGAAGGATGCGCAGATGCCCGTGATCGAGGTGTGGAGCCGCGGCAAGGTCGACAAGCACCTCAAGCAATACAACAAGGTCGGCGAGCGCCACTACGCGAAGGCCAGCGAAAACAACTTCGAGATGTACGCGCGCAAGGTGGCGCTGCTGCAGGTGCTCAAGTACATGCCGTCGAGCATCGAACTGCACAACGCCATGGAGGTGTCGCACGCCGCCGAGGAAGGCCGCGGCGCGATCATCGAAGGCGACTTCGTGACCGTGCAGGAGCACCAGGCGGCCGACGTCGACCAGAACACCGGCGAGATCCGCGGCCGCGGCGAGCGTGACCCTGCCGACGCGAATCCGCAGCTCACCTACGCGCAGTTGGCCGACCAGATCGCCAAGGCCACGAGCCGCGACACCGCCGACCTCGTGCTCGACACGTCGCGCCACCTGCCGGCCGATCAGCAGGCAGAGCTCGCGCAGCTGATCGACGCGAAGTTCGCGGCCTGACACCAGTTTCGGGCGAGCCTGGCCGGCTTCCATCCTCCTCCCCTCCCTTCCGGCCAGCGGCGCGAGCCAGCCCTTTTTCTTTTCTCAACCACTGGAGCCCTGACCCATGTCCTTCGAAATCGAATCCTTCGCCAAGTTCAAGATCACCGACGTGGTCGTCCTCTCGCAGAAGAACCGCGAGCCCAGCGACAACCCGGGCGCCGCGCTGCAGTTCTTGGGCACCGTGTCGAACGACATGCTCACCATGTTCGACGGCTCGCTGCGCAGCTTCCTCTACACGAAGTCGGCCGCCAGCAACGACGCCGACCAGGGGCGCCTCGATGTCGACATGAACGACATGCCGAACTGCACGCGCGCCGGGCAGAAGCTCGGGAAGCTGCACTGGGCCGACGAGCTCACCGGCTACGCGCTGGAGATCGACCACGGCATGGGCGGAAAGTCGAACCTGCAGCTCGAAGACTGCGAAATCTCGGGCTTCGAGTTCACCGCGAAGGAAGGCGGCTCGGTGATCCTGGGCTTCAAGCTCGAATCGCAGAACGTCTCCGAGAAGGTCTTCGGCAAGCTGGCCACGCTGAAGAACCGCGAGGTGCAGATCACGCTGCTCGCGCCCCAGGTCGAGCAGCCGCCGATCGACTGATGCCGTTCCCACCCGAGGGCGTCAGCACGACGCCCTGCCCCCTTCACGAGGTCGAGACCATGAACACCGCCCAACTCACTCCCCGCGCGCTCGATGTGATCGCTGATTCCGACGAATGCACCGCTCCCATCTTCCGCGATCCGGCTGTGCAGGAGAACTATCGCGATGCCTACGAAGGCGCTCGTGAGGACCTTCTCGATTGGAAGCGCCGCGCACTTGTCGCTGAAGCACTGGTCCGCAAGTTCATGCGCGAAGTGAACGGCCCAACTTTCATGGGCGAGCCTTCCGTCGCTGCCTCTACCGGAGAGCCAGCATGAGCAGTGCAACCCTCTACGAGCACGACGACGGCCGCTATGCGGTCGCCCCGGGCCAGGAGTCGCCCGACTTCACCCGCGGCGATCCGGCGTGGCACCGCGTCGGGCCTGTCGATGTCTGGTCTCTCTCCACCCCTCCCGCTGTGGTGCCAGCAGTGCCGAGCGATGCGGTAGCGATCATCGACCAATGGATGCACGTCCCGACGATGAAACTTCGCGCGGGCGAGATGACAGCGCAGGAAGTCAGAGCGGTTATCGGGGTACTCGGCGCAGTCAAGGCGGAAATCAACCGCTCCATCCCTCCCGCAGCTACACCGGCCGCCCCAAGTGAGGCCCGCACGGTCATCGGCTACACATGGACGCAGGCCGATGGAAAGCATCGCTCGGTGGGCGCGGCCCCGCACCCCACGAACGCACATAACGTCGAGCCGATCTACTACCCGTCCGCCCTCGCCCAGCCCGCTCCCGTGGCAGCGCCTGCGCCCATCGACATGGTGCTGTACTGCCCGAAGTGCGGCCTGCAGCACGTCGATGCTCCAAGCCCGACCGATGGGCAGAACCTCAAGATGTGGAGCAACCCGCCCCACCGCTCACACCTGTGCCGGCCCGAGGATGGCGGCTGCGGCCATATCTGGCGCCCCGCGGACGTACCCACGAACGGTGTTCACGCCGCGAAGACCACGGGCAAGGCCGACAGCCCCATCGCAGCGCCTGCGCCAGCTTCGGAAGCGGTGGCGTGGGAGTGCCGCAAGCGAGTGCCGAACAACCCCAAATGGAGCGAGTGGACGTCTTGCTCTGAAAGCGACCATGCAGCCATCCAAGCCAAGGCATTGCACTGGGGCATGGTGTACCAATCTCGCGCCCTCTACCTGGCCGCGCCCCCGCAGGCTGGAGCGGGGAAGGATGGGGCCCAATGAGCGCGCAATCGATCGTTTGGCGCATAGGCGGCAAGTACAACTGGAAGAA
Source organism: Variovorax sp. Soil_C_39 (assembly GCF_057656815.1). NCBI lineage: Bacteria > Pseudomonadati > Pseudomonadota > Betaproteobacteria > Burkholderiales > Comamonadaceae > Variovorax > Variovorax sp. Soil_C_39. Next base: position 41,059 of record NZ_JBDGJQ010000007.1, read on the forward strand.
CCAACCAGAGCGGCTTGTCTACCTTGGCCGTAACTGGAGCGGCAACGGCTTCTGGCATCAGTTCGCCAAGGTCGACGACCCGGGCGCGATCTGGTGCGAAGTTCTCGACGCAGACCTCGTGTGCTTCGAGGAAAGCGAGTCGGCCGCCATCGCCCAGGCTGGAGCGGGCAATCAGGGGGAGGTGGGGAATGGCTAAGGCACTGGGCTGCAACTACGAGGCGCCGACCTTCGGCGCTCACTACCCGGACGGCACCTGCATCGACGGCTTCATGTGGGACTTGGATTCCTGCGACGAGCCGGGCGGTGCTCTGTACTCGGGCGGCGACATTCCTTGCCCGTGGTGCAACGCGGCCGAGCACATCGAGTGGATGGATGAGCCCATCAGCGGCAATGCCCGCCAGCGTCGCGCGAGGCGTCGGGCACTCGTCGCGAAGCTCCGGGCGTGGGCCGAGGATCGGTCTTCGTTTCCGCCTGCTCGCCCGGCCTCGCAGCCTGTCGATAGCGTACAGGGAGGCGAGGGATGAAAGAAGCGCACGACCACAAGCGCGTCACACCCGCGGGCCGCGCCGCTGGCGAGCAACTGGTGCGCCTCACCGAACCCGTGATCGCCAAGCTGGCGGCCGAGGGCGACGACGACGAGCTCTGCAGATCCTGCGCCTTCCGCGCTGGCACGGTGCCGAACGGCTGTCCGCAGACGCTCGCCGACGTCATCAAGTGCGTTGTCGAGCAGAAGCCTTTCTACTGCCACGTCCACAAGAACGCCCGCGGCGAGGCTCGCATCTGCCATGGCTGGTTCGCTGCGCGCTGGGCAATCGGCGACAAGCCGCCCGGCGTTGTGCCTTGGGAGTTCTCGCCGCCGGACGAGGAGCTAGCGCCGTGACCACCGCCACCTTCAACCGCCAGGCCGGCGCCATCGCGCGCGCCATGGCCGCCGTGCGGGCCCAGCACTGCCAGCCGCCCACCTTCCGGCCCGCGGCGCCCGTGCGCGGCAGCATGCGATGTGCCGCGTGCGGCGGCCTTCTGAATTTCACAGCCTCCGCTGTCGACGGCCGGACCTCCGGCCGCTGCTCGAGCGCGGGGTGCATCCGTTGGAGCGAATGACCATGACCACCACCACCGAACAGAAGATCCTCGTCGACGCCGAAGAGGCTGCCGCTCTTTTCTCCATGGGCAAGTCCACGTTCTGGCGCGAGGTCCGCAACAAGAACGTGCCGCCGCCGGTGAAGCTCGGCAGCCTTACGCGCTGGCGCCTGGAAGACCTGCGGCGCTGTGCTGCTGGTCTAGCCAGTCAGCCCACCACTGCATCAGCTGACGACGCTTAGGCAGGTACTGCGCGCGGTTGTACGCCGCGCGCACGTCGTCCACCTCCTGATGGTGCAACTGGCGCTCGATCACGTCCTTGTCGAAGCCGGAATGCTCGTTCAGCACCGATGACGCCAGCGCGCGGAAGCCGTGCGCAGTCATGCGTCCCCGGTAGCCCAACCGGTAGAGCGCGAACAGGAAGGTGTTCTCGGAAAGCGGATGCCGCGGGCGCAGCGGGGAATCCAGCACCAGGGCACGCTCGCCCGTCAGCCGCCGGAGGTCTTCCACGATGGCCCGGGCCTGGCGGGACATGGGCACCACGTGCGGCAATGCCGCCTTCGCTTCGCCCTTCACGCGCGCCGGCGGCACCACCCAGATCGCGCCGTCTTCCTTGAATTCGTCCCAGCGCATGCCGCGCAGTTCGCCCACCCGCACGAAGGTATAGGCCAGCAGGCGCAAGCCCAGGCGGGTGATCTCCTCGTCGTAGTCGTCGATCGCGCGCATCAGCTGGCCGGCCTCCTCGGGTGGGATGCTAGCCATGGGCTTCTTGACCTTGCGGGATTGCAGCACGCGCGTGAGGCCGGCGGCCCCGTGCTGCTCGATGTAGCCCAGGTCCGCGGCGTGGTCGAAGACCGCCGTGATGCGCCCGGCCACCCGGTGCGCCGTCTCCACCTTGCCACCCTCCTGCGCCGCCCGTACCACGGCCACGAGTTTCGTTCGTGGTATCGACGCGATCGGCATGTCGCCGATGAGCGGGAAGGCAAAGCGCTCGAGGGTGTTCTCGACCTGGGTTTGGTGCTTGCCGTTGGACAGGCTCGGCAGCTTCACCTTCAGCCATTCCGTCGTGACGCTCCTGAAGGTGTGGATCTTCTGGGGAGCGGCGGCCGGCGTGCCGGGCGCGCTGGGCTGGTCACGGGCCGCGGCGTGGGCCTTTCGAGCTTCGGCCAGGGTCATGCCCGGCATGCGCCCGTAGGTGCGCGTCTTCTGCTTGCCGTCGAGTTGGTAGTTCGCCCGCCAGCTCTTGCCACCGGCCGGCGAGACGAACAGATAGAGCCCGTGGCCGTCCGCCAGCTTGTAGGCCTTCTCTCGGGGTTTGGCAGCTTCCACTGCCCGCGCTGTCAAAGTCATGGTATCGCCCAGGTTCATGCCACGGCCGATACCACGAAATGCACGTGCATTCAGCGGACCCGGCGTAGCCACACCGGCGCGATTGTGCACGGATTCCCCAATGAAAAAGCCCCGACGCTGATCCAGCGCGGGGCTTTCTGGTTTCGTCGGAGACGATCCTTGGCGGAACCGGAGGGATTCGAACCCTCGATGAGGCTCTACACCCCATACTCCCTTAGCAGGGGAGCACCTTCGGCCACTCGGTCACAGTTCCTGAAAGAAGCCGAGATTATGCCACCATCAGGCGGCCGGTTGATCGAGATCGAAGGCTTTATGCAGCGCGCGGACTGCAAGTTCCATGTATTTCTCGTCGATCACGACCGAGGTCTTGATCTCGCTGGTCGAGATCATCTGGATGTTGATGCCCTCTTCGCTCAGCACGCGGAACATCTTGCTGGCCACGCCGACGTGGCTTCGCATGCCGATGCCCACGATGCTGACCTTGCAGATCTTGGTGTCGCCGACGATCTCGGTGGCACCCAGCGAGGGCATGACCTTGGCCTGCAGCAGGTCGATGGTCTTCGCGTAGTCGTTGCGATGCACGGTGAAGCTGAAGTCGGTGCGGCCATCCTTGCTCAGGTTCTGGATGATCACGTCGACCTCGATGTTGGCATCGGCCACGGCCCCGAGGATGTGGTACGCGATGCCCGGCTTGTCGGGCACGCCGAGCACCGAGATCTTGGCTTCGTCGCGGTTGAAAGCGATGCCGGATACAACGGCTTGTTCCATGTTTTCGTCTTCCTCGAAAGTGATCAGCGTGCCTGACTTGGCTTCTTCATTGATGTCGATGTCCCAGGGCGTGAAGCTCGAAAGCACGCGCAGCGGGACCTTGTACTTGCCGGCGAACTCCACCGAGCGGATCTGCAGAACCTTGGAGCCCAGGCTCGCCATCTCGAGCATCTCCTCGAAGCTCACGGTCGTGAGGCGGCGCGCATCGGGCTCGACGCGCGGATCGGTGGTGTAGACGCCGTCCACGTCGGTGTAGATCAGGCACTCGTGTGCCTTCATGGCGGCGGCCACGGCCACGGCCGAGGTGTCGCTGCCGCCGCGGCCCAGCGTGGTGATGTTGCCCGCGTCGTCCACGCCCTGGAAGCCGGTGATGACGACGACCTTGCCGGCATCGAGGTCGGCGCGCACGCGTGCGTCGTCGATGCTTTCGATGCGGGCCTTGGTGTACGAGTTGTCGGTGCGCACCGACACCTGCCAGCCCGCATAGCTCACGGCCTCGACGCCCTCGGCCTGCAGTGCGATGGCCAGCAGCGCGGACGAGGCCTGCTCGCCGGTGGCGGCGAGCATGTCGAGCTCGCGGCCATGGGCCGCGCCCGGCTTGCTCGGGGCCAGTTCCTTGGCCAAGCCGAGCAGGCGATTGGTTTCGCCGCTCATGGCACTCGGGACCACGATCATCTGGTGGCCGGCGCGCGCCCACTTGGCGACGCGCTTGGCGACATTCTTGATGCGCTCGGTCGAGCCCATCGACGTACCGCCGTATTTGTGAACGATCAATGCCATGGGTGAATTCAGAGAAAAGAAAGAAGCCGCCCCACCCGACCCTTGCCGGTGTGCGGGCGCGCGCCCTGCAAGCCGTCAGCGCGAAGCCTCGGGCGAGGGCCGGAAATTGTACCAATGCAGCCGATCGTCCCGCCGCTCGATGAAGCCCGTGCCCACCTTGAGATGGATCCGGTGGCCGCGCGTGGTGCATGCGCGAACCTGGTCGAGCAACTGCTCGAGCTGCGCGGCGCTCGGCGTGGCGCCATGCGCCTGCAGCAGCCAGTGCCGCAGCAGGTTGGCCTGGCGCGCGCGCGGCAGTGCCTGCAGGCCCGCGATGCGGGGTGGGTCTCCCGCCGCGGCCAGGTCCTGCGCGGCCAGGTCGCCGAGCAGCTGTTGCGCCTGCGCTGCGTGGCCGATGCTGCGCGCGAAGGTGCTGCGGAACTGCGGAAAGGCCCGTTCGAGCGCCGGCAGCAGCACGGCGCGGATGCGGTTGCGCGTGTAGCGCTCGTCGCCATTGGTCGGGTCCTCGATCCAGGGCAGATTGACGCCCCGGAGCCACGCTCGAATGTCCGTGCCGGGCACGGACAGCAGCGGCCGGTAGATCTCGAGGCCGTGGCGCTGCGCGCGTGCAGGCATTGCTGCCAGGCCCGGAAGCCCCGCGCCTCGCGACAGCGCGAGCAGCAGGGTCTCGACCTGGTCGTCGGCATGGTGGCCAAGCGCCAGCGCGCGGACCGGGCCCGGTGCCGCCACCTCGCGGGCGATGGCCGCGAAGGCCGCGTAGCGGGCACGGCGTGCGCTGTCTTCGGGGCTGTCGCCGCTCGCATGCCGCGCATCGACGCGGCGCACCACGAGCGGCACGCCGAGGCGTTCGCAAATGGCTGCGCAATGCCGCTCGAATTCATCGGCGGCGGCTTGCAGCCCGTGGTGCACGTGAAAGGCGACCACCTGGCCCGGCCAGGCGGAGGCACAGGCCGCGAGCAGCGCCGTCGAATCGGCGCCGCCGCTGAAGCCCACCGCCAGCGGCAGGTGCGCCGGCTCGAACGCGGCCATGGCGCGTTCGAAGGCTTCGTTCATGGGGCGGAGGGTGGCCGGGGGCTTTTACCTGCCGGCGTCGGCCTTGGTGTCGTTGTAGCGCCCGTAGCTTTGCAGGCGCTCGTAGCGGCGGTCGAGCAGTTCCTTGGGCTTCAGGTCGCTGACCTGGCGGAACGCATCGTTGAGCGCGCGCTTCAGGAAGGCGGCCATCTGGCGGTGGTCGCGGTGCGCCCCGCCGACTGGCTCGTTCACGATCTTGTCGACGAGGCCGAGGGCCTTGAGCCGGTGCGCCGTGATGCCGAGCGCATCGGCGGCTTCCTGGGCCTTGTCGCTGGTCTTCCAGAGGATCGATGCGCAGCCTTCGGGGCTGATCACCGAATAGACCGAGTACTGCAGCATCAGGACCTGGTCGCCCACCGAGATGGCGAGCGCACCGCCCGAGCCGCCTTCGCCGATGATGGTGACGATGATCGGCACTTCGAGCTGCGCCATCTCGTAGATGTTGCGACCGATCGCTTCGGACTGGCCGCGCTCCTCGGCATCGATGCCGGGGTAGGCGCCGGGCGTGTCGACGAAGGTGAAGACCGGCAGCTTGAACTTCTCGGCCGTCTTCATGAGGCGCAGCGCCTTGCGGTAGCCCTCGGGCTTGCTCATGCCGAAGTTGCGCGCCGTGCGCTCCTTGGTGTCGCGGCCCTTCTGGTGGCCGAGCACCATGCAGGGCGTGCCGTTGAAGCGCGCGAGCCCGCCCACGATCGACAGGTCGTCGGAGAAGTGCCTGTCGCCGTGCAGTTCGACGAAGTCGGTGAAGATCTCGTTGACGTAGTCGAGCGTGTAGGGCCGCTCCTGATGCCGTGCGATCTTGGTGATCTGCCAGGGCGTCAGGTCGCTGTAGATGTCCTTGGTGAGTTGCTGGCTCTTCTTGCCGAGCTGGTCGATCTCTTCGGAGATATCGACCGCGGATTCGGTCTGTACATAGCGCAGTTCTTCGATCTTGGTTTCGAGCTCCGCGATGGGCTGCTCGAAGTCGAGGAAGGTTCGTTTTGCCAACGTCTTCTCCTGTTGTTCAATACGCGACTGGCACGGGATCCAGCGATCGCCAAATATACCAAGTCGCCACGCTGCAAAAAGGCGCCCAGGCCACGGCGACGTCGCGGGCGTCGCTGCGGCTCACGGGATCGCCCGAGAAGTAGTTCACGCTGATGCCGTTGAGCAGGCCCAGGTCGTCCACCGGCAGCACGTTGGGGCGCATCAGGTGGAAGATAAGGAACATCTCGGCGGTCCAGCGGCTGATGCCGCGGATCGCCACGAGCTCGTCGACGATGAGCTCGTCCGACATGTCCTTCCACGCGTCGACGTGCACCGCGCCCGAATCGAAGTGGATCGCGAGGTCGACCAGGTATTCGATCTTGCGCGCCGAGAGCCCCGCCGCGCGCATGTCGTCGACCTTGACCTTGAGCACGTTGGCCGGGGTCAGCTTGCGCGGCAATGCGGCAAAGCGATCCCAGACCGACTGCGCGGACTTCACCGAGATCTGCTGGCCGACGATGCTGCGCGCGAGCGTGGTGAACGCATCGCCGCGCGACTCGAGGCAGGCGTCGCCGAACTTCGGTATCAGGCGCTTCATCACCCGGTCCTTCTTGGCCAGGTGCTTGCAGGCCTCTTCCCAGTAGTCGGGCGTGTAGATCTGTACCACTGCCGACTTCCTGGACGCAGGCATGGGGTTGGTGGTCCCGTTCACTGCGCGGCGGCCCAGGTGGTGCCGGTCGGCGAATCCTTGAGCACGATGCCCTGCGCGAGAAGGTCGCTGCGGATGCGGTCGGCCTCGGCGAAGTTCTTCGCGGCCTTGGCGGCGGCGCGTGCGTCGATCAGCGACTGGATGGTGGCTTCGTCGAGCGTGGTGCCTGCCTGGAGAAATGCCTTCGGATCGCCTTGCAGCAGCCCCAATGTGCCGGCCAGCGCCTTGAGGAGGCCCGCGGACTCGGCGGACTTCGTGCGGTTGACTTCGCCGGCCAGCTCGAACAGCACGGCGATGGCCTCGGGCGTGCCGAAATCCTCGTCCATCGCCGCCTTGAAGCGCGCTGCATGGGGTTGCGCCCAGTCGATGGACACGGTGGCAGGCGCCACCAGATCGAGGGCGGTGTACAGCCGCTTGAGCGAGTTGCGCGCATCGTCCAGATGCGCATCGCTGTAGTTGAGCGCGCTGCGGTAGTGCGTGCGCACGAGGAAGAAGCGCAGGCTTTCCGCGTCGTACTTCTGCAGCACTTCGCGGATCGTGAAGAAGTTGCCCAGGCTCTTGGACATCTTCTCGTTGTCTACGCGAACAAAGCCGTTGTGCACCCAGAAGCGCGCAAGCGGCTTGCCGTTGGCACCTTCGCTCTGCGCGATTTCGTTCTCGTGGTGCGGAAACTGCAGGTCTGCCCCGCCGCCGTGGATGTCGAAGGTCTCGCCGAGCGTGGCGCAGCTCATGGCCGAGCATTCGATGTGCCAACCCGGGCGGCCCATGCCAAAAGGGCTTTCCCACTTGGCATCGTCGGGCTCGTTCGGCTTGGCGGACTTCCACAACACGAAATCGAGCGGATCCTGCTTGCCGTCGAGCACCGCCACGCGTTCGCCCGCGTGCAGTTCGTCGAGCGACTTGCCCGAGAGCTTGCCGTAGCCCGGGAACTTGCGCACCGCGTAGTTCACGTCGCCGTTGTCGGAACGGTAGGCGAGGCCCTTCTGCTCCAACGTTTCGATGATGCCGACCATCTGCGGCACGTATTCGGTGGCGCGCGGCTCGATGGTGGGCGGTTCGATGCGAAGCGCGCCGATGTCTTCGTGCATGGCCGCGACCACCTCGTCGGTCAGCGCGCGGATGGAGATGCCACGCTGGACCGCACGGGCAATGATCTTGTCGTCGATGTCGGTGATGTTGCGCACATAGGTCACGGCATAGTCGCTCGCGCGCAGCCAGCGCTGCACCACGTCGAACGCCATCATCATGCGGGCGTGTCCGATGTGGCAGAGGTCATAGACCGTCATGCCGCACACGTACATGCGCACCTGGCCCGGTTGCAATGGGGAGAACTCCTCCAGTTCACGCGAGAGCGTGTTGTAGATGCGCAGACTCATGAGGTTCGAAAAGCGTCGCTTCGCGCACGTACGGCACGGGCGAACGACGGGGTATTTCAGGGGTGGCGGGGCAGTGGCTGCGAGGGGATGGAGATGGCCCCTCGGCTACAATCATCGCAGTATAAACGGCTGCCTGCCGTGTGCATGCCGGGTGTTTTCGAGGCCCGCGTTCCCCAACCCTGCCCCGAGGCTTCATGAAGCACGTCGCGTTCTCCAGACTCACCGCCATCGCCTTCGCATTGCTCATCGGGCTGTGCAGCGTTGCCGCGCACGCCAACGACTACGACGAAGTGAATCAGCTGCTGCGGCAGGGCAAGTCGAGCGAGGCGCTGGCCAAGGCCGACGCCTACATTGCCGGCAAGCCGCGCGATCCGCAGATGCGCTTCTTGCGCGGCGTGATCCTCACCGAGCAGAAGAAGCAGAACGAGGCGATCACCGCGTTCACGCAGCTCACGCAAGATTTCCCCGAACTGCCCGAGCCCTACAACAACCTCGCTGCGCTCTATGCCGCGCAGAGCAAGTTCGGCCAGGCACGCGCCGCACTCGAGCAGGCGCTCAGGCTCAACCCCAATTACGCCACGGCGCACGAGAACCTCGGCGACGTCTATGCGCGCCTTGCAGCGCAGGAGTACATCCGCGCGCAGCAGTTCGCGAGCACCACCACCAGCGTCGCGCCGAAGCTGGCGCTGATCCGCCAGATCTTCACGCCCAAGGCCGAAGCCGAGGCCGCAGCGCTGCCGGCTGCGCCGCCCGAAGCCCGCAAGCCGGTTGGCCGCGTGAGCAAGTAGCCTGCAGCCGTGCCGATTGCACCGCGACAGCGTCGCTGATCCCGATTCGCGCCCCCATCTCTTGTCCATGGAGCCTTCCTTGAACGTCCAAGCCTTTTCCCTGTCCGTTCGCTTCAGCCGCCGCGGCGCCCTTGTGCTCGCCGCAGCGATGGCCTTCGCCGGTGCCGCTCACGCGCAGCAGGCTGCTCCGCGCGTGAAGCTCGCCACCACGGCCGGCGACATCGTGCTCGAAATCGATCCGGCCAAGTCGCCCAAGACCGTCGAGAACTTCCTGCAGTACGTCAAGGACAAGCATTACGACGGCACCGTGTTCCATCGCGTGATCGACGGCTTCATGATCCAGGGCGGCGGCTTTACGCCCGATATGCAACAAAAGCCAACACGCGCGTCGATCCCGCTCGAGGCCTCCAACGGCCTGAAGAACGACCGCTACACCATCGCGATGGCGCGCACCGGCAACCCCAATTCGGCCACCTCGCAGTTCTTCATCAACGTGAAGAACAACGACTCGCTCAATGCTCCCAATCCCGACGGCCATGGCTACGCCGTGTTCGGCAAGGTGGTGAGCGGCACCGACGTGGTCGACAAGATCCGCACCGTACAAACCGGTAACAAGGGCGGCATGCAGAACGTGCCGCTCGAACCGATCATCATCAAGTCGGCCACGCTGCTGGCGAAGTAATTTCCAAGCATCCGAAGAAAGAAGGAATCCCCATGACCAATCCCAAAGTCGAACTGCACATCAAGAACCATGGCGTGATCACGCTCGAACTCGACAGCGCCAAGGCGCCGAAGTCGGCCGAGAACTTCGTCAACTACGTGAAGAACGGCCACTACGACAACACGGTGTTCCACCGCGTGATTCCCGGCTTCATGGTGCAAGGCGGCGGCTTCGAGCCCGGCATGAAGCAAAAGCCCACGGGCGCCGAGATCGAGAACGAAGCCAACAACGGCCTCAAGAACGACAACTACACGGTGGCCATGGCCCGCACGAGCGCGCCGCACTCGGCCACCGCCCAGTTCTTCATCAACATCGCCGACAACGGTTTCCTGAACCACACCGCACCGTCCGCCCAGGGCTGGGGTTATGCGGTGTTCGGCAAGGTCACCGGCGGTACCGACGTGGTCGACAAGATCAAGGCCGTGAAGACGGGCCGCAAGGGCTTCCACGACGACGTGCCCCTCGAGGACGTGGTGATCGAGAAGGCCGTGCTCGTTTCGGAATAACGCAAAACAAGCGGGCACACGGCATGGGCATGGCGGCGAAACCGGCGTTCAAGGAGCTCATCGCCCCGCCCGCCTGGCGCACTGTCGACCTGCTCTCCGACCTGCACCTGCAGGCCGGCGAGCCCGCCACCTTCGAAGCCTGGCGCGGCTACCTCGAGACCACGCCGGCCGATGCGCTGATCATCCTCGGCGACCTGTTCGAGGTGTGGGTCGGCGACGACTGCGCCGCCCTGCCCGGCTTCGAGGCCGATTGCGCCGAGCTGCTGCGCCGCACGGCCGAGCGGCTGCCGGTGTATGTGATGCACGGCAATCGCGACTTCCTCATCGGTCCGGCGCTCGCCGCTCAGTGCGGCTTCACGCTGCTCGATGATCCGACAGTGCTGGTGCTGCACGGCGAGCGATGGCTGCTGAGCCATGGCGATGCGCTGTGCCTCGACGACACCGACTACCTGCGCTTTCGCGCCCAGGTGCGCACGCCCGAATGGCAGGCCGCGTTCCTTGCGCGGCCACTGGCCGAGCGGCGGGCGCTCGCACGGTCGATGCGCGCGCAAAGCGAGGACCGCAAGCGCGATCCCGCGGCACTCTGGGCCGACGTGGACGCGGGTGCTGCGCGCGAATGGCTGCAGCAGGCCCGCGCGCGCACGCTGGTGCATGGTCACACGCACCAGCCGGCCGATCATGATCTGGGCGAGGGCCTGCGACGCATGGTGCTCAGCGACTGGGACGTCGCGGCGCATCCCCCGCGCGCGCAGCTGCTTTGCCTTTCGGCCGCGGGCGCACAACGCGTCGACCTGCGCTAGCCGATGTTCAAGTGGCTGCGCCGGCTGCGCGCCCTGCCCCCGATCCCCGATGCCGCTTGGCAGGCCACGCTCGCGCGCTATGCGTTTCTGCGCGAACTGCCTGCGGCCGACCAGGAGCGGCTGCGCGCCTTCACGGCCGAGTTCCTGCGCGACAAGGAATTCCATGGCACGCAAGGTTTCGTGATCACCGACGAGGTGGCACTCGCAATTGCCGCGCAGGCGGTGCTGCCGGTACTTCACCTCAAGGGGGGGCTCGACTGGTATGCCGATTTCGTCGGCATCGTGGTTCACCCGTCGGAGGTGGTCGCGCGCCGCAAGGTGGTCGACGAAGCGCAGGTGGTGCACGAGTACGACGAGGTGGTCGCCGGCGAGGCCATGGACCGCGGGCCGGTGATGCTGAGCTGGCAGGACGTGCTGGCCAGCGGCATCACGCGCGACGGCGGCTACAACGTCGTGATCCACGAGTTCGCGCACAAGATCGACATGCGCGGCGGCGACGCCGACGGCTGCCCGCCGCTGCCGCCCGGCTTCGGCGGCAAGCGCAACGCGCGCGAGGCCCGCGCCGCCTGGCTCGCCGTGCTGCAGCCGGCCTACGAGGATTTTCGCGAGAAGACCATCCTGGCCGAACGCTTCGGCGCCGAGCCGCCGTGGCTCGACGACTATGCGGCCACCTCGATCAGCGAGTTCTTCGCGGTGGCGTGCGAAGCCTACTTCGTGAACCGCGCCAATTTCGGCCGCGACTTTCCAACGGTGCTCGCGCTGTTCGACGCGTTTTTCGGCCGCCGCAGCACCTGATCGCCCTGCATCGCGCAAAAGAAAAAGCGCCCGTCGCGGGCGCTTTTTCTCGTCAGCCTTCAGGCTCGGCGCGGCCTACTTCCGCAACAGTGCCTTGAGCGCATTCTGCAGCCGGCGCGCGGTCGCCGGATCGTGCGGCGCGGCCAGCACCTTGCCGGCGTCCTGGCCCCAGGTCTGTGCCGGCGTGGGATCGCCGCGCTTGGTCAGCAGCTTGAGCTGAAGCGCGCGGCGCGCGTCGATCTGCTCGGCGGGCGTCGGCACTTCGGCCGCCATCTCGAGGCGCAACAGCGCTTCAGACGCTTCGTCGGCTGCCGCCTTGGGCGGCGAGCCCACGGCCTGCGACCAGCCGCTGCGCACCGCCGGCGACACCGCGCGTCCGAGTTCCTGGACGTTCGGCAGCCGCGAGGCGTCGCGCTGCTCCCAGGCGCCGAGCACTTGCGTCAGCGCTTCGCCGTGGGCCTGCGCCGCGAGCTTGCGCAGCGACAGTTCGGCGCGCTCTAGCGCTTCGCGCTGGGCGCGGAACGCTGCATCGCCGAGCCGCGGTCCTCGGTCTTCGAAGCGGGGCGGACGGTCGCCGAAGCGTCCGCCCGGCGCGCCGCGGTCGCCGCGGGCATCGCCGCGCGGCGGTGCGCCGCGGTCGCCCGGGCGGCCTGGACCACCAGGACCCGGCCGGCCGCCATCGCGACGGTCGCCAAACCGGCCGCCGGCGCCGCGACCCGCGGGCGCGGCCGCCTCGTTCCTGCGGCTGCCGGGACGGTCGTCGCCGCGCATCGCCACGACCGGCTTGGGCGCCGGCTTCGGTGGCGCCTTGGCTTCTTCGGAACCGGCGGGCTCGGCACCTTCTTCGCGCGCTTCGCTGTCGGCGCGCGCGGAACTGTCGGCACCTTCGGCCGGTGCAACAAGATCGCCGCCGGCGGTCGGCGCGGCTGCCGCCGGCGTGCCCGGCTGGGCCTCGGCATCGCTGGGTGCGGGCGCCTGCTCGGCGCTTTCGCCGAATTCGGCCGCGGCCTGGCCGGGCGCGACCTGTTCGGTGGCGCCGACCGACGGACCGTCGGCGGACGCTGCGGCCGCGGGCTTCGCAGCCGGTGCCGGCGCGGGGGCCGGCGGTGGCGCCTCACCGCGCAGCGCGGCTTCGAGACGCGCGATGGCCGCGCGGATCTTCTGGGCGTCGCCCTCGGCATTGGCGGCGTCGAGCGCCTTGGAAGCCTCGAGCACGTGGCGGTCGTGCTCGCTCATCGCGGCGGAGGCCTTTTCGCGCTCGGCGGTCTTGCGGTTGAAGGCGTCGTCGATCGGCGCGCGGAACGCATCCCAGAGCTTCTGCTCGTGGCGGCGGTCGAGCGGCACGCTTTGGGCTTCCGCCTGCCAGCGCTGCTGCAGCGCCTTGACGGCATCGATGCGCAGCATGGGCTGGGCACCGAGCTCGGTGGCCTCGGCGATCATGGCCTGGCGCCGGTCGATGCTGGCCTTCTGCGCCGCCTCGATCGGCGCACGCGCCGCACCGAAGGCCTCGTTCCACTGCGGCTGCAGTTCGGCGAAGACCTTCTCGCCGACATGCCCGCCATCGCGCCAGCGGTCGGCGAACTGATGCAGCGCGCGGTTGTGCGCCTTCAGGTCTGTGGGTTCGGCATTGGCTGCCGCCCAGGCACGCACCTCCTCGATCAGGGCAACGCGGTGGGCACGATGTTCGGCCGCATCGGCGCGCACCTTTTCGAGCCAGGCTTCGACCACCTTGTGGGCTTCGTTGCACGCTTCGTCGAAGCGCTTCCAGAGCGCATGGTTCGGTACGCCGCCTTGGTCGGCCTGCTTCCACTGGTCGCGCAGCGAGCGCAGCGTTTCCTGCATCTTGCGGCCGCCGAGCGCCTGGCCTTCGGGGCGCTTGAGCAGGCCTTCGGCCTTGGCGACAAGGTCTTCGCGCACCTTGTCGGCGCTCCAGCGCTGCCAGCCTTCGAGTTCGCCGGCCGCCACCAGCGCCGCATGCACGCGCGCTTCGAGCGGCGCATCGACCAGCTTGCCGTGCTCCTTGAGCACCGCACGCAGTGCGGCGGCAGCGCCGGCGCTGGCCTTGCCGTGGCCTTCGGCCGTTTCCTGCTCCAGCTTGACGAGCGCAGCCTGCACGGCCTCCTGGGCGGCGGCACGCACGGCCGGATCGACCTTGGGTGCCGCGGGCTTGGCAGGCGCCGCCTTCGGCGCCACCACCTCGCCGCGGGCGGCGCGAAGTTCGTCGGCCCACACGGGCACCGGCGGCAGCGGCGCTGCTGCATCTCCGGCCGCGGCCTGCGCCTGCGCCAGTGCCGCGTGGAACGCGTCGGACACCACGAGCAACTGGGCCTTCGACGATTCGAGCTGCGGCGCAAAGCGCGCGTCGAGACTGTTCCAGTTGGGGTCGGCCGTGATCTCGCCGGCCTGCTGCTGCCAATGGGCCACGTCGTTGCGCAGCGACTCCTCGGCGGCCTGGGCGTCCTGCCAGCCCTTGGTCGACAGCACCTCGAAGCGCTGGGCGAGCAGCACTGCGGCCTCGCGATGCACCTGCGCGCGATGCTGCAGGTCTTCGATGCCCTTCACACGGTCGGCCAGTTGCACCTTGAACCCGGCGAGCGGTTCGCGCGACAGGGGTGCGCCGGCCTTGGCGGCATCGCGCTGCCAGGCCAGTGCATCGGCGATGTTGAGCTTGGGCTGGGCCAGCAGCGCTTCTGCTTTTTGCGCCCATTCGGCCGCGATGGCCTCCTGGCCCTTGGCGCGCTTGAGCTCGTCGAGCTTTTCGCGCAGCAGGCGGGCCGCGCCCTTGTCGCGGCCGCTCAGCTCCTTGAAGACCTCCTGCATCTGCTCGGGCGCGGGATTGCCCGCGAGCCATTCGCGGATGCGCGCAGCGCGCTCGCCGGAAGTCGGCGCGGTGAAGGCGCCGCCGGTGAGCGTGTCGAGGGCTTGGAGGTCGTTGGGCTTGGAAGAAGTAGAGGTCACTTGCGCGAGTCGTTGTCTGAAGAGAGAAAGCGAAGGCGCCGGCAAAGGCCGGCGCACGCGACATTTTCACCCACTTGGGGGCGCGGCGTTGAATTCCACGGCGCAACTGAAGCTAAAAGACGCTGGAATCGTGGCGCGCTGCCCGCATATGGGCTGGCTGCGACCGAAACCCTCGGCCGGCCAGCGTTGCACTGTTTCTACCTCATGGCCAGATCGAGTTCAGCGCCGGGCTTCCAATCGGCGCCACTCGCCTTGGTCTTGACGGCGCCCAGGAACAGCCGCTCGCTCGCAAGCTTCTGTGCCAGCAGGTAGTCGCGCACGACGGCGCCGCGCTCCACGGCGAGTTGCCGGATCGACTCCTCGTCGACCGGGATGCTCGCGAGCAGCAGGTCTTCCATCTCCTTGACCGGCAGGTCCCGGGTCAGGCCGACCATGTTGCGCGGCTTGGTGATGTCGGCACGCTTGTAGACGGCCGCCAGCAGTTCGGGGTATTCGGCGTCGGTGACGGGCGGCACTTCGGTGCCCGCCTGCCCGCCGCGCACCGCGATGCGTCGCTTCTCGGCCTGCGCGAGCTGGCGCAGGCGCTGGCGCTGGTAGGCATCGCGTTCGCGCTCCAGGCTCGCGGTGCCGACCACCGTCATCTGCAGCGTGGGACGCTCGGTCAGCGCCTTGGCGACCTTGTCGAGGCTCTGTCTGGCGCTGTCGCCGAGCACCGCGCTGCCGGGCTCGAAGGCAATGGTGCTCGATTCGCCGCTGCCGCCGCCGAGCCCGCCGGTCAGCAGGCTGAACGGCGAAGTCACCGCCTTGACGATGAGGTTGACCACTGCCTTGAAGATCAGCGGGCCGATGCTGAACTGCGGATCGTTGAGCGAGCCGCTGAGCGGCAAGTCGACGTCGATCACGCCGTTGCGGTCGGCCAGCAGGGCCACCGCGAGCCGCACCGGCAGGCTGTTCGGCGCGCCTTCGACGGCGTCGCCGAACTGCAGCTGATTGAGCACCAGCTTGTTGCTGGCCGTGAGCTGCCCGTCGGGCGCCACCTTGTAGTTGACGTCCATGCTCATCTTGCCTCGATTGATCCCATGGCCGGCGTAGCGCACCGCGTACGGTGACAGCGGCGCCAGGTCGAGATCGCGCATCTTGGCGGTGATGTCGAGTTCGAGCGGCTTGGCGAGCGGGTTGAGCTTGCCGGTGATCTCGAGCGCGGCGGTCTGCTGCGCCTTGCCGCGCAGTTCGAGGGCGGCGAGCGCGGGGCGTCCGCCCTCGCCCTTCGGCGGGTCGGACGAAAAGGCGCTGAGCCGGCCGGTCAGCTCGCTCAGGTCGGCCGAGTAATTGGGCTTGACGAACAGGTCGGTGAAGTCGATCTTGCCATTCACCAGGCTCATCGGGCCGAAGTTGATGACCGGCTTGGGCCCGGTGTCGGCCTCGGCCTGCGCAACGGCAGCGGGCGGCGCTGCCGGCGCGGGCGTGGGGCTGCCGCCCACCATGGCTTCGGCCGACAGCGGCGCGCCGCCCGCACGCGGCTGCTGCGGCTGGGGCTGCGTGGGGCCGCGCGTCGTGGTCGTGGTGCCGCCCAGGCTGCGACGGGTTTCGGCCGCGGCCGCGGTCGCGGCGTTCGCCTCGGCCTCGCCCTTCTTGGTGAGGCTCAACAGGTTCAGCTGGCCGTTCGGATCGACGATCACACGGGCGAAGAAGTCGGTGAGCGTGGTCTCGCGCACATCCACCGTGGGTGCGGCCTTGGGCGCCAGGCCCACCTGCAAGCCGCGCAAGCTCAAGGTCTTCCAGCTCAGCAGCTGGTTGTTGTTGCGGTCGAACCCCGGCGACTGTGTGAGCGAGGTGCTGTTGGCGCGGAAATCGTCGAGGGCCGTGTCGCCGGCCAGCTTGAGGCTCATGCCGGCAGGCGCGCTCGAATAGCTCACAGTGCCACGGTAGCTCAGGAAGGCCCGGCGGATATCGACGTTCAGCGCGTCGGCGTAGTACGCCTTGAACGCATGCGCCGGGAACGAACCCACTTCGAGCCGGCCTTCGGCGGCCAGCGGCTTGAGCACGACGTGGCCCTTGTAGTCGAAGCGGCCCGGATCGGCCCGGCGTCCCGAACCGATGCGCCCCGACACCTGGAGCGGCGACTTGACGGCCGTCTCGGGCGCGAGCTTCTGCGCCTGCAGCTTGAAGGCGGTGATCTCGACCGCAACTGGCGTGGCGCTGGCCTTGTCGGCATAGGAGAGCGTGCCGTTGTCGACCGCCAGGGTGCCGATGGTCAGCGCCCAGGGCTTGGTGTTGGCGCCTGCCGGCGCCGCGCCGGGGCCGCTGCCGGCCGGCTTGGGCGCAGCCACCTTGGCCGGCGCGCCAGCGGCGCCGCCCGCGGGCGCCTTGAGCCAGCGCTCGAACATCCAGCGGCTTTCGCTGTCGCGCTCGACGCGAACCTTGGGATTGGTGGCCGTGAACGAGGCGATGTTCAGCGTGTGCCGGGTCATGTCGACCTCGGCGTCGACCAGCTCGAAGCGGCCGACGCTCGCGAGCGCGGTCTTCTGCTGTGTGAGCGCCAGGCCATCTGCCGCCAGGCGCCGCGCCTTGAACTTGAGTTCGGGCGCGGCCCATGCCACGTCGATCTGGCCACTGAGCTTGCCGTCGAGCGTGGGCTCCAGGCTTTGCGCGAGGTACGGCGCCGCGAGCGACAGCGGCAAGGCCTCGACCTCGGTCTGGACATTCGCGGCCTTGTCGGTCGCATCGCCCTTGAACCGGAGCGTGGCGCCGGCCACCGCCGTGCTGCCGCTGAACTGGGCC
This sequence comes from Variovorax sp. Soil_C_39, assembly GCF_057656815.1. Taxonomy (NCBI): domain Bacteria; kingdom Pseudomonadati; phylum Pseudomonadota; class Betaproteobacteria; order Burkholderiales; family Comamonadaceae; genus Variovorax; species Variovorax sp. Soil_C_39. The sequence goes on from NZ_JBDGJQ010000007.1 coordinate 58,508, forward strand.
GGCTTTTCCATCGGCCATGTGATGCCGGCAAGCTCGATGCCGAGCGCCGTGGCCTGGATCGCCGCCGCAGGCTGCACCGTCTCGTCGCGCCAGCCGATCCGGCCGCCGCTCAATGCCACCTTGTCGACCTGGACCCGGAGCTTCGGCTTCGGGGGTGCCTTGCCGTCCGGCGCGCTCGCCGCCGGGGCCGGCACAGCCGCCACCTTCTCGGGCGCACCGCCCGCGGGATCGGTCGCGAGCAGGTTGAGCCGGCCCTGTGCGTCGCGGGCCACCGCGAGCTGCGGCCCCGCCAGCGCGACTTCGCTCAGGTGGAACACCGATTCGAGCGGACGCACATCGGCCAGCGCGAGCTTGAGCGAATCGAAAGCCAGCAGGTCGCGCCCCCGCGCATCGCCGAGCTTCGCGCCATGCGCTTCGACCGTGCCCGTGATCTTGAGTCCGGCCGTCTCGGCGCGCGCGAAATCGATCTTCAGGTCCGCGTCGAGGGTGCCCGCCTGCAGTTGCACCGGCACGCCGGCCGGGATGTAGCCCAGGTACGGCACCAGGTCGAGCCCCTTGAACTGCACGTGCGCGTCGGTCTTGCGGCTTTCGGCGAACGGCGTGGTGAGTGCGGCCGAATCGAACTGGCTGCCGTTGAGCGAGAAAGCGAGCTTGGGTTCGGTGTCGACGTCGCGCTGGGAGGCCAGGTTGCTCAGGAACGGCACCTTGAGAACGAAATCGCGCAACTCATGCTTGCGCTTGACCGTCTGGTCGTCGAAGTCCACCGCACCGTCGGTGATCGAGATGTTGTAGATCGCGAAGCGCGCGGGCTCCGCGTCAGGGTCCGGCTGCGGGCCGGCGGCGAGCTTCTGGAGGATGTCGTCGATGTCATACCGGCCATCCGCCAGATGCGTGAGCAGGATGGCCGGGGCCTCGACCGTGACGGCGTCAATCACCGGCGCCAGGCGGATGATCGATTGCAGCTCCGCGTCGGCATAGATGCGCTTGATCGCCACCTGCGGCCGGCTGCCGTCCGCCGTGGCGATGCGCAGGTCGTTCAGCGTGACTTCGAGCGTCCAGGGCTTGAAGTCGATCTTGCCGACGGTGACCTGGCGCCCCAGCTCCTCGCTCGCGATCTTCTGCAACTGGCTCTTGGCGATCGGCGGCACCGCGAGCCAGGCAACGGCCCAGAGCCCCAGCACAACCAGCAAGGCGACGATCCCGCGTCGCAACCATTTGTTTTGTTTGAGCGAAGCTGCATCCATCGCGGGAGTGTGCCGCAAAGAAGCGCTGGACCAGAAGCAAGAAAGCCCGGCAACGCGACGTTATGTCTTGTTACCGGGCTTGATGGCGGGCATAAGACCCATGCCATCTTTTCGCGCAACAGGAAGACAAATGGTTCCTGCCGAGCTGGCAGCAAGAGATTGCCGCCTTGGATCCTCCGTCGTTCGAGCCCAACTTGCACAGGGCCGTTCGACTTCGGAAAGCCGCCTGACAAATCAGGCAGGTCCAGATTAGGCGCCTCGCGCCGGCAATGCAACGCCTCTTTATCAGGGTTTTCCCCAAGGCATTGTTTAAACTTGTAATGGCATAAGAATGCAAGTTCATATGCTTGACCGGGTATTTAGCCACGATAGAATCCCGCCTGCTCCTGGCTGTCCATCCAGCAGGAGGTCCCTGGATCCGCCGCCGAATTCCCCCGGCTTGATCAGGCCGCCGCGCTCCCACCCACATCTTCCCTCCTCGCGCGGAGCCTGGTTCGTACCAATCAAGCGCCGCCGCCTCCTTCCATCGCCTCGGCGCTGAGAACAGGTGCCGCATAGAAAGGAAGAGCGATGAACAAGGCGTTTGATGCCACAGCCCGCGGGCTACGGACTTTTCTGTCCGACGTGGCAGACGGCTTTTTTGAAATCACCCACAACGGGTTCGCACTGGTCGGGCTGGCCATCGTGTTCGCGGTGCTCGCGCTCGCGGCACGACCCGACCTGCGCCAGACCGGCGAGGAGCAGCTCATGGGCTGGCTGCAGTCACGCAAGCCACCGCCCGAAGCCACCGACCTCGACGCCTCCGCGATCGTGCGCACCACGGCGGCGAGTCCGGATGACCTGCCCAAGCAGCAGGCAGCGGTAGCCTTCTGGCTCAGCAAGAAGTACCGCGTCGCACCGGAGCCGCTGAGCGTGCTGGTCGCCGAGGCCTATCACCTCGGCAGCCGCACCAAGCTCGACCCGACGCTGATCCTCGCCATCATGGCGATCGAATCGAGCTTCAATCCCTTTGCCCAGAGCCATGTGGGCGCGCAGGGGCTGATGCAGGTCATGACACGCGTGCACGGCGAAAAGTACGAGAGCGCGGGCGGCACGCTCACCGCCTTCGACCCCGTGACCAACATGCGCGTGGGCGTGAAGGTGCTGCAGGAGTGCATTGCGCGCGCCGGTTCCGTCGAAGGCGGCCTGCGCCATTACGTCGGTGCCGCCAACCTCGACGACGACGGCGGCTATGCCAGCAAGGTGCTCGCCGAGCGCGACCGGCTGCTGCAGGTGGCCAATGGCCGCGGCCTCCCGACCATCGTCGTCCCGCCGGTCGTGCGGGCGCAGGCCATCCCGGTTGCGGCGCCGCCCAAGACCGAACAGCCCGCCGATCCTGCGGCAGCGGACGGCCAGAAGGTCGCGCTGCTCTTCGGCGTTTCCTGAGTCCTTCGGCATCGGCAAAAACGCCGGGTGCGCTACACTTGGCGCCGTACGCGACTGGCGATAGGCGCAGCATCCTCACCGGTGCCCCGCGCTGACGTGGAATACCACTGGGAAGCGTGCCGCCTGGCATCCGATACAGGCGTTCAGCCGTTCGCCTGGGCAGCCCTTGTTTGGTTGAAGAACAAGGACCTCGTCTTCAAAGGACTGCCATGTACCAACGCAACATTCTGGTCGAACAGACCGATCCCGAGATCTGGGCCGCCATCCAGGCCGAGACCGCGCGCCAAGAACACCACATCGAGCTGATCGCAAGCGAGAACTACGCTTCGCCGGCCGTCATGGCCGCCCAGGGCTCGCAGCTCACCAACAAATACGCCGAAGGCTACCCGGGCAAGCGCTACTACGGCGGCTGCGAGCACGTCGACGTGGCCGAGCAACTGGCCATCGACCGCATCAAGCAGATCTTCGGTGCCGACGCCGCCAACGTGCAGCCGCATTGCGGCGCCTCGGCCAACGAGGCCGTGATGCTCGCCTTCCTGAAGCCCGGCGACACCATCATGGGCATGAGCCTGGCCGAAGGCGGCCACCTCACCCACGGCATGCCGCTGAACATGAGCGGCAAGTGGTTCAACGTGGTGAGCTACGGCCTGAACGACAAGGAAGAAATCGACTACGACGCGATGGAGCGCAAGGCGCACGAGCACATGCCCAAGCTCATCATCGCGGGTGCCTCGGCCTATTCGCTGCGCATCGACTTCGAGCGCTTCGCGAAGGTGGCCAAGGACGTCGGCGCGATCTTCATGGTCGACATCGCCCACTATGCAGGCCTCGTGGCTGCGGGCGTGTACCCCAACCCGGTGCCCCATGCCGACGTGGTGACCTCCACCACCCACAAGAGCCTGCGCGGCCCGCGCGGCGGCATCATTTTGATGAAGGCGCAGCACGAAAAGGCCATCAACAGCGCCATCTTCCCCGGCCTGCAGGGCGGCCCGCTCATGCACGTGATCGCCGCCAAGGCGGTGGCGTTCAAGGAAGCGATGGCGCCGGAGTTCAAGGCGTACCAGCAGCAGGTGGTCACCAACGCGCGCATCGTGGCCGAAACGCTCACCGCGCGCGGCCTGCGCATCGTGAGCGGCCGCACCGAGAGCCACGTGATGCTCGTCGACCTGCGCGCCAAGGGCATCACCGGCAAGGAAGCCGAAGCCGTGCTGGGCGCCGCCCACATGACGATCAACAAGAACGCGATCCCCAACGACCCCGAGAAGCCGATGGTGACGAGCGGCGTGCGCATCGGCACCCCGGCCATGACCACGCGCGGCTTCAAGGACGAGGAGGCCCGCCTCACCGCGAACCTGGTGGCCGACGTGCTCGAGAACCCCCGCGACACCGCCCACATCGACGCGGTGCGTGCCAAGGTGCACGCGCTAACGAGCCGCTTCCCTGTCTACCGCTGAACGTCATCGGCAAGCGGTGGCCGCATGAAATGCCCTTTTTGCGGTCATCTGGAAACGCAGGTCGTCGAGACCCGCGTCTCGGAAGACGCCGACTTCGTCCGCAGGCGCCGCCAATGCAGTGCCTGCGACAAGCGCTTCACCACCTACGAGCGACCGGACGTCAACTTTCCGGTCGTCGTCAAGAAAGACGGCAGCCGCGCCGATTTCGATTCGTCCAAGGTGCGGGCCTCGATGATGCTCGCGCTGCGCAAGCGGCCGGTGAGCATCGAGCAGATCGACAACGCTCTCCTGCGCATCGAACAGAAGCTGCTCGCGAGCGGCCTGCGGGAAATCGACTCGACCAAGGTCGGCGAACTCGTGATGCGCGAACTCAAGAAGCTCGACAAGGTCGCCTACGTGCGATTTGCATCGGTGTACCGCAGCTTCGAGGACGTGGACGAGTTCAGGCAGCTGCTGCGGGATATCTGAGAGGCTGAGGCTGGCCCGCGGAGGGCGGTGCCAGCCCGCGTTGCCGCATCAGCGGTTCCAGCACGACTGCACCACATCGCTCGAGGCATCGGTGCTGTCGTTGGCCAGCTTCACGCCTTGTTGGTTGACGGTGAGCGTGCCGCATTCGTCGTTGGCCGAGACGCCCTGCGGAACGGCCCGCAGCGTGTAGGTGGTGGCGGTTCTGCCGTCGACATAGCCGATGCTGTAGCTCGCAGTGCCCGACGAAGGGGACTGTGCCAAGCCCGCAGGCAGGTCCACGTCAACGGGCGGATATCGGCCATTGGCCGACATGTAGCGTTCGGTCCATTGCGCCGCCTGCAGCAGTTGCTGCTTCGCATCGGCGCGCTTGGCGCGCAGCACGTAGCGTGAATAGCTCGGGTAGGCGATGGCCGCGACGATGGCGATCACCGCCACGACGATCATGAGTTCGATGAGGGTGAAACCCCGCGAGCAGGAGTTCGCAAGGATCCAATGCCTGGTCTTCTTGTTCATGGGCAGATCCACGCTCATCAATATGACGAGAACAGGCTGCGCCAGCCGAAGCGGCGTACTGCGTCTGGCCGCTTCACGTCCGTGCAATCTCCTGCTGCGTTGCAGATCACGTCCGCGTTCTTCCCGTCGCCGGGCGGCATGAAGCTGAGATCGTCCCGACCCGAGTAGTTTCGGTACCCGAGATAGAGGCCAGCCGCAGCAGAATCGGCATAGACGATGCCGTCAGGCGCCGAGCCACTGAAGAAGTCGATCAGTAAGGTCCAGCCGTCGTCAGGGGTGCCAGGCGTGCAATCGACGCGGTCAGCAGCAGTGCCTGGGATCGTTGTGGAGAACAATCCAACGCTGTTGCTCAGCACGTCGCCCGGATAGACGATCCGCTCCTTGCTGGTTGGCAATTCGAGATACCAGCCGCGCTTGCCGCTTTCTTCCCGATAGCGCACGCTGTTGTTTGAAACGGTGCGGAACTCGGTGCCGAACCTAGCCTCCCCCGCTTCAGTGCTCAGATCCGTGACCGTCTCGGTGTCGATGGTCTGTTGCACAAGGTCGGTCAGCGCCACAGTATCTGAAGCCGCGCCCGCCCGATCCCATATGCCGTAGAGATATTGAGCGCTGATCGTGCTTTCATCGCCCTCGGCAAACAGTTGACCCGTGCCGAATACCACCATGTAGCCGCCCATAGGATGGTCGACGACCATTGGTGCGGCTGTGATCGGTTGCGTGACGCCAGCTGCGAACAGCGGCAACTTTTTGGGGCCCGAGGCGGTCGCACTCGACTCCATCGCTTTCCAGCTGCTGCTCTCGGCCCCGCTGAGATCGAACTTCCAGAGATTGCCGAGCAGGTCACCTGCATAGACAAGGTCGATCTTGCCATCGCCATTGCGGTCCATCGGCCGCGGAGCGGACAGGCCGTTGGCGGCGCCCGCTACCTGACTGGCCGGCGCTGGAATCTTGAGGATCGATTTGTCTCCGTCGAGGTACTGAATCCAGAGAATCGCTTTCTCGTTCTTGCTGTTGTAGCCGTTGCCCAGGATCAAAGCTCTGCGGCCATTGTTCAATGATGCGACCTGCACTGCTCGTCGCGAGAAGGAGTCGAGCGCGGGTTGCTGGAACTGATAGCCCAAATCGTCGTCCGCGAGGACCGTTGTATCGGCAAGAACGACGCCGGTCGCATTGCGCTCCAGAACATTCTCCGGATTGGTGACGTCAAGCACGAAGTAGCCCCTGCCTCCCGCCCCGAGGGTTCCGACGAGCACCGACTTCCAGAAGTTCTCTTTCAGCTTGCTGTCGTCGGAACCCATGTAGATATCTGCCACGAACGGGCTTCCGTCGACGTAGTACTGATGCGAATACGCTTGCTCGCTGAGCCGCTTGAGAACAGGCGCGTCCGCAGTGCCGTAGAGGCCTGCAGGCACATAAGCGAATGCCTCGATGCCGTCCTCTGCATTGAAGGCGTGCATCATGCCGTCATTCGCCCCGACATAGACCATCGCCTTGCGAGGCTTCGCAGCGAAGGAGGCATACGCGTCGCGAGTGAAGCCGCTGCTCGGCTGCCCGGCATACCACAGGCTGGAGCCGACGATATCGCCCAGCACATGGTCGCGCTCTCTGAAGTCATCTCCGCCGGGTCCCTCCTTGCTGCGGTCGCCGCGTAGAAAGTCGAGCACCCCTTGTCCATGCGTTTTCTTCTTCTCGTCGGCCGCAGCATTTGCCACGCCTGCAAGCGCATCCTGCTGTGCACCGCTAAGGCTGTCCCAGAGGAATGGAATGCCGGAACCGCCCGCTTCGGTGCTCGAGAAACTCAGCACCTCCCGAGTGGCGTGCGCACCCGTCTCAGCCATGCGTTCGTCGAGCAAAACGCGCGCATCCCAGATGGTCTCGTTATGGAGTCGCGCTTTCTCGCCGAACTTGGTGGCCGTAAGCATGCCTGACCAGTCTCCCGTGTCGTACCCTGCTCGATAGGCCGTGGTGCTGGTCGAAATCTTGGAAGCATTGGCCGAGATAGAGGTACGCGACTTGCTGGGTTCAGAGCCGAGCGGGGCGAGGATCGATTCGAATGCGTCATTGAGCGCACCCGCATTGGCAGCCGGCAGAAAGCGACCCCGACCATTGATTGCGGCATGCCAGAGGTCCATCCGCACGATGGAGGGATTGAACGCGTCGTAGTCGAAACCAAAGCTGAATCCGGCTTCGTCCCAACGCAGCCGCGCGTCGTTTTTCGGCCTTGTCCCGTCCAACGGATTGGGCCAAGCGAGGGTGCCCGCGGCCAAGGCCGCGAAATCTTTGCTGTACGTGGGTTGCGATGCCTTGTTGTCGAATGCGGGCCTTCCCGTCCACGACGACGCAGAGCCAAAGCCGATCGTGTGCGTCCTCAGGTGCTGCCAGTTGGCAGGGTCGTTACGCGGGTTCCAATATTCGGAGTTGCTGGCCAGGTACTTCGGCTCATCAAGCTTGTTCACGTTGTCAGGCACCTGCGGCTGCAGATCGATGGCCCAATAGTGGAACGCCAGGTCGGCGAGCGTGGGCCGATACTCTTCGGTCGGCCTCCACACGCCATCCTCGCCCTTTGTCCAGGGGTGCGCCTCAATCTTGGCTCCTGCGTAATCGGCATAAGGAGCGCGCGGCTCGTATCTGATGCCGCCCGGCAAGTCGCGCCGGGTGCCATCTGCGTTGCCGATGTCGGGTATGCCAAATGTCTCGGGGTCGTTTTGAAAGCCGAACAGCGTGTATTCGCCATCGGTCATGAAAATGTGGAACGACTTGCGGCAGCTCGACTGGCTGGCGCCTTCCACGCCCGGATCGTCGGAATAGGGACTCAGCCTTCCCGTGGTCTTCATGTATTCGCCAGCACGCACCATCATCGCGTGCATGGGGGTGCCACCGTCGGCGTGCAGCGCGTCAACCCAGGTCATGAAGTTCTTCCGATGGGCACCCTTGAATGGGCGGAGCAGGTTTGCGTTTGCGGTGCCATCGACGACACAACTGCTCGCTCGGTAGTCAGCGGCCGCTTTTTCATCGGGGGCAAAGCCCACGCAGCTCTCGGTCGTCGTGTGATTCATCGCCTGCCAGGCGAGGCGAATGCGACGATCAGGGATCTTGCTCTCCGAGAAATTGGACTTCAATGCCTTTTTCAGCGCAGCCAGGCGAGTGGGTACGCCGCTCGGAGGGTACCTGCTGCCGTCCGACGCACGCGACGACCACCGCATGCTGTACGAGTTGTCGACTGACACGATCACGTTCGGCGCTGGTTGCTCGACGCTGGCATCGCGCGGCTCCTGGGCCAGCGAGAAAGCGGCTGCATGACCGAGTGTCTGTACCAGCACCTGGATCAGCACGCATCCGAAGACGCGACCTGAAAACCTGTTGATATTCATATTGCTTGTTTCCACAGCGCTCAGTTCAAGGTCTTCACGGGATCCGGATCCAGGGAGATCTGCAGCATCACCTCGGTGCCGCCGGCCGCGCTTGCGGCGCGGGCGCCCGCGGCCATCGCGGTGATCCGGTACAACGGGTATTTGCTGTTCGGACGGTCGATCACCTCGATCCAATACCGCGCGCTGGACAGCGCCGGACTGTCAGCGGTGGGTGCAGCAGTGAATTGCCCGTACTTGGCGTACTTTTCTGCGTAGTTCTTCTTGGTCCAGAAGCGATAAGCCTCGCTGTCCTTCGCAGCCATGCCGGATTCGGGCGCAGCGAAATAGCAGATGCCGTCCGTACAGCTGTTGCTCTCGGTTAGCACGTAGGCTGTCACCCAGCCGGTGTCCCGGTCGGGAAAGACGCGGTTGCGCTCTGGCGTGCGACAGGGCGCATCCATGACGGCCGAACAATGGACGTAGGTCTTGGTCGCGGTGTCGAAGACCTTCTGTCGAATGTCGTGCTCCGCATCGAGCAGCGCCGCCTCGGCCGCCTCGAACGCTCGTTGATGGTCGCGCTCGTTGCCCGCCATCGATTCGAGCAGTTGGGCGATGCGAGCGCCTCCGATGACCAGCAACCCCGAAATCAGCAGCATGATCACGACGATGAACAAGGAAAACCCGCACTGGCGGAACCCGGCGCGGCGAACGCCGGCAGCGCGCATCGGCCGTGGAGAGATGCAGATGAGGGAGCTCATTGATTTCTCAGAGCGAACACGGCCGTGTGAACGCGCCGCAGCCTCCCGTCCGTGCTGGCCTGCGCTTTTCCGTCGCAATCCATGTAGCTGCCGTCCGGGTTGTTGCGCGACCTTCCCACGAGCTGCAGGCATACACGTACCGTACGGACCCGTCCGAAATCGGGCACGCCGGCAGCCGTCACATAGCGCCCCGCCTGCTCACCTCCGCCCTCCGCTGCGATGCCATACATCACGTCGAAGCGCTCCACGCCGTCGATGATCGGCTGGGCGCCGTTGCCGCCGCTGCCTGCGCAGCGCAAGGTACCCTTCACTACCGAGAACTCGCTGGTGATCAGGCGAGGGTTGAATGGGTCAGCGGGGTTGGCAGGGTCGTAGTCGGCTCTCGCATCGCTCTCCGCCCGCTGATTGAGGCAGTCCCTGAAATAGTCAGGGGCTGGCGCATAGCCAACCGCCAGCGTGTCATTCACAGAACCGCTCGATGCCTCCTGTCCATTGAGGGCGAAGAAATCGCGGTCACCTCGAAGGTTGGTCGCCAGATTGACGTTGAAGTAGTAGAGCGGCCCCGTCGGGTCGATCGGGATGTAGCCGGCTTGCCGAATCTGCTGTCCCAGCATCCTGAGGGCGAGCGCGGCCGATTGGTTCAATGTGCTGACATCGCTGCCCGTCAGAGCGGTGCTGCGCGTGCCGAACAAGCTGGCGATGGCGGCAAGCATCACGAGCATGCCGATGATCAGCGCGACCAGGAATTCGACCAGCGTGAAGCCGGCTGATCGCGTGCAATGGGGAGTGATATTGCTCATGGTTCGGGCACCGCAACGATGACTTCCTGGCAGGACTTGCCCGGACATCCCCAACTCGTATCCGGCGCGATGGGATGGGTGGCCGCAGCGTCGTTCCAGGTGACATGGACGAAGAGCAGGCCGCCTGCGTTGTCCTTGGATTGCACATCGCCGAGGCCGCCTGGCAGCGCGGCGGCCACCCTGCGCTTCCAGGCCCACAAGTCCCAGGCCGCAAGTTCCGCCTGGCTGCAGGCGCTGTCGATATCTGCACAGGAAGGGCTCGGCTCGCTCTCGGGCGCAGGCGTAAAGTCAACCTTGTAAGGACTCCCGGCCGTAGCGCCTTTCACAGGATTCGCGCGGATGCGCTCGGCCATTTCACTTGCCAGTTGCGCCGCAATGTTCTGATTGCTCGCGCCCGAACTGTCGGAAAGCACCCGCAACTGAAAGCCGGCCAGAGCGAGTAACCCGAAAGAGAGCACGAGAATGGAGACGAGGGCCTCGATCAGCGAAAAGCCGGCTTGCCTTGCGGGCACGCGGCTCAGGATCCGGGGCATCTCTCAACCCCCTTCACAAGGAGAACTCGACCTCCGCTCGCCACGCAGACGACGATCGCATGGGGCGAACTCGGCCGACCGACCGGAAAGAACCTGAAGCCCGCCGAAGCGGAGACATGGCCAGTGGCGTCGAAAGACAAGCCGCCAGCAGCGGTCCGTTCGACCACGACACCGCTGTCAGACCCTTGCTGCTGGAGGATCTCGGTCGTCGCTCCATCGATGACGAGCGTGTCCCAGCCACAGCTCCAGTCCTTGTCGCTGCAGGCCACACCCTTTCGGATGCTCACCGTCCGCCCGCGGCGCACGGCCTCTGAACGGGCATGGCTGATGCTCGCTGCCAACGCCGAAGCCATGCGTTCGACCCGGTAGTTTTCAATCAGATCCCGAAAGCCCGGCAGGGCCAGGGCCGCGAGGATCGCCATCAGTACGATGACGACCAGCATCTCGACCAACGTAAGTCCCCGTCCCGTTCCGATGGGCCGCTTGGGCCGCCGGGCGAGCGCGCAGAATCGGTGATCCATCTTGTAGCTCGCGCCGCCCCGCAAATGCATGCGTGGCGACGCTCTTCTCCCTGATTTCCTTGTATGGCCACGAATCTAGTTCGTCGAATTTCTTTTGAACATCTAGTGAACGACAAGCGGTCAAAGCAAATGGATCGACGGTCTTTTTCTACTCACTGCACCAATTTGTTCAAAATACTTCCGTAAAAGAAAAACAATGGGAACTGAAAAAGATTTCATGGCCCTGGCCCTGGCCCTCGCCTGTCAAGCCGGCCCCGAAACCGACCCCAATCCCCGCGTCGGCTGCGTCCTCGTCGGCGCCGCCGGCGCCGTCATCGGCGAAGGCCACACCCAGCAGGTCGGCGGCCCGCACGCCGAAGTCATGGCGCTGCGCGACGCTGCGGCAAAAGGCCATTCGGTCGCAGGCGCCACCGCCTTCGTCACGCTCGAACCCTGCGCCCACCACGGCCGCACCGGACCCTGCTGCGATGCGCTGATCGCCGCGGGCATCGGTCGGGTCGTGGCGTCGATGGCTGACCCGAACCCGCTGGTCGCCGGCCAGGGCTTCGACCGGCTGCGCGCCGCCGGCGTGACGGTCGAGATCGGGCCGGGCGCGGACGAGGCGCGCGAGCTCAACATCGGCTTCTTCAGCCGCATGGTCCGCAAGACGCCCTGGGTGCGGCTCAAGGCCGCGGCCTCGCTCGACGGCAAGACCGCCCTGCGCAATGGCGTGAGTCAATGGATCACCGCCGAGCCGGCACGCACCGACGGCCACGCGTGGCGGGCGCGCGCCAGCGCGGTGCTGACCGGCGTCGGCACGGTGCTCGAGGACGCCCCCCGGCTCGACGTGCGGCTGGTGGCAACCACGCGCCAGCCGCACCTGGTGGTGATCGACAGCCATCTGCAGACGCCGCCCGCCGCGCGCCTCTTCATGCCGGGCCGCGCCGTCTGGATCTATGCCGCGGCACGCGACGAGACCAGGGCGGCGGCCCTCGAAGCGCGCGGCGCCACCGTCACCTGCCTGCCCAATCCGCAGGGCAAGGTCGATCTGGCGGCGGTGCTGCGTGATCTCGCGCGGCGCGAGGTCAACGAACTGCACGTCGAGGCCGGCCACAAGCTCAACGGATCGCTGCTGCGCGAAGGGCTGGTCGACGAGCTGCTCCTCTATCTGGCGCCCAAGCTCCTGGGCGACGGCATGGAGATCGCCTCGGGCATGCATGCGGGCGGGCCGCTCGCCGAACTGTCGGGCGCGCTGCCGCTCGATTTCAGGCAGTTCGACCGGATCGGGCCCGACCTGCGGATCGTCGCCCGCGTCGCGGGACGGGATACTTTCTAGCGCCGAATGGGCGCCGCCGCCCGGGAAGCCCAGGATGTCTGCGAAAATGCGCGGATGTTCACCGGAATCATCACCGGCGTGGGGCGCATCGCCGCCATCCACGACCTCGGCCCCTCCTCCTCCCACGGCAAACGACTCGCCATCGCGGCGCCCGACGGCTACCTCGACGACGTCGGCCTGGGCGACAGCATCGCCCTCAACGGGGCCTGCATGACCGTGACCAGCCTCGATGCGGCCGCGCGGCAGTTCACCATCGACATCTCTGCCGAATCGCTCGACAAGACCGCGGGCCTCACCGAACCCGACGCGCGCCTCAACCTCGAGAAGGCCCTGCGCGCGAGCGACCGCCTCGGCGGCCATATCGTGTCGGGCCACGTGGACGGCATCGGCACCGTGAGCCGCTTCGCGCCCGTCGGCGAGAGTTGGGAACTGCGCGTGGTCGCGCCGCCCGCCTTGGCACGGTTCCTGGCCTACAAAGGCTCGATCACCGTCAATGGCGTGAGCCTCACGGTCAACAGCGTGGCCGATATGGCCGACGGCGCCGAGATCAGCATCAACCTGATCCCGCACACCGTCGAGAACACATCGCTCGGCAGCCTCCAGGCCGGCGCCAAGGTCAACCTCGAAATCGACACCGTGGCGCGCTACGTGGAGCGCATGCTCCAGGCCGGCGTGCTGGCGGTGCCCTCCACAGCGTCCACGCCCACGTATTCCAAGGACACCGCCGAATGAACGCCTCCGTCACGCCGATCGGCGCCCCCCGCAATACGCGGGCTCCCGCGCCGATCTCCCCGGTCGAGGAGATCGTCGCCGAGCTCGCCGCGGGCCGCATGGTGATCCTCGTCGACGAGGAAGACCGCGAGAACGAAGGCGACATCGTCATCGCGGCCGACCACATCACGCCCGACGCCATCAACTTCATGGCGCGCCATGCACGCGGGCTGATCTGCCTCACGCTGTCGCGCGAGATGTGCGAGCGACTGCAGCTGCCGCCCATGGTGTCGCGCAACGGCGCCAAGCATTCAACGGCGTTCACCGTGTCGATCGAGGCGGCCGAAGGCGTGACCACCGGCATCTCGGCGGCCGACCGCGCGCGCACCGTGCAGGCTGCCGTGGCCCGCGATGCGGTGGCGAGCGACCTGGTGCAGCCCGGGCATATCTTTCCACTGCAGGCGGTCGACGGCGGCGTGCTGATGCGCGCGGGCCATACCGAAGCCGGCTGCGACCTCGCGGCCATGGCCGGCTGCTCGCCGGCCTCGGTGATCTGCGAGGTGATGAACGAAGACGGCACCATGGCCCGGCTGCCCGACCTGCAGGTCTTCGCGGCCGAACACGGGCTCAAGATCGGCACCATTGCCGCGCTGATCGAGCACCGCAGCCGCACCGAGTCGCTGGTCGAAAAGGTCGGCTGCCGCGAGATCCAGACCGCCTGGGGCAGCTTCACCGCCCACGCCTTCACCGACAAGCCGAGCCGCGGCGTGCACCTGGCGCTGGTGCGCGGCCAGTGGACGCCCGACGAGACCGTGTCGGTGCGCGTGCACGAGCCGCTCTCGGTGCTCGACGCGCTCGAGATCAACCGTTCGCTGCACTCCTGGAGCCTCGACGCCAGCCTCGCGCACATCGCCGGCGAGGGCAAGGGCGTGGCGGTGCTCCTGAACTGCGGCGAGACCGGCGCCGAGCTGCTCGCGCAGTTCGACGGCACCGCGCGCCCGGCGCAGGCGCCCGAACGCGGCCGCATGGACCTGCGCAGCTACGGCATCGGCGCGCAGATCCTGCGCGAATGCGGCGTGCACAAAATGAACCTGCTCGGCACGCCGCGCCGCATGCCGAGCATGGCGGCGGGCTATGGCCTCGAGATTGCCGGCTACCTTTCCAAAGACTGAAGACAACAAAAGACGAACCCGACATGCAAGGTGCAAACAAGGGAGCGGATGCGAAGCCGCTCGACGGAAAAGGACTGCGCATCGGCATCGTGCAGGCGCGTTTCAACGCCGACATCACCGACGCGCTCGCTGCCGCCTGCCTCGCGGAGCTCGAGGCGCTCGGCGTGGCCGCGGACGACATCCACCACGTGAACGTGCCCGGCGCCCTCGAAGTGCCCGTGGCGCTGCAGGCCATGGCTCGACGCGGCGGCTACCACGCGCTGGTGGCGCTGGGCTGCATCATCCGCGGCGAGACCTACCACTTCGAACTGGTGGCCAACGAATCGGGCGCGAGCGTGAGCCGCGTCGCACTCGACCATCGCCTTCCCATCGCCAACGCGATCCTGACCACCGAGAACCTCGAGCAGGCCGTGGCGCGCCAGACCGACAAGGGCCGCGACGCGGCCCGCGTGGCGGTCGAAATGGCGCAGCTGCTGGCCGCCCTCCAATGACCGACGACACCCCCAAGACCACCGGCGCCAAGCCGCGCCCCGCACGGCAGCTGCGCACCGGCCTCACGAGCAGCGGCGTGCGCAAGGCCTCGGCCAAGTCGAACCGCAGCCGCGCGCGCGAATTCGCGCTGCAGGCGCTCTACCAGCACCTGGTGGGCCGCAACGACGCTTCCGACATCGACCACTTCACGCGCGACCTCGCGGGCTTCCACAAGGCCGACGCCGCGCACTACGACGCGCTGCTGCACGGTTCGATCGAGAACGCCGAGCAGCTCGATGCGCTGATCCGGCCGCTGCTCGACCGCAAGTTCGAAGAGATATCGCCCGTCGAACACGCGGTGATGTGGATCGGTGTGTACGAATTCCAGCATTGCCTCGACGTGCCCTGGCGCGTGGTGCTCAACGAGTGCGTCGAACTGGCCAAGGAGTTTGGCGGCACCGACGGCCACAAGTACGTCAATGCCGTGCTCAACGGCCTGGCGCCGCAGTTGCGCGCCGCCGAAGTCGAGGCCGATCGCGCCTCGGGCAAGGCCAGGCCGTGAGGATTTCGGCGCGCGCCCAGCGCATCGAACCCTTCTACGTGATGGAGGTCGCCAAGGCCGCCGGCGTGCTCGCGCGCGAGGTGGCACACACCGAGCGGCCGATGATTTTCCTGAACATCGGCGAGCCCGACTTCACCGCGCCGCCGCTGGTGCAGGAAGCCGCAGCGCGCGCGGTGCGCGCCGGCGCCACGCAATACACCCAGGCCACCGGCCTCGACGCACTGCGCGAGCGCATCAGCGGCTGGTATGCGCAGCGCTTCGGCGTCGACGTGCCGGCGCGGCGCATCGTGGTGACGGCCGGCGCCTCGGCAGCGCTGCAGCTTGCCTGCCTGGCGCTGATCGATGCGGGCGACGAGATCCTGATGCCCGACCCGAGCTATCCGTGCAACCGGCATTTCGTGAGCGCGGCGGACGGCAAGGCCGTGCTGGTGCCGACCACGGCGGCCGAGCGCTTCCAGCTCACGGCCGCCAAGGTCGAGGCCGCCTGGACCGCCAACACGCGCGGCGTGCTGCTGGCGTCGCCTTCCAACCCCACCGGCACCTCCATCGCGCCCGACGAACTGCGCCGCATCCACGAGGTGGTTTCGCAGCGTGGCGGCATCACGCTGATCGACGAGATCTACCTGGGGCTGTCGTACGACGCGCAATTCGGACAGACGGCGCTGGCGATCGACGACAACGTCATCAGCATCAACAGCTTCAGCAAGTACTTCAACATGACCGGCTGGCGGCTCGGCTGGCTGGTGGTGCCCGAGGCGCTGGTGCCGGTGGTCGAGCGCCTGGCGCAGAACCTCTTCATCTGCGCGAGCACGGTGTCGCAGTACGCAGCGCTCGCCTGCTTCGAGGACGCCAGCATCGCCGAATACGAACGCCGCCGCGCCGAGTTCAAGGCCCGGCGCGACTGGTTCATTCCGCAGTTGAACGCACTCGGCCTCGACGTGCCGGTCGTGCCCGACGGCGCCTTCTACGCCTGGGCCGACTGCACCCGCATCGCCGAACAGCTCGGCATTTCGGGCAGTTGGGATTTCGCCTTCGAAACCATGAAGCGGGCCCATGTCGCCGTGACGCCCGGCCGCGACTTCGGCAGCGCCGAAACCTCGCGCTTCGTGCGCTTTTCGACAGCCAGTTCGATGGCGCACCTGCAGGAATCGATTGAGCGCCTGCGGGCCATGATTGCGAGATGAGCTTCGCGTTCCCCATTCGCGTCTACTGGGAAGACACCGACGCCGGCGGCATCGTGTTCTATGCCAACTACCTCAAGTTCATGGAACGCGCGCGCACCGAATGGCTGCGCTCGCTGGGCATCGAACAGCGTGCGCTGCGCGAGCGAACCGGCGGCCAGTTCGTGGTGAGCGAGACGCAACTCAAATACCACCGCCCCTCGCGGCTCGACGACGAACTGCTGGTGACAGCCGAACTTCGACAATCGGGCACTGCATCGCTGATAATCGGACAGCGAGTGCTATCAAAAACAGAGCAAACGCGGACCGACGCGGCCGACCCCGTGCTGCTGTGCGAGGGCACCATCCGCATCGGCTGGGTGGACGCTTCCACACTGCGCCCCGCGCGCATCCCGGCCGAAATTGCGGGAACCCTCGAGCGCCGCGCGGCTCCATGACTCAACCTTTCAAGCCATGAACCAAGATCTCTCCATCGTCAATCTCCTGCTCCAAGCGAGCATCGTGGTCCAACTGGTCGTGCTCTTGCTCGTGATCGTCTCGATCGCCAGCTGGGCCGCGATCATCCGCAAGTACTTCGCGCTGCGCCGCATGCGCGCGCTCAACGATGAGTTCGAGCGCGAGTTCTGGTCGGGCACCAGCCTCAACGAGCTGTTCGCCTCGGCCGCGCAGAACGCCAAGTTCTCCGGCCCCATGGAGCGCATCTTCGCCTCGGGCATGCGCGAGTACCAAAAACTGCGTGAACGCCACGTGAGCGACGCCCCCACGCTGCTCGACGGTGCCCGCCGCGCCATGCGCGCGAGCTTCCAGCGCGAGCTCGACGCGGCCGAACAGAACCTGTCGTTCCTGGCCACCGTCGGTTCGGTCTCGCCCTACGTCGGCCTCTTCGGCACGGTCTGGGGGATCATGCATGCCTTCACCGGTCTGGCCGCGCTCGCGCAGGTCACGCTCGCCAGCGTGGCGCCCGGCATTGCCGAAGCGCTGGTGGCGACCGCCATCGGCCTGTTCGCGGCGATTCCCGCGGTGGTCGGCTACAACCGCTTCGCGCGCGAGATCGACAAGATCGCCATCGCCCTCGAGACCTACATCGAGGAGTTCTCCAACATCCTGCAGCGCAACCTGTCGGCCAACCCGGGTGCGGCAACGGCCACGTCGGCGACGGCCACCAACCGCTGAGCGGAGAAGACAAACCCATGCCCGCCGTTTCATCCCGAGGCCGAGGCCGCCGGACGATCAACGAGATCAACATGGTCCCGTTCATCGACGTGATGCTGGTGCTGCTGATCATCTTCATGGTCACTGCACCGCTCATCACGCCGAGCGTGATCAACCTGCCTTCGGTCGACCGCGCCAACAAGCAGCCCGACAAGCCGATCGAGATCGTCATCAAGAGCGACGACGAAGTGCAGATCAAGAAGGACCCGTCCACCGGCAGCGGCGGCACGTCCATCCCCATGACCCAGATCGGCGATGCAGCCAAGACGGCCCAGGGCGGCGACGACCAGCGCCCGGTGGTCATCAGCGCCGACAAGTCCGTCAAGTACGAAACCGTCGTGAAGGCGATGAACCAGCTCAAGCGCAGCGGCATCGAGCGCGTGGGTCTGTCGGTCACCACCACGGGCGGCAAATAAGGCATGTCGCTCGCGCTGGACCGCCCCGAATTCGCACCCCCGCCGCAGCGCGGCACGCCGCGCGCGGTGCTGCTGGCGCTCGTCGCGCATGCGCTCCTGATCGCCGCGCTGACCTGGGGCGTGAGCTGGCGGCGCGAAACGGCAGACGCCGCCGTCGACGCCGAGCTGTGGTCTTCGACCGTGCAGCAGGCCGCGCCGCGTGCCGTGGCGCCCACACCGCCGCCGCCCGCGCCGGCGCCGGCCCCCGCGCCCGAACCCCCACCGCCCCCGCCGCCCCAGGCCGTGCGGCCGCCGGAACCGGCGCCCCCGCCGCCCAAGGAGCCCGACATCGCGCTCGAACGCGAGAAGAAGCTCAAGGAGCAGAAGGAGCGCGAGCGCCAGGAAGAACTGGCGCGCGAGCAGCGGCAGAAAAAGCTCGAAGCCGAGCGCAAGGCCGCGCAGGAAAAGAAAGAGCAGGAAGCGCGCGAGCGCGCCGAGCGGCTCGAGGCCGAGCGCAAGAAGGAAGCGCAGCAGGAGCAGCAGGAAAAGAAGCTGGCCGAAGCTAAGAAGAAGGAAGCCGAGGCTGCTGCGGCCAAGAAGAAGGAAGCCGAAGCCGCTGCGGCCGCCAAGAAGAAGGAAGCCGAGGCCAAGGCCACCGCGCAGGCAGCCGCCGATCGCGCCGCCACGCTCAAGCGCATGCAGGCCATGGCGGGCAGCGGCGGCGAGGGCAATGCCGCGCGCTCGTCCGGCCCGTCGGGCAGCTATGGCGGCAAGGTGGCTGCGGCCGTCCGGCCCAACGTGGTGTTCCCCGAGGCCGATCTGATCAACGGCAACCCCGGCGCCGAATTCGACGTGCGCCTCGCGCCCGATGGCACGATCGTCGGAACGCCTTCGCTGGTGAAGAGCAGCGGCGTGGCGAACTGGGACGAAGCCGCGCTGCGTGCGCTGCAGAAGACCGAGAAGCTGCCGCGCGACGTCGACGGCACCGTGCCGTCGCGGCTGATCGTCACGCTCAAGCCCAAGCGCTGAGCCGCTGAGGGCCGGCGCCCGCGCGGGCGCCGCTCAGCGCGCCACGCTCAGGCGCTTGACGTCGAGCTCGGCCTTGTTGCCGACCATGTCCTTGTCGAACTCGCCCGAGATCTCGACGCGCACCTTGTCGTCGATCTTCACGCCCGGCTGAAAGTGCTTGGCGTCGATCTCGACCTTCATGCGGCCGCTGTCGTCGGCAAAGGTGTAGTGCTCGCCGCCATCGTGCGAGACGATGAAGCCGCGCAGAGTCGCATGCTGGTCGTCCTTGCCGGTGTCCAGCAACTGCTTGACCGTCATGGCCTGCACGCTGCTCGGGCCGCTGTATTGGGCCAGGGCCGGCGTCAGCGCGACCGCCAGGCCGAGGGCGAACGTGGTTTTCTTCAGTTTGGCTGCAAGCGTCATGGCGGTGTTACTCCTTGTTGAACGATGTCATTCGTGTCATTCGTAGACGACCGAGGCCTTGCCGGCTTCGGCCTGCGCAGTCCAACTCGCGAGCGCGGCATCGGTGGGAAAGAACTTGGCCCGCTCGCCGAGCTGCAGTTCGACCTGTGCGCCGCCGCGCGCCATCGACAGGCGCACCGGCAGGCCCTGCACCAGGTCGCCGTGCTCGCTCTGCTCGGTGCGCGGCGGAAAGTCCTTCACGAGGCGCGCGATGTCGGGCGCCTTGCCGTTCACCGCCACCCGCAGGAACTTGCCGAAGCGGCAACGCGCCGCGGCCAGGTCCCAGACCTGCTGCACCTGGAAGCGTGCCTCGAAGCCGCCGCGACCCGGCTGCAGCCGGCCGCTCACGATCACGAGCTCGTCCTCCTTCAGCGTGTTGCGGTTGGCATTGATCAGCGCCTCGTCGGCGGTGGCCTCGATCGAATCGGACTTGTCGTCGAGCTTGAAGATCGCGAGCCGGCCGCGCTGGCCGTTGATGACGCGCAGGTCGCTCACGATGCCCGCGATCACCTGCTGCTCGCGCGTGTCCATCAGGTCGCCGATCTCGCGCTTGCAGAAGCGCCGCACCTCGTGCGCCACCTCGTCGAACAGGTGGCCCGACAGGTAGAAGCCGACGGCGGTCTTCTCGAAGGTCAGCCGCTCCTTCACGCCCCACGGCGTGGCATCGACGAGCTCGGGCTCGGCGGTGGCCGAGCCGTGCTCGCAGTCGCCGAAGATGTCGACCTGCGCCGCATTCGCCTCGGTGGCGGCCGAGAATTCGAAGGCGCGGTCGAGCGAGGCGACGAGCGACGCGCGGTTCTGCTGGATCGCGTCGAAGGCGCCGGCCTTGATCAGCGCCTCGACCGTGCGCTTGTTGATGCGCTGGCGGTCGATGCGCACGCAGAAGTCATAGAGGCTCTTGAACGGGCCGCCCTCCTCGCGCGCGCGCACCAGCGCCTCGACCGCGAGCTGGCCCGTGCCCTTGACAGCGCCGAGCCCGTAGCGGATCACCTTGTCGGTCACCGGCTCGAAGCGGTAGTTGCCGCGGTTCACGTCCGGCGGCTCGAAGCTGATGCCAAAGTTCTTCTGCGCGTCCTCGAACAGCACCTTGAGCTTGTCGGTGTTGTCCATTTCCACGGTCATGTTGGCGCAGAAGAACTCGGCCGTGTAATGAACCTTGAGCCAACCCGTGTGGTACGCCAGCAGCGAGTACGCGGCCGCATGCGACTTGTTGAAGCCGTAGCCCGCGAACTTCTCCATCAAGTCGAAGATCTCGTCGGCCTTGTCCTGCGGGATGCCGTGCGTGGCGAGCGCGCCCGCGCGGAACTTCTCGCGGTGCTCGGCCATTTCCTCGAGCTTCTTTTTGCCCATGGCGCGGCGCAGCAGGTCGGCGCCGCCGAGCGAGTAGCCGCCCAGGATCTGCGCGGTCTGCATCACCTGCTCCTGGTAGACCATGATCCCGTAGGTCTCGGAGAGCATCTCGGCCACGGCCGGGTGCGGGTACTCGACCTCTTCGCGGCCGTGCTTGCGCGCCACGAAGCTCGGGATCAGGTCCATCGGGCCGGGGCGGTACAGCGCGTTGAGCGCGATCAGGTCCTCGAGCCGCGTCGGCCGCGCATCCTTCAGCATGCCCTGCATGCCGCGGCTTTCGAACTGGAACACCGCCTCGGTCTTGCCTTCGGAGAAGAGCTTGTAGGTCTCGCGGTCGTCGAGCCGGATGTTCTCGTAGGCGAAGTTCTCCTGGCCCTTGTGGCGGCTCGCGATGAAATCCTTCGCGATCTCGAGGATCGTGAGCGTCGCGAGGCCCAGAAAGTCGAACTTCACCAGGCCGATGGCCTCCACGTCGTCCTTGTCGTACTGGCTCACGGCCGAGTCGCTGCCGGGCTGCTGATAGAGCGGGCAGAAGTCGGTGAGCTTGCCCGGCGCGATCAGCACGCCGCCCGCGTGCATGCCGATGTTGCGCGTCATGCCCTCGAGCTTCTGCGCCATCTCGACCAGCGACTTGACCTCTTCCTCGCGCTCGATGCGCTGCGCGAGCTGCGGCTCGGCCGCGATCGCGTACTTCTCCTTGTCGTCTTCGGACAGGTCGGCGGGCGGGTACTGCAGCGTGACGGGCTTGCCCGGCTTGTTGGGAATGAGCTTGCTGATGCCGTCGCAGAACATGTAGCTCATGTCCATCACGCGGCCCACGTCGCGGATCGCGGCACGCGCGGCCATCGTGCCGAAGGTGGCGATCTGGCTCACCGCGTCGCGGCCGTACTTGTCCTTCACGTAGTCGATCACGCGGTCGCGGTTGCCCTGGCAGAAGTCGATGTCGAAGTCGGGCATCGACACGCGCTCCGGGTTCAGGAAACGTTCGAACAGCAGCTTGTATTCGAGCGGATCGAGGTCGGTGATCTTGAGCGCATAGGCCACCAGCGAACCGGCGCCCGAGCCCCGGCCCGGTCCGACCGGGCAGCCGTTGCTTTTGGCCCACTTGATGAAGTCGCCCACGATCAGGAAGTAGCCCGGGAAACCCATCTTCAGGATGGTGTTGATCTCGAACTCGAGCCGTTCCACGTAGCGCGGGCGCTCGGCCTCGCGCTTCGCGGCATCGGGGTAGAGGTGCGCGAGGCGCTCCTCGAGCCCCACGAAGGATTCCTGCCGGAAGAACTCGTCGATCGGCATGCGCACGCCGTCGCTGATGAACGGCGTCGGAAAGTCGGGCAGCTGCGGCTTGCCGAGCACCAGCGTGAGGTTGCAGCGCTTGGCGATCTCGACCGTGTTGGCGAGCGCGCTCGGCACGTCGGCGAAGAGCGCCTCCATCTCGGCCGCCGACTTGAAATACTGCTCGGGGGTGAACTTGCGCACGCGGCGCGGATTGCCGAGGATCTCGCCCTCCGAGATGCACACGCGCGCCTCGTGCGCCTCGTAGTCCTCGCGCTCGGCGAACTGCACCGGGTGCGTGGCCACCACCGGCAGCCGCAGCCGGGCCGCGAGCTTCACGGCCGCGATCACGTGCGGCTCGTCCTCGGGGCGGCCGGCGCGCTGCAGCTCGATGTAGAAGCGGTGCGGGAAGATGCCCGCGAGTTGCAGCGCCAGTTCGGCCGCGCGTTCGTGCTGCCCCTGCAGCAGCGGCTGGCCCAGCGGGCCCGCCTGCGCGCCCGAGAGCGCGATCAGCCCGCCCTGCAGTTCCTGCAGCCATTCGAGCTTGCAGGCCGCCTGCGACTGGCCGCGGCCGACGTTCTGCGTCCAGGCGCGCGCCAGCAGTTCGCACAGGTGCAGGTAGCCTTCGGTGTTCTGCACCAGCAGCACGATGCGGGTCAGCGCCCCGGGCTCCTTGCCCAGGCCCTCGACGAAGACCTCGGCACCGATGATCGGCTTGACGCCCTTGCCGCGCCCCTGCTTGTAGAACTTGATGGCCCCGAACAGGTTGTTGAGGTCGGTGATCGCGAGCGCCGGCTGGCTGTCGCCGGCGGCGGCCTTGACGACTTCGTCGATTCGGATGGTCCCGTCGACGACGGAAAACTCGGTGTGCAGGCGCAGGTGAACGAACATCCGCCCATTGTAGAAAGCGCAGCCTCCACGATGTGGGTTGGCATACCCTCGAAGCCGGCCGCGCGGGTCGCGACACCTACAATCGGACCCCGTGCAACAAGAGATTCTGAATATCGCGGCCTACAAGTTCGTGGCCATCGACGACGCCCCCGCGCTGCGCGAGGACCTGCGCGAACGCACCGGGGCGCTCGGCCTCATGGGCACGATCCTGCTGGCGCCCGAGGGCATCAACCTGTTTCTGGCGGGCGCCGCCGACGCGGTGCGCGCCTTCGTGGCCCACCTGCGCGCCGATGCGCGCTTCTCGGATCTCGAAACCAAGGAAAGCTGGTCGGCCACCCAGCCGTTTCGCCGCATGCTCGTCAAGCTGAAGCGCGAGATCATCCGCATGGACCACCCCGCGATCCAGCCCGCGGCCGGCCGCGCGCCCGGTGTCGATGCGCCCACGCTCAAGCGCTGGCTCGACCAGGGCCACGACGACCAGGGTCGAGAGATCGCGCTGCTCGACACCCGCAATGCCTTCGAGGTCGACCACGGCAGCTTCGAAGGCGCGATCGACTGGCGCATCGGAAAGTTCACCGAGTTCCCGCCCGCACTGCGCGAACACCGCGCGGAGTTCGCCGGCAAGACCATCGTGAGTTTCTGCACCGGCGGCATCCGCTGCGAGAAGGCCGCCATCCTGATGCGCGAGGAAGGCGTCGAGAACGTGCTGCAGCTCGAAGGCGGCATCCTCAAGTACTTCGAGCTCGTGGGCGGCGCGCACTACAGCGGCGACTGCTTCGTGTTCGATGGGCGCGAGGCACTGGCGCCGGACCTGAGCGCGCGTTCCAACAAGGCCAGTGCGCGGGCGTCGGAAGACCCAGACCTCGGGATCAAGACTTAGCGCGCGCTGCTGTTCGGGGCGTGATCGTTGCGCAGAGCGGTCGTTGATCAGCGATGCACTGCGAGCGTGCCCTGTGCCCAGGGTACCGGGTGCTCCCCGCAGCGAAATAAGGAGGAGCCGAAGGCGGGGGACATTCGCGGAGGGGAGTACCCGGTGGCCTGGGCACGCGCCCCGAACAACCGCCCAGCGAAGATCAGACCGGCGTCGTCCCCACATCCGGCTCCCGCACCCCAAACGGCTTGCCCGGCAACGGAATGAACTCTGTCTCCCCCGCCACATGGCCCATGCGCTGCGCGGCCCAATCTTCGCCGGCCTGCAGGATGCGCTCGCGCCGGCTCGAGACGAAATTCCAGGTGATATAGCGCGGGCCGTCGAGCGGCTCGCCGCCGATGACCACCAGCCGCACCGGCGCCGTCACGGGCGCCGTGAGGCGCGCGCCCTGCCCCTCGGCCAGCACGGCCATGGTGTGCGCCGGCACCGCGCTGCCGTCGACGCCGATGTCGCCATCGATCGGGTACACCGCGAGCTCGGGTGCGAGCGCCGGCAGCTCGAAGCTTGCACCCGCGGGCAGCGCGATGTCGAGGTACACCGTCTGCGAGAAGGTGCGCACCGGCGAGCGCGCACCAAAGGCCTCGCCCACCAGCACCCGCACGCCCACGCCCTGCTCGACCACGGCCGGAATCGCATCGGCCGCCGTGTGCTCGAAGCTCGCTTCGACCTCTTCATGCGCCTGCGGCAGCGCAGCCCAGAGCTGCAGGCCGTGGTTGACGTAGTGCTCGGCCAGCAGGCGCTCGGGCTTGCGCTCCGAATGCACGATGCCGCGGCCCGCGGTCATCCAGTTGATGGCGCCCGGCAGGATCTCCTGCACGCTGCCGATGCTGTCGCGGTGCATCATCGCGCCCTCGAACAGGTAAGTGACCGTGGCCAGCCCGATGTGCGGATGCGGGCGCACATCGTGCGCATTGCCGGGCTGTTCGGTGGCGGGACCGAAATGGTCGAAGAACACGAAGGGGCCTACGGATCGGCGCACCGCCGCGGGCAGCAGGCGCCGCACGTTGAAGCCGCCCCCCAGGTCCTTGTCGTGCGGTTGAAGCAATCGGGTGGCGGGCGCGGCATCGGTCATCGTGTTCTCCTTGTGTCGGCGTGGTTCAGGCGCGCGATCTTGCCACCGTGGCAATGCGTTCGCCGAAGGCGCGCGCGGTGTCGAGATCGCCCTTCGGGATCTCGGCCGGGCTCGCGTCCGAGGGCGACTGCGTGAGCAGGCCGCCGTAACCGCCGACGTAGTTGGTCGAGTCGCGCGTCGCGGCCTTGTTGTTGGTCGGCATGATGCCCATGCTGACCCAGATGCCGCTGTGCTGCATCGCGAGCGTCCACAGGTAGGCCATCGTGGTGACCTTGTCGCCGTTCATCGTCGCGCTGTTGGTGAAGCCCGCGAAGAGCTTGTCCTTCCAGCCCTGCGTGAACCAGACCTTCGACGACGCATCGGCGAATTTCTTGAACTGCCAGCTCACGTTGCCCATGTAGGTGGGCGAGCCGAAGATGATCGCGTCGGCCGCAGCCAGCATTTCCCAGCCGCCCTCGGGCAGGTTGCCGTCGGCGTCGATCGCGAGCAGTTGCGCGCCGGCGCCATCGGCCACGGCCTGGGCCACGCGCTGGGTGTGGCCGTAGCCGGAATGGAAGACAACGACGATGTCGGCCATGGATGCTTCTCCTGAATCTTGGATGGTTGCGGATCGGTGAGGAAGCTTACTTCCTGTCGATGCCGAAGCGGCCGCCACCGAAGGCGGCGATCGCGAGCAGGCCACCCACGACGGCCACGTTCTTGAAGAACATCAGCTGGTTCACGAAGGCCTTGTCGACCGGCATGCTCCAGTAGTTGTGGAACATCACGGTAGCGACGAGCGTGAACACCGCGAGCACGATCGCCGCGAGGCGCGTCCTGTAGCCCACGAGCAGCGCCAGGCCCACGCCCAGTTCCACGAGGATCGCGATCACCGCGCCCACCTGCGGCAGCGGCGCGCCCACCGATGCGATGTAGCCCACGGTGCCGGCAAAGCCGGTGAGCTTGGCAAAGCCCGCGGGCACGAACAGCAGCGCGATGAGGATGCGGCCCACGAGCGCGAGCGTGTCCTGTGCGGCGTTGGGGTTGGCGGCGGTGTTCAGCGGAAGGGAAGCGGTGGTCATGGGAAAACTCCTCGGGAATGGTTGAGGTGAAAAGACGAGCGAAAGAAAAAGCCGGGCGGCGCGCGCCCGGCCGAGGGGAAACATCAGGCGGCCAGGTCGAACACCAGCACTTCGGCGTCCTTGCCTGCGCCGAGCGTCAGCTGCGACTCGCCTTCGAGCATCGCGGCGTCACCGCCCGCGAGCTTCTGGCCGTTGACCTCGAGCTCGCCGCGCACCAGGTGCACGTAGCTCTTGCGCGCCGGGTCGAGCGCCAGGCTGGCGGTCTCGGCGCCGTCGAACAGGCCGGCCATCAGGCGCGCGTCGGCATGCACCGTGACCGAGCCCTCGGCACCATCGGGCGAAGCCACGAGGCGCAGCGTGCCGCGCTTCTCGGCGTCGGCGAACTTCTTCTGCTCGTAGCCCGGCGCAATGCCGCGCACGTTCGGCTCGATCCAGATCTGCAGGAAGTGCGTGGTCTCGTCGGCCTTGTGGTTGAACTCGCTGTGCATCACGCCCCGGCCCGCGCTCATGCGCTGCACGTCGCCCGGCGGAATGGTTTCCACGTTGCCGAGGCTGTCCTTGTGCGCCAGCTCGCCCGACAGCACGTAGCTGATGATCTCCATGTCCTTGTGACCATGGGTGCCGAAGCCGGCGCCCGCGGCGACGCGGTCCTCGTTGATCACGCGCAGGTTGCCGAAGCCCATGTAGGCCGGGTCGTAATAACCCGCAAACGAAAAGCTGTGGAACGAGCGCAGCCAGCCATGGTCGGCATAACCGCGTTCCTGGGATTTGCGAATCTTCAACATCGTCGAACTCCTTTTTCGACGACCGCGCCGTCGTGGGCACCGGGCCGTCTTGCTTGCATGCCGCGCCGGATGCGCAGCGGATGAGATGAACTTTAGGCCTTCACTCACAAGTGAAAAGCGCTGTGTTTTGATGGCATCATTCAAATTTTTTGAATGATCCGAACGCTTCGAAAACCATGCCGAATGCCAGAGACGTACTGACCCCCGATGCGCTCGCCATGCTCCAGACCGTGGCGAGCACCGGCAGCTTCGCGGCCGCGGCGCGCTCGCTCGACCTCGTGCCCAGCGCGCTGAGCTACCGCGTGCGCCAGATCGAAGACGCCCTCGATGTGCTGCTGTTCGACCGCAGTGCGCGCCAGGCCCGGCTCACTGAGGCCGGGGTCGAGCTGCTGCGTGAAGCCGCGCGGCTGCTCGGCGAGATCGATGCCGTCGCCAACCGCGTGAAGCGCGTTGCCACGGGCTGGGAGCCGATGCTCACAATCGCGGTCGACGGCGCGATCGCACGCGATCCGCTGCTCGACCTGGCAACCGCCTTCTTCGCGCTCGATCCGCCGACACGGCTCAAGCTGCGCGACGAGACCCTGCTCGGCACCATCGAGGCGCTCACGAGCGGCGAGGCCGACCTGGCCATCGGCGCCGTGCTCGACGCCGCGAGCCTTGCCTTCACCGCCACCGGCATCCGCAGCCGCCCGATCGGCGAACTGCGCTTCGTCTACGCAGTCGCGCCGCACCATCCGCTGGCCCGGCTCGACGAGCCGCTCAGCGATGCGGTGCTGCGGCAGTACCGCGCGGTGGCCGCGGCCGACTCGGTGCGCTCCGGCCCGAGCATGACGGTCAACCTCGTCGGCGGTCAGGACGTGCTGACCGTGCCCACGCTGCAGGCCAAGCTGGCCGCGCAGCTGCACGGCCTGGGCGGCGGCTTTCTGCCCGAGCCGATGGCGCGGCCCTACATCGAGGCCGGCCACCTGGTCGAGCGCCGCACCGAGCGCCAGCCGCCGCTCGCCACCATGCACTGCGCCTGGCGCGTGCCGAGTGCGGGCGGCCCGGGCCGCGCGCTCGAATGGTGGCTTGCGCAGTTCGAGCACGAGGCCACGCGCCGCGCACTGCTCGAACGCCACCGTGGCCGCTGAAGAAGCACGCCGCTTCGACCGTTGTAGAGTCCGTCCACGTCCATCGTCTTCCCTGCAAAAGAAAAGAGTCCACATGACCACTCGCGCCCAACCCAAGCCCGCCGCCGAACGCCGCCGAGCCCCCGCCGCGCCGCGCCACTACGCCGTCATCGGCGCCGGCATGGCGGGCGTTGCCTGCGCGCGCACGCTGATGCAGGCGGGCCACCGGGTCACGGTGTTCGAGCGCGAGGCCGCACCGGGCGGGCGCATGGCCAGCGTGGACACCGCCTACGGCCGCTTCGACAGCGGCGCGCAGTACTTCACCGTGCGCGATCCGCGCTTTGCGCTCGCACTCGAACCCACGCCGGGTCTCTGCCGGCCCTGGAGCGCCAACCTCGTGCGCGTGCTCGACGCGCACGGCCGCGTGGCCGAGGCCGCGCTGCCAGGCCATGAGCCGCACTGGGTCGCGCAGCCCGGCATGGACGCGCTGGTGGGCCACTGGGCCGCACCGCTCGGCGACCGCCTGGTCGCCGGCATCCAGGTCACGCAGATCGAGCCCGATGCGCTCGATGCCAAGCGCTGGCAGTTGCGCACCACGGGCGCCGACGATTCGCAGCATGTGTATTCGGGCTTCGATGCCGTGCTGCTCGCGGTGCCGCCGCAGCGCGCGCGCGTGCTGCTCGGCGACGGCAGGCTCTCGGCCGCCATCAGCCAGAAGATCGAGCCGGTGCGCATCGCGCCGTGCTGGACGCTGATGATCGCCTTCCCGCAGGCCAACCAGCCCACCATGTCGCACCTCGGGCCGCAGTGGAATGCCGCGCGCAGCACCCACCACCGCGTGGCATGGCTCGCGCGCGAATCGTCCAAGCCCGGCCGCGAGCGCATCGAACGCTGGACGCTGCAGGCCAGCGCCACCTGGTCGCAGGAGCACCTGCGCGACGATGCCGCGCGCGTGCAGGCCAAGCTGCTGCGCGCCTTCTCCGAGATCACCGGCATCCATGCCGCGCCCACCCATGCCCAGGCGCGCTGCTGGACCGAAGCCCAGACCCAGGTGCCGGTCGGCAAGAGCCACCTCTGGGACGCCAAGGCGCGCATCGGCGTGGCGGGCGACTGGTGCATCGGGCACCGCGTCGAAGACGCTTTCCTGTCGGGCCTGTCGCTCGCGCTGGCGGTGATCTGACGAGGGCGCGATGCATGCGACCGGCCGCTTCGCGCCTTCGCCGACCGGTGCGTTGCATGCCGGTTCGCTGGTGGCCGCGCTCGCAAGCTGGCTCGACGTGCGCGCGCGCGGACCGCAGGCGCGCTGGCTGATCCGCATCGAGGACGCCGACACCGAACGCTGCCTGCCCGGCATGGGCGAGCACATCCTGCGGCAGCTGGCCGACTGCGCCCTCGTGCCCGACGCGCCGCCGGTGTGGCAGACACGGCGCACCGCGCTGTACGACGCGGCGCTGGCGAGGCTGCGCTCGCTTGGCCTGGCGTACCCCTGCGGCTGCTCGCGCAAGGACATCGACATCGCGCTCGCGCGCCTCGGGCAGCGCCACGAGCGCCATGGCGAGCGCGTGTACCCCGGCACCTGCCGCAACGGCCTGCACGGCAAGCCCGCACGTGCCTGGCGCTTCGCCACCGAGAAATTCGAGCAGGCATCGCTCGCGACCGGCGAACTCCACTGGACCGACCGGCGCCTCGGGACGCAGCGCCAGGACGTCGCACGCGAGGTCGGCGACTTCGTGCTGCGCCGCGCCGATGGCCCCTGGGCCTACCAGCTCGCGGTGGTGGTCGACGATGCCGACCAGGGCGTCACCGACGTGGTGCGCGGCGAAGACCTGGCCGACAACACCGCGCGCCAGATCCTGCTGCAGCGCGCGCTCGCCCTGCCCACGCCGGGGTACCTGCACACGCCGCTGGTGCGTGGTGCCAACGGCGAGAAGCTCTCCAAGCAGAACGGCGCGCGCGCCATCGACACCGCCACGCCCGCAGCCGCCCTTGCCGCGCTCGACACCGCCGCGCGCGCGCTCGGCCTGGGCGCGGCAACGGGCGGCAGCTGCGCCGAGGCGCTGGCCGGCTGGGTCGGCGAATGGCGCGATCTCTACAATCCACGGGCCACATGAACCCTTCCGACACCGTGCCCCCCGATTCCCCTTCCGCAGACGATCCGGCCGACCATCCAGCCGGCAGTCCGGCCAGCGATCTGCCGCATCCGCTGCACCGCCGGCTCAAGAGCTTCGTCAAGCGCGCCGGCCGCACTACCGACGGCCAGGCACGCGCCTTTGCCGAACTGGGCCCCCTGTTCCTGCTGCCCTACAAGCCCGAGCCGCTCGACCTGACGGCCGCTTTCGGCAGCCGCGCCGCACCGACCGTGCTCGAGATCGGCTTCGGCATGGGCGAGGCCACGGCGCACATCGCCACGGTGCTGCCCGAGACCAATTTCCTGTGCTGCGAGGTGCACGAGCCCGGCGTGGGCGCACTGCTCAAGCGCATCGGCGAACAGTCGCTCACCAACATCCGCATCTGCGCGCACGACGCGGTCGACGTGCTCGACCACATGCTGCAGCCCGCCTCGCTCGCGGGCGTGCATGTGTTCTTTCCCGACCCCTGGCACAAGAAGCGGCACAACAAGCGCCGGCTGATCCAGCCCGAGTTCGTGAAGAAGCTCGCCCAGCACCTGCGCCCCGGCGGCTACATCCACTGCGCGACCGACTGGCAGCCCTACGCCGAGCAGATGCTCGAGGTGCTGTCCGCCGAGCCGCTGCTGCGCAACACCGCCGCCGACGGCTACGCACCCAAGCCGTCGTACCGGCCGCTGACCAAGTTCGAGAACCGCGGGCTCAAGCTCGGCCACGGCGTCTGGGACCTGGTGTTCGAGCGCGCCTGAGGCACCCCCGCGCGCAGCGGGCGCGCGCCATTCCCTTCGTTGTAGGTGTAAGCACCGCCGGTCGCCGCCTTCGCGGCAGGCATCCAAATTGCTACACTTTTACTTACAACTCACCATCAGGGGGAATTCATGCAGAACACGCGCAGACAGTGGTTGGGCAAGGCATGCGGCGCACTGCTGCTGGGCAGCGGCACGGCACTGCCGGCCTTCGGCCAATCGACCCGCGCCGCAGGCGACCGCGTCGTGGTGCTGGGCCAGTCGGTACCGCTCACGGGCGACGCGAGCGAAATCGGCCTCGCGTTTGCGGCGGGCAGCCGGCTCGGCGTGAACGATTTCAACGAGCGCCACGCCGGAACCGGCCTGCAGCTCAAGCTGATCCAGCTCGACGACGGCTACGACGAAACCCGCGCCGCGCGCAATGCCCAGACGCTGCTCGCCAAGGAAAAGGCCGACATGCTGTTCGGCTTCGTGGGCACCGCGGGCAGCACCGCCGCCGCCAAGATCGCCACGCAACACGGCAGCCTGCTGTTCGCCCCGTTCGCGGCCTCCGACGTGCTGCGCGGTGCGGACCATCCCCACGTGTTCCACGTTCGCCCCGGCATGATCGACGAGGCGCTGAAGATCGTGCGCCAATGCGCCACCGTGGGGCAGACGCGCATCGCGCTGGTCGGCGACGACAACGCCATGGGCCATGCCGGCCGGACCGCCGTGCAGCAGGCGCTGGCCGAGCGCAAGATGGAACCGCTGGTCGCGACGGCGATGGTGCCCCCGGGCGGCGGCGACGCGCTCGACGGCCCGCTGAAGGCAGTGCTCGAACAGAAGCCGCAGGCCATCGTGCTGGTCTCGCTTTCGGGCACCACGGCCAGCGCGATCCGCAAGCTGCGCAAAAGCGGCTACAGCAGCACCTTCCTGGCCTTCTCGATCGTCGGCATCGACCCGCTCTATGCGGAACTCGGCAAGGACATGGGCGGCATCGTGATCTCGCAGGTGGTGCCCTCGCCGCGCCCCTCGGCCATTCCGATCGTCAAGGAATACCGCACCGTGCTCGACAACTCCGACCAGGCGCCCTCGTACGAAGGCCTCGAGGGCTTCATCGCGGTCAAGGTCGTGGGCGAGGCGCTGCGCCGCGCGGGCCGCGGCTTCACGAGCATGAGCCTGCAGAAAACCATGACCGCCATGACCGACTACGACGTGGGCGGCTTCCGCATCAATCTGCGCCCGGGCCTGCGCGACCCCTCGCGCAGCATCGACCTGATCAGCATCTCGGCCGACGGGCGCGTGCTGCGCTGAGGCCTATCCAGCGTTCACCAACGCCTGCAGCGCCCCGGGCGACGCGAGCGCGATCCGCCCGTAACCGAGCACGATCGCACCGGTCGCGGCCAGCGCATTGAGCTCTTTCGAGAGCGTCTGGCGCGTCACGCCGAGCATCATCGCCAGCGCCTCCTGCGACAGCCTCAGTTCGCGCCGCAGCTGCACCGACTGCGTGGCATCGCCGCGCGCCAGCACCAGCAGCCGGTGCGCCACGCGCGCGCGCAGGCTGCGCAGCGTCGCATCCTCGGTCAGGCCGTAGAGCATGCGCACGCGCGCGGCGAGCAGCGCCGCCATCGCGGCGGCGAACACCACGTCGCGCGTCTGCTCGGCAAAGGCATCCGGCGGCACCACCAGCAGGTCGAGCGCGTCGAGGGCGGTGGCATCGTGCGTGCGCGGCGAGCCGTCGATCAGCGTGATCTCGCCGAACCAGTTGCCGGGCTCGAGCACGGCCAGGATCGCCTCACGGCCGTCGCGCCGCAGCGACGAGATCTTGATCGTGCCGGCCAGCAACCCGTAGAAGCCGCCGCCCGCGGCATGGACCGGATCGCCCTGGCGGAACACCATCGCGCCGCGTCGCACGTGGATGAGTTCCCCTGCCGCGAGCAGCGTCTCGCGCTGGCCGCGCGGCAGGCTCATGAACCACGGGTTGCGCTCCACCGCGGCGCGGTGCGCGGCGGAAAGGCGCGGCTTGGATGCGGGCATGTGAGCGCGGACTAAAGCCTCGGGGGCGGGGGTTTACCAGGGCCTTGCATTGTCAAATTCTTGACAGTTGATGGTCAAGTGCGGGTCTACAGTGGCCGCCACCTCACGACACGATGGAGACCACACCATGGGCGAACGCGCAACATTCACGAGCATGCAGGACAGCACCGCCGAAGACTGGCAACGGATCGGCGGCGAGTTCAGGCAGTTCGCGGGCGACCTGCCCGCGCGCATCGTCCGCCACCTGCAGATCCTCGAAGGCGACTACGGCGGCTTTCCGGTCGACCGCTACACCCACTCGCTGCAGACCGCGACCCGCGCTTTACGCGACGGCCGCGACGAGGAGTACGTGGTCTGCGCGCTGCTGCACGACATCGGCGACACGCTCGGCAGCTTCAACCATCCCGACATCGCCGCGGCGATCCTCAAGCCCTTCGTGAGCGAAGCCAACCTCTGGATGGTGCAGCACCACGGCATCTTCCAGGGCCACTACTTCTTCCACCACATCGGGCTCGACCGCGACATGCGCGACGGCTTCAAGGACCATCCGCACTACGAACGCACGGCCGAGTTCTGCGCGCTCTACGACAACCCCGCATTCGACCCCAAGGCCGAGACGCTGCCCATCGGCGAGTTCGAGCCCATGCTGCGACGCCTGATGGCGCAGCCGAAGCAGAGCATCTACAAATCGGCGCTGAACAAACCGGCGGCTGTTTGAGGCACGCAGAACGGCAGCCCGATTTCAACAACCTCCAACAAGACCCCCCATGAATGCCACTACCCCCTCCCAAGTCCAGCAGCAAGTCTCCCCCGAGGAATGGCAGCTGCGCGTCGACCTCGCCGCCTGCTACCGCCTCGTGGCGCTGCACGGCTGGAGCGACCTCGTGTTCACGCACATCAGCGCACGCGTTCCCGGCCCCGAGCACCACTTCCTCATCAATCCCTACGGTCTCATGTTCGACGAGATCACGGCGTCGAGCCTGGTCAAGGTCGACCAGCAGTGCAACAAGGTCATCGATTCGCCCTACCCCGTGAACCCGGCGGGCTTCGTGATCCACAGCGCGGTGCATGCCGCGCGCGAGGACATCCAGTGCGTGCTGCACACGCACACGCGCGCCGGCATCGCCGTGAGCGCGCAGAAGAACGGCGTGCTGCCGATCAGCCAGCAATCGACCTTCGTGCTGGCCTCGCTCGCCTACCACGACTACGAGGGCGTGGCCTTCCGCGACGACGAGAAGCCGCGCCTGCAGGCCGACCTCGGCCACGCCAATTTCCTCGTGCTGCGCAACCACGGCCTGCTCACCTGCGGCAAGACCATCGCCGACGCGTTCCTGTCGATGTACACCTTCGAGAACACCTGCCAGATCCAGATCGCGGCGCAGGCCGGCGGCGGCGAGCTCACGCAGGTGAACCCGCGCATCGTCGAAGGCGTGGGCCATGCCATGAAGGTGCAGACCGGCGGCATCGGCGGGCAATTCGTCTGGCCCTCGCTGATCCGCAAGCTCGACCGGACCGACGACAGCTACAAACAGTAGGCCTGTTCAGGCGCTAGCCGCGCCTGCGCGATGATGCGCGCATGGAACTGAGGCAACTGCGCTATTTCGTCAAGGTCTGCGAACTCCGCAGCATGGGCCGGGCCGCGGTCGAGCTCGGCGTGGTCACCTCCGCGCTGAGCCAGCAGATCAGCCGGCTCGAAAGCGAGTTGTCCACCCGCCTGCTGCAGCGCAGCTCGACCGGCGTGGTGCCGACCGACGCCGGCCTGGCCTTTCTGCAGCAGGCCCAGCTCACGCTGCGGCATGCCGACGATGCGGTGCGCGCCGCGCAGCAGGCACGCCTTTCGGGCCACGTGAGCGTGGGCCTCGCCCCCACCACCGCTTCGGTACTCGGCGTGCCGCTGATGCGCGCCATGCGCGAGCGCTACCCCGACGTGCGGCTGCACATGGTGGAAGCGCTTTCGGGCCACCTCACGACCATGCTGCATGCGCGCCAGCTCGACCTGGCGGTGCTGTTCCAGACCGAAACGCCGCGGCGCTGGAGCGTGCTGCCGCTGCTCGAAGAGAAGCTCTTCGTGATCGCCGCGTCCGATCTCGCGCAGCGCCCCACCGGCGCGAAGGTGCGGCTGTCGCAACTGGCCGGTCTGCCGCTGATCCTGCCGAGCGGCAGCCACGGCCTGCGCGCCACGCTGATGGCGGCATTTGCACGTGCGCGCATCGCGCCGAACATCGTTGCCGAAGTCGACGGGCTGGCGCTGCTGATGGACGCGGTGCGCGCCGGCCACGGCGCGACCATCCAGCCCGGTGCCGCCACCGCGCGCCACGACCAGGGCGACCTGCAGCGCACGCAGATCAGCGATGCGCACGTGGGCCGCCACAACCTGCTGGTGAGCCTGTCCGACGACGAGCTGTCGCCGGCGGCGCTGGCGGCGCGCGTGGTGCTGGCTGAAACCGCGCGCGACCTCGTTCGCGCCGGGCACTGGGCCGGCGCCACCCTTCACAAGAACTGAACACCCGTTGCCCGATGCGGCCTTTCGGGTGAAGGCCGCTCTCCTTAGAGTCCACGCATTCCAAGGAGACCCACGATTGATCGACGTACTGGTGGTAGGCGGTGGCAATGCCGCGCTCTGCGCCGCGCTGATGGCGCGCGAGGCCGGCGCCTCGGTGCTGCTGCTCGAAGCCTCGCCGAAGGCGTGGCGCGGCGGCAATTCGCAGCACACGCGCAACCTGCGCTGCATGCACGATGCGCCGCAGGACGTGCTGGTCGATGCCTACCCCGAAGAGGAATACTGGCAGGACCTGCTGAAGGTGACCGGCGGCCTGACCGACGAGCACCTCGCGCGGCTGGTGATCCGCGCCTCGTCGAACTGCCGCGACTGGATGCGCCGCCACGGCGTGCATTTCCAGCCGCCGCTGTCGGGCGCACTGCATGTCGCGCGCACCAATGCCTTCTTCATGGGCGGCGGCAAGGCGCTCGTCAACGCCTACTACCGCAGCGCCGAACGGCTCGGCGTGCAGGTGCGCTACGACACGCCCGTGGCCTCGGTCGAGCGCGACGGCGAGCGCTTCGTGGCGGTGCGCACCGAGGCCGGCGAACGCATCGCGGCGAAGAGCTGCGTGCTCGCGGCCGGCGGCTTCGAGTCGAACCGCGAATGGCTGCGCGAGGCCTGGGGCCAGAACGCGCTTGGCGAATGGCCGGCCGACAACTTCCTGATCCGCGGCACCCGCTTCAACCAGGGCGTGCTGCTCAGGCACATGATCGATGCGGGCGCCGACAGCATCGGTGACCCGTCGCAGGGCCACATGGTCGCGATCGATGCGCGCGCACCGCTCTACGACGGCGGCATCTGCACACGCATCGACTGCGTCTCGCTCGGCGTGGTGGTCAACCGCGAGGCGCGGCGCTTCTACGACGAAGGCGAGGATTTCTGGCCCAAGCGCTATGCGATCTGGGGCCGCCTGGTGGCGCAGCAGCCGGGCCAGATCGCCTGGTCGGTCATCGACCAGAAGGCGGTGGGCCGCTTCATGCCGCCGGTGTTCGAAGGCACGCAGGCCGGCACGCTCGGCGAACTGGCGCGCAAGATCGGCCTGGACGAAACCGCCTTCGTGCGCACCGTGCAGGACTACAACGCCGCCTGCCGCCCCGGCCGCTTCGACCACACCGCGCTCGACGACTGCCGCACCGAAGGCCTCACGCCCGCCAAGACGCATTGGGCGCGCCCACTCGACACCGCGCCGTTCCATGCCTACCCGCTGCGGCCCGGCATCACGTTCACCTACCTCGGCCTGAAGGTCGACGAGACCGCGGCGGTGCGCTTCGGCGGCCGGCCGAGCCCCAACCTGTTCGTGGCCGGCGAGATGATGGCCGGCAACGTGCTCGGCCAGGGCTACACGGCCGGCGTCGGCATGAGCATCGGCACGGCCTTCGGCCGCATCGCCGGCACGCAGGCGGCGAAAGCGGCAGCCGCACTGTCCAACAAGAATCCGGAGGCCCGCCTTGCAGCAGCTCACTGACCTGGTCGCGCGTGCGCGTGCGGATGCCGATGGAGATGCCGACGGCATCGGCAGCGCCTCGCCGCGCGTGATCCCGATCCGCCCCGCCCTGCCGCTGGCCGCGAGCGAGGCCGAGGTCGCGCGCATCCTGCAGATCTGCAATGCCTGCCGCTACTGCGAAGGGTTCTGCGCCGTGTTCCCGGCCATGACGCGACGGCTCGAGTTCGGCAAGGCCGACACGCACTACCTCGCCAACCTCTGCCACAACTGCGGCGCCTGCCTGCATGCCTGCCAGTACGCGCCGCCGCACGAATTTGCGGTCAACGTGCCGCAGGCCATGGCGCAGGTGCGCCTGCAGACCTACCACGACTACGCCTGGCCGCCCGCCATGGGCGCGCTCTACCGCCGCGCGGGCCTCACGGTGGCGCTGGCGCTCGCGGGCGGGCTGGCGCTGTTCCTCGTGCTGGCGGTGGCCATGTCGGGCTCGCTGCTGCACGAACCGCTCGCGGGCGACTTCTACGCGATCTTTCCGCACAACTTGCTGGCGGGCCTGTTCGGCGCGGTGTTCCTGTTCGTGGTGTTTGCGCTGGCCATGGGCACGCGGCGCTTCTGGCGCGAGGTGTCACCCGCCAACGACGTGCGCGACGCGCCGTCGGTGGCGGGCGTGCGCGCCGCCGCGGGGGCCGAGGCCGCACACGACGTGCTGCGCCTCAGGTACCTGGGCGGCGGCCACGGCGAGGGCTGCAACAACGAGGACGACCGCTTCACGCTCTGGCGCCGGCGCTTCCACCATTTCACCTTCTACGGCTTCATGCTGTGCTTCGCCTCCACCAGCGTGGCCACGCTCTACCACTACCTGCTCGGCCTGCCCGCACCCTATGCGCTCACGAGCCTGCCGGTGCTGCTCGGCACCGCGGGCGGCATCGGCCTGGTGATCGGCCCGGTCGGCCTGCTGTGGATGAACCTGCGGCGCGACGCCGCGCATGGCGACGTGGCGCAGCGGCCGATGGACCGCGGCTTCATCGCGCTGCTGCTGCTCACCAGCCTCACCGGCCTGGCGCTGCTCGCCTGGCGCGACACCGGCTTCATGGCGCTGCTGCTCGCGGTGCATCTGGGCGTGGTGATGGCGCTGTTCCTCACGCTGCCCTACGGCAAGTTCGCGCACGGCATCTTCCGCTCGGCGGCGCTTTTGAAGTTCGCGATCGAGAAGCGGCTGCCGAACCGCCTGCAGCTCGGCGCCGACTGACCGCCCTCCTTTTTTCTCTCTTTCATGAACCCGTCGCAAGGAACCCCACGATGAACGCTCCCGGCGTGCTCCAGATCCCTTCCATGAAAGGCCGCTGCTCCGAAGCCGAATGGCAGGCCCGCATCGACCTCGCGGCCTGCTACCGGCTGGTCGATCTCTACGGCATGTCCGACATGATGGCCAACCACATCTCGTCGCACGTGCCCGGCGAGCCGGGCGCCTTCCTCATCAATCCGTACGGGATGATGTACGAGGAGATCACCGCCTCGAGCCTCATCAAGGTCGATGCGAACGGCGAGATCCTCGCCAAGCCCGACTTCGGCGCGCTCGACTACGGCATCAACAAGGCCGGCTACGTGATCCACAGCGCAGTGCACGCCGCGCGGCCCGAGGTGGCCTGCGTGATCCACACGCACAGCTGGGCCTCGATGGCCGTGTCCTCGCTCGAATGCGGCCTCTTGCCACTCACGCAGACAGCGATGCGCTTCCTGAAGATCGGCTACCACGACTACCAGGGCGTGGTGCTCGACAAGGCGGAGCAGGCGTCGCTGCTCGCCGACCTCGGCGACCGCGAGGCCGTGATCTTCCGCAACCACGGCGCGCTCGTGGTGGGCCGCAGCGTCGGCGAAGCCTTCAACTGGATGCACCGGCTCGAGCTGGCCTGCCGAGCGCAGATCGGCGCGATGTCGTGCAACACGCCGCTGCGGTCGGTGCCGCAGCACGTGCTCGAAGAAACCTGGAACAACTACCAGCCCGGCACGCGACGGCCCTACGGCCTCATGGAATGGCCCGCGCTGCTGCGCAAGCTCGACCGCATGGACCCGGGCTTTCGCGACTGAACACAAGACGCACCCCAAACGCAACCACACGAAAACACAACGGAGACAAAGACAATGACCGCACTCACCCCCGCCCTCCCGCGCCGCCGCCGCGCAGCCACTGCCGGCCTGGCCG
Organism: Variovorax sp. Soil_C_39; assembly: GCF_057656815.1. Lineage (NCBI taxonomy): Bacteria > Pseudomonadati > Pseudomonadota > Betaproteobacteria > Burkholderiales > Comamonadaceae > Variovorax > Variovorax sp. Soil_C_39. The sequence continues at coordinate 97,611 of NZ_JBDGJQ010000007.1, forward strand.
CGCTGCTGCTGGCCGCCGGCCTTTACGCCCCACGCCCTGCCGCCGCGCAGGCAAGCGACTACCCGAACAAGCCCGTGCGCGTGGTCGTGGCCTTCACCGCCGGTGGCACCACCGACATCCTCGCGCGCGCCGTGGCGCAGAAGCTGAGCGAGAAGCTCAAGCAGCCTTTCGTCATCGACAACAAACCCGGCGGGGGCGGCAACATCGGCACCGAGTTCGTGGTGCGTGCACCGGCCGACGGCTACACGCTCATCGTCAATTCGGTCGGCCCGATGGCGGTGAACCAGACGCTCTACAAGAACATGCCCTACGACCCGCTCACCGACCTCGTGCCCGTGGTGCAGATCGCCGACGTGCCGAACGTGCTCGTGGTCCATCCCGACGTTCCCGCGAAGACGCTCGAGGAATTCCTTGCCTACGCCAAGGCCAACCCGGGCAAGCTCAACTACGGCTCGACGGGCATCGGCACCTCGTCGCACCTGTCGAGCTTCATGCTCAGCAAGCGCGCGGGCGCCGAGACGCTGCACGTGCCCTACAAGGGCGCGACCGCGCTCAACGACCTGCTCGGCGGGCGCGTGCAGTTCATGTTCGCGACCATCCCCTCGGTGATCTCGCACATCAAGGCCGGTAAGCTGCGCGCGCTCGCGGTCAGCAGCCCGAAGCGCTCGCGCTCGCTGCCCGACGTGCCCACGGTGGCCGAGAAGGGCTTTCCCGACTTCTCGGCCGGTTCGTGGTTCGGCTTCTTCGCGCCAAAGGGCACGCCGCAGGCGGTGGTTGCGCTGCTCAACAAGTCGGTCAACGAGGTGCTGCCGCCGCTCGAGGCGCAGATGATCCGCGAAGGCGCCGACCCGATCGGCGGATCGCCCGAGCAGTTCGGCAAGTTCACGCGCAGCGAGTACGAGAAGTGGAAGACGATCGTGCGCGAGTCGGGCGCCGTGGCCGAGTGACGCCGCCGCTGCGCATCCTGATGTCGCCCGGCGGTGCGGCGCAGACCGCCGCCGGGCTCGCGGCCGCGCTCGCCGGGCGGCCGCACGCGATCGTCGTCCCGGGCGAGGACGCCGACGTGGCTTTCGTCTCGCGTGACGTCACCGGCTTGTCGACCAAGCACCGGCTGCAGCCGCACACACAGGTCTTCCACGATGCACTGCGCAATGCACTGTCGCTGCGCTGGGTGCATGCGCATTCCGCCGGCGCCGACCGGCCGGTGTACGGCGAGCTGCGCGCGCGCGGTGTCGAGGTGACGACTTCGTCGGGCGCCAATGCGGGCGTGGTGGTGCAAAGCGCGCTGGCCGGCCTCCTGATGCTCGCGCGGCGCTTTCCGCAGCTGATGGAAGCGCAGCGCCAGCATGCGTGGGCCCCGCTCGTGGCCGGCGACGCGCTGCCGCGCGACTTGGCGGGCCAGACCGCGGTGCTGGTCGGCTGGGGCCCCATCGGCCGCGGCCTGGGCACGCTGCTCGCCGCGTTGGGCCTGCGCGTGGTAGCGGTGCGCGGCAGCGACGTGGCCGCAGGCGCGCCCGCCGAGCAAAGCGTGCGCTACGAGCAACTGCATGCCGTGCTGCCCCGTGCCGACTGGCTGGTGCTGGCCTGCCCGCTGAGCGAGCGCACGCGCGGGCTCGTCGATGCACGGGCGCTCGCGCTGCTGCCGCGCGGCGCCTGCGTGGTGAACGTGGCGCGCGGCGAGGTGGTCGACGAGCCCGCGCTGATCGAGGCACTCGCGAGCGGCGCGCTGGGCGGCGCCTTCCTGGACGTGTTCGCCGAAGAGCCGCTGCCGCCCGCGTCGCCGCTGTGGGCACTGCCCAACGTGATCGTCACGCCGCACACGGCGGGCCATTCGGACGGCAACGAGGCGCGCGTGGCGGCGATGTTCCTCGACAACCTGGGGCGCTGGGTCGAGGGACGGGGGCTGGTGAACCGGGTGGATTGAGACGCAGCGCCACTTCGCGCACGCTGCCTGCCCCCACCCCAACCCTTCCCCGGAGGGGGAGGGAGAAACACTTCGTAGCGTCCGGCGGTTCGGGTCCTGCTTTGCAATCGTTTAAAAATGGGGGCAATGCGCATCTGCCTCCACGCCCTCCTCCTCTCCTCCTCCCTTCTTCTCACCGCTTGCACCACGGGCGCGCCGCCGCCGCCCGAGGCCCAGGCCGATGCGCGCACCGAAGCGCTGATCGCGCGCATGACGGTGGAGGAAAAGGTCGGCCAGCTGAGCCTCTACGGCCCGGCCGACACCAACATCCCGGGCAACCCGGCCGCGAACCAGCGCAATGGGCAGCGCGAGATCGACGACGTGCGCGCGGGCCGCGTCACGGGGCTGTTCAACAACGAAGGGCTCGCGCGCAAGCTGCGGCTGCAGCAGGCGGCCGTACGCGAGTCGCGGCTCGGCATTCCGCTCCTGTACGGCGCCGACGTGATCCACGGCTTTCGCACCATCTTCCCGATGCCGCTGGCCGAGACCGCCAGCTGGGAGCCCGATCTGGCCGAGCGCACGGCGCGCGCGGCGGCGGTCGAGGCCAGCGCCGACGGCTTCCGCTGGACCTTTGCACCGATGCTCGACATCGCGCGCGATGCGCGCTGGGGCCGCGGCATCGAAGGCATCGGCGAAGACCCGTACCTTGGCAGCCTGTTCGCGGCCGCGCGCGTGCGCGGCTTTCAGGGACCCGACCTCTCGCGCGGCGACGCGCTGCTGGCCACGCCCAAGCACTTCGCGGCCTATGGCGCGGCCGAGGGCGGGCTCGACTACAACACCACCGACATCTCCGAGCGCACGCTGCGCGAGGTCTACCTGCCGCCGTTCAAGGCCGCGGTGGATGCCGGGGCGCTGTCGATGATGAGCGCCTTCAACGAGATCTCGGGCATTCCGTCGATTGCCAACCCCGCCCTTCTCACCGGCGTGCTGCACCGCGAATGGCAGTTCCAGGGCTTCGTGGTGTCGGACTACACGGCCGACGAGGAACTGATCGCGCACGGCTACGCCGCCAACGGCCGCGAGGCCGCGAAGCAGGCCTTTCTCGCCGGCACCGACGTCAGCATGCAGAGCGGCCTGTACATGCGCGAACTGCCGGGCCTCGTCGCCTCGGGCGAGGTGCCGATGGCGCGGCTCGACGATGCGGTGCGGCGCGTGCTGCGCGTCAAGCAGAAGCTCGGCCTGTTCGAGCATCCGTTCCGCGGGCTCGAAGGCCCGCCCGCCGCCGAGCGCCCGTCGGATCCGGCCACGCTAGCACTCGCGCGCGAGAGTGCGCGCCGCTCGGTGGTGCTGCTCAAGAACGAAGGCGAGCTGCTGCCGCTGCAGAAGGCTGGCCAGAAGATCGCGCTGGTCGGGCCCTTTGCCTCGGGCACGCAGGACCTGCTCGGCGCCTGGAGCCTGTTCCCGGGCCAGGCGGCGCCCGTGGGCATCGACGACGGCCTGCGGGCCGCGCTCGGCGATCCGGCCTCGCTCACGGTGGTGCGCGGCTCGAACGTCGACACCGCGCTCGCGGGCGGCATCGAAGCCGCGGTTGCCGCCGCGCGCGCCGCCGACGTGGTGGTGCTGGCCGTGGGCGAGAGCGAGCGCATGTCGGGCGAGTCGCGCTCGCGCACCGACATCGGCCTGCCGCAGGCGCAGCAGGACCTGGCCGAGGCCGTGGCCGCCGCCGGCAAGCCGGTGGTCGTGCTGCTGAGCAACGGCCGCGCGATGGCGCTCAGGGGCGCGGTACGCAATGCGCGCGCGATCCTGGTGACGTGGTTCCTCGGCGTGCAGACCGGCCATGCGATCGCCGACGTGGTGTTCGGCGACTTCAACCCCTCGGGCCGGCTGCCCGTGAGCTTTCCGCAGACCGCCGGGCAGGTGCCGTTCTACTACGCCCACAAGCGCACCGGCCGGCCGCCGCCCGACAACGATGCGCAGATGGCCTTTCGCACGCGCTACCTCGACACCACCAACCGGGCGCTCTTTCCCTTCGGCTGGGGCATGGGCTATGCGCCGGTGCGCTACGACGGCGTGGCGCTCGGCAGCGAGCGCCTGGCGCCCGGCGGCGCGCTCGACGTGCGGGCCACGGTCACCAACACCGGCCGGCGCGAGACCGAGGAAGTGGTGCAGCTCTACATCGCCAAGCGCGCGGCCAGCGTGACGCGCCCGGTGCGCGAGCTCAAGGCCTTCCGCAAGGTGCGTCTCGCGGCGGGTGAGTCGAAGGCGGTCGAGTTCAGGCTCGCGGCCGCCGACCTGGCCTTCATGGGTCGCGACATGAAGCCGGTGGTCGAGCCCGGCGAGTTCGACCTGTGGGTCGCGCCTTCGGCCGCGGGCGGCATCCGCAAGCGCTTCGTGCTCGCGGGCAAATGATCCGGCACCGCCTCAGTCGAAGACGCCGGTGAACGCCACCCGGCTCACCACGCCCGAACTGGTCGCGCCCACGCCGAGCGTGACGCTGTAGCGCCCGTCCTGCGAGGTGCGGCGCAGCGATCCGCCCATGGCGCTCTCGCTGCGGAAGTTGCCGAGCCCCACCGCGTAGCTGATCTTGCCGGGCACGATCGGCGCAGCTTCCATCGCCGCGACGCCCGCGATGCCTGCATAGGCACGCCGCGCGTTGTCGTCGATCCGGTTCTGCAGCCATGCGGCCGTGAGGTCGGTGTAGGCCTTGCCGAAAGGCAGGCCCTGCGCGGCGACGGTGTCGGTGTAGGTGTTGGCCGAGGCCACGCCGTCCTGCACCATGCCCTGCACCTGCCCCACGTTGGTTGCGTCGGTCGGTTCGCTGCCGGGCGCCACGCCGGTGAGCTGGCGGTTGCCGAGCGCCACTTCGCCCGCCGACGACTGCGGCGCCGCCAGGCCGGCGGCCACGTAGTTCGACTGCGCGCCGCGGGTGGTCGCGCTGCCCGCGCCCAGTGCCACGCTGCCGGCGTGCGAAGCCGTTGCGTTGCTGCCGATGGCCATGGCGTCGTCGGCGCTCGCGCGCGCGGCGGTACCCAGCGAGATCGCCTGGCTCGCGTTGACGTACACGCCGGCATCGGTGCCGATCGCGATGTTGCCGCTGCCCACGACGCTCTGGCCCGCGCCGCTGCCTTGCGCGATGTTGTGGTTGCCGACCACGCCCTGCCCCGCCGCGTCGCCGACCGCTACGTTGCGGTGGCCCTCGACGCCACCGCCCGCAGCCTGCCCGATGCCGACGTTGTAGTTGCCCGCAACCTGCGCACCGGCCATCTGCCCCGACGCCTGGTTGCCCGTGCCGCTCACGCCGGCGCCCGCACCCTGGCCCGTGGCGATGTTGTTGCTGCCGTTCACGCCGCGCCCCGCATCGGCGCCGTAGGCCTGGTTGCCGTTGCCGACCACGTTGCGCCCCGCGTTGCTGCCGTAGGCCTCGTTGCCGCTGCCGGTCACGTCGGTGCCGGCCCAGAAGCCGGTCGCGTTGTTGTAGTCGCCGGTCACGTTCTGGCCCGCACTGCGGCCCATCGACTGGTTCCACCCGCCAACCACGTTGGTGCCCGCGTAGTAGCCGATCGCCTGGTTGGCGTTCTTGCCCGACACGTTGGAGCCCGCGCCCTCGCCAATCGCCAGGTTCCAGTTGGTGCCCACGTTGTTGCCCGCGCCCTGGCCGAAGGCCTGGTTGTTGCTGCCGGTGACGGTGCGGCCCGCATTGGTGCCGTAGGCGCTGTTGTGCGACCCGGTCACGTTGGTGCCGGCCCAGAAGCCCGTGGCGTTGTTGTAGTTGCCGGTCACGTTCTGGCCCGCGCTGCGGCCGATGGACTGGTTCCATCCGCCCACCACGTTCTGGCCCGCATTGAAGCCGATGGCCGTGTTGGCGTTGCCGCCGCTCACGTTGGTGCCGGCGGCCTCGCCGATGCCCAGGTTCCACTGGGTCGAGACATTGTTGCCGGCATTGCCGCCGATGGCCTGGTTGTTGCTGCCGGTGACGCCGGTGGTGCCGGCGTTCTCGCCGATGCCGAGGTTCTTCTTGGCCGGATCCCAGGCGACCGGCTGGGCCGACGCCATGCTGCAGGCCGCACCGAGCGCGACGGCCAGACCGAACACGGCCGCGGCACGCGCGTGGCGATGAAAGTGAATGGGGTGCGTCATCTGTTTACCCCTCCAGGTGCATCGCCATGGCGGGATCGCTCACGCCGGGCTTGCCCGTTTCGACGCGGCCCGCGAAGCGGCGCTCGAAGTGTTCGGCGGTCACCGTGAAGTCGTACCAGTGGCCGCTGCCGTCGAGGTTCCAGTGCAGCACGCCGGTCTGGCCCGCGGCCACGTCGAGCGTCCAGGGGCCGTCAGTGCGGTAGGCGTTGGCCGTCACCGTCACGGTGCCACCCGCCTTGCCGGTGTTGTGCACCTTCACGTAGACCTGGCCGTTCGCGGGCTCGTAGCAGACCTGCACCTCGGGCTTGAAGGCCGCGGTGTCGGTGGCGAGCGCATCGCCCGAGAAGCTGCGCACGAAGCCGTTGCTGCTGCAGACCCAGAGGTCGTACTTGCCGCTGTCGCTGGCGCCGGTGTTCCAGTGGTCGGCCAGCTGCTTGCCGGCCTCGACCGTGTAGCGGCGCGGAATGCGGTCCAGGTGCAGCTTGTCGTAGACGTGGAACACCGCGCCCTGCGTGCCGGTGTTGGCGAACACCAGCGACACCAGGCCGCGCGGCTCGATGCGCGCGCTGGTGTGCAGCTCGTACGGCAGCGCGCGCGAGAAGCGGGTGCCGGTCTCCTGGTAGAGCGGCTGCGGGGTGGCGGGCGCGGTCCGTACGGGCGCCGTCGGCAACAGTCGCTGCGCCGCGTTGACAGCCGGAAAGTTGCTGGTGTCGGGCAGCGCGGGCATGACCGGATCGTTAGGGCTCACGAAGTCGAAGCACGAAGTCAGGTCGCCGCAGACGGCGCGGTGCCACGGGCTGATCGCGTCCACCGTGATGCCGAAGCGCTTCTCCAGGAAGCGGCCGACCGAAGTGTGGTCGAACACCTCCGAATTGACCCAGCCGCCCTTGCTCCACGGCGAGATCACGTACATCGGCACGCGCGAGCTCAGGCCCCAGGGGCGGATCTTGCCGCTGGTGGTGTCTGCGGCGCTCAGGTAGCTGCCCACCGAGGCGTCGAAGTACTCGCCGTCGAGCGGCACGGTCGACTTGCCCATCAGGTTGCCGCTGGCGTCGTACGACGGCACTGCGGGCATGGCCAGGTGGTCGAAGAAGCCGTCGTTCTCGTCGAAGGTCACGAACAGCGCCGTCTTGCTCCAGACCGCCGGGTTGGAGGTGAGCGCGGCCAGCACGTCGGCGATGAAGTCGGCGGCACCCGCCACGCCTTCGCTGCTGCCCGGATGCTCGGCCAGCGCCTGCGTCGGCAGCACCCACGAGACCTGCGGCAGCGTGTCGTTCATCACGTCCTGCTTGAGTTGGGCGAGGAAGTTGGTCGCGCCGTCCGCCGTATTGGGGCCGCCCGTCAGGCCATGCTCATAGATCGGCGAACCCGGCTGCGCGGTGCGGAAGCTTTCGAAGGCCAGGCCGCCGTGCATGGCGCCGGTCCAGTTGTTGTTCATGTTCTGGTAGATGTGCCAGCTGATGCCCGCGCGCTGCAGCAGGTCGGGCAGCGTGTCCCACTTGAACGCGCTGTTGACGTACTTGTAGTTGTGCACACCGGTGGCCGGATCGATCTGGCCCGAGCCGTCGGCCTGCTGCGCACGGCCCGCGACCCAGTTGGCAGGCTTCGGCCAGCAGCGCGAGTTGACAGGTTCGGAGTCGGTGTCGGTGCAATTGATGCCCTTCTTGCGCAGCTCGGGGTTGAAGTTCGAGCCCGACATGAACACGATGCGGTTCGGGTCGGTGCCCGTGAGGATCGAGCAGTGGTAGCCGTCGCAGATCGTGAAGGCATCGGCCAGCGCGAACTGGAACGGAATGTCTTCGCGCACGAAGTAGCCCATCGTCGCCTGGTTCTTGAACTGGATCCAGGTGTCCATCTTTCCCTGGTTCCACGCGGCCTGCTGGTCGGGAAAGTTGTGCGGCGTGCCCGAGCCGATCAGCGCGTTGGCGATGCGCGAGTCGCGGCGGAACGGCTGGATCTCCGGGCCGCCCGCGGGGTCGGCCTGGAAGAACACCGGCTTGCCGTTGGCCAGCGGGATCGGAAAGCGGTCGCCGAAGCCGCGCACACCGCGCAGCGTGCCGAAGTAGTGGTCGAAGCTGCGGTTCTCCTGCATCAGGATCACGATGTGCTTGACGTCGTTGATGGTGCCGGTCTCGACGGCGGCCTCGATCGCGAGCGCCTTGCGGATGGCCGGCGGCAGCATCGTCATGGCCGAGGCGGCGCCGATGGCGGTTGCCGACTTGCGGAAGAAATCGCGGCGGTTGGAGGTGTTCATGGGTGTTCTTTCAACGCAGGGAAGTTGCAAGGCAAGCGTGGCGCTCAGGGCGCGCACTTGAGAACGGGCGCGGCCGGCGTCTCGGGCGGGTTCGGCTGGTCGGTGGGCGGTGGCGTCTGCCCGGGCGGCAGGAACGGCAGTCCACCGCCGCCGCCGCCACCACCACCGCCGCAGGCGGCAAGGCTCAGGCACAGGAGAAAGCCCGCCGCAGCGAGGCCATACCGGGAGGAACGTGGGGTCATGAAGCTGTCCTTTTCTGTGGTCGAAGGGGCGTGAAAAGCAAATGCAGGGCGAAGCCGGGCCGCGCAGGCCTTGAAGGGCCTGCGCCGCGGCGGAGAAAAGCAAAGGGAGTCGGGTGGCCCGGGCGGGCGTTCGTCAGGGCTCAGGCATAGCGGCTGCGCAGCCTGGCTGCGACCCTGTCGAGCAAGAGCACCGTCAGGAAGATCGCGATCAGGATCGTTCCGACGTGCGCGTAGTTGTACATGTCGTAGCGGCCCTTGAGCTCCTGGCCGATGCCGCCCGCGCCCACCAGGCCCACCACGGTGGCCATGCGCACATTGCGGTCGAGGATGTACAGCGTGTAGGCGATGAACTGCGGCATCACCTGCGGCAGCACCGCTAAGCGCATCACCTTGAGCTTGTTGGCGCCGATGGCGCGAAGGGCTTCCTGCGGCCTGTCGTCGGCGGTCTCGATGTCTTCGGCGTAGAACTTGCCGAGAAAGCCCGCCGAGTGCAGCGCAAGCGCCAGCACGCCGGCGATCGGGCCGAAGCCGTAGGCGATCACCAGGAACAGCGCGCTCACCAGTTCGGGCACCGCGCGGAACATGCCGACCACGCTGCGCGCGAGCGTGTACACAACGGCGTTCGGCGTGTAGTTCTTCGCGCTGCACCAGGCGAGCGGCGCGCTCAGCACCATGGCCAGCAGCGTGGCCCAGATGGCGATCTCGAAGGTCTCGAGCATCTTCACCGCCACATGCCAGAGGTAGCCGAAGGGCTCCACCAGCACCTCGCGCCGGTCGACCGCTTCTTCCATCTGCAGCGTCTGGGGATTGAGCTTCGGCTGGCGCGAGGTCTCGGTCTCGACGTGGGAGAACCAGGGCAGGCGATCCGCATCGAAGCCCTCGATGCGCGAGACCTCGGTGCGTTCGGACACCTGCGGCGGAAAGAGCGAGCGTGCGATGGTGCCTAGGCCCGACAGCACCTGCGACTGGTCGCGCAAGCCCACGGCCGCGAGCACGGCTTCGCCTGAGAGCGACAGCATGCGGCCCATCTCGACGCGCTGGCCCGCGAAGAAGCCCGCCACCACCACGATGAGCAGCACGGCAAGGCTGCGGGCGCCGAACGGGCGCGGAAGTTCCCAGGCCGATGCGGGCCGACTCATGGCGCGAGCTCCAACGCACCGGTATGCAGCGGCGGTCGAGCTTCGGGTGCCGCCCGCAACGGCGCCGGCTCGCGCCCGTAGACCGCATCGAACACCATCGGGTCGAATCCCGCGGGCGCGCCGTCGAACACCACCGCGCCGTGGCGCAGCGCGACGATGCGGTCGGCGAATTCGCAGGCCAGCTCGATCTGGTGCAGGCTGCACAGCACCGTGGTGCCGCGCTCGCGCGCCTGCTGCCGCAGCAGCGACAGCACGTCGTGGCTGGTCTGCGGGTCGAGGCTCGCGACCGGCTCGTCGGCCAGCACCAGCGGCGGGTCCAGCATGAAGGCGCGCGCGATGCCCACGCGCTGTTGCTGGCCGCCCGACAGTTCGCTCACGCGGCGCAGAAGATGCTGCTCCTGCAGGCCGACCGATTCGACCAGCGCGCAGGCCTTGGCACGTTGCGCCTCGGAGAAAAGGCCGAGCAGCGCGCGCCAGGTCGGCAGTGCGGGCAGCGCGCCCGACAGCACGTTCTCGGCGACGGTCGAACGCAGCACGAGGTTGAATTGCTGGTGGATCATGCCGATGCGCGGCCGGATGCGGGCCAGCGAAGCGGCGGCGATGGCAACGCCCTCGACCCGCACCGCGCCCTGCGTGGGCTTGACCAGCCCGTTGGCCATGCGCAGCAACGTGGACTTGCCCGCGCCCGAGGCGCCCAGCACCACGCAGAACTGCCCCGCAGGCACCTGCAGCGAGACGCCATCGACGGCGCGCGTGCCGTCGGCGTAGCGCATCGCGACCGAATCGAAACTCAGCATGGCGTGCGGGCTCAGCGCTGCGCGGCCTTGGCCAGGATGCGGCCCTTGAGCTCGTCGGTCAGCAGGCCGAGCTTCTCGGCTGCCACGTTGAACTCGTCTTCCGAGAACTTGGTGTCGTAGCCATCGATCTTGCTGCCGCCATAGCCGCGGATCATGTCGGGGGTGATGCCGGGCGCCTTGTTCACCGTCTGGAAGGCCTCTTTCAGCTTCGCCTTCAGCGGCTCGGGCAGCTTCGAGTTGAGCGCCAGCGGCGGGTACGGAATGGGCATGCTGCGGGCGATGACCTTCACCGTCTTCGGATCGACCACGCCCTGCTTCACGGCCTTCTCGTACGAGTCGAACGAGAGCGAGGCCACGTCGACCTGGTCCTGCACCAGCGCGGCCAGGCTGCTGGCATGGCTGCCGGTCATGCGGATGGCCCCGAGGTCCTTCGCCGGGTCCATGCCCGCGTCCAGCAGCATCGCGACCTGGAACGTGAAGCTCGAGGCCGAGTTGACGTCGCCGAAGGCCACGCGCTTGCCCTTCAGGTCCTGGACCGAGGCGATCGGCGCGGCGGCCTTGGCGAACATGCCTGCGTAGTACACCGAGGCGCCCTTCTCCACGCCCACGGCCAGCAGCTGTGCGCAGCCGCGCTTGTGGGCCTGCACGTACGACACGGGGCCGAAGAAGGCGATGTCGGCAAGCTGGTTGCACATGCCCTCGACCACCGCGCCGTACGACTGCCCGACCTTCAGGTCGAAGTTCAGGCCGGTGGTGCGCGTGATGGCGTTGAACACCGGCGCATAGTCGGCCTTGGTGCCCGACTCCGTGCCGCCATCGGCGGGGATCAGCAGCACGCGAAGCGGACGCTCGCGCGAGCCGTCGGCCACCGTTTGTGCGTGCGACGGGAGCGACAAGAGCGCTGCGGACAGCGAGAGTGCGGCGGCAGCGGCGAAGGCCAGGCGCTTTTTCATGATTGGTTTCCTCGGGTTCGGATCTGTGGGCAAAAGCGGGCTTTCCCGCTTGGATGCCGTTGAGCTTAAAAACCGAAGATGACAGGCAAATGAAAATAGCTCATTTTAAATTGGCATATTGACTGAGCAATGTTCAATACAATCCGGCGCCATGGCCGCGCCACCCGGCGGCATCACCGGAGATCCATGAGCATCCAACCCCCGACGACAGCGCATCGCAGCAGCGAAAACGACAACGACCACGGCAGCAACGCCCCGCCGGACGGCTGGCTCGCGCAGGCCCGCCACCTGCTGGTCGACCTCGACGGCACGCTGGTGCGGCAGAACGAAGCGATCGCGGGCGCGGCCGAGCTGCTCGCACATTTCCACGACCGCTACGCCATCGTCTCGAACAATTCCACCCACACGGCCCAGGGCCTTGCCGAGCGGCTGCGCCGGCTGGGGCTGCGCGTGCCGGCCGCGCGCATCGTGCTGGCCGGCGAACTTGCGGTGCGGCAGATGGTGCAGCAGCACCCCGGCGCGCGCGTGCTGCTGGTCGCGAGCCCGGCGCTCCAGCGCTTCGCACAGGCCGAGGGCTGCACGCTGGTGCGCACCGACGCCGACTTCGTACTGCTCGCGCTCGACATGCACTTCAGCCATGCAAGGCTCGCCACCGTCGCCAACGAACTGCTGCGCGGCGCGAGGCTGGTCGCGACCAATGCCGATGCCACGCACCCCGGTCCGCAGGGGCGCGTGGTGCCCGAGACCGGCGCGCTGCTCGCGGCCGTGGTCGCGGCCAGCGGCGTGCAGCCCTGGCGCGTGATCGGCAAGCCCGCGCCGCTGCTGTTCGAGGAAGGCCTGCGCCGCCTCGGTGCGGAGCCGCAGCGCACCGTGGTCGTCGGTGACAACCCGCTGACCGATGCCGCGGGCGCCGAACGGCTCGGCATGCGCTGCCTGCTGGTGGGCCATGCGCCCGGGGCGGTGGCGGCCAATGTGGCGGGTTTGCTGGCGTCCGAAGCCGGCGCGCCTCAGTACCGCTTGAGCGAGAGCACGTCGAAGGTCTGGCGCAGCGTGCGCACCGAGGTGTCGTAGTCCGAGAGCGCAAGGCAGGCGATCAGCACGTCGATGATCGCCAGCTGCGCAAGCCGGCTGGTCATGGCCTCGGTGCGAAAGCTGGTCTCGCGCGCCATGGTGAAGAGCAGTACGTCGGCAAAGGCCTGGATCGGCGACTTGCCGAAGTTGGTTATGCACACGGTGCCGGCGCCCGCCTCCTTCGCGAGCCGCGTGGCCGTGACCGTCTCGTGCGTGCTGCCCGAATGCGAGATGGTCAGCACCGCCACCTTGGGTCCGGTGAGCGAGGCGCTGATGGCCTGCACGTGCGAATCGACCACCACCTTCGCGTTGAGCCCGATGCGCAGCATGCGGTAGTGCGCATCCTCCGCGATGGTGGCCGAACTGCCGATGCCGTAGATCTCGATGCGCTCAGCCTCGCGCATCAGCCTGACGGCGCGCTCCATCGCCCGGGCGTCGAGCGTGGCCTCCGTGTCGTGCAGCGTCTGCACGTTGCTCTGGAAGATCTTGCGGATCACCGCATCGGCCTTGTCCTGCGGGTCGAGGTCTTCGTGGATGAACTGCACCGGCCGCACGATCTCCTGCGCGAGCGCGATCTTGATCTGCTGGAAGCCCGTGGCGCCGAGGTTCTTGCACAGGCCCACGATGCTGCCTTCGCTCGAGCCGGTGCGCTCGGCCACCTCGCTCACCGACATGTGGACGACCTCGCGGGGGTTCTTCACGATGAAGTCGGCGATGCGCTGGCCCACCGGGCCGAGCGAGGACCACAGCGTCTCGATGCGCGCGAGCACCGCCGAGACGGGCACATCGGACACCGCGGGCGGCGGCGGCGCGGGCGCCTTGGTGCCGGAGGATCGGGGCGTGCTGTGGCTGCTGCTGTTGCGCTTCATGGGGCGCGAGCTTAACTGGGCCTCGTGGCGCGGGTGCGTCCTACGCGCTGCCTTCGCGCAGCCAGCGCCACAGCGTGGAGCGGCTCACGCCGAGTTCGCGTGCGGCATTGCGCCGATGGCCGCCGTGCGCGGCCATCACCTCGGCAAGCCGTGCCCGTGGCGAGACGTCCGCGGCCCCGGCTGCTGCCGCGGGCAGCGGGTCGGCCGCGAAGATCTCGGGGCATTCTTGCGGCAGCTCGTCCCAGCGCACCACCTCGAGGCGCTCGAACTGCGAGAGGAAGACCGCGAGGCGCTCGCAGAGGTTCTCCAGCTCGCGCACGTTGCCGGGCCAGGGGTGGGCTTCGAGCCGCGCCCGCAGCGGCGCGAGCGCGCGCCGCGCATCGAAGGCCACGCCTAGGCGCCGCAGGCAGCCGCCGAGCAGCGCTTCGGCCAGCAGCGACACGTCTTCGGGGCGTTCGCGCAGCGCCGGCAGCGCGAGCCGCAGCGTGTTTATGCGGTAGTACAGGTCTTGCCGGAAGCTGCGGTCGCGGATCATCTGGTCCAGCGGCTGGTGGGTGGCGGCGATCACGCGCACGTCGACCGGAATCGGCGCGGTGGCGCCCAGGCGCGTGATCTCGCGCTCCTGCAGCACGCGCAGCAGCCGCGTCTGCAGGTGCAGCGGCATATCGCCGATCTCGTCGAGGAACAGCGTGCCCGTGTGCGCGGTCTCGAACAGCCCGCGCTTGCCGCCGCGGCGCGAGCCCGTGAAGGCGCCCTCCTCGTAGCCGAACAGCTCGCTCTCGAGCAACGCCTCGGGAAAGGCCGCGCAGTTGATCGCGACGAACGGCCGCCCCGCCCGCGCGCTGCCGTTGTGGATCGCCTGCGCGAACAGCTCCTTGCCGGCGCCGCTCTCGCCCGCGATCAGCACCGTGAGGTCGTTGCCCGCGAAGCGCTGCGCGGTCCGCACCGCGCGCAGGAACGCAGGGCTCTGCCCGATCAGGCTGTCGAAGCGGTGGCGCGCCGCGCTCTGGCGCCGGCCGTGCTGCATGCGCAGGCTGGTGTCGGCCTGCTGGATCGCGCGCGCGTCGTACGCCGTGAGCGCCGCACCGACGATCTCGCCATGTTCGCGGATCGGCGTGCGGTTGACGACCCAGTCGCGCTGCGCGAAGCGCTGCACCAGCGCGCGCTCCTCGAGGCCGGTTTCGAGCGTGGCCTGCAACGAGAGCTCGGGCTGCGCAGCGTCGAGCGAGCGGCCCAGGAGCCGCGCCGAACCGCGCCCGAGCAGCTGCTGCATCGGCGGGTTGGCCGCGATGATGCGGTTGTCGCGATCCACCGCGAGCACGGCTTCCTGCAGGTTGTGCAGCACGCCGTTCAGCTGCTCGTAGCGCCCGGCCTCGAGCCGCGCCACGCGCGCGAGCTCGAGCGCATCCTCAAAGCCGTTGCGGATGCTCGCGAGCGAATAGGCCAGCAGGCCGTGCAGCCCGGCCTGCTCGGCAAGCTCGACCACGAGGCTCGAACCCACGATCACGTCGAAGCCGGCGCGCCGCAACATCTCGAAGCGCTGGCGCGCATCGTCGGGGGTCTGGTAGGCGTACTGGCTGACCTCGATGTTCAGCAGGTCCTTCACCTCGTCGAGTTCGGGGATGGTCTGGCCGTACATCACCACGCCGACGCGGCTCGAGATGCGCCGCGCCTTGATGAGCGCCTGCATCAGGTCGAAGCCGCCGAGCTGAATCGTCGCGACCGGCGCCTCGAGCCCCGCGCGCAGGATGCTCGCATTCGAGCCGGCGCTCACGAAGGCATCGACGAGCCCGCGCTCGATGCGGTCGCGCGCGGTGGCGAGCGCATCGCCGAAGGTGCCGTCGACCACCTCGATGTCGGCCCGGCCGACGAACTCCGCCACCACGGGCAGCGCGAACTCGCGGATCTGCCGGTAGCTCATGAAGCACAGCCGCGGAAGGCCGCGGCGGGCGGTGGAAACGGAGGTCGTTGCATGTTCCATGGTCAGTCGCATTGCAACACACGACCGTCTCTTTCGTGTCTCGCGAAACTCAGGGAAATTACCCAATTCGCGAGCGCTTTTCGTTTTGAATCAATGACTTACGCACCCCCCGACCGTGCTGGCACGTTGCGTGCGACATCTGCTGCTTTCAGGAGACACACGACTTGGCACTCGAACACATCACCGTGCTCGACCTGACGCACATGCTCTCGGGTCCGTACGGCACCATGCTGCTGGCCGACCTGGGTGCGCGCACCATCAAGGTTGAGCCGCCGGGCAGCGGCGAAGGCACGCGCCGGCTGCTGGAGCACGACCCCGACTACGCGCGCGGCGGCATGGGCGCCTACTACCTCACGCTCAACCGCAACAAGCAGAGCGTCTGCATCGACCTCAAGAGCGCCGACGGCAAGGCGGTGTTCCTCGACCTGGTGCGCACCGCCGATGTGGTGTTCGACAACTTCAGCGTCGGCGTCACCGAACGGCTCGGCATCGACCATGCCGCGCTCGCGCGCATCAATCCGCGCATCGTGACCTGCTCGGTCACCGGTTTCGGCCAGACCGGCCCCGAGACGCAGCGCCCCGCGTTCGACCAGGTGGTGCAGGCGATGGGCGGCGGCATGTCGATCACCGGCACGCCCGAAAGCGGACCGACGCGCAGCGGCATCCCGATCGGCGACCTTGGCGGCGGCATGTTCGGCGCCATGGGCGTGCTCGCGGCGCTCGCCGAGCGCGAGCGCACCGGGCGCGGCCAGCATGTCGACATCTCGATGCTCGACGCGCAGATCTCGCTGCTCAACTACATGGCGACCATGCACCTGATGTCGGGCCACGTCCCGGCAGGCATCGGCAACGGCCACTTCGTGCATGTGCCCTACAACAGCTACCCGACCGCCGACGGCCACATCATCGTCGCGTGCATCGGCGATGCGTTCTTCGAGCGCTTCGTCGAGTTCATCGACCTGCCCGCGCTGCGCGACCCGGCCTACCGCCAGCAGCCAGTGCGCTTCGCGGCCAAGGCCGAGATCGACGCGCTGATCGCCGGCGAACTGAAGAAGCAGCCCACCGCCCACTGGCTCGAGCGCCTGCAGGCGGCGCGCATTCCGTGCGGGCCGGTCAACAACTTTGCGCAGGCGCTCGGCGATGCGCAGGTGGTGGCGCGCGACATGGTGGTCGAGGTCCTTCTGGCCAACGGCGAGCGCGTGCGCATGCCGGGCAACCCGATCAAGCTCTCGGCGGCCGCGCCGATGGCCTACGGCAGTCCGCCGCGGCTCGGCGAGCACACGCAGCAGGTGCTCGGCGCGCTGGCGGGCTACCCGGCCGAGAAGCTCGAAGCGCTGCGCCGCGCCGGCACGATCGCCTGACGGCACCGGAGACACACGATGGAACAGATCCACATCACCGACGTCGCGCCGCGCGACGGGCTGCAGAACCAGCCGGTGCACCTGGCCGCGGCCGACAAGCTCGAACTGGTGCGCCGGCTTGCCGCGGCCGGCGTGCAGAGCGTCGAGGCCACGAGCTTCGTCTCGCCCAAGGCCGTGCCGCAGATGGCCGACGCGGGCACGCTACTGCCGATGCTGCGCGACGCGCTGCCGACACTGCGCACCTCCGTGCTGGTGCCCAACCTCAAGGGCCTCGAGCGTGCGCATGCGGCCGGCGCGACCGAGATCGCGGTCGTGCTCTCGGCCACCGAGACGATGAACCGCAAGAACATCAACATGGGCCTGGGCCAGGCGACCGAGATCAGCGAGCAGACGCTCGCCGCCGCGCAGGCGCTCGGCCTGCGCACGCGCGCCTACGTGGCGGTGGCCTTCGATTGCCCGTTCGAGGGCGAGACGCCGCTCGCCGAACTGCTGCGCCTGGCTGCGCGCATGCACGCGGCCGGTGCCGGCGAGATCGTGATCGCCGACACCATCGGCTCGGCCTCGCCGGGCATGGTGAAGGCGCGCTTCGCCGCGCTGGCCGACACGCTGCCGATCGACCGCCTCGCGGTGCACCTGCACGACACGCGCGGCATGGCCGTGGCCAATGCCTGGGCCGCGCTCGAGGCCGGCGTGCGACGCTTCGATGCGAGCGTGGGCGGCATCGGCGGCTGCCCGTTCGCGCCCGGCGCGGCTGGCAACGTGGCGACCGAGGACCTGGTGCTGATGGCCGAACGCAGCGGCTTCGCCACCGGCATTGCGCCCGACGGCCTGCTCGATGCGATCGATTTCGCCGAGGCCCGTTTGCAGCGCCCGCTCGGTGGCCGTTCGATCGCCTGGCTGCGCCGGCAGCGCGACAAGGCGAATGCCTGAAGAAGACACCACGGAGACACACGACGACATGACAAGCCAACGATCCAAGTCCTTCTGCACCACCCGGCGCGCCGCGCTGACCGCGCTCGCCGCCATGGCCGCGGCCCCCGGCGCCTGGGCCCAGGCGCCCGCGTTTCCCACCAAGGCCGTCACGCTCGTGGTGCCCTACTCGGCCGGCGGCGGCACCGACATCGTCGGCCGGGTCATGGCGCAGCGCCTCTCGGCGCTCTGGGGCCAGTCGGTGATGGTCGACAACCGCACCGGCGCCAACGGCGTGATCGGCTCGGCCACCGTCGCACGGGCGCCCGCCGACGGCCACACGCTGCTGCTGGTGGTCGGCTCGCATGCCGTGAACCCGGTGCTGATGAAGAACCTGCCCTACGACACCGATCGCGCGTTCACGCCGATCACCAACATCGCGAGTTCGCCCTCGGTGCTTGTGGTGCGTGCCAACGGGCCCTACAAGACGCTGCGCGACGTGCTCGACGCCGCACGCAAAGAGCCGCTCGGCGTGGGCTACTCCGAAGGCCAGACCCGGCTCACCGGCGAGCTGATCCGCCAGGCCGGCAAGCTGCAGACCACGGGCGTGCCGTACAAGGGCGGCGCGCCGATCATGGTCGACATCATCGGCGGCCACCTGCCAATGGGCGTGACGAGCGTGCTCACCGCCTTGCCGCACGTGCGCTCGGGCGCGCTGCGCGTGGTGGCGGTGGCCGACAACAAGCGCATGGCGCTCTTTCCCGACGCGATGACCTTCAAGGAAGCCGGCCTCGAGGGCGTCGAATCGCTGAGCTGGTACGGCCTCTTCGGTCCGGCCGGGCTGCCCGATCCGGTCGTGGCGCAGATCAACCGCGACCTGAAGAAGGTCGCGGCCGATCCGGCCGTGATGAAGCAGATGGAAGACCAGGGCGCGCACATGACGCTGACGCCGCCCGCCGAGTTCCGCAGCTTCCTTGCCGCCGAGACGCGCAAATGGACCGCGGTCGCGCAGCGCGGCGGCATCACGGCGGAGTGACCGGCAGCATGGCCAACCCCCTCCTCCGAGAGAAGCTCGATCGCGGCGAGTTCGTCGTCGCCCCGGGGCTGCAGGACATGATCGCCGCGACCATGGCGACCAAGGTCGGCTTCGACGTGGTCTACGGCTCGGGCTTCTGGCTCACGGCCTCGCACCTCGGGCTGCCCGACGCCGGCATCGCCACCTACACGCAGATGCTCGACCGCATGGCCACGCTGGTGCGCAGCAGCGGCGGCGCGGCGGTCATCGCCGACGCCGACACCGGCTACGGCGGCCTGCTCAACGTGCACCACACGGTGCGCGGCTACGAAGCCGCCGGCGTCACCGCAATCCAGCTCGAGGACCAGGTGTTTCCAAAGAAGTGCGGTCACACGCCCAACAAGCGCTGCGTGCCGGTGCAGGAGATGGTCGACAAGATCCGCGTGGCGGTCGAAGCGCGTGAGGACAAGAAGAACTTCCTCATCGTCGCGCGCACCGACGCGCGGGCCGAACTCGGCGTGGACGAAGCGCTGCGCCGGCTCGAGGCCTATGCGCGCGCGGGCGCCGACATCCTGTTCTTCGAGGCGCCGCAGTCGGAAGACGAGATGCGCCGCGCCTGCGAGGCCTTCGACACGCCGATGCTCGCCAACATGGCCGATGGCGGCAAGACGCCCGTGCTGCCCGCCGAAACGCTGCGCCAGATCGGGTTCGCGCTCGCGATCTACCCTTCGATGACCAGCCTGGCGGCCGCCGCCGCGATGGCGCGCGCGCTGCAGCACCTGAAGGCCCACGGCACGAGCCAGGCGCCGGACACCGCGCTGTTCGACTTCGACGAGTTCTGCCGCCGCATCGGCTTCGAGGACGTGTGGGAATTCGACAGGCGGTGGGCGCGCTGAGCCGGCCGATCGCGCGAAGACAAAGAAGCAAGCGGACAGACCAACAAACAAGGAGACAGACAGATGACCATCCCGCAGAACCACACGGGCTCCACCCGCCGCCGATCGCTGGCACGGCTTTGCGCCGTTGCGCTCACCGCCGCGGTCGCGGCCACGGGCGCCGCCGCGCAACAGGACTATCCGAGCAAGCCGATCCGGCTCGTCGTGCCCTTCACGCCCGGCGGCGTGACCGACACCGGTGCGCGCGTGGTGGCCGAGAAGCTCGGTGCGCGCCTGGGCCAGACCGTGGTGGTCGACAACCGCCCCGGCGCGTCGGGCAACATCGGCACCCAGATGGTCGCCGAGGCCGCGCCCGACGGCTACACGCTGCTGCTCGGCTTCGACGGCACGCTGGTCATCAATCCGCATGTGTTCTCGAAGATCCCCTTCGACACCGTGCGCGACTTCGCGCCGGTCAGCAAGATCGGCGACGCCGTGCTGATCATCGTCGTGCACCCGTCGGTGCCGCCCAAGACCTTCGGCGAGCTCGTGGCCTATTCGAAGACCCATCCGGGCGGCGTCTCGTACGGCAGCGCCGGCACCGGCAGCACGCCGCACCTCGCGGGCGAACTGTTGAAGCTGCGCACCGGCGCGAACTTCGTGCACGTGCCCTACAAGGGCGGCGGCCAGTCGCTGACCGACGTGGTGGGCGGCACGCTGCCGATGCTCTACACGGCTGTGGCCGGCGCCTACCCGTTCGTGCAGCGCGGGCAGGTCCGCGCGATCGCGGTGTCGAGCAAGGAACGCCTCGCCTCCCTGCCCGATGTGCCCACGGTGGCCGAGTCGGGCGTGCCGGGCTTCGAATCGAGTTCGTGGATCGGCGTGCTCGCGCCGAAGAAGACGCCCCAGGCCATCGTCGACCGGCTGCAGCGCGAACTTCATGCGGTGGTCCATTCGCCCGAGGTGAAGGAGCGGCTCGCGTCGCTCGGCATCACCGCCTCGGGCAACACGCCCGCTGTGTTCACGCAAGAGATCCAGGCCGACCTCAAGAAGTACGCCGAGATCGTGAAGAACGCCCAGGTCAAGGTCGACTGAACGACAAACGCCCTCCGGCCGGAGGGCTGGAGGGCGTTGTTCGCGGGCGACCGCGCGAGTGGCTTACAGGCCGGCCTGGCGCGTCAACGACACGCTGGGCTTCTTGTACGCTTGCGGCACTTCGTCGCGGAAGAACGCGCGGCGGTCGAGGCTCGCGAGCGGGTCGTGCGCTTTGGCGACGGCTTCGGCCTGGACCACCGAACGGTCGGCGGTCGAGTTGAAGCGCTGCGCACCGGCGCTGGCGGCTTCACCGTATTCGTTGCCGGCACGCGCCGCGGCCACGGCCTGCGATGCGACTTCGGCACGCGACAGGGTGGAGTTCACGGTGTGCACGCCGTCATAGGTTTCTGCATGTGCACCGGCAGCAGCCAGGAGCGAGAGGGCAGCAGCGGCGAGGACTTTCGAGGCATTCATTCAATCTCCTTCAATGGGTTGGTCGATGGAATGAAGTTTGAACCTGAAGGCCTCCAAAAAACCTCGGCGAAAAGAATCGCGGCGTTCACGGGATCGAAACAATCGCGCGCTGCGGCCGCTGCTGCTTCAGCAGCAGCTCAGTGCGAAATCATCCAGGGCCGCTTGGCCGGCGCCGACTTGGCGCCGTTCGGTGCGACCACCGTCGCGCTGCGCCGGGAGGCCCCGGAACAGCAGCCGCAGCCCGCCGGGTGCTTGAAGCGCGCGTAGTCGCGCGAGCTGCCCGGCTCGTGCCGCGCGCGCTCGTTGGTGGCCATTGCATGGCGCGCGTCGGCCCCCATCAGCGCCAGCCGCGGCGCGGCGGAGAGCACGCGCGGCGAGGCGTCGCCGCAGGCGGGACAGCAGGCCGGGTCGTCGCGCAGCGCCGAGGGGCGCAGCGCCTCGAAGCCACCGCACTGCGCGCAGGCGTAGTCGTAGGTCGGCATGGTCGCGTCGTCCTCAGCGCAGGTCGTGCGAGAGCGGCATCTGGATGCTGCCGTCGATCGCCTTCATTGGCCCGGCGGCGCTCGGGTTGATGTCGAAGTCGAAGATGCCCGTGGGCAGCCAGAGCGTGGCGCACGAGTTGGGCACGTCGACCACGCCGCTGATGTGGCCCTGCACCGGCGCGGTGCCGAGGATCGAGTAGGCCTGTGCGCCCGAGTAGCCGAACTTCTTCAGGTACTCGATGGCGTTGAGGCAGGCCTGCCGGTAGGCCACGTTCACGTCGAGGTAGTGCTGCTTGCCGCTCTCGTCGACCGAGATGCCCTCGAAGATCAGGTAGTCGTTGTACTGCGGCGTGATCGGGCTCGGCTTGAAGATCGGGTTCTTGATGCCGTACTTCGCCATGCCGCCCTTGATGAGCGTGACCTTCATGTGCACCCAGCCCGCCATCTCGATCGCGCCGCAGAAAGTTATCTCGCCGTCGCCCTGGCTGAAGTGAAGGTCGCCCACGCTGAGGCCTGCACCGTCAACGTAGACGGGAAAGAACACCTTCGCGCCCCGCGAGAGGTCCTTGATGTCGCAGTTGCCGCCATGCTCGCGCGGCGGCACGGTGCGCGCGCCTTCGGCCGCGGCCTTGGCGCGCGCTTCACCGGTCATCTTCCCCATGTGCGCGGTGCCCGCGAACGGCGGGTTCGCAAGGCCGGGCACGCGGTCCGGATCGGTGGCGATGAGCGCGTTCTCGCGCTCGTTCCACATGTCGAGCATGGGCTTGTCGGGCAGGCAGCCGATGAGGCCGGGGTGGATCAGGCCCGCGAAGTTCACGCCCGGGATGTGGCGCGAACTCGTGAACATGCCCTTGAAATCCCAGATCGATTTCTGCGCTTCGGGAAAGTGATCGGTCAGGAAGCCGCCGCCGTTCTTCTTCGAGAAGAAGCCGTTGAAGCCCCAGAGGCTGTCGGGCTTGGCGCCGATGTCGAGCAGGTCGACCACCAGCAGGTCGCCGGGCTCGGCGCCCTTCACGCCCACCGGGCCCGAGAGGTAGTGCACCGTGCTCAGGTCGATGTCGCGCACGTCGTCGGCGCTGTCGTTGTTCTTGATGAAGCCGCCGGTCCAGTCGAAGGTCTCCAGGATGAAGTCATCGCCCGGATTCACCCAGCATGCCATCGGGATGTCGGGATGCCAGCGGTTGTGGATCATCTCGTTTTCGGTGGGCGGCTTGGTCAGGTCGACCTTGATCAGCGTGTCCGTCATGTGCAGTGGCTCCTGGTTGGTGGTGGTTAAACGGAGAGATAGGCCTTGATGCGGTCGACGTCGGTCTTGTCGCGCGCGGTCTCGTGCACGAGGCGGCCGCCCTCGATGACGAACAGGCGGTCGGCCACGTCCATGGCAAAGCTCAGCACCTGCTCGGAGACGACGATCGTGATGCCGCGCAGCTTGCGGATCTCGTTGAGCGCCTTCGCGATGTCCTTGATGATCGAAGGCTGGATGCCTTCGGTGGGCTCGTCGAGCAGCAGCACCTTGGGATCGGTGACCAGCGCGCGCGCAATGGCAAGCTGCTGCTGCTGGCCGCCGGAAAGGTTGCCACCCTTGCGGCGCTTCATGTCCCACAGCACGGGGAACAGCGCGTAGATTTCATCGGGGATGCGCCGGGTCTTCGAGTTCTCCAGACCGGTCTGGATGTTCTCTTCGACCGTCAGCGTCGGGAAGATCATCCGCCCCTGCGGCACGTAGGCGATGCCCTTGGCCACGCGCCTGAAGCTCTCGTCGCGCGACACGTCCTGCCCCGCCACTTCGATGCGCCCGCTCTTCAGCGGCAGGATGCCCATGAGGCTCTTGAACAACGTGGTCTTGCCCATTCCGTTGCGGCCCATGATGGCGATGGTTTCGTTCGCATGGCCTTCGAACGAGAGGCCGTGCAGCGCCTCGCTCTGCCCGTAGG
The DNA here is from genome assembly GCF_057656815.1 of Variovorax sp. Soil_C_39. NCBI lineage: Bacteria > Pseudomonadati > Pseudomonadota > Betaproteobacteria > Burkholderiales > Comamonadaceae > Variovorax > Variovorax sp. Soil_C_39. The sequence goes on from NZ_JBDGJQ010000007.1 coordinate 121,042, forward strand.
CGACGTGCAGGTCTTCGACCTTCAGCATGATGGTGCTCATGGTTCAGTGCCCCAGGTAGACGTCGATGACTTTCGGGTCGGCCTGCACCTTCTCCATCGGCCCTTCGGCGAGGATCTTTCCCTGGTGCATGACGGTGACCTTGTGCGCGATCTGCTTCACGAAGGCCATGTCGTGCTCGATGACGATCACGGCGCGGTTCTGGCAGATGCGCTTGAGCAGGTCGGCCGTGAGCTCGCGCTCCCGCGCGCTCATGCCGGCGATCGGCTCGTCGAGCATCAGCAGTTCGGGCTCCTGCATCAGCAGCATGCCGATCTCGAGCCACTGCTTCTGACCATGGCTCAAGAGGCCCGCCTCGGTGCGCAGCTTGTCGGCCAGACCGATGTCTTCGGCCACCGCCTGCACCTTCGACTTCACCTCGTCGTCGCACTTGAAAGCCAGTGCGCCGAACACCGAGCGGCCTTTCGGAAACGACACCTCCAGGTTCTGGAACACGCTGAGGTTCTCGTAGATCGAAGGCGTCTGGAACTTGCGCCCGATGCCCAGCCGCACTCGCTTGTGCTCCGCCATCCTGGTGAGCTCGGTGTTCTTGAACTTGATGCTGCCCGCGCTCGCGCGCGTCTTGCCACAGATCAGGTCGAGCAGCGTCGTCTTGCCGGCGCCGTTCGGGCCGATGATCACGCGCAGCTCGTTGCGATCTATGTAGAGCGTCAGGTCGTCGATGGCCTTGAAGCCGTCGAAGGACACGCTCAGGTCTTCCACCGCGAGGGCGAAGTCGGTATTGCTCATGGTGCGGTGCTCCGGGGTTCAGGCGCGCTGGCTGCCGACGCCGTCGGGCAGCTGCGGGTCGGGCGTGGCGGTCGGCGTGGTGGCGGCAGGCACGGCGGCAGGCGGCTTCACCGCAGCATCGCGCAGCGCCTGGCGGCGCTCCTTCCACCACGGCCGGATCTTCTCGTCCCACAGCCCCGCAAGCCCCATCGGGAACGCCATGGTCACGCCGATGAAGAGCCCCGCCATCAGGAAGAGCCAAAGGTCCGGGAAACTTTCGGAGAACAGCGTCTTGCCGGCATTCACCAGCAGCGCGCCGTATACCGCGCCCACCAGGCTCATGCGGCCGCCCACGGCGCAGAAGATCACCATCTCGATCGAGGGCACGATGCCCACGAAACTCGGCGACATGAAGCCTACCTGCAGCGCGAACAGCGCGCCGCCGATGCCCGACAACCCCGCCGCCAGGCAGAAGGTGAAGACCTTGAAGTTCGACACGTCGTAGCCCGAGAAACGCACGCGGTCTTCCTTGTCGCGCATCGCGAGCAGCAGCGTGCCAAGCTTGCTGGTCTGGATCCAGCGGCACAGCACGATGCTCGCCACCAGCAGCCCGACGCAGACGTAGTAGAGGATGTATTTCGCGCTGTCGGTGCGCGTGTCCCACCCCAGCAGCGTCTTCAGGTCCGTCATGCCGTTCACGCCGCCGGTGTAGCCCTGCTGGCCGATGATGAGCACGGTGAGGATCAGCGCCACCGCCTGCGTGATGATCGCGAAGTACACGCCGCCCACGCGCCGCTTGAACATCGCGAAGCTCACGAGCCAGGCCAGCGCCATCGGCGCCAGCACCACCAGCGCCAGGCTCAGCGGCAGACTCTTGAATGGCAGCCACAGCAAAGGCAGCTCGGTGATCTGGTTCCAGTCCATGAAGTCGGGAATGCCCGGCGTCGACTGGATCTTGGTCGTGACGGGGTCGGAGGCTTCGAGCTTGAGGAACATCGCCATCGCATAGCCGCCGATGCCGAAGAACACGCCCTGCCCCAGGCTCAGCACGCCGCCGTAGCCCCACACCATCACCAGGCCAACCGCGACGAAGGCGTAGGTCAGGTACTTGCCCACGAGGTTGAGCCGGAAGATGTCGAGCGTGAGCGGCAGCACCACCGCGAGCAGCAGCACCAGCAGCAGGAGGCTGCCGAGCTGGTAGCGCCGGACCGAGGCCTTGAGGATATTCATCGAGAGGTTCTCCGGGAAGAAGCGGGGATCAGCGACGGACCTTGACGGCGAAGAGCCCTTGCGGCCGCATCATCAGGATGAGCACGATCAGCGACAGCGTCAGCACCTTGGCCATCGAGCCGGTCATGAAGAACTCCGAGATCGACTGCGTCTGCGCAATGCCGAAGGCCGAGACGACCGTGCCCAGCAAGCTGGCGGCACCGCCGAAGGTGACGACCAGGAAGGCATCGACGATGTAGAGCGACCCCGAGGTCGGCCCGGTCGAGCCGATGGTGGTGAAGGCCGCGCCGGCCACGCCGGCCACGCCGCAGCCGATCGCGAAGGTCAGGCGGTCGGTCCGGCGGGTGTCGATGCCGGTGGCGTTGGCCATCGTGCGGTTGGCCACCGTCGCGCGCACGCGCAGGCCCCAGCGGCTCCGGTGCAGCGCGAGCAGCACGCCGCCCGTGACCAGCCCGGTGAGCGCCAGCACGAACAGGCCGTTGATCGGAATGTCGAGCCCCTCGTGCGGCGTCCACGAACCCATCAGCCAGTCGGGCAGCGTCGGGCTCACCTCCTTCGGCCCGATGAAGGTGCGGAAGATCTGCTGCAGCCCCAGGCTCACGCCCCAGGTGGCCAGCAGCGTGTCGAGCGGCCGCTTGTACAGGTGCCGGATCAGCGCCCACTCCACCAGCCATCCGGCGATGAAGGCGAACACGAAGGCCAGCCCGATCGCGATCGGGAAGTAGTACGGCATGAAGGCCGGCGAGAGCCGCTCGGTCAGCTGCGCGGCCAAAAAGACCGAATAGGCGCCGATGGTCATGAACTCGCCATGCGCCATGTTGATGACGCCCATCTGGCCGAAGATGATCGCGAGCCCGAGACCCATGAGCAGCAGCACCGCGAAGAGGCTCAGCCCCGCGAAGCCCTGCATCAGGCCGATGTTCCACATGTCCGACAGCGTCATGGCACGGTGTTCCGGTGTTGAGGTATTGGCTCCTTCCCCCTCTGGGGGAAGGTTGGGATGGGGGCAGACAGAGCGTGACCAGTGGTGGCGCCGCTTGCCCCCACCCCTGCCCTCCCCCCAAGGGGAAGGGAGAAAGGCAAAGACTTACTGGTAGCCCTTCGGGAACGGATCGGGCCTGATCAGCTCGGCCGACTCGGCAACCACCTTGAACGAGCCGTCCGGCAGCCCTTGCCCGATGCGCGCCTTGCTCCACAGGTGGTGGTTCGCGTCGAGCTTCACGTAGCCCTCGGGCGCGGATTTCAGCTCGATGCCCGGCGAACCCGCGACCACCTTGTCGACGTCGAAGCTGCCGGCCTTCTCGACCGCCGCCTTCCACAGCCACGGGCCGAGGTAGCCCGCCTGGGTGACGTCGCCGATCACCGCGTCCTTTCCATACTTGGCCTTGAAGGCCGCGACGAACTTCTTGTTGTTCTCGTTGTCGAGCGACTGAAAGTACTTCATCGACGAATAGAAGCCCGCGAAGTTCTCGCCACCCACGCCGGTCATTTCGTCCTCGGTCACGGCCAGCGTCAACAGGAACTGCTTGTCGCCCGTGATGCCCGCGGCCTTGAGCTGCTTGTAGAACGCGACGTTCGAGCCGCCCACCACCGCCGCGAAGATGCAGTCGGGCTTGGCGACCTTGATCTTGTTGATCAGCGAGTTGAAGTTGGTGTGACCCAGCGGGTAGTACTCCTCGCCCTTGACGGAGCCCTTCTGGAAGTTCTCGATGTGCTTGCGCGCGATCTTCATCGAGGTGCGCGGCCAGATGTAGTCGGAGCCGACCAGGAAGAAGGTCTTGGCCTTCTTCTCCTTGGCGCCCCAGTCCAGGCCCCAGATGATCTGCTGCGTGGCTTCCTGGCCCGTGTAGATCACGTTCTTGCTCTGCTCCAGGCCCTCGTAGAAGGTCGGGTAGTACAAGAGGCCGTTCTCCTTCTCGAACACCGGCAGCACCGCCTTGCGCGAGGCGCTGGTCCAGCAGCCGAACACGGCCGCGACCTTGTCGTTGACCAGCAGCTTCTTCGACTTCTCGGCGAAGGTGGGCCAGTCGGAGGCACCGTCTTCCTTGATGACCTTGATCTTGCGGCCCAGGATGCCGCCCATCGCGTTGATCTGGTCGATCGCAAGCTGCTCGGCCTGGATCGATCCGGTTTCGGAGATCGCCATCGTGCCGGTGGACGAATGCAGCTGGCCCACCGTCACTTCCGTGTCGGTCACCGCGAGCTTGGTGGTGTTGACCTTGGCCGTGGGGAACTGCCCCTGGCCGAAGCTCAGGCCGCTCAGGCCCATCACGGGCAGCGCGGCGGCGCCCTGCAACAAGCGACGGCGGCGCAGTGCCATGGCATCGAGAGAGGAAGGGTCGGAATCACGCGACATCAGGAACTCCAGGCAGGTTGAAAGAAGGGAGAGCCGCGCACCATCGAAGTGCATCGGACGGTGCCGCTAGCACCATGGCTGGTACTTTAGAAATCACTTGCCTCTGCGCGAATACGTCATTCAACGTAGCGGCGGTGCCCCGCCCCACCCGCAGACTCCCGAGCCAGACAACGCAGGAGACCGCAGGGAGCGCTTCTTGCTGTACCTGCCGCATGCCACCGTTGCCGCCGCCGCGAGAACCCGCCATGACATCCGTCTCCGGACAGAAGATCTTCCGCATCCGCCGCGACTACAACGCCTGGGTCGCGAACGAAACGCTGGAGGACTACGCGCTGCGCTACACGCCGCGCAGCTTCCGCAAGTGGTCGGAGTTCCGCGTCGCCAATGCGGCCTTCGGCGCCACCTCGTTCCTGGCGCTGGAGGCCATCGGCGGCGCCATCGCGTTGAGCTACGGTTTTTCGAACGCACTGTGGGCGATCCTGGTGGTGGGGCTCATCACCTTTCTCACGGGTCTGCCCATCTCCTACTACGCCGCACGCCATGGCGTCGACATGGACCTGCTCACACGCGGCGCGGGCTTCGGCTACCTGGGCTCCACGCTCACCTCGCTGATCTACGCGAGCTTCACCTTCATCTTCTTCGCGCTCGAGGCCGCCATCCTCTCGCTGGCGCTGCAGATGTACCTCGACTGGCCGCTGTGGCTGCTGTACCTCGTTTCCTCGATCGTGATCATTCCGCTGGTGGCGCGCGGCATCACGCTCATCTCGGGACTGCAGCTGTGGACGCAGCCGATCTGGATCGTTCTGTTCGTCTGCCCCTTCATCGCGGTGTTGGTGAAGAAGCCCGAGCTGTATGCCGACTTCACCGGGCTCGTAGGCCGCACCTCCGACAGCAGCGACTTCGATCCGCTGATGTTCGGCGCGGCGGCCACGGTGGCTTTCTCGCTCGTGGTGCAGATCGGCGAGCAGGTCGACTACCTGCGCTTTCTGCCCGAGAAGACCGCCGCCAACCGCGGGCGCTGGTGGGCCGCGGTGCTGATCGCCGGGCCGGGCTGGATCGTGCCGGGCATGCTGAAGATGATGGGCGGCGCGTTCCTGGCGTTCCTCGCGCTGCAGCACGAGATTGCGGCCAAGCATGCGATCGAGCCGACGCAGATGTACCTCACGGGCTTTTCGTACGTGCTGCGCGACCCGGCCTGGGTGCTGGGCATCACGGTGCTGTTCGTCGTCGTCTCGCAGATGAAGATCAACCTCACCAATGCCTATGCGGGCTCGCTGGCGTGGTCGAACTTCTTCGCGCGCCTCACGCACAGCCATCCGGGGCGCGTGGTGTGGCTGGTGTTCAACGTGGCCATCGCGATCCTGCTGATGGCGCTGGGCGTGTTCGCCGCGCTGGAGCACGTGCTGGGCTTCTACAGCAACATCGCCATCGCCTGGGTCGGCGCACTGGTGGCCGACCTGGTCATCAACAAGCCGCTGGGCTGGAGCCCGAAGACCATCGAGTTCAAGCGCGCGCACCTGTACGACATCAACCCAGTCGGCCTCGTCGCGATGCTGGTGGCTGCGGCGCTGGCGATGCTGGCCTACTCGGGCGCGCTCGGCCAGTGGGCGCGGGCCTTCTCGCCGTTCATCGCACTCGCCACGGCGATGGCCGTGTCGCCGCTGCTGGCCTGGAAGACACGCGGGCGCTACTACCTGGCGCGTACCGACATCGATCGCTGGACGCCGGGCCAGAGCGTGAAGTGCTCGGTGTGCGACAACAGCTTCGAGTCGGAAGACATGGCCCATTGCCCGGCCTACAGCGCGCCGATCTGCTCGCTGTGCTGCACCTTGGAGTCGCGCTGCCACGATCGCTGCAAGACCGACTCGCGCGCGGCCGAGCAGATGAGCGGCTGGCTGCAGGCGCTGCTGCCGCCGGCGCTGTCGGCGCGGCTCAACTTTCGCGTCGCGCACTACCTGCTGGTCGCCACCTCGCTGGTTGCGCTGCTCGCCACGGTGGTGGGCGTGGTCTACGCACAGGAGGCCATCGCCGGCACCGTCGATCCGGCGATGGCGACGGCCTTTCTCAAGGTCTTCGCGCTGCTCTCGGTGATCGCCGCCGTGGCCGCGTGGTGGGTGGTGCTGGGCAGCGAGAGCCGGCAGATGGCGCAAGAGGAATCGAACCGCCACAACAACCTGCTCGCGCTCGAAATCGAAGCGCACCGCCGCACCGATGCGGCGCTGCAGACCGCCAAGGAAGCCGCCGAGGCCGCCAACCAGGCCAAGACGCGCTACGTGGCGGGCATGACGCACGAGCTGCGCACGCCGCTCAACAGCATCCTGGGTTACTCGCAGATCCTGCTCAAGGGCGGCGAGGCGGCCTTGCCGCCGCGCGAGGCGGTGCAGACCATCCACCGCAGCGGCGAGCACATGCTGGGCCTCATCGACGGCCTGCTCGATCTGGCACGCATCGAGGCAGGGCGGCTGCAACTGGAGCCCTCGGCGCTCGCGCTGCCGGCCTTTCTCGACCAGGTGGTGCAGATGGTGCGGCCGCAGGCCGAGGCCAAGGGCCTCGCGTTCGTCTACACGCATTCCGGGCGGCTGCCGCCGTGGGTGCATGCCGACGTGAAGTGGTTGAGGCAGATTCTCATCAACCTGCTGACCAACGCCGTTCGCTTCACCGACAGCGGCACCGTCACGCTGCATGTCGATGCGCGGCGCGAGGTGCTGCGCTTCGACGTGGTCGACACCGGCATCGGCGTGGCGCCGCAAGACCACCAGCGCATCTTCCTGCCCTTCGAGCGCGGCGCCGCGGGGCGCCGGCGGGGCGAGCCGGGTACCGGGCTGGGCCTGACGATCACCGGGCTGCTCACTTCGCTCATGGGCGGCGAGCTCAAGCTGGCGGCCACCTCGTCGGCGGGCAGCACCTTCAGCGTGCGCGTGTACCTGCGTGAGGTTTCTGACCCCGGCCCGCAGGCCGGCTCGCGCCTGCCGGTGTCGGGCTACCTGGGCGAGCGCCGCACGCTGCTGGTGGTGGACGACCAGCCGGTGCAGCGCCAGATGCTCGCCGGCATGCTCGCGCCGCTGGGCTTCACGGTGCGCGAGGCGGCCAGCGGCACCGAGTGCCTCGACAGCCTGCGCGAAGAGCTGCCCTCGGCCATCCTGCTCGACCTGACGATGGACGACATGGACGGCTGGCAGACCGCGCGCTCGGTGCGAGCCTCGGGCTTCACCGAGCTGCCGATCATCATCGTCTCGGCGAACATGTTCGAGAACCAGGCCGACCGGCTGCGCGCCGCGGGCTGCCAGGCTTTCGTGGGCAAGCCGGTGATCGAGTCGGAACTCATCGCCACGCTGGAGCGGCACCTCGGCCTCGAATGGCTGGCGACGGGCGATGCCATGCCGCCGTCGGCCGACCCCGACACGGCGCCGGCACGCCCGCCCCTGCTCGTGTTCGGCGAAGACGACCGCGCCGATTTGATGCGCCTGGTGCAGATGGGCCATGTGCGCGGCCTGCACACCGCGCTCGATCGGCTGGCCGCGGCCTCGCCCGATGCGGCCGCCACCTGCACCTGGCTGCGCGGCATGGTCACGCGCTTTGAACTCGACACGCTCCGCAACGCACTGGCAGAAGATGCAGACACCCTCGCCTCCTCCTGACACCTTGTCCGAACGCCCCGTCGTGCTGGTGGTCGACGACGCCCCCAGCAGCCTGGGCATGCTGTGCGACACGTTCGAGGCCAGCGGCTACACCGTGCTGGTGGCCGCCGACGGCGAGTCCGCCCTGCAGCGGCTCGAGCTGGTGGTTCCCGACGCGATCTTGCTCGACGGCCTCATGCCCGGCCTCTCGGGTTTCGAGACCTGCCGGCGCATCAAGGCCAATGCGGCGCTCGCGCACATTCCGGTGCTGTTCATGACGGGGCTGTCGGAAACCGCGCACGTCGTCGAAGGCTTCGAGTGCGGCGGCGTCGACTACGTGGTGAAGCCGATCCGCGCGCAGGAAGTGCTGGCGCGCCTGCACACACACACGCGCAACGCCCGCATCACGCGCATGGCGCGCGACGCGGTCGACGTGGCGGGCATGGGCGTGGTGTTCGTCGACACGCGCGGGCGCATCGCCTGGCGCTCGCCGCAGGCCGCGCTGTGGCTGCATGCGCTCGAAGACCCGGTGGCGCCGGGCCGCCTGCCTGCGTCGGTCGAGCCCGCGTTGGCGCCGGGAGCCTCGATCGCCATCGGTACCGCCACGGCCATGCGCCTGTCGGTGCGCAACCTGGGCGCGGCGGCGCTCGGCGAGACCATGCTGCTGTTCGCCATCCAGCGCGAAGGCCCGGCCACGCGCCTGGCCGAAGCAGCCCTCACGCCACGCGAGACCGAGGTGCTGTCGTGGCTCGCCAAGGGCAAGACCAACCGCGACATCGGCGAGATCCTCGGCACCAGCCCGAGAACGGTCAACAAGCACCTCGAGCACATCTTCGAGAAGCTCGGGGTGGAAACCCGCGCGGCCGCCGCGGCGCTTGCAAGCGGACACCTCGCCTGACCGATTGGCAACAACCTCGGTGAATACCCCGAGGCCGGTGAGGGGTGATTGACAGCCTCGCTTCCTAAGATGGGCCGAGCACAACACCTTGGAGACATACGCCATGACGTTTCGCACCCGCCCCGACCCGGCCCCCGTCACCGGGATCAATCGCCTCACCCGCCGCGCCGCCCTGTTTGCCGCGGCCGCCGTGCTGGCCGGCTGCGGCAGCTTCGGCAGCGCGCCGCCGACGGCCGGCGCCGACCTGCACGTGATGACCTCGGGCGGCTTCACGGCGGCCTACAACGAACTGCGCCCGGGCTTCGAACGTGCAAGCGGCCGCACGGTGAAGACGGCCTACGGCGCCTCCATGGGCAATGCCAGCGATTCGATCCCGAGCCGGCTCGCGCGCAACGAGCCCGCCGACGTGGTGATCCTCGCGCGGCCCGCGCTCGACGCGCTGGTGGCGGCGGGCAAGGTGGTGCCCGGCAGCCAGGTCGACCTGGTGCGCTCGTCGATCGGCTTCGCGGTGCGCAAGGGTGCGCCCAAGCCCGACATCGGCTCGGTCGAGGCGCTCAAGCGCACGCTGCTGGCCGCGCCGTCGATCGCCTATTCGGCAAGCGCGAGCGGCACCTACTACGAGACCGAGCTGCTCAAGAAGCTCGGCATCGAGGCCGAGGTCAAGCCCAAGAGCAAGCGCATCCTCAGCGAGCGCGTGGGCACGGTGGTGGCGCGCGGCGATGCGGTGCTCGGGCTGCAGCAGGTGAGCGAGCTGCTGCCGATCGCCGGCATCGACTACATCGGGCCGCTGCCCGCGGAAGTGCAACGCGTCACGGTGTTCTCGGCCGGCATCGCCACGGCCGCGGCGCAACCCGAGGCCGCGCGCCAGCTGATCCGCTACCTGCAGGCGCCCGCGGCGGCGCCCGTCATCGCGAAGACCGGGCTCGAGCCGATCGCCGCGCAGCGATAAGCCCTAACCCGCCTCGATCAGCGCCTTCACGCGGCGTGCGAGCACGTCCATCTCGAAGGGCTTGGTCATCACGTGCATGCCGCGTTCGAGGTGGCCGTGGCTCAGCACCGCGTTCTCGGCATAGCCGGTGATGAACAGCACCTTGAGGCCGGGCCGTGCGCTGCGTGCCGCGTCGGCCACCTGCCGCCCGTTCATGCCGCCGGGCAGGCCCACGTCGGTCACGAGCAGGTCGATGCGCTGGCGCGGCGTCTGCAGGATGCGCAGCGCGCCCGCGCCGTCGCCGGCCTCGAGCGTGGCGTAGCCCAGGCCGCGCATCACCTCGACGATGATCATCCGCAGCGCGGGCTCGTCGTCGACCACGAGCACGGTGTCGCCCTGGTCGGCACGCGGCGCGAGCGTGGCCTCGGCCGGTTCGCTGGCGGCTTCTTCCTGCGCATCGTGGCGCGGCAGGTAGAGGCTCACCGAGGTGCCCTTGCCGACCTCGGAATAGATGCGCACCTGGCCGCCCGACTGCTTCGCGAAGCCATAGATCATCGACAGCCCGAGCCCGGTGCCCATGCCGATCGGCTTGGTCGTGAAGAAAGGGTCGAAGGCCCGCGCCACCACTTCGGGCGCCATGCCCACGCCGTTGTCGCTGACGGTGAGCGACACGTACTGCCCCATCGGCATGTCGCGCTCCTGCGCCGTGCGCAGGTCGACCCAGCGGTTGGCCGTCTCGATCACGAGCTTGCCGCCCTCGGGCATGGCGTCGCGCGCGTTGATGCACAGGTTGAGCAGCGCGTTCTCGAGCTGGCTCGGGTCGGCATGCACGTTCCACAGGCCCACGGCCGCCACCACTTCGAGCGCGATCTGCGGGCCGAGCGTGCGGCGCAGCAGCTCCTCCATGTCGGACACCAGCCGGTTGGCGTTGAGCGGCTTCGGCTCCAGCGTCTGGCGCCGCGAAAACGCGAGCAGCCGGTGCGTGAGCGCGGCCGCGCGCTTGACGGCGCCCTGCGCCACCCCGATGTAGCGCTCCATCTCGGCGCGCTGGCCGTCGAGCCCGCGCCGGCGCATCAGTTCGAGGCTGCCGCTGATGGCTGCGAGCAGGTTGTTGAAGTCGTGCGCGAGCCCGCCCGTGAGCTGGCCCACGGCCTCGAGCTTCTGGCTCTGGCGCAGCTGCTCGCGCGCGGTCTCGAGCTCGGCTGCACGTTCCTCGACCTGCCGCTCGAGCGACTCGGCAAAGGCTTTCAGCTCCATCTGCGCCTCGCGCCGCGCGATGGCCGAACGCACGCGGTCGCCGGTCTCGCGCATGAAGTCGAGCTCGTCGGGCGTCCATTCGCGCACCTGGCCGTGGTTGAGGTACAGCAGCCCGACCAGCCCGCCGCGCTCGGTGAGCGGCATATTGACCACGGCGCGCGCGGTGATCGCGTCGAGTGCGTCGGCGTTGTCGCACGTGCGCGGGTCGGTGCGCGCGTCGGCGAAGGCCACCGTCACGCCGCGCAGCAGGTCCTCGATGTAGGAGCCGTAGTCGCGAAAGCGCAGCAGTCCCGCGAGACTGGCCACGCCGGGGGCGGTCCAGTCGCGGTCGATCTGGATCGTCTCGGCCGCCTTGTCGACCAGGCCGTAGCCGGCACGGTCCACGCCCAGGCGCTGGCCCAGCATGGCCGATGCGAGGTAGGCGATCTCGCCCGGGTCGTCGATGTCGCGGATGCGGTCGCCGAGCTCCATGAGCGCGAGCCTTCGCGACTCGGCCTCGCGGAAGGCCTGGTTCGCCACCTGCAGCCGGAACTCGGCCAGGCGCTTGGCACGGCGGTCGGCCGCTTCCTTCAGTGCGCGGTCGAGCACCAGCGGCAGGCGCGCGAGCCGCCCCTTGCTTACGTAGTCGACCGCGCCGCGGCGCAGCAGTTCGACCGCGTTGTCCTCGCCGATCACGCCCGAGACGAAGATCACCGGCGTCTCGGGCGCCAGGCGGCGCGCGATGTCCAGCGCCTCCTCGCCCGAGAAGCCCGGCAGTTCGTAGTCGGACAGGATGAGCGCGTAGCGGCCCTCGGACAGCGCCGCGGCCAGCCCCTGCTCGTCGCGCACGACATGCGTGCGCGCGGCGGGCAGCGCCTGGGCGAGCGCCTCGGTCAGCAGCTCGACGTCGAAGCGCGAATCCTCGACGATGAGCACGTCGATCGGCCCGCCCTCGCCGCTTGCGACCTCGCGCTCATTCATGTCGGCGCGCGGCCTTCAGCGAGCCGGGCGGCGGCTCGTTGAGCACGGCCCAGAAGATGCCGAGTTCGGCGATCGCCGAGACGAACTGATCGAAGGCCACGGGCTTGACCACATAGGCATTCACGCCGAGTTCGTAGCTGCGCAGCACGTCGGTCTCCTCTTGCGAGGAGGTGAGCATCACCACCGGGATGCTGCGCAGCGCCGCGTCGGCGCGCACCGCCTGCAGCACTTCGAGCCCGGTCACCTTGGGCAGCTTGAGGTCGAGCAGGATCACCGCCGGGTTGCCCTCGCTGCGCTCGGCGTGGTCGCCTTCGCGGCGCAGGTAGTCGAGCGCCTGCGCGCCGTCGCGCAGCACCACCACGTCGTTCGCGAGCTGGCTGCGATCGAGCGCGATGAGGGTGAGTTCCAGGTCTCGCTTGTCGTCCTCGACGAGCAGGATCGGCTTAAGCATGTCCTTCTCCGTTGTCAGGCGGCGTGCCGGCCGCGTTGTCGTTGCCTGGCTCCGCATCGGACAGGACGAAGCCGAAGGTCGCGCCTTCGTTCAACGTTCCCTTGGCCCAGACCCTGCCCCCGTGGCGTTCGACGATTCGCTTCACATTGGCCAGGCCGATGCCCGTGCCCTCGAAATCCTCGGCCTGGTGCAGCCGCTGGAACACGCCGAACAGCTTGTCGACGTATTTCATCTGGAAGCCCACGCCGTTGTCCTCGACCTCGAGGCCGCTGCCCAGATCGCCGCGGATCGCGCGCACCGCGATGCGCTGCGGATCGCGCGTGCGCGAGTACTTGACGGCATTGGCGAGCAAGTTGCGCACCGCCACCTGCAGCAGCAGCGGGTCGGCATGCAGCACGGGCAGCGCGGGGTCGACATTCCATTCGATGCGCCGTGCCGGCTCCAGGCGCGCCAGCTCGCGCACCAGCCCCTCGACCAGCGAGCCGGTGTCGACCGTTCGCCGCTTGAGCGCCGCGCGGCCCATGCGCGAGAAGTCGAGCAGCGCATCGACCATCTGCCCCGCGAACGCGGCCGCGTCCTTGACGTGCCCGAGATAGCGGTGGGCGCGCTCGCTGAGCTGCTTGCCCTCGGTCTGCGCAACCAGGTCGACATAGCCCGCGATGTGCCGCATGGGCGCACGCAGGTCGTGCGACACGGTGTATGAGAAGGCCTCGAGTTCCTTGTTGACGCGCCCCAGCTCGGTGGCCACGGCGGCCAGCTCCTCGGCCCGGCGCAGCACCACGCCGATCAGCGCCTGCCGCAGCTCGACCGCGGCGCCCACCTCGGCCGGCGACCAGGGCGCCGAGCGGCCGCGCACCTCCTCGATCCAGCTCGAGAAGCTCAGCCGGGGGTGGATGCGGCCGCTGCCGGCGCGCTGCTGCGGCTTCTTCGGATCGCCGGCCCACTGGACCGTCTGCACCAGCTCGGGCCGGAACCACAGGATCAGGTGCCGATGCACCTGCGAGATCGAGATCGCGAGCACGCCCGCCGCGAACTCGCGGAACTCGGCTGCCGGCGCAAAGTGCGCCGACAGCGCGCTGTTGTCGTAGACCTCCACGCCGAGCCCCGCGACCCAATCGGCCAGCGCCAGCACCTGCGCGCGCGCCGGCACGTCGCCCACGCTCCAGACCTCGTCGTCCAGCACCACGGCCGCGCCAGTGGCACGCGCCAGGCGAAGCATGAGCGACGACTCGGCGACCAGCCGCTGCAGCGTGGCATCGCTGTCGGCCAGGTGCGAGACGATCTGCAGCGTGGTCTGGCGCAGTTCGAGCCGCTCCGCCACTGCGATGTTGCTTTCCTTCGACTGGATCTGCAGCGATAGCAGCTGGCCCAGGTGTTCGCATGCCAGCCGCGTCCCGGTGTCGAGAAAGCGCGGCTGGTGGTCGTGGCACGAGATCAGGCCCCAGAGCCGGCCGTCGATCACGATCGACACCGACATGGACGCCAGCGTGCCCATGTTGCGCATGTACTCGAGGTGGATCGGCGACACGCTGCGCAGCTGCGCCTGCGACATGTCGAGGTCGGCCGCGGTGAGCGTGGGGTCGGCGGCGCGCAGCGGCACCGGTGTGTAGTTCGCATCCGCGATCAGCCGGAAGCGGTTGACGAGATAGAGCGCGCGCGCCTGCTGCGGAATGTCGGTGGCCGGAAAGCGGTGGCCGGCATAGCTGTCGTAGCCCGGCTCGGCCTCCTCGGCCAGCACCTCGCCGTGGCCCTCGGCATCGAAGCGGTAGATCAGGCAGCGTCCGAAGCTGGTCAGCCGCTTCATCTCGGCCGCGGCCAGCTGCGTGAGCTGCTCCAGCGTCGCGGCCTCTTGCAGCTTCGGCAGGAACACGCGGCCGAGCGTGTAGATCGGCGCATCGTTGCCGGCCGCGGGGCGCGCGGCTTCGAACTCGACGAAGACATGGCGCTCGCTGCAGTGCACTGCCACGTCGAAACGCCCGCCCGCCAGCGTCAGCGCGCCGAGCGACACCGGCATGGCGCCCGGCTCCAGCGCGGGCAATGCGAGGGCGCGCACGGTGTCGCAGGCTGCCTCGGCCTGGCCTTCGGGCCAGTTGTCGCTCCAGGCGAGCAGGCGCAAGTCGCCGGGCGCCAGCACCAGCATGCGGCCGTGCGGCTGGACCGAACCGGGCACCCGGATCGGCTCGAGCTCGCAGGACGAGAGATCGACCTCGGGAGGCCGCAAGGCATGGGAAGGAACGGATGCGGATGCGAGAGGCTGGGGCACGATGGGTGTCAATGGGCGCGAGCCGCGCCGCACGAGGTCTGAGGGGAAATGGGAGCCGCTGGGATCATGCCTTGGCGTTCTCGTCGGGCTCGTCGGCCGTTTCCTACAGGCCGAAGCGCGGCATGAGGCTTCGGAAGCCGGCCACGGCGCCACGGCGCGCGGCATCGGCCGCGGACTGATCGACCAACGCGGCACCGAGCTGGGCCACGAAGTCCTTCCATTGCGCCGCCAGGCCGCAGGCTGCATCGACCGGCTGGAAGTAGCGCATCGGATGCGGCGCGAACCGCGGTGCGAGCCGCTTGTGCATGGCCGCGCCGCCGAGCTGCGAGCCTTCGAGCACATAGGCCAGGCCCCAGGCGAAGGCGGGTTCGCGTGCGGCCTCCTGCGCCAGCGCGGCGCGGTCATCGGGCCCGCCGTGCGTAACATACGTGCCGCCGATGTCGTCGAGATCGAGCGCCAGGACCGCGAGCCGCTGGTCGGTGCGCGCGGCCACGCGGTCGAGGCCTGCGATGCCGGGCGCTGCGAGCGCCTCGCGCACCGCCTGCAGCCAGGGACGCAGCGCGCGCAGATGCGCCGCA
The DNA here is from genome assembly GCF_057656815.1 of Variovorax sp. Soil_C_39. Classification (NCBI taxonomy): domain Bacteria; kingdom Pseudomonadati; phylum Pseudomonadota; class Betaproteobacteria; order Burkholderiales; family Comamonadaceae; genus Variovorax; species Variovorax sp. Soil_C_39. The sequence continues at coordinate 136,346 of NZ_JBDGJQ010000007.1, forward strand.
TAGTCGGCGAGCGTGGCCTCCTCGCGTGCGATCGGCAGCTGGCTGTCGAGCGTCTCGTGCAGTTCGTGGGTGGCGTCGCGCAGCGGGCGCAGCACGTCGGCAAGGGCGGGCGGGTTGGTCGTCATGAGGCGAAGGCAACGGAGGTGGTGCCGAGCCTACGCGAATCAATGTTGAGCAGAGTGGGCACGCTTCCTCTGCATTAGTAGGAAATCTGGCCAACACGCGGAGAGCCTACAAACCCAGTGCGTCCTGCAACTGGCGCGCGCTCCAGCGTTTCGGCTGCTGCGGCCAGGCTTCGAGCAGCGCGACCATGCGCGCATTGCGCGGCGCGCTCAGGCCCTGCGCCAGTGCGAGCCGCACCACCTCGCCGCTGAGCGCATCGATCTCGGTGCGGCGGCCCAGCGCGAGGTCGTCGGCCATGCTCGAGCGCGCCTTGGCGTCGATGCGCAGCATGCGGGCCGCAACGATGCGGAACACCCAGTCGGGCAGGCGCAGCAACATCGGCAGCCGCTCGGCCGGCACGGCCGCCACCTGCGCGGGCGCGATGCCCGCGGCGCCGAGCACGCCGAGCGCCTCGTCGATCAGCGACGCGAAGCAGCGGCGGTAGCCGCGCAGCATCAGCTCCTCGCGCAGCGGCAGTCCCGAGAGTGCATTGACCGGGTTGTTGAGGTTGAGCATGAGCTTGCCCCACTGCACCGGCAGCAGGTCGGCCACCAGATCGAGCGGCACGCCGGCGCGCTCGAACACCGGCAGCCAGGGCCGCAGCGTCGCGTCGTCCTCGGCCGCCAGCCGGCCTGGCGTGCCGCGGTGGAACGCGCCGGGGCCGATCTCGGCCACGTTGTAGGGCACCATGCCGGCGCGCACGTTGAGCGAGGGGCCGACCAGCGATGCCTCGGCGCAGTTCGAGATGCCGTTCTGCAGCGAGACCACGGTGGTTCCCGCGGGCAGCGAGAACGCGAGCTCCCCGGCGGCCGCGGCCGTGGCGCCGCTTTTCACGCACAGCAGCACCAGCGCCGGCCGTGCGCCCACGGGCACCTGCCCGCATAACCGCAGCGATGCGGCCGGCAGCCGCCGCGGCGCGCCGCCATCGACATCGGTCAGCGTGAGGCCATGCGCGGCAAGCTGGTCGAGCACGCGCGGACGGCCGACGAAGGTGACCGGCACCCCCGCCGCCGCAAGGCTGCCGCCGATGAAGCAGCCGATCGTGCCGGCGCCCATCACGAGCACTTCACCTGGGACGGGGCCGCCTTGCATGAAGTGCTTGTTGCTGCTGCTGCTGCGGCCTCAGGTGCGTTCGGCGACCCAGGCCTGCACCGATTGCAGCGCGGCTGCAAGCCCCGCTGCATTCGTGCCGCCGGCCATGGCCATGTCGGCCTTGCCGCCGCCCTTGCCGCCGACCTGCTGGGCCACGAAGTTGACCAGCTCGCCGGCCTTGACCTTGCCGGTGCTGTCGGCCGTGACGCCGGCCGCGATCTGCACCTTGTCGCCGTCGACGGCGGCCAGCACGATCGCGGCGGTCTTGAGCTTGTCCTTGAGCTTGTCCATGGTGTCGCGCAGCGTCTTGGCGTCGGCGCCGTCGAGCTTGGCGGCCAGCACCTTGATGCCGTTGACGTCGACCGCCTGCGCCACGAGCTCGTCGCCCTTCGACGAAGCGAGCTTGCCCTTGAGCGCGCCCACTTCGCGTTCGAGCGCCCTCACCTGCTCGAGCACCTGCGCGAGCCGGCCCTGCAGCTCGGCCGGCGGCGACTTGAGCGTGGCGGCCACGCTCTGCACCGTGGCCTCGAGCGACTGCGTGTAGGCGAGCGCGTTGGCGCCGGTGATCGCCTCGATGCGGCGCACGCCGGCGGCCACGCCGCCTTCGCTCACGATCTTGAACAGGCCGATGTCGCCCGTGCGGCCCACGTGCGTGCCGCCGCAGAGCTCGCGGCTCGAGCCGATGTCGAGCACGCGCACGGTCTCGCCGTACTTCTCGCCGAACAGCATCATCGCGCCGGTCTTCTGCGCCGCTTCCATGTCCATCACGCGCGCCTGGGTCTCGGTGTTGGCCAGGATCTCGGCGTTGACGCGCTGCTCGATCTCGAGGATCTGCGCGTGCGTGACGGCCGCGTTGTGCGCGAAGTCGAACCGGGTCTTGTCGGCATCGACCAGCGAGCCCTTCTGCTGCACGTGCGTGCCCAGCACCTCGCGCAGCGCCTTGTGCATCAGGTGCGTGACCGAGTGGTTGCGCATGGTGGCGGCGCGGCGCGCGGTGTCGACCGCGGCCCGCACCGCGTCGCCGACCTTGAGCGTGCCCTGCGTCTGCGTGCCGTGGTGGCCGAACACGTCGGCCTTGATCTTCTGCGTGTCGTCCACGCCGAACTGCACGCCCTCGGCCACGAGCACGCCCTGGTCGCCGACCTGGCCGCCGCTTTCCGAATAGAACGGCGTGGTGTCGAGCACCACGATGCCGGCCTGGCCCTCTTTCAGTTCCTGCACCGGGGCGCCTTCGAAGTACAGCGCCACGACCTTGGCGTTTTCTTCCAGGCTTTGGTAGCCCGTGAAGACGTTGCCGGCGCCGCCGTATTCGACGTTGCGGTCCATCTTGAACTTGCCTGCGGCGCGGCCTGCGGCCTTCTGCTTTTCCATGGCCGCGTTGAAGCCGGCCTCGTCCACGCTCACGCCGCGCTCGCGGCACACGTCGGCCGACAGGTCGAGCGGAAAGCCGTAGGTGTCGTGCAGCTTGAAGGCCACCTCGCCCGGCAGCGTCTTCGCATCGCCAGCGAGCGCCGCGTCGAGGATCTCCATGCCGTTGGCAAGCGTCTCGAAGAAGCGCTCTTCCTCGGCCTTGAGCGTGTCGGTGATGCGCTTCTCGTCGGCCACGAGCTTGGGGTACGCGTCGCCCATGAGCCTGGCCAGGTCGGCCACCAGCTTGTGGAAGAACGGCTTCTTCTGCCCGAGCTTGTAGCCGTGGCGGATCGCGCGCCGGATGATGCGGCGCTGCACGTAGCCGCGGCCCTCGTTCGACGGGATCACGCCGTCGGCCACCAGGAACGATGTGGCGCGGATGTGGTCGGCAATCACCCTGAGCGAGTTGTTGGCGAGGTCTTGCTCGCCGGTCTCGCGTGCGGCCGCCTTGATGAGCGCATCGAAGATGTCGATCTCGTAGTTGCTGTGCACGTGCTGCAGGATCGCGGCCAGGCGCTCAAGGCCCATGCCGGTGTCGACGCAGGGCGCGGGCAGCTTCTTCACGGAGCCGTCGGGCTGCATGTCGAACTGCATGAACACGTTGTTCCAGATCTCGATGTAGCGGTCGCCGTCTTCATCCGGGCTGCCGGGCGGGCCGCCGGGAATCTCGGGGCCGTGGTCGTAGAAGATCTCGGAGCACGGGCCGCACGGGCCGGTGTCGGCCATCATCCAGAAGTTGTCGGACATGTAGCGTCCGCCCTTGTTGTCGCCGATGCGCACCACGCGCTCGGGCGGCAGGCCGATTTCCTTGGTCCAGATGTCGTAGGCCTCGTCGTCCTCGATGTAGACCGTGGCCCAGAGCTTTTCGGCCGGCAGCTTGTAGACCTGCGTCAGCAGCTCGAACGCCCACTTGAGCGAATCGCGCTTGAAGTAGTCGCCGAAGCTCCAGTTGCCCAGCATCTCGAAGAAGGTGTGGTGGCGCGCGGTGTAGCCCACGTTCTCGAGGTCGTTGTGCTTGCCGCCGGCGCGCAGGCAGGCCTGGACCGAGGCCGCGCGCACGTAGGGGCGCTTGTCTTCGCCGAGGAACACGTCCTTGAACTGAACCATGCCCGAGTTCGTGAACATGAGCGTCGGGTCGTTGCCCGGCACCAGCGAGCTCGAAGGCACCACCGTGTGGCCCTTGGAGGCGAAGAAATCGAGAAAGGTCTTGCGGATGTCCGCGACCGTGATTGTGGGCTGGCTCATCTTTGGGTTCGTCGTCTTCCGTCGGGGCGGCGCGGCGATGGCGACCCCGTGTCGAACCCACTGCGGCGAACCGGCCCGGCTGCTTGATTTGCTGGACCGGCGATTATAGGTTTGGCCACTGTCCCCGGCAGGCGCGCGCAGAGCAGCCTCGCGGACGACAGGTCGAAGCGTTTCGCCCTGGGCCGGATGGTCACAGAATGGTTGCAGTGACTTGTTCCGCAAGGCAGCCGCCAACGGAGGTGCTCATGCCGATCCTTTCCTTTGCGATTCTCGAAGCCCCTTCCACGCTGGGGCTGGCGACGAACGGCGTGGAACGCCTGCCCGACCGGCTCCTGGGGCACGACCTTGCAAGGCGCATCGGTGCGCGCCGCGCCGGGCGGCTGGCGGTGCCACCGAAGCACCCTGTGCCCGACCAAGAGACCGGCATCCTCAATGCCCCAGCCATCGCGGCATGGTCGCCCGTGCTCGCCGACGCGGTGAAAGCGGTGCTCGACGCGGGCGAATTCCCGGTCGTGCTGGGCGGCGATTGCACGATCCTGCTGGGCTCGATGCTCGCGTTTCGGCGGCGCGGCCGATATGGGCTTTTCTTCATCGACGGCAACGCCGACTTCTTCCAGCCCGAGGCGGAACCGAATGGCGAAGGCGCCTCGATGGACCTTGCGCTCGTCACCGGCCACGGCCCGCCGCAACTGACCGGCCTCGAAGGCCGCGGTCCTCTGGTCCGTCCCGAAGACGCCGTGGCCTTCGCGTACCGCGATCACGAGGACCAGGCAGCGTACGGAAGCCAGCCACTCCCCGAGGCGCTCAAGGCGATAGACCTTCCCGCCGTGCGTGCGATGGGCATCGAGGCTGCTGCACGCGAAGCGGTCGCGCACCTGACGCGAGAGGAACTGGACGGCTTCTTCATCCATCTCGACGCCGATTGCCTCGAAGACGCGATCATGCCGGCCGTCGATTTCCGCGTGCCGGGCGGGTTGTCCTGGAAGGAGCTGGAGACCGCGCTTCGGGTTGCCCTGGCGAGCGGCAAGGCCGCCGGCATCGAGATCACCATCTACAACCCGCGCCTCGATGCGGACGGCAGCGCCGGCCGCGGCCTCGCCGACGTGCTGGCCGCTGCGCTTGGCACGGCAGCGCCCTGAACACAGCGGCGGAACCAAACGCGCCCGGCTTCGTCCTATCCATTCCCGGCTGACATCGAGTCGATCAAGGAGCGTGCATGGCGGGTCATGAGGCGGCACACTGGCAGGTCGAGGACCTGGACTTCTCCCGCTGCGCGATCTTGCGAACCGGATCGCGGGCGACGAGGTCAGCCACTACAAGCATTTCGACCGCTTCTTCCGCCGCTACCGCGCGCAGGAAGGGCTCGGCCGGCTCCGCGTGCTGCGCACCATCGGCCGCCGCACCCTCGAGCTCAAGAGCGAGGACGCCGACTGTGCCGTGCGCCATGCGGCGCGCGCGCGGGCGCCCGAGCGTGCGGGCGACGCCGCCTACATCGAGCGGCTCAGCCGGCGCATGAACCGCAGCATCCGCACCCACCTGAGCGCGGGCGCGACGCTCAAGATGCTGATGCGCCCGCTCGAACTTCCAGCCCGCGTGCAGACAGTGGTCCAGTACCCGATCAGGCAGCTCATGACGCATGTGTTCCTTCGCTGACGCGCACCCGCCATGCCGTTCTCTGCTGCGCTTTCTCCCCTGGAATACCCACCGGACACCGGTCAATTTACGTATACTTTTGGACTATATATTGGGAACTGCCATGCCTGACTTCATCCCGCGCAACGCCAGCCTGGAATGGGCGTCGATGTTCGCCGCCGAATGGACGCGCCTGGCTGGCGGGCGCGCCGACCACGAGTTCCTGATCGACCAGGGCCTGACGCTCGTGCGCGTGGTGGGCGACCGCTCGCCGGCCGAGGTGGCCCGCCTGCACTTCGAGAACACGCCCGAACCCGAGCAGCTCGCACGCAACTTCGAGGCCGACTTCACCGCGCTGGCGGCCGAGCTCGGCATCATCCACGCCGGCGAGCCGCTCGACCAGGCGCACATCGACTTCGCGCACGGCGTGGCCGAGTTGTGCGCGACGATGGGCGACGCCTATGGGGAGACGGCGCATGGGCCGGCGGGACGGCATTGGCGGGCTGTGCATGGGCCGGTTTGAGGGCCGACGGCTCAGCAACGCTCAGCGCTTGGTGTGCACGGCGCACGCATCAGATCGAACCAGCCCAGGGGCGTGATCCGCCGCACGACGGCGAGCCTCGGAGGCATGCCGCCAGCGGCGGGCGAATGCTCGAGGGAACCATCGATGAGGCCTGCAGAAAGCAACTCGGCGACGCAAGCGATATCTGCGGGGTCCTGGATCCGCAGCGGAAATTCGGCGCGCTGGATTTTTTGCAGGTAGTCGGACGGCATCGCCAGACGATACGCAATCTGCTCGCTGCGCCGGGGCCGCTTTGTTAACAGTCTTGGCCGTACCGCGCAATTTTTCACGAGTTCTCGAACAGAAGCAGCCTTGGCCGCGGGGTCCGAATGCGGCGAGGGCGGTCGGTATGTCCGAGGAGACACGTTAGAATCCGCGCCTGCTGCGGGTGTAGTTCAATGGTAGAACGGCAGCTTCCCAAGCTTCATACGAGGGTTCGATTCCCTTCACCCGCTCCATTCAGTCCGCCCGCTGGCGACTGAACCGGATCAGCGCCCGCGCGCCATTCGATCCTCCACCGCCCGCATCCACTCGCGCCTGACGTCGCCCCATTCGCGACGGTCTTGTTACTCCCCCTTTGCGCCTCGCTCCAACTAGATTGCGCATTACCGCCCGGCGATCAACGCGCCGGACATCGACGCAATGAACGAGCTGAAAAGGAAACAAGCCATGCCCTCCCCCTACACCGGCGGCTGCGCCTGCGGCGCGATCCGCTACGAGATCACCGGCGAGCCGATCTTTCAGAACGACTGCCAGTGCCTCGACTGCCAGCACATGAGCGGCAGCGGCCACAACTCGTACCTCTCGTTCGACCGCGCAAGCGCCAGCCTCAGCGGCGAAGCGACGCTGTGGGATGCGGTGGCCGACAGCGGCAACGTGAAGACGCGCGCGTTCTGCCCGACCTGCGGCTCGCCCGTGTATGTGACCTTCGCGGCCATGCCGGGCAACATCGCCGTGCATGCGGCGAGCCTCGACGATCCCTCGCGCTATCGGCCGCAGGTGGTCACCTACGCGGTGCGCGGGCACGCATGGGATTTTCTCGATCCGGCGCTGCCGAAGATCGAACGCATGCCGCAGCCGACTGCCTGAGCCGCCCCGCTACGGCGCTGGCGGGCTTCAACCCGCCAGGTCGAAGCAACAGCCCGCGTAGTACGGCTTGTCGCCACCCTCGACGAAAGGCACCTCGATGGGCTTGCCCTCGTTGCGCCAGGCGTCGCGGCGCTTGTAGCCCGCCTGGCGCAGTTCGGCCCAGAGTTCCTCGTCGTGCTGGATGCGGTACGGGCACACCGCGAAGCCGATGCTGTTGAGCGTGTAGATCGTGCGCTCGGGATGGACCGCGGTGGTGTTCATCACGATGCGCTTCGGCTTGCTCTCGAGCGCGCCGAGGATCTCGCCGATGCCGATCGGCAGGTACTGCAGGCTGCCCGACACGTACAGCACGTCGCAGCCGCTCGCCTCGCGGTAGTCGGTGGTGAAGTCCAGTTGCGCGGTGGCCTCGCGCCGCACTGCGAGCTCGCGGCCGGTCTGCACCACGCCTGGCACGTCGCACACGGTCCAGTGCAGGCCGCCGGGGTACGGCAGCACGCGCTTGAAGGCGTAGTACTTGATGCCGACGTGGCCGCCCAGATCAAACACGCGCCGCATGCCCGCATCGACCGAACGCGAGAGCCAGAACAGGCCGGGATAGTCCCAGAAGTAGATCTGGTGGCTGTACACCTCCCAGGCGGCCTCGGCGTTGTCGTAGCCCACCGGCTTCGACTCGGGCGCACCGGCCTCGGCATCGGCAAAGCTATCGAACGAGCCCATGAAGAGGTTCTCGTCCTGGTTGTCCAGGAACTTGCGCCGGTAGGCGCTGGGGGTCATCGGCTGCAGGTTGGCGAGCATCTTGTTTTCTCCTTCGGCGGTCTGTTTATTCGTTCATTGGCTCATTGCGGTTCACCCGGGCGATGGCGCCTGCGCCTCACCGCGCCGCGTGGCCACGCACATCAGCGACAGCGCACTGGTCGCCGCTGAAGGCTGGCGTCCCGACAGCACATTGCCGATGCGGTACTTCAATTGCGCCGGGCCAACCACGCCACTCAGCGCCTCGGCGCCGACCTGGTGGTTGTGTGCATAGACGCGCACGTCGAAATCGAGCGGCTCGAGCGTGGAGCGGAAGAACTCGTGCGTGACGCCGTCGCCGGGCTGGTGATGCACCTCGGTGCGCAGCCCCCACGACTGCTGGCTGCCGGTCTTGTGAAAGCCGTGCCGCGTGGCGCGGTAAACCCACAGCCGCGCATCCCACATCAGCTTCGCCAGACCCTTGTAATCCCATGCGCTGAGCTGCGGATCGTGATCGGTCACGAGCACGCCATTCGGCTTGACGAGCCGCGCGGCTTCGCGCAGCACGGCGGCCATGTCGTCGCAGTGGTGCAGCGACGCATTGATGGCCACGATATCGGCCACTTGCGAGCGAAATGGCGTGTGCGCGGCATCGGCGAGCACCGCGGTATAGCCCAATTTGGACGCCAATTCCAATGAGCCGGGCGCCACGTCGACACCGACCAGCAGGCGTGGTTTTCCACCCAGCGTCGCAAAAATATTGCCCGGCCCACAGCCGAGATCGATCACGACCTTGTCGGTCCAGTCGCCCGCCGCTGCGAGCCATCGGCTCCTGAAATGTGCGTCGCGGTGGCAGAAATCCAGGTACTCCTGGGCCCATTCCAGGTTCCCAAAATACGTGGCATTGGCATGTATCGCCTCGCTCTGTCGGGTTGACCCCCATTCGAAGTACGTTCCGAAGTGCTTCAGTCTCACATCAGGCAATAGGATTTCGCCAAACATTTTGATTCCTTCGAAAGAGGGACGGCAATGGCAACAATTTCGCAAGAATTACATGCCTTCGAAGTTTTAGCGGGTGATTTTTGATCCGGTTACAAGCCCGTCAAATTAAAAACAGCGGCGTCCTACCCAGAACCCCCTAGACCCAAAGTTCTCGTCCTTGCCGGTGTCGCGCCAGAGCCACTGCGCACAGGAGCCAGGCCGTGCAGCCCGCCGGAGCACGCCACGGCTCACCCCGACGCGCGCGCGTTGTACGCCAGTTCCGCGTGGCCGAGGCAGGCTCTTTGTCATGGGTACCAGCGCAATCGGCGGGACGCTTGTCTCCCCTCAAAAGGGGGCGCAGCGCCCATGCAGGAACAGCCTGTGATTTCTACATTGGACCCAGGCGATCCGTTGGGACCCCCTTTTTTTTCAGGTACCGCAGTGCGTGAGGTTGGCGATGGCTACCCCGTTCAGGCGATATCCGGTAGTACTCCTTTGTAACGTTCGATTCGACACTGTAACTTGGCGAACATGCGCACCCACCCCGCGGGGCAAAACCCATAGGATCGCCAACCCAAATATGACCAAACGTACTACCCGCCCTTCCCGCTCATCAATAGCGCTTTCCTGACCGCGTTATTGGTACCCATTTTCCGATCCAGGCCTTCTTCATGAAACTCCAGAATGCTTCCCGGGCTCAAATCGAAATCCACCCGCTTTCATTGGGTGACCTCTTCGTTTCCCCCCTCAATAGGAAGCTTTCAGAGGACCGCGTCGAAAGCGCATTGGCGCTCGCGGGAGATGGCGCACATCCGGGATTGCAACAGCGTGTAGCCGCCGGACACACGCTCGATACGCCCCTTGCCGCGGCCTGGCTGCTGCTGCAGGCACGCTGGCTCGGCGCAGAGCGGCCGGTGCTGCACGAAATGCTCCCGGGCGCGGAAGCGGCCGCAGGCCTCGCCACCGCCGAGGCGGCGTTCGATCCAGCCCAGCCCGCGGGCAGCTGGCTCGCTGCAATCGATCGGCAGCGGCGCGAGCCGGGCGTGGCAAGCGCGCCAGCCTCGCCGCCCACCGCGCTCTGGGTTCGTGGCCGCCCCGACCAATCCTGTGCCCAGGTACCGCTCTCGCTCTGGCTCGACGCCGAGGCCGAGCCGCCATGCCTTCGCCTCGATGCGGCCGCAGGCCTGCTCGACGCGGCATCGGCCACGCAATTGCTCGCCGCCATCGCACACACCGCCGACAAATTGCTCGCGCGTCCCGACGCGCCCCTTGGCGACATCGATACCCTGCCTCCCGCCGACCGCGAGCAGCAGTTGCGCACCTGGAACACCGCCCCCGCGCCGCTCGATCCGCGCCTCACCGTGGCGACCCGTTTCGCGCGCCAGGCCGCGGCCACGCCAGACGCGGTGGCGCTGGCGCAGGGCGACGAGCGCATGAGCTATGCCGAACTCGCCCGGCGCTCGGACCGGCTCGCACATCGCCTGCAGCACCTGGGCGTGCAGGCGGGCGACAGCGTCGGGCTGCTGCTCGACCGCTCGATCGCGGCGGTGGTGGCGCAGCTCGGCATCCTCAAGGCCGGCGCGGCCTACGTGCCGGTCTCGCCGGACTTCCCGCTCGAACGCATCGCGCACATGCTCGACGAGGCCGGCGCGCGGCTGGTGCTGATCGGAGCGCCGGACTGGCGCCACCTGGTGCCCGCCACCAACGCCGTGCTGACCTTCGACGGCAGCGAGGGCACCGACGCCGCCGAAGGCCTCGCCCCGTGGAAGACGCCCGCGATCGACGGCGAATCGATCGCCTACGTCATGTACACCTCGGGCTCCACCGGCACGCCCAAGGGCACCGAGATCGGCCACCGCGCTATCCTGCGCCTGGTCGTCGGTGCGGACTATGCCGAGCTGGCGCCGGGCCGCGCGGTTCTGCATGCCGCGCCGCTCGCCTTCGATGCGGCCACCTTCGAGATCTGGGGCCCGCTGCTCAACGGCGGCTGCTGCGTGGTGCACGGCGAGCGCGTGCCCACGGGTGCCGGCCTCGCGCAGACCATCGCGGCACACGGCATCCACACCGCCTGGCTGACGGCGGCGCTCTTCAACGCGGTGATCGACGAAGACCCGGCGCATCTCGCGGGCCTCTCGCACCTGCTCACGGGCGGCGAAGCGCTGTCGGTGCCGCATGTGCGGCGCGCGCTCGCGGCGCTCCCGGGCCTGGTGCTCAGCAACGGCTACGGGCCCACCGAATGCACCACCTTCGCGGCCACGCACCGCATTCCGGCGGCGCTGCCGAGCGACCTTCGCTCGGTGCCGCTCGGCCGCCCGATCACCGACACGGTGCTGCGCGTGCTGAGCCCGTCGATGGCGCTGCTACCGGCCGGCTTCGTGGGCGAGCTCTGCATCGGCGGCCACGGCCTGGCGCGCGGCTACCTCGGGCAGCCCGCGCTGACGCAGGAGCGCTTCGTGCCCGACCCATTCGGCGCGCCCGGCGAGCGCCTCTACCGCACCGGCGACCTCGCGCGCTGGCTGCCCGACGGCACGCTCGAATTCATCGGCCGGCGCGACGGGCAGGTCAAGATCCACGGCCACCGCATCGAGCTCGGTGAGGTCGAGACGGCGATCCTCTCGCATCCCGCCATCCAGAGCTGCGCGGTCGTCGCGCGGCCCGATGCCCAAGGTCAGCTGCGCCTCGTGGCCTACCTGGTCGCGCGCTCGCAGCGGCTGTCGTGGGAGGCACTGCGAGCCCACCTCGCTGCACGCCTGCCGGCGGCGCTGCTGCCCTCGGCCCAGGTCTGGCTCGCGCAGCTGCCGGTCACGCCCAACGGCAAGCTGGACCGCAAGGCGCTGCCCGAACCCGCGGTCGAGCGGCCCGAACTCGCGCAGCCCTTCGAAGAAGCGCGCAGCGCCGCCGAGCAGCGCGTGTGCGATGCCTTCGCGCATGCCCTGCACATCGACAAGGTCGGCCGCAACGACAACTTCTTCGACCTCGGCGGCGACTCGGTGCGGGTGCTGCAGGTGTTGGCCGAGCTGCAGCGCGAAGGCGGGCTCAGGCTGTCGACCAACCTTTTCTTCCGCCATCCCACGCCGGGCGCGATCGCGGCCGAGCTCGAGGCTCCAGCGGCCGAGGCGCAGGCCCTGGTACCCGCCACGCCAGCCCCGGCCGCAGCCCCCGCCGGGATGACCGACGCCATCGCACTCATCGGCACCGCCGGCCGCTTTCCCGGTGCGGCGGACGTCGAGCAGTTCTGGGACAACCTCGTCGCGGGCCGCGACACCATCAGCTTCTTCGACGACGAGACGCTCGATGCGGGCGTGAGCGAGGCGCTGCGGCGCGACCCGGCCTATGTGCGGGCGCGCGGCGTGATCGAGGGCATCGAGAACTTCGACGCCGCCTTCTTCGGCATCGGCCCGAAGGAAGCCGCGCTGATGGACCCGCAGCAGCGCGTGTTCCTCGAGATCTGCTGGGAATGCCTCGAGCGCGCAGGCTATGTGCCCGACGACGCGCCCGGCCCGGTGGGTGTGTACGCGGGCATGTACAACGCCAGCTACTTCCAGCGCCACGTCGCCACCCGGCCCGACCTGGTCGAGGCGGTCGGCGAGTTCCAGGTGATGCTGGCCAACGAGAAGGACTACATCACCACGCGGGTCGCCAACCGGCTCAACCTCACCGGCCCGGCGGTCAGCATCCACACCGCGTGCTCCACCTCGCTGGTGGCGGTGGCGCAGGCCTTCCAGGCGCTGCGCACCGGCCAGTGCTACATGGCGCTCGCGGGCGGCGCGTCGGTCACCTGCCCGCCGCGCAGCGGCTACCTCTACAACGAGGGCTCGATGCTCTCGCCCGACGGCCACACGCGCAGCTTCGACGCGAAGGCGCAGGGCACCGTCTTCAGCGACGGCGCCGCGGTGGTGCTGCTCAAGCGCCTGGCCGATGCGCAAGCCGACGGCGACACGGTCTATGCGGTGCTGCGCAGCGCCTGCGTCAACAACGACGGCGGCGCCAAGGCCAGCTTCACCGCGCCCAGCGTCGACGGGCAGGCGGCGGTGATCCGCGCCGCGCTCGCGGCGGCCGAGGTCGACGCGCGCAGCATCTCGTACGTCGAGGCGCACGGCACCGCCACGCCGATGGGCGACCCGGTCGAGGTCGAGGCGCTCACCTGCGCCTATGCCGAGCACACCGATGCGCTCGGCTACTGCACGCTCGGCTCGCTCAAGAGCAACGTCGGCCACATGGTCACGGCCGCGGGCGCCGCCGGCCTGATCAAGACCGCGCTCGCGCTGCACCACGAGCTGATACCGCCGACCGCGCACTACAGCGAACCCAACCCGGCCATCGACTTCGCGCGCACGCCGTTCCACGTCACGCCGAGCCTGCAGCGCTGGCCGCGCACGGCGGGCCAGCCGCGGCGCGCCGGCGTCAGCGCCTTCGGCGTGGGCGGCACCAATGCGCACGTCGTCGTCGAGGAAGCACCCCCGCGCCCCGCCTCGGGCGCCGCGCGCGGTGCCCAGGTTCTGCCGCTCTCGGCGCGCTCGGAAGCCGCGCTCGCCGTGGCCACCGAGCAGCTCGCGGCGCACCTCGAGGCCACGCCCGGCTTGCCGCTGGCCGACGTGGCCTACACGCTCGGCGTCGGCCGCAAGGCCCATGCCTTTCGCCGTGCAGTCGTCGCGCACGACACGACCGAGGCCATCGCCGCGCTGCGCGCCGACGGCAGCCCCTGGCGGGCCAGCGGCCGGGTTGACGCGCGCGCGCCGCAGCCGGTGCTGCTGTTCCCGGGCCAGGGCGCGCAGTACGTCGGCATGGGCCGCGTGCTGCATGCGAACGACCCGGTGTTCGCCGCCGCCTTCGACACCTGCCTGAAGGCCTTCGCCGGCGTGCTCGACGTCGACCTGCGCGAGCGCATCTTCTGCGGCGATGCCGATGCGCTGCGGCCGACGTCGGTCACGCAGCCCGCCCTCTTCGCCATCGAGTACGCGCTGGCGCGCCGCCTGCTCTCGCTGGGCGCACGGCCGCATGCGTTGATCGGCCACAGCGTGGGCGAGTTCGTCGCCGCCGTGATCGCCGGCGTGATGCGGCTCGAAGATGCGGCACGGCTCGTGGCCCGCCGCGGCGCGCTGATGCAGGCGCAGCCCCCGGGCGCGATGCTCTCGGTGCGCCTGGGCGCCGCCGAACTCACGCGCCGGCTCGGCCCCGTGCTTTCGCTCGCGGCGGTCAACGGACCGACGGCCTGCGTCGCGGCCGGGCCTTCCGAGGCCATCGAGACGCTGCGCCTCTCGCTGCAGGAAGAAGACATCGGGAGCCGCCTGCTGCAAACCTCTCACGCCTTCCATTCATCGATGATGGACGCCGCCGTGGCCCCGTTCGAGGCGCTGGTGCGCGACGTGGCGCTGCAACCGCCCACGCTCCCGATCTACTCGACGCTCACGGGCCGCCGCCTCGAAGACGCCGAGGCCACCAGCCCCGCCTACTGGGCACGCCACCTGCGCGGCACCGTGCAGTTCTCGCCCGCGGTGCAGAGCGCCATGGCCGATGCGGCGCGGCCGCTCTTCATCGAGGTCGGCCCGCGCAACACGCTCGCCACGCTGGCGCGCCAGCACGGCGCCCGCGAGGCGATGTCGCTGCTGCACGGCGAGCCGGCCGACGAGTGCCGCACGCTGCGGCTCGCGCTGGCGCGGCTGTGGACCTGCGGCACCGAGCTCGAAGTGTCGCGGCTCGCCGTGCGCGCCGGCGCACAGCGCGTGCGCCTTCCCACCTATCCCTTCGAACGCAAGCGTTTCTGGGTCGACATCGCAACCACCGCAGCGAATGCGGTGGCCGCGCCGGCCGCTGCACCGCCTGCGCTTGCCTCCCCCCTCTTTTCCTCCGCCCCACCCACCTTGTTCCAGGAGCCGAACGTGACCGCTGCTGCGTCCCCGCCACCCATCACCCCTGCCTCAGCGCCCTCGGAGGCGCTCGCCGCATCCATCGATGCGCGCCTGCGCGCGCTGTTCGAAGACATCTCGGGCGTCGACATGGCCCAGGCCGAAGGCCAGGCTGCCTTTGGTGAACTCGGCCTCGACTCGCTGACGCTGACCCAGGTCGCGACGCAGATCAAGAAGCACTTCAAGGTCGGCGTGAGTTTTCGCCAGCTCATGGAGAACTACCGCAGCTTCGACACGCTCGCCGCGTTCCTGCGCCAGAGCCTGCCGGTCGAGGCCGTGCCCGTGGTGGCTGCCCCCGCCCCGGCCGCGGCCTCTGCGCTCGCCGCGCCCCTGCCGCCGGCCACGCCGCCAGCCCAGGCGATCGACCTGGCGGCCGGCTCGCCGATCGCGCAACTGGTCGCGCAGCAGATGGAACTGATGCGCCAGCAGCTCGCGCTGCTGTCGGGCGCAGGTGCGGTGTCGGCCGTGGCCGCCGCGGCCATGCCGGTCGAAGCCGCGCAAGCGCACGCGCCAGCCGCCGCCGACGAAGCCCCGTCCGCGCCCCCGAAGGAAGCGCAGCGCTACGACGTCGCCAAGGCCTTCGGCGCCATCGCGCGCATCCACACGCAGCGCACCGCCGAGCCGAGCGGCCGCCAGAAGGCGCGGCTCGCGGCCTTCGTGCGGCGCTACGTGGCGCGCACGCAGAAGAGCAAGGCGTTCACCGAGACCCACCGCCCCCACATGGCCGATCCGCGCGTGGTCAACGGCTTCCGCCCGATGACCAAGGAGATCACCTACCAGATCGTGGTCGAGCGCTCCAAGGGCTCGAAGCTCTGGGACATCGACGGCAACGAATACGTCGACGTGCTCAACGGCTTCGGCATGAACATGTTCGGCTGGCAGCCCGACTTCGTGCTCGAGGCGGTGCGCCGCCAGCTCGACGCCGGCTACGAGATCGGGCCGCAGCATCCGCTTGCGGCCGAGGTCACGGCGCTCGTCTGCGAACTCACGGGCAATGACCGCGCCGCGCTCTGCAACACCGGCTCCGAGGCGGTGATGGCGGCGCTGCGCATCGCGCGCACCGTCACCGGGCGCAGCAGCGTGGTCGTGTTCACCGGCTCGTACCACGGCACCTTCGACGAAGTGCTGGTGCGCGCCGGCAAGGGCCACAAGGGTCTGTCGGCCGCACCCGGCGTGATGAGCGGCATGTTCGGCGACGTCCGCGTGCTCGACTACGGCTCCGACGAGGCGCTGGCCTTCATCCGCGAGAACGCCGACGACCTTGCCGCGGTGCTGGTCGAGCCGGTGCAGAGCCGCCGGCCCGACTTCCAGCCACGCGAGTTCCTGCAGCAGGTGCGCGCCATCACCGCGCAGCACGGCGCCTGCCTGATCTTCGACGAGGTCATCACCGGCTTTCGCGTTGGCCTGGGTGGCGCGCAGGAACTGTTCGGCGTGCGCGCCGACCTTGCGACCTACGGCAAGGTCATCGGCGGCGGCATGCCGGTGGGCGTGATCGCGGGCAAGCGCAGCTTCATGGACGCGCTCGACGGCGGGGCCTGGGCGTACGGCGACGACTCGATCCCCGGCGTGGGCGTGACCTACTTCGCCGGCACCTTCGTGCGGCACCCGCTCGCACTCGCCGCCTCCAAGGCCGCGCTGCTGCACCTGAAGGAATGCGGCCCCGCGCTGCAATCCGCGCTGACCACCAACACCGCCGCCATGGCCGACGAGCTCACCGCCTGGTGCGCCGAGGTGGGCGCGCCCATCGCGCTGCGGCATTTCGCGTCGCTCTGGCGCGTGAGCTGGCTCGAGGAGCATCCGCTGCAGGACCTGCTCTTCGCCATGATGCGCAGCCGCGGCGTGCACATCCTCGACAACTTCCCGTGCTTCCTCACCAGCGCGCACAGCGCCGAGGACATCGCGCTGATCCAGCGCGCCTTCAAGGAATCGGTGGCCGAGATGCAGGAGTCCGGCTTCCTGCCGCGCCGCGCCAGCGTCGTGACGGGCTTCGACTACCGCAAGGCGCAAGACGAAGACGGTTCCGTCCTGGCCCGCGACGTCGATGGTCAGCCCTTCTGGTATGTGCCCGACGCCGCCGGCGCCGGCAGCAACTCCCTCCTCCATGGAAAGGCCGCAGCATGAATGCCGTTCTCCGTCCCACCGCCGCCAGCAGCTTCGTCGAATGCGTGATTCCCACGACGGAATCGCAGCGCGAAGTCTGGCTCGGTGCCACCATGAGCACCGAAGCCTCGCTCGCCTACAACGAATCGGTGCTGCTGCGCCTTCGCGGCGCGCTCGACGGCGACGCCATGGCCTGCGCGATCGAACGCCTGGTCGAGCGCCATCAATCGCTGCGCGCCACCATCTCGCCCGACGGCAGCTGCATGCTCGTGGGCCAGCGCGGCGAGACCTGGCTCGTCCGGCACGACCTGAGCGGCCTGCCGCCCGAGGCCCGCACCGAAGCGCTGCAGGCCGCACACGAGGAAGCCGTCTGCACGCCCTTCCTGCTCGAGCAAGGTCCGCTGTTCCGCGCCGCGCTGTACCGGCTCGGCGAGACCGAGCATGAGCTCGTCATGTCGGCGCACCACGTCGTCTGCGACGGCTGGTCGTGGATGGTCATCGCCGAGCAGCTCGGCCAGCTCTATGCCGAGCAGACTGGCAACGGCCCGCCGCTCAAGGCCGCGCCGAGCTATTCCGATTTCGCCGCCCGTGAAGCCGCCGAGGCCGCGCACCCCGACATGCAGCCGCACGTGGACTACTGGCTCGAGCGCTTCTCTGGCAGCACGCTGCCGGTGCTCGAACTGCCGGTCGACCGCCCGCGTCCCGCCGTGCGCACCTTTGCGTCGCGGCGCGCCGAACGCCTGCTCGACCGCAAGCTGGTCGCGGGCGTGCGCTCGATGAGCGCGAAGGCCGGTGCGAGCCTGTTCGCCGGCCTGCTCGGCGGCTTCGCGGCGACGCTGTACCGCCTCACCGCGCAAGACGACCTCGTGATCGGCATCCCGGCCTCGGGCCAGGTGGCACGCGATATGCCGGGGCTGGTGGGCCACTGCGTCAACCTGCTGCCGCTCAGGCTCAGCGCCCACGGGCAGTTGCGCTTCGATGCGCTCGTGGGCGACTGCAGCACCACCGTGCTCGACGCCTTCGACCACCAGGCGCTCACCTATGGCGCGCTGCTCGGCAAGCTGTCGCTGCAGCGCGATGCCAGCCGCTTGCCGCTGGTGAGCGTGGCCTTCAACGTCGACCCCGACGTGGCGGGCGGCACCCAGGCCTTCCAGGATCTCGAGGTCGTGCAGGACACCATCGCGCGCCGCTACGAGAACTTCGAGCTGTTCCTCAACCTGCGCCCGATCGACGGCGGGCTGATGGTCGAGGCTCAGTACAACGCCGACCTGTTCGACGATGCCAGCATCGCGCGCTGGCTCGACATGTACGAGTGCCTGCTGCGCTCGGCCGTGTGCAACCCCGCCGAAACCATCGGCCGGCTCGATGTGCTGTCGCCCGAAGCGACCCAGGCGCTGCTCGCGCTGCAGCCCTTGCCCGTCGAACTGGCACTTCCACCGCATGCGCTCGCGGGCTTTCTCGCGCGCGTGCCGCAGCAGCCCCACAGCCCGGCCGTGCGCGACGGTGCGCGCGTCTGCAGCTATGCCGAACTCGATGCGCAGTCGAACCGGCTCGCCCGCGCGCTGCGTGCGCGCGGCGTCGGCCGCGGCCGGCGCGTGGGCCTGTGCGTCGAGCGCAGCCTCGAGATGATGATCGCTCTGGTGGCCGTGCTCAAGGCCGGTGCTGCCTACGTGCCGCTCGATCCCGCCTTTCCGCAGGCGCGGCTCGACCACTATGCGCAGGACGCAGGCCTCTGCTTGCTGCTGACCACGTCTGACCTGCCCATGGCACCGCGCGGTTCGGGCGCCCCGGTGTTCGAGTTCGACCGCGACGACGCCTGGCAGCAGGAATCCGGCGCGCCGCTCGAACCCAGCGACCAGGACGCCGGCCCCGACGATGGCGTCTACGTGATCTACACCTCGGGTTCCACCGGCCTGCCCAAGGGCGTGAGCGCCCGGCACTTGTCGGTCGCCGTGCTGCTGCAGTGGATGCATCGCCGCTCGGCCTTGTCGAGCGCCGACCGCATCGCGGCGGTGACCACGCTGTCGTTCGACATGGCGGTGCCCGACCTGCTGCTGCCGCTCGCGGCTGGCGCCGAGATCGTGATGGTGCAGCGCGAGCTCGCGATGGACGGCGTGCGCCTGTCCAGGTTGCTGCAGGACGAAGGCATCACCTTCCTGCAGGCGACGCCCGGCATGTGGCAGCTGCTGGTCGATGCGCAGTGGCCCGGCGCGCCCGGCTTCCGCGGCTGGATGGGCGGCGAGGCCCTGCGGCCGAGTTTTGCGCTCGCGCTCTGCGAGCGGATCGACGAGCTCTGGAACGGCTACGGCCCGACCGAGACCACGGTCTACTCCACCGCCTGGCGCGTGGATCCCGAGGTGGTCGCGGCGCGCGGCGTCTCGATCGGCCTTCCGGTGGACAACACCGAAATCTGGATCCTCGACGAAGCGATGCAGCCCTGCCCGATCGGCGTGCCGGGCGAGATCTGCATCGCGGGCGACGGCCTGGCTCATGGCTACATCGAGCGCCCCGAACTCACGGCCGAACGCTTCGTGAACGTGCGCATCCTCGGCCATGCCAAGACGGTGTACCGCAGCGGCGACCGCGGCCGCTGGCGCAACGACGGGCTGATCGAACACCTCGGCCGGCTCGACTTCCAGCTCAAGGTGCGCGGCTACCGCATCGAGCCGGGCGAGATCGAGGCGCGCTGCGTCGAGGTGCCGGGCGTCTCGCGCGCGGTGGTGGTGGCGCGCGAGGACAGCCCCGGCGATGTGCGGCTGGTGGCCTACCTGGCGCTCACGCCGGGCGTCGACTTCGGCCTCGACGCGCTGATGCTGAACCTGCGTGAAAACCTGCCGGCCTTCATGCTGCCGCAGCACGTGGTGGCGCTCAAGTCGCTGCCCACGCTGCCCAACGGCAAGGTCGACCGCGTGGCGCTGCCGGCGCCGCAGGCGGCTGCGCGCGAAGAGGTGCGGCGCGGCGCCGGCCCGCGCAACGACTGCGAGCGCAAGGTGCTCGAGACGATGGAGAAGGTGCTGAGCCTGCCCGGCCTCGACATGCAGGACGACTTCTTCACCATGGGCGGCCATTCGCTGCTGGCGTCGCGCCTGACGACGCTGCTGGGCCGCGAGTTCCAGGTCACGCTGCCGCTGCGCGCGCTGTTCGAGGCGCCCACGGCCGAACGGCTGGCCGTGGTGATCGCCGGGCTGCAGCGCGCCGGTGCCGGCACCCAGGCGCCACTGCCCTGCCGGCCCGAGCGCGCCACGGCGCCGCTGACGGCGGCGCAGGAGCGCATCCTCTTCATGGAAGACCTGCACCCGGGCCGCTCGCTCTACAACGCGCCCTCGGCACAGCGCCTGACCGGCAACTTCGATGCCGCGCGCTTCGACGCCGCCTTCAAGGAGATCATCCGCCGCCAGCCCGCGCTGCGCACGCGCATGGGCACCGATCCGGACACCGGCCGGCCGGTGCAGCTGATCGCCGAATCGGTCGACTTCACGCTGCCCGTGATCGACCTGCGCAAGCTGCCGGCCGACCAGCGCGAGGCCGAACTCGCCGAGCTCATGCAGGAGATCGCCGACGAGCCGATCGACATCCACCGCGCGCCGATGATGCATGCGGCGGTGTTCCAGCTCGACGAGCACGAGCACGTGTTCCTGTTCGTGCCGCACCACCTGGTCTGGGACGGCTGGTCCTTCGACCTGCTGCAGCGCGAGTTGTCGGCGATCTACGACGCGGCCGAACGCGGGCGCACGCACACCCTGCCCGCGCTCGCCACCACGCACGGCGACTATGCCGAGTGGCTCGCCGGCTGGATGAAGGAGCCGGCCTTCCAGCCGCAGCTCGACTTCTGGCTCGATCGCTTCGCCAAGGCACCGATGCCGCGCCTGCCGCGCACCGACATGCCGCGCCGCGCGGGCAAGAGCGGCCAGGGCGGTGCACAGTGGATCCGCGTCGACCTCGCGGTCACGCAGCAGCTGCGCAAGATAGCGCGCGACATGGACGTGACGCTCAGCATGCTGACGTTCGGCATCTACGCGCTCACCATGAGCCGCGTCATCGGCTCGGAGACCGTCGTCATCGCCAACCCGGTGCGCGGCCGCCAGCAGCCCGAGACCGAGGATGTGATGGGCTTCTTCAACAACGTGCTGCCGGTGTCGCTCACGGTCGATGCAGCGGCTTCATTGCCCGAGTTCATGCGCTACGTGAAGGGCGAGCTGCTGGCGCTGATGAACTACCAGCAGGTGCCCTTCGAGCGCCTCATGGCCGAGCCCGTGCTCGCCAGCCGCATCCGCTCGGTCGGCCCCTACCAGGCAATGTTCTCGTTCCAGGATGCACGCGACCGCGCACGCCGGCTCGGCAGCCTGCAGACCCGGCAGCTGCACCTTATGCAGCGCGGTGCCACCGACGACATCGGCGTGTGGCTCATGGACAAGCCGCACGGGCTCGAGGGCGCGCTGATCTACAACGCAGACATCTACCTGCGCGAGACCGGTGCGCAGCTGCGCGACCGCTACCTCGAGGTGCTGCACCGCGTGGTCGAACAGCCCGCGGCGACGCTCGCCACGTTGGCGGCCGAAGAAGGCTCGCCCAGCGCGCTGTACCTGCGCCGGCTCGCGGCTGCCGAACCGACGAAGACGCTGGTGTCCGAGGGCGCCGCGCCCGGTACCAAGGTCGAGGAGATCCTGCTGAACCCCGAGCACGCCAAGCTCGCGCAGATCTGGGCCTCGGTGATCGGCATCGACGTGAACGACATCCGGCCCACCGACAACTTCTTCGATCTCGGCGGCGACTCGCTGCTGGTGCTGCGCGCCATCGAGCAGGCCGAGCGCACGCTCGGCTACCACGTGGCCTCGCGCCGCTACCTGTTCGAGAACCTGGGCCAGATCGCGGCCACGGCGCATGCGGGACTCGACGAAGCCGACAGCGCCGAGACGCTGCGCGTGCCGCTCGCACAACTCAAGAGCGCCGCGCGCAGCGAAGGCTTGCTGAGCCGCGCATTCGGCGGCTGGCTGCGCAGGGAGTGAACCATGGGCTACGCTGACTTTTCCCTTTCCGCGGTCGAGGCGCCGGTCTGCCGGTACCTCGAACTCGACGACCGCGCCAGCGGCGACGCCGAGCTGGTGCTGTGCGACGAGGAGCGCGCCCGCGCCGCGCAGTTCCGCTTTCCGGCCGATCGCCGGCGTTTCGTGACCGCCCACGCGGCGCTGAGGCGCGCGTTGGCCGAGCAGACCGGCCAGCGCCCCGAGGCGCTGTGCTTCACGCGCAGCGCCTTCGGCAAGCCGTCGCTCGCGGACGGGCCGCGCGTGCATTTCTCGCTGAGCCACAGCCATGCTTTGGGCCTGATAACCATCGGCCGGCGCGGACCGCTGGGCGCCGATGTCGAGGTGCTGCGCCCGGTGCCCGACGCGCTCGAAATGGCCGAGCGCCACTTCACGCCGTCCGAGCATGCCGCCCTCGCGGCGCTGCCCCAGGCCGAGCGCGAGCATGCGTTCCTGGTCTGCTGGACGCGCAAGGAGGCCTGCCTCAAGGCCATCGGCCTCGGGCTGATCGTGCCGCCCGATCGCTTCGAGGTCGGCATCGAAGCCGACTGCCGCAGCGTCGAGGTGCCGGTGGCCGGCCGCATCCTGTGGCTGGTGCTGCAGCCTGCGCCGCTGCGCATCGACAGCGTCGGCTCGATCGCGGAATGGCGGCAGACCCGCGTGCGTGCAAGCCAGCCGGCCGCTTCTGCGGTGGACGCCTTCATGCGGCACCGGGCCGCGCCCGGTGCCCGGCGCCACGGGGAGCTGACCCAATGAGCGCCTTGCCGTTCATGTTCGGCCCGGCCTCGCGCCAGTTGTTCGGCGTGTACCACCCGGCCGCCGAGGTGCGCGAGACGCGTGAAGCGCACCTCACGCTGCGCAGCGCGGCACTGCTGTGCCCGCCCTTCGGCCAGGAAGGCCTGCGCACCCACCGCTTCTTCAAGGTGCTGGCCGAGCGGCTGGCGCGCACCGGCACGGCCACGCTGCGCTTCGACTTCCACGGTGCAGGCGATTCGCCAGGCGACGAGGCTGACGGCGACCTCGACGGCTGGCGCCGCGACCTGTGCACCGCGCACGAGGAACTGCGGCAGCGCAACCCGCATGCGCGCATCGTCTGGATCGGGGCGCGGCTCGGTGCCACGCTCGCGGTGCTGGCCGCGCGCAGCGGCCGCAGCGACCCCTCTCGGCTGGTGCTCTGGGAGCCGGTGATCGACGGCCAGCGCTATGCGCGCCACCTGCGCGAGCAGCACGTGGCCGCGATCGACGCCACCTTCTGCATTCCCGACCTGGCCTGGCGCCGCGGCCTCTCGCGCGAGCCCGACGCCATGCCCGAGGAGGCGCTCGGCACCGTGTTCTCGCCCGCCCTGCGCGCGCAGCTCGAGACGCTGGCGCCGGCCTCGCTGCCGCTCACGGCGCTGCACGAGACGCTGGTGCTCACCGGTCCCGACGACGAACCCACCGCGCGCTGGGCGGCCGAGCAGCAGTCGCGCCACATGCCGGTTCGGCTCGCCTACCTGCAGCACCGCCTCGACTGGACGTCCGACCCGTACCCCAACAGCGCGATGGTTCCGGCCGATGCGCTCAACCGTCTTCAGGGAGCCCTTCATGAATGACACCATGTCGCAGACACCGATCCGCTTCGGCACCGACGACGCGCTCGTGGGGATGCTGACCACGCCGCGGCAACAGGGATCCGCCAACGTGGCCTGCCTGATGTTCAACATGGGCGCCAACCACCGGGTCGGCCCGCGCCGCATCAACGTCAAGCTCGCCCACCTGCTGGCGGCGCGCGGCGTGAGCAGCCTGCGCTTCGATCTCGGCGGCATCGGCGACAGCGACGCCTCGGGCACCTCGCACGACGTGCAGGGCCGCGCGCTCGGCGACCTGCGCGCCGCCATGGACCTGGTCGAAAGCCGGCTCGGCATCCGGCAGTTCGCGATCGTGGCCATGTGCTCGGGCGTCGAGCATGCGGTGGCCGCGGGCGTGACAGATTCGCGCGTGGTGGCGCTCACGCTGTTCGACGGCTTCGCGTTTCCCGAACGCCGTGCCCGCTGGGAGCGCACGCTGCGCCGCGCGCTCGCCGCGCCGGTGCATCCCTCATTCCCCGGCAAGGCCAAGCGCTGGCTGCTGCGCCGCGTGCTGCGCAGCCATGCTGCCACGCCGCTGCCGGGCTTCTTCACCGAGAAGCAGCCGATGGCGGAGAGCGCCGCCTGGTTCGGCGCCAACATGCGCCGCCTGGTCGAGCGGCACGTGGCGGTGCAGCTGCTCTATTCGGGCTCGCTGCACGTCAGCGACCACGACCGTGACCAGCTCGGCGCGTTTGCGCGCGAGCCGTTCGCCCAGTCGCTGCAGTACGAATTCATGCGCGAGGTCGACCACACCTTCGCCACGGCCAGGGGACAGCAGCTGTTCCTGAAGTCGGTCGGCGACTGGGTCTGCGCCTGCGCCTGCGCGGGTACCGCCGGGGCCGAGCGCCGGCCGCCGCCGCAAGCTGTCTCACCGGCCGCCGGGCCTGCGCTGCACGGCGCCTACGTCCCGCAGTGACCCCCACACCAGGAGCAAGGACATCCCCATGGCACACCTCGAACTCGCCCGTTCCCCGCACGGCGCATGCGCCGCCTCCGCCCCCTTCGGGGAAACCGCGCCGGCGCGCATCCGGCGCCGGCTCGCACCGCTCGCCGTGCTCCTGCTGCCGCTGGCCCTGGCGGGCTGCGGCGCGCCGGGCTTCGGCTCGCCCGACAGCGGCAGCTGGACCACGACGCGCAGCGACGGCAGCGGCCAGCTGGTGGCGCCGAAGATCGTCACCATCACGCCCGACGTGGTGCGCGCCCAGGCCGCGCTGAACCCGCAGGCCGTGCCGGCCGACGTACAGCAGCTGTTCGGCAAGGCGCCGGGCTACACCATCGCCCCAGGCGACGTGATCGGCATCGTGGTGTACCGCCACCCCGAGCTGATGCCCAACGCTGGTGCGGTGATCTCGCAGCAGTCGGACCCGACCGGCGTGAGCGTGGCGCCGGGCTTCATCGTCGACGGCGAGGGGGAGATCAGCTTTCCCTACATCGGCCGCACCAGGATCGCGGGCATGACCGAGCGCACCGCGGCCGAGTTCATCACGAAGCGCATCGCGCCGTACGTGAAGGATCCGCTGGTCAGCGTGCGCATCCAGTCGTTCCGCGGCCGGCGCGTCTACGTCGAGGGCGAGGTCCGCCAGCCGGGCCTGCAGATCTTCACCGACATTCCGATGACGCTGGCCGAGGCGATCAACCGCGCCGGCAGCACCACGCCGACCGGCGACCGCTCGCGCGTCACGCTCAAGCGCGGCGACCGCACCATGGTGATCGACCTGCCGATGCTGCAACGCTACGGCTACGACGCGAGCCGCATCCCGCTGCAGAACGGCGACATCGTGAACGTCGGCACACGCGAGGACAGCCGCGTCTACGTCATGGGCGAGATCCGCAACCCCTCGGCGCTCTTGATGCGCAACGGGCGCCTGAGCCTCAACGAGGCGCTCGGCGATGCCGGCGGCCCCGAGGCGCTGACCGCCTCGCCGGGCCAGATCTACGTGGTGCGCAACTCGAACTCCGACGTGCCAGAGGTCTATCACCTCGACGCCAAGAACCCGATCGCGCTGGCGCTGGCCGACCGTTTCGAGCTGCGCGCGCGCGACGTGGTCTACATCGACCCCGTGCCGCTGGTGCGCTGGAACCGGGTGATCAGCCTGATCCTTCCTGCTGCGCAGGTCGTGAACCTCGGCGGCACCGCCAGCCGGCGCTGAAGCGCCACCCTCCGCCCCTTCCCCCGTCAAGGCAACACAAAAAGGTGACCTCCATGAATGCGCACTGGCAACCCCTGGTTCCCGTTCCCCCCGATGCGGCGATGACGGCGGCCGCGGCAGCCGCTGCCGAGCAGCCACCCTCGCGGCTCCGGGAGCATGTCGACCTCCTGATCGACAACCGCTGGAAGATCGCGAAGATCACGCTGGTCGCGCTGCTGCTCGGCGCGGCCTACACCATGTTCGGTCCGCGCGTTTACGAATCGAACGTGCTGATCCAGGTCGAGGACCCCGAGCGTTCCGGCGGCACGCTGGTCGGCGATTCTGCGAGCAGCGCGCTCAATGCCAAGACGCCGACCGCGGGCGAAGCCGAGATCCTCAAGTCGCGGCTGGTGCTGGGCCAGGCGATCGAAAACACCAAGCTCTACATCGAGGCCGAGCCGCTCTACGTGCCGGTGGTCGGCCAGTGGCTCGCGCGGCGCGCCAGGTCGCTGTCGGAGCCGGGCTTCCTGGGCATGTCGGGCTATGTCAGCGGCAACGAGCGCATCGTGGTCGCGCAGATGGACGTGCCGGCCGATCTCGAAGGCAGCCGCTTTGCGCTGACCGCGGACGCCGACGGCGCCTACACGCTGCGCCACCCCAAGCTGGCCGAGCCGCTCGCCGGCAAGGTCGGCACACCGCTCGACGCCGAGACCCCGCTCGGACGGGTGCGCCTTCTCGTGGGCTCCATCTCGGCACAGCCCGGGGCCGAGTTCAAGCTGGTGCGCGAGTCGGCGCAGCTCACGCTGCTCGAGTTGCAGAAGGACCTGCGCGTGGTCGAGCGGGGCAAGCAGTCCTCGATCATGGACGTGAGCTGGCAGAGCGGCAACCCGGCACAGCTCACCAACCTCCTCAACGAGGTGGCGCGGCTCTACGTACGCGTCAACATCGACCAGAAGACCGCCCAGGCGCAGCGCGCACTCAACTTCCTCGGCACCGAGCTGCCCAAGCTGAAGCAGCAGCTCGAGGAATCCGAAGAGGCGTACAACCGCTACCGCAACCAGAACGGCACGGTCAGCCTCGACGACGAGGCGCGCAATGCGCTGGCGCAGAACGCCGACCTGCAGACCCGACTGCTCGAAGCCACGCAGAAGCGGCATGAGCTGACCGAGCGCTTCACCTTCCGAGATCCGACCGTGGTGACCCTCGACGCGCAGATCAACACGCTGCGTCGTGCGCTCGGCGGGGTGGAGCAGCGCATCCGCCGCATGCCGCAGTTGCAGCAGGATTCGCTGCGCATGCAGCGCGACATCAAGGTCAACACCGACCTCTACGTGTCGCTCCTGAACAGCGCACTGCAGATGCGGCTCGCCAAGGAAGGCCGCATCGGCAACGTGCGCGTGCTCGACCAGGCACTGCTGCCCGAGAAGCAGATCCGGCCCAAGGCCGCGATCACCATGGCGCTCGCGCTGCTCGCGGGCCTTTTCGCCGGCGCCGCGGCCACCTTCCTGCGCAGATCGTGGCGCACGACCATCGCGAGCCCGGCCGAGATCGAGGCGCACACCGGCCTCGACGTCTACAGCACCGTGCCGCTGAGCACGCGGCAGCGCCAGATCGACAGCGACATTCGCCACGGCAAGGCCGGCGTTCACCTGCTCGCGCTGCAGCACCCCGACGACCCCGCGCTCGAGGGGCTGCGGCGGCTGCGGACCGCGCTCAAGTTCGCGGTGCCGCGCGCACCCAACAACCGCATCATGATCTCGAGCCCCACGCCGGGCGCGGGCAAGACCTTCGTGTCGGCCAACCTCGCGGCGCTGCTAGCGTCGACCGGCCGACGCGTGCTGCTGATCGACGCCGACCTGCGGCGCAGCAGCCTCGCACCACGCTTCGGGCTCAAGCGCAAGGGCGGCCTGTCGGAGCTGATCCAGGGCAGCCTCGATCTCGACCATGCGGTCCACAAGGGCGTCCTGCCGCACCTGGACGTGATGACCACCGGCGCGCTGCCCGCCGACCCGACGGGCCTGCTCACGAGCGATGCCTTCTCGCGCGTGCTCGAGAAGGCGTCGGCGAACTACGACGTGGTGATCGTCGACACGCCGCCTGCGCTGCTCGCGTCGGAGTCGGCCGAGATGGCCACCTGCATGGGCACGCTCCTGCTGGTGGCGCGCGCCGGCGACAACGAGATCGGCGACCTGACCGAAACTGCCAAGCAGCTGCGCCACGCCGGCGCACACTTCCAGGGCGTGGTGCTGAACGCGCTCGACACGCGCCGGCGCTACTACGGCAGCCTGGCCTACCGCTACGGCGCCTACCGGCAGCGCACACACACCTATCCGGGCGTCGCCCCCGAGCTGCCGCCTCCCGCCACCTCGGGAGGTGCCGCGTGAACACCCTGCGCTCGACCGCGCGGGCGCGTCCCGCGGGCAGCTCGCGGCTGCTCCTGGCCACCAAGCGCGGCATGGACATCGTGCTGGCCAGCACCTTCTTCCTCGTGCTCGGGTGGGCCTATGCGCTGATCTGGCTCGGCGTGCTGCTGACCTCGGGCCGGCCCGGGATCTACAAGCAGCCGCGCTACGGCCGCGACGGCCGGATCTTCAGCTTCTACAAGTTCCGCTCGATGGCGCCGGATGCCGACGCGGTGCTGGCGCGGCACCTGCGCGAGAACCAAGAGGCGCGCCGGCAATGGGACAAGTACCAGAAGCTCGATCCCGATCCGCGCATCACGCGCTTCGGCGCCTTCCTGCGCAAGTACAGCCTCGACGAGCTGCCGCAGTTCTGGAACGTGCTCAAGGGCGACATGAGCATGGTCGGCCCCAGGCCCTGCATGTTCGCGCAGAAGGTGCTCTACGGCAGCTACTGGAGCAGCTACTGCGCGGTGCGGCCCGGCATCACGGGGCTCTGGCAGGTCAGCGGGCGCAACGAGGTCAGCTACCGGCGCCGCGCGGCCATGGACGCCGACTACGTCGCGACGCTGTCGGTGCGCCAGGACATCGCGATCCTGCTGAAGACCTTCGCGGTGGTGGCCGGCGCGCAGGGGTCGCGCTGACGCGCCATCCCGCCCTTTCTTGTTTTATTCGTCTCCTCTTTCAACCAACCTCAACCGAAAGTGCATATGCGTATCTACGTTGCTGGTCATCGCGGCATGGTGGGACAGGCGCTCGTGAAGCGCCTGCTGGATCTCGGGCATGAGCTCGTCACGCGCAGCCACGAGGAGCTCGATCTCCTCGACCAGGACGCCGTGCGGCGGTTTTTCGCCACGGAACGCATCGACCAGGTCTACCTCGCGGCGGCGAAGGTCGGCGGCATCCACGCCAACATGACCTACCCGGCGGAGTTCATCTACCAGAACCTGCTGATCGCCGCCAATGTCACGCACCAGGCGTTCCTTGCGAACGTCAGGCGTCTCCTGTTCCTCGGCTCGAGCTGCATCTACCCGAGGCTTGCCGACCAGCCCATCCACGAGAACGCGCTGCTAGGCGGAAAGCTCGAGCCGACGAACGAGCCCTATGCGATCGCCAAGATCGCGGGCATCAAGCTGTGTGAAAGCTACAACCGGCAGTACGGCGCCTCGCACGGCATCGACTACCGCAGCGTGATGCCCACCAATCTCTACGGCCCGGGCGACAACTACCACATCGAGAACAGCCATGTGGTGCCCGCGCTGATCCGTCGCTTCCACCTGGCCAAGACCACCAACGCGCCCGAGGTGCTGATCTGGGGCACGGGCCGGGCACGACGCGAGTTCCTCTTCGTCGACGACATGGCCGAGGGTTGCATCACGGTGATGGGGCTTTCGCGCGAGACCTATGCGCAGCACACGACCCCGACGTGCGCGCACATCAACCTCGGCACCGGCGAGGACCTGACCATCGCCGATCTCGCGGCGCTGATCGGCGAGGTGGTGGGCTACCGCGGCCGCATCCGCTTCGACACGTCGCAGCCCGACGGCGCCCCGCGCAAGCTGCTCGACGTGGCGTGCGCCGCCTCGCTCGGCTGGCGCGCCACGGTGCCGCTGGCCGAGGGCCTGCGCCGCACCTACATCGACTACCAGCGCGCGCTGCGCCCCATCGAGGAAGTGGCGCACGCCTGATCCGCGGACACCACCGACACGTTTCGAAGAGGCTCATATGAGAACACTCTGCTTCTGGTTCGGCATTGCCGCGGCCTTCGTCTGCGGCTGGGCAGACCCGGCCTGGGGCTATGCGGCCATCTGCGCACTGGCGCTGGTGCAGATCGCGATGCTTGCCGCGCCCGGCGCGAGCATGTTCCTGCTGATCCACTACACCACGGTGCTCACCTACTTCTCGCTCGCGCCGGCGCTGCAGATCGCCGCCGACGTGGCATTCTGGGACACCGGGCTCCTCGGCACCGAAGCGCACCGCCAGGCGCTGCTGCTGCTGTTGCTCTACATGGCAGGCATCGAGGCGGCGCGCCTCGGCATGCCGGCCCCGCCCGCACGACCGGCGCGACCGGTGCCCGCGGCGGGGCTGCAGCCGCTGCGCTCGGCAACGCCCATCGTGCTGCTGCTGGGCGGCGCGCTCGCGGCGTTCGCGGCGCTGTTCGTCCGGCCCGACCTCAACTTCGTCGCGCGCGGCATCATCCCCGTAGAGATCAACCAGCCGGTCGACTACATCGTCTTTTCGACGGTGCCGAAGCTCATGGTGGCGATGTGCTTCGTGGCACTCGCGATGCATGCCCTGCAACGCCGCACGGTCTGGGCCTGGAGCACCGCAGGCGTGGCCTTCGCGCTGGCGGCGCTGGCGGCCAACCCCGTCAACACGCCGCGGCAGATTTTGCTCATCGGGCTGCTGCCGCTCGCCATCCATGTCTTCAGCCAGCGGCGGCGCTGGGTGCTGCCGGTGCTCGTCTTCGGCACCATCGCGGGCCTGGGCCCGGTGCTGAATTTCATCTCGCGCGGCAGCTATTGGGACGAGGCGCTCACGGCCTTTCCGTTCAGCCCCGACTTCGACGCGATGTTCATCGTGGCCGGCATCATCGAGCGCGCGCCCTCGCCCGACCTCGGCATGGGACGCTACCTGCTGTCGGCGTTCTCGTTCTTCCTGCCGCGCGACCTGAAGATGTTCCCCGACTTCGATCCGCTGGGCTGGCCGTCGATCCTGAACAACTTCTCGCAGGCCAATCTCTCGCTGCCGCCCTTCACGACGGCGTACTTCGACTTCGGTTTGCTGGGGCCGGTGCTGCTCGGGCTTGCTATCTCGGCCGCTGCTCGCGTGGCCGACAGGCTCGTCGACCGGCCGGTCGCGGTGACGGGCAGCTACCTGGTGGCGCTGGTGCTGATCGCGGCGTACGTGCCGTTCTTGCGTGGGCCGATCCTCGGCTGGGGTCCGTTCGCTGCCTCGGGCGTGATCGCCGCGGTGCTCGCGGGCGTGCTGAGCGCGCGCGCCGCTGCCGGGCGGCATCGCCGCATCGCAACGCTGGCGCCGGCCGGCACGGCCTGATACCGCCATGGCGAGCTACCTCTTCTACGACACCATCCGCCTGAACCGTGGCGCGGGCGGCGTGCTGAACGTGTCGGACCTGCTGCTGCGCGGCATGCAGCTTTCCGAAGGCGACCGCATCGTGCCCGTCAGCGAGCGGCATCCGCGGCTCTTTGCCGCGGCGCGGCGCGTCGGGTTCAGCCGCTTCCTGCTCGAGACGCTGATCTACAACTACCACCGCCTGCGCATGCTGGCCACGGGCGAGCGGATGCTCTCGCTGTTCCCGAACTACTTCCTTCCGTTTTCGCCGTTCGGGCGGCACCGCGATTCGATCGTGATCGTGCACGACCTGCAGTACAAGTCGTACCCGCAGTATTTCAGCGCCGCCAAGCGGCTGTGGCTCGACTGGAGCCTGCGCCGCGCGGCGCGCAGCCAGGCCCACGTGGTCTTCATCAGCCAGAGCAGCCAGGAGGATTTCGAGCGCCACTTTCCGCGCTGCCGGCATGCCACGGTGATCTTCAATCCCGTGGACGCGGTGCAGGCACCCGCACCGGATGCCGCGGCCGGGGCCGCGCCCGGCGAGCGTTACCTGATCGCCGCCTATCACTACTACCCGCACAAGAACTTCAGCGGCACGCTGGCGTTGTTCACGCGCATGAAGCGCGAAGGCATGGTCGATTTCCTCGACATCACCGGCAACGGCGCGGCCGAGGTGAAGCGCATGGTGGCGGGCCTCGATCCGGCCCTCCGCGCCTGCATCCGGCACCGCGGCCTGGTCTCGCGCGACGAACTGATCCGCCTGTATGGCGGGGCGGCGGCGTTCATCTCGCTGTCGACCTTCGAGGGCTTCAACCTGTCAGCTGCCGAGGCCGCGACGCTTGGCGTGCCGTTGGTTCTGTCGAACATACCGGTGCACCGCGAGCTGTTCGGCGGCTACGCGTTCCTCGTCGACGACGAAGCCTGCGACCTCAATGCGCTCGGCCACTACCTGGCCACACACCGGGCGACGAAGCGGCCCTGGTCGCTGGCCGAGGCCTGCACGCCGGGCGCGGTGGCGGGGCGCTACCTCACGCTCAAGCAACGCGAGCCGGCTGTGCTCGCGGGAGCGCTGCCATGAAGATGATGAAGAAGAAACAAGCCCTGCGCGCGGTCCGGCGGCTCGCGGCGACGGCGCTGCTCGGCGCCGCGCCGGCACTCGCCATCGCCCAGCCGCAGGAGGCACCCGTGCCCGGCTTCGGCGTGATGATTCACTACCTGCCCGACAAGCAGACCGTGGCCGACGTCGCGCGCTTCGACGTCGAGGCGCTGGCCGCCGCGCTTGCGGGCATGCGCGCCTCGTACCTGGTGCTCACGCTCGGCCAGAACAACGGCCAGTTCATCGCCCCCAATGCCGCACTCGAGGCGCTCTGCCCCGAGAGCGCGCGGCACCGCCCGCCGCGCGACCTGCCGCTCGAGATCGGCCGCGCGCTCGAACGCCGCGGCATCGGGCTGGTGCTTTACTTGCCGTTCCGCGCGCCGCAAGCCGACCCGTACCTGATGGCGTGCCTGGGCGACGTGTCGGAGCAGCAGCCGCCGCCCGCGCGCTTCACGGCCGCCTGGAGTGCGGTGATCCGCTACTGGTCGGAACACTACGGGCCGCTTGCCCGCGGCTGGTGGTTCGACGGCACCTACAACACGCAGGGCATGTCGCCCGAAAGCTGGAACGCGCTCTGCGCCGCGGCAAAGAGCGGCGGCGGCGCGAACCGTTGGCTGGCTTTCAATGCGGGCGAGGGCCCGGCGCGCTTCAGCGCACGCGCCGCACCGTGCCAGAACCTGATGGCGGGCGAGTTCATGCAGCCGCCCCCGCCGACGTCGCTGTCGGCAACCCTGGCCGAACGGCCCTCGAACCTGGTCTTCCACCTGCTCACGCCGCTGGGCGCCTCGTGGGGCCAGACCACCGCGCCGCGCTTCTCGGCCGACCAGCTGCGCGGCTGGATCGCCGACGCTCGGGCGCGCGGTGGCCTCTTCACGCTCGACCTGCCGCTCGACAACGGACTGCGCCTGTTGCCCGCGCACGTCGCCCTGGTGCGCAGCGCGACCGCACCCACCCGGCCCTGAAACCAGCCAACTCCGATCGACCCATTCCATGAACATGAACAACACGCCCCTGGTCTTCGTCGTGGTGGAAGACCGCCAGAACAAGACGCTGCAACTGTGCCGCGAATCCGCCGCGCGGGCGCAAGAGCCGCTTGTGGTGCTTTCGGGCACCGACGCCGGGCCCGCCTACGAGCGCCTGTGCAGCAGCTACGTCCACTTGTCGAGCAACCCGCCAGAGTTCGAGAAGATCTGCTTTCGGCGCTATTTCCTGCTGGCCAATTTTCTCGACGCCAACCCCGACTGCCGCGAGTTCGTGCTGATCGACAGCGACGTGCTGCTGTTCCGCGGCATCGGTGCGCACATCCGCCGCGTGGCTGGCAAGGCCGATTTCTCGGGCTCGTACATGCGCCCACCGGCCGGCTGGGACCCCTGCCAGGTCTCGCCGCATGTGAGCTACTGGACGGCCATCGGCCTGCGCCGCTTTCTGGCCTTCGTGCTCAACACCTACGCCACGCCCTCGGGGCGCCGCAAGCTGCGCGCGATCGCGGCGCGCTTCGGCGCGCGCGGTGTGCGCGGCGGCGTCTCGGACATGACGCTGCTGCATCTGTGGGCGCAGGCAAGCGGAAACTTCGAGCCCATCAATCGCGTGTTCGGTGGGCGCGTGATCGATCACAACATCAATGGCGGCCACAACCTGCATCCGAACGAATTCGAGGTGCGCGGCGGGGCCAAGCGCATCGTGCACATCGACGGGCTGCCGCGCGTGGTCAAGCCCACTGGCGAAATGATCGACGTGCTGGCGCTGCACTTTCAGGGCAGCGCCAAGATGGCGATGGCGCATGCGCTCGAAGGCCGCACCGGCATGGTGGCGCTGCTGACCTATGCGCTGCATTTCGCGCGCCGCGCCAAGAACTTCGCCTTCGTCTTCGGTCTGCGCTCGCGGCGCGCTGTGGACGCCGGCCTCCTGGCCGACGCCCGCGTGTCGAAATGACGAGCCCGCTCCTGCACCGCGCGATCGGACTGGCCGGCTTCGGTGCCGCGCCCGGTGCCGGGCTTCGCGGGCTGGGCGCGCTGGCTTCGCGGCTGTACGTGTACCTCGCGGGCTTCGTCGCGCTGTTCGCCATGGCGGCCTATGTGCCGCCGGCGGAGTTCGGCGCCTACTCGATCTACCAGTCGGTGCTCGAGGTGGCGATGGTCATGGCCACGCTCGGCAGCTCGCTGCTGTTCTCGCGCGAAGCCGCACACGTGCCGCCCGGTGTGCAGAGCGGCGACATCGGGCGCACGCTCGCGATCGGGCTGCCGGCGGGCATCCTGCTGGTCGCGGGCATCCTCGCGCTGCAGCACCTGCCGGTGATGGGCGCGCCCTTCGCATTGCTGGCCGTCACGCTCGCGCTGTTCTCGGTCATCAGCCTGCGGCTGTCGTTCAGCCGGGGCATGGGCTATGCGGGGTTGCTGAACCTCGAAGCCGGCATCCGCGCGACCGTGCTGCTGATCGGCGTCGCCGCGCTCGCGGCACTGGGCGTGGGCATCAGCGCATCGCACCTACTGCTCGTCAACCTGGTGGCGCTGCTGCTCGTGGGCGCGGCCAGCCTGCGCACCGGTTGGGCCGAGGGGCCGCCCGCCGGGCCCGCGGCGCTTGCGCTGCCTGCGCAGGCGCGCGCCACCGGCTATTCGCTGCTGATGTTCCTGCTGCGCAAGTCCGACCTGCTGGTGGTCGCGTTCTTCATGCCGCTCGGCTATGTGGGCGCGTTCAAAATCGCGTTCCTGCTGGCCGAGGCGCCCTCGCAGTTCGTACAGGCCTTTCTGTACACCCGCACGCGCGCCATGCTGGGCGTCGAGGGTGGCAGCCACGAGGCTTCGACGCTGCAGCTCGCGAAGCAGTCGCTGCTGCTCGGTGCGGTGCTCTTTGCCGGGCTCGCCGTGGTCATCACGCTGGCCGCGCCGCTCCTGAAGATGGGTGGCGAGGCGCTCGAGATCTTCCTCTGCATTGCGCCCTACTTCCTGCTGCGCACCTACACCATCCACCACGAGATGCAGCTCGCGCTGAAGACGCCGATGGGCGCGCTCGGGCGCTGGGCCTTGCTCGAGGTGCTGCTGCGGCTGGCGTCGTACGCGGTGGTGGTGCCGCTCTACCCCACCAAGCCGCACTACGTGTTCTTCATTGCCTGCCTGACCGACTTCGTTCTCTATGAAGTGCGCATGCGCCGGCAGTTCGGCTTCTATCCGTTCGTGCGGCTGGTCCGCGGCTCCCCCGAAAGATCGACCCCGTGAAAATCCTTCTGTATTCGATGAACTTCACGCCCGAGCTCGTCGGCATCGGCAAGTACTCGGGCGAGATGGCCCAGTGGCTGCACGCCAAGGGCCATGAGGTGCGCGTGATCGCGTCGCCGCCCTTCTTTCCGCACTGGGTGCCATTCGAAGGGCATCGGGCCTGGGCCTACAGCAAGACCGAGTGCGGCGGCATCACCGTGTGGCGCGCGCCCACCTGGGTGCCCGCACGGC
Source organism: Variovorax sp. Soil_C_39 (assembly GCF_057656815.1). Lineage (NCBI taxonomy): Bacteria > Pseudomonadati > Pseudomonadota > Betaproteobacteria > Burkholderiales > Comamonadaceae > Variovorax > Variovorax sp. Soil_C_39. The sequence continues at coordinate 172,027 of NZ_JBDGJQ010000007.1, forward strand.
CGCGCGCACTGGCCAGGCTGGCGCATCTGCTGTCGTTCATGGTGTCGAGCGTGCCGCTGCTGTTCGGGCAGATCCGCTGGAAGCCCGACATCGTCTTCGTCGTGGAGCCGCCGCTCATGTGCGCGCCGGCGGTGCTTTTCTTCTCGCGCATGCTCGGCATCAAGTCGTGGCTGCACATCCAGGACTACGAGGTCGATGCCGCTTTCGACCTGGGCCTGGTGCGCGGCGCGCGCGTGCGGCGCCTGGCGCTGTCGGCCGAGCGCTGGCTGCTCGGGCGCTTCCATCGCGTGTCGACCATCTCGGCCGCCATGCTCGACAAGGCGCGCGGCAAGGGCATCGACGAGACCCGCCTCGTGCTGTTGCCCAACTGGGTGGACGTGCGCACGATCTTTCCGCAGCCCGCCGCTTCGGCGGCCGATGGCGTCCCGGCGCCGAACGGCTACCGCGCCGCGCTCGGCATCGCAGCCGACGACGTCGTCGTGCTCTATGCGGGCAGCCTCGGCAACAAGCAGGGCATCGAGCTGCTGGCCGACGCGGCGCACCGGCTGGTGGCGGCGGCACACATCCACTTCGTGCTGTGCGGCAACGGGCCGAGCCGTGAGCCGCTCAAGGCCGCCTGCGCCGACCTGGCGCGCGTTCATTTTCTCGATCTCCAGCCCGCCGATCGGCTCAACGAACTGCTCGGCATGGCCGACATCCACGTGCTGCCGCAGCGCGCCGATGCCGCCGACCTCGTGATGCCCTCGAAGCTCGCGGGCATGCTCGCGAGCGGCAAGCCCGTGATCGTCACCGCGCATGAAGGCACCGAACTGAGCCGCGTGGTCGCGGGCCGCGGCCTCGTGGTGCCGCCCGGCGACGCCGACGCGCTGGCCGACGCCATTGCACGGCTCGCGGTGTCGCGCCCGCAACGCGAGGCCATGGGCGCCGCCGCGCGCGCGTTCGCGGAAACCGAGCTGGACCGAAACGCCATCCTGCTGCGGCTCGAGCAGGAGCTGCTGCGCTGCGTCGCCGACTGATCCGACTGATCGACCCGTACAACCGCCATCCCACAGGGAAATCACATGCCCGATACCGTGCCTCTTTCTTCCGACAGCCCCGACGGTAGCCGAGCGCAGGAGCGCCGGCCCATGTACCCGGGTGGCGTCGTGCCACCACCCGAGCCGCTGTGGCCGCACTTCCTCACGGGCCAGGAAGATGCGCCCGTGCGCGTGCTGCTGGTCGACGACGACGAATTCATGCGCCGCGTGATCGCCCAGGAGCTGCTCTCGGACCTGCGCATCCAGCTCGAAGCCCAGGCCGGCAGCGTGCGCGACGGGCGGCGGCTGCTCGCCACCCACCAGTTCGACGTGCTCATGGTCGACCTGCGGCTCGGCGACGGCTCTGGCTTCGACCTGATCCGCGAAGCGCGCAAGCTCAACCGGCACTGCGAGATCATCGTTATCTCGGCGCTCGAGGACGATGCCCACGTGATCCATTCGTTCGAGCTCGGCGCCACCGGCTACCTGCTCAAGCACGCCTGGCTCCAGAGCTTCGCGCAGGCTGTGCTGCACGTGGTGAACGGCGGCGCCGTCATCACGCCCAAGCTCACGCGCCGCCTGCTGTCGCGCATGAACCTGCAAGGCACCGAGGAGCCGCCCGCGCCCGAGACGCCGACGCGCGAAGTCACCCTGACCGCGCGCGAACGCGAGGTGCTGCGCTGCGTGGCGCGCGGCTGCGTGTCGAAGGAGATCAGCCTGCGACTCGGCATCTCGGGGCAGACCGTCAACGCCCACATCAAGAACATCTACAAGAAGCTGCACGTGCATTCGCGCGCCCAGGCCGTGAGCCTTGCCACCCACACCGGCCAGCTCTGAGAACGAGCGCCATTCCAAGGAACATTTCCATGAACATGAACACCGACATCCTCCACTTCAGCGACAACGCGGGGGATCCCGTCATCCACCCCGTCGTGCTGTGCGGCGGCAACGGCACGCGCCTGTGGCCGCTGTCGCGCAAGGCGCTGCCCAAGCAGTTTGCGCCGCTCATCGGCAGCAAGAGCCTGTTGCAGCTCACGCTCGAGCGGCTCGGCCGGCTCAATCGCAACATCACCTGCATCGCGTCGGAGGAGCACCGCTACCTGGTGCGCGAGGCCGTCGAGAACGCCGGCATCACCGGCCGCCAGATCCTCGAGCCCGTGGCGCGCAACACCGCGGCCGCCATCGCCGCTGCCGCGCTGCTCGCCGAGCACGACGACGACCTGCTGCTGTTCGCGCCGTCGGACCACCACATTCCCGACAGCGCGCTCTTCGCCGACACCGTGCGCAGCGGCATCGGCGCCGCGCTCGCGGGCCGCATCGTCACCTTCGGCATTGCGCCGAGCTTTGCGAGCACGGCCTACGGCTACATCGAGGCCGGCCCCGAACTGCCCGATGGCTGTGGCCGCGCCGTGATGCGCTTCATGGAGAAGCCTTCGGCCGACGTGGCCGAGTCGCTCATCCTGCATGGCGGCTATTGGTGGAACGCCGGCATCTTCCTGGCGCGCGCCGGCACGCTGCTCGGTGCACTGCGCACGCATGCGCCCGACATCGTCGAGGCCTGCGAGCGCGCGACCGCCGCCGTTTCGGTCGACGGCAGCTTCCAGCGGCTCGACCCGCAGGCCTTCGCCGCCTGCCGCAGCGAGAGCATCGACTACGCCGTGATGGAGAAGCACCGCGACATCGCCGTCGTCAAGTTCAACGGCAACTGGAGCGACGTCGGCAGTTGGAACGCCGTGGCCAAGCTGCACGAGGCCGACAGCGCCACCGGCAACCGCCTGAGCGGCCGGGCCACCGCTATCGGTTCGCGCGACACCTTCATCCATGCGCCGCACCGCCCCGTGGTGGCGCTCGGCACCGAGAACCTCATCATCGTCGACACCCCCGACGCCGTGCTCGTGGCCAGTGCCGATTGCGCCGAGCGCGTGGGCGAAGTGGTGAAGATGCTCGCGCTCGACGGCCAGGCCGAGGCCACCGAACACCGCCGCGTCGTCCGACCGTGGGGCGCCTACGACCGGCTCGACATGGGCGAGCGCTTCCAGGTCAAGCGCATCACCGTGAAGCCGGGCTGCAAGCTCTCGTTGCAGATGCACCACCACCGCGCCGAGCACTGGATCGTGGTGCAGGGCACCGCCAAGGCCACCTGCGACGGCCAGGTCAGCCTGGTGCGCGAGAACGAATCGATCTACCTGCCGCTCGGCGCCATCCACCGCCTGGAGAACCCCGGCATGACCATGCTCGAGGTGATCGAGGTACAGACCGGCGGCTACCTCGGCGAGGACGACATCGTGCGCTTCGACGACACCTACGGGCGCTGTGCGCCGGGGGCGGTGGCGAAGAGCGAACCGGTGATCGATCCGGTGCTGCTGCAGTTGGCGGCGCAGCAACTGGCTGCGCATCCACTGGCGGGGGCGGAGCGGCACTGAGTGGCGAATCAGGCAGGTCATGAGCGTTGCGGGCATCGCTGAGGGGGAGAATGCCTGTCCCCCTCTTCGCCATGGAGCCGCGCATGAGCCAACCCGCCACCACTCCGACAGCCGGACGCCCTCCGGCCATCCCCGTCATCACCGCCTTCGAAGCGTCGCCCGACGAGGGCCAGGGGCTGGCGCGCGACATGCGCGTGCGCTGGGCCTTCGAGGAAGTGGGCCAGCCCTACGCCGTGCGCCTGGTTTCGTTCGAGGCGATGAAGCAGGCGCCGCACCTCGCGCTGCATCCGTTCGGGCAGATCCCGACGTACGAAGAAGGCGATCTCGTGCTGTTCGAGTCGGGCGCGATCATCCTCCACATCGCGCAGCGGCACGCCGGCCTGCTGCCGGACGATGTCGATGCCCGTGCACGCGCCATTGCCTGGATGTTCGCAGCGCTCAACACCGTCGAACCGCCGATCGTGGAACGTGAGCAGGTGCCCTATGCCGAAGCCGACAAGCACTGGTACGCGGAGCGCCTGCCGCTCATCGAGGACCGGGTCCGGGTCCGGCTGGATCAGCTTTCACGCCGGCTCGGCGACGCCGAGTGGCTCGACGGCGCGTTCAGCGCCGGAGACCTGACGATGGTGCTGGTGCTGCGCCGGCTGGAAGGAACCGGCATCCTCGCCGAATACCCGAGCCTCGAGGCCTACGTCGCTCGCGCCGAGGCGCGTCCGGCGTACCGGCGCGCGTTCGATGCCCAACGTGCGGTCTTCACGGACAGGCGACCGAGGCGTTGAGAAGCTGGGTCCAGGTTTCCGTCAGCGGGCGAAATCTCCCCGCAAAAGCTATGCTTCGCTCTCCAGAACGAGGCCCCTCCCCCGGCCCATTGCCGCGAGACACCCCCCACCTTGCACCCCACCGGAACCCTGCGCGGCATCGCCGCAATGCTGCTGGCCTGCGCCTTCTTCGCCTGCATGGACGCACTGCTCAAGAACCTTTCGGGGCACTACCCGCCGGTGCAGGTGATGGCGCTGCGCGGTCTGACCGCGTTGCCGCTGGTGTGCGTCTACATCGCCTGGCGGCGCGAGGCTGCGGGCGTGTTCAACCGGCGGCTGCGCTGGCGCCTGCACCTGCTGCGCGCCACGTTGAACATGACGATGCTGGTGCTGTTCGTCTATGGCTTGAAGACCCTCGGCCTGGCCCAGGCCTACACGCTGAGCTTCATCGCGCCGCTCTTGATGGTGCTCATCGCGGTGCCGCTGCTCGGTGAGTCGGTCCAGCCGCGGCACTGGGTCGCGATCGGCCTGGGGTTCGTCGGCGTGGTGATCGCGCTGCGCCCCGAGCGGAGTTCGTTCCTGTCGATGGGCGCGATCGCAGTGCTCGCGGCCGCGGTCTGCTATGCGCTGTCGAACATGCTGGGCCGGCTCATCAGCCGCACCGAATCGAGCGCCGCGCTGGTCTTCTGGACCACGGCGGGCATGGCCGTGGGCGGCAGCCTGTTGGCGGCGCCGCAATGGGTGCCGATCCAGTCCGCGCAGCTGTGGGTGCTCGGGGGCCTGGCCGTCAGCGGCTTCCTGGGCCAGATGTGCATTGCCGAGGCGTTTCGCCACGGCCAGGCCGCGGCCATCGCGCCCTTCGAATACAGCGCCCTGGCCTGGGCGCTGGTGCTCGACTGGCTGTTCTGGCGGGCCACGCCCGACGCATGGACGCTGGGCGGCGCGGCGCTGATCGTCGCAAGCGGGCTGTGGCTCGCGCGAAGCGAAGCGCCGCGGTCGGCAAAGCCGGAGCGGCAGGCTGCTTGATGGTGGACTGCGGCGCGGTCTAAAATGATGCGATGCACAAGTGCCGCACCGCCATGACGCACCGCCCAGGCTTTCCTGGCAGCGGGCTTCCGCGCGGCTACTTCTGCACGGTGACCCCGCCCTGAGGTCCCGCCGATTCCGCTGCGCTGATTCGCGCACGCCTCTTCGCAAGCCTCGGCTTGCGCTTGATCTCTTCTGAATACCTGTGGCCGCCGGCTTCTTGCCCGGCGCGGCCCTTCTTTTTTCATGCTCCTTTCATCCATTCGCAAAGATTGGCTGTCCAACGTGCGCGGCGATCTCCTGGCCGGCCTCGTCGTGGCACTTGCCCTCATCCCGGAAGCCATCGCCTTCTCGATCATTGCCGGCGTCGATCCCCAGGTCGGTCTGTACGCCTCGTTCAGCATGGCCGTCGTCATCGCCATCGCCGGCGGGCGGCCGGGCATGATCTCCGCCGCCACCGGCGCCATGGCGCTGGTGATGGTGCTCCTCGTCAAGGAGCACGGGCTGCAGTACCTCCTTGCGGCCACCGTGTTGACGGGCCTGCTTCAGATCGTGGCCGGCCTGCTCAAGCTGGGCTCGCTGATGCGCTTCGTGTCCCGCTCGGTCGTCACGGGCTTCGTCAACGCGCTGGCCATCCTGATCTTCCTCGCACAGTTGCCCGAACTCACGAACGTCACCTGGGTCGTCTACGCGATGACGGCCGCCGGCCTCGCGATCATCTACGGCTTTCCGTACATCAGCCGTGCGATCCCCTCGCCGCTGGTGTGCATCGTCGTGCTGACCATCGTCGCCGTGGTGCTGAAGCTCGACATCCGCGCCGTGGGCGACATGGGCCAGCTGCCCGACAGCCTTCCGGTGTTCCTGCTGCCGGACGTACCGCTGAACCTCGAGACCCTGAGGATCATCCTGCCGTATGCACTGACGCTGACCGTCGTCGGCCTGCTCGAATCCATGATGACCGCGTCCATCGTGGACGACCTGACGGACACCACCAGCAACAAGAACCGCGAATGCATGGGCCAGGGCGTGGCCAACATCGCCACCGGGTTCATCGGCGGCATGGCGGGCTGCGCGATGATCGGCCAGTCGGTCATCAACGTGAAGTCGGGCGGCCGCGGGCGGCTTTCCACCTTCTGCGCCGGCTTGTTCCTGCTGATCCTGATCGTTTTTCTCGGGCCCTGGGTCAAGATGATTCCGATGGCGGCCCTGGTCGCCGTGATGATCATGGTCAGCATCGGCACCTTCAGCTGGGACTCGGTTCGCAAGCTGCGCGAGCACCCGCCGAGTTCATCGCTGGTGATGATCGCCACGGTGGCCGTGACGGTTTCCACGCACGACCTGGCCAAGGGCGTCTTCGTCGGCGTGCTGCTCTCGGGCATCTTCTTCGCGCACAAGGTCGGCCGCGTGCTGCGCATCGACCGCAGCAGCGACGCCGAGGGCCGCATGCGCAACTACGCGGTGGTTGGGCAGGTGTTCTTTGCCTCTTCCGAAGCGTTCGTCGGTGCCTTCGACTTCAAGGAAGTGGTCGAGAAGGTCCGGATCGACGTGAGCCGTGCCCACTTCTGGGACATCACCGCCGTCAGCGCGCTGGACAAGGTCGTGCTCAAGTTCAAGCGCGAAGGCACGGATGTCGAAGTCATCGGCCTCGACGAGGCCAGCGCGACGCTGGTGGACCGCTTCGCGCTCCACGACAAGCCGGGCGCCGTCGAAAAACTCATGCACTGAAGGAGACTCGCCATGAACAAGGTCTACGCCTGTATCGACGGGCTCGGCAATACTGCCGCGGTGATCGACTGGTCCGCCTGGTCGGCGCAGCGGCTGGATGTGCCACTGGAATTCCTGCATGTGCTGGAACGGCATCCGGGCCGCGCGTCGGCCGGCGACTACAGCGGCGCGATCGGGCTCGACGCCCAGGAGTCGTTGCTGCAGGAACTGAGCGAACTCGATGAGAAGCGCAGCAAGCTGGCCACCGAAAGCGGCCGCCGCCTGCTGGCTGCCGCGCGCGAACGCGCCGAGGCCGCAGGCGTCGGGCGCCACGATGCGCGGCTTCGCCATGGCGAGCTGGTCGACAGCGTGCTCGAGGTCGAGACCGAGGCGCGCCTGTTCGTGCTCGGCGAGCATCGGCGCGCAGAGGCGTCGCACGGCAGGGTTCATCTCGACCACCACGTCGAGCGCGTCATCCGCTCGGTCAAGCGCCCGGTTCTGGTCGCCACGAGCGACGGCTTCGCGGCCCCTGCACGGTTCGTCATTGCCTTCGACGGCAGCCCGACGGCGCGCAAGATGGTCGAGACCGTGGCGCGCAGCCCGATGCTGGCCGGTCTTCCGGCACTTCTGGCGATGGCCGGTTCCGAGACACCGGAAGCCCGGCGCCAGCTCGAGGATGCACGGCGCGTGCTCGCGGACGCAGGCTTCGCGGTGGAAACGGTGCTGGCCGCCGGCGACCCCGAGGATGTGCTGCCCGCGCTGGTTGCGGGCCAGGCGCCGGCGCTTCTGGTGATGGGCGCCTATGGCCACTCGCGCATCCGGCAACTGATCGTGGGAAGCACCACCACGACGCTGCTGCGCACGAGTGTGGCGCCGGTTCTCATCCTGCGCTGATGCGGGTACATCGATCGCCGCGAGCGCTTCCCGGGGGGCTGGAGCCTGTGCTGGCCGCAGCGCTGCTGTGCGCCATGTACCTGGCTTTCGACATCGGGTGGCGCGACTCGGCGAAAGCGGCACTGGTCTTCTGCCTCGGTGCCTGCGCACTGCGTGCGGTGCCTCCCCTGGCGGGGCTGCGCGCCGTTCTCGAGGTGGCATGGCGCCTCGGGTTCGCGGGGGACCTGCTGCTGCGCTCCTTTCTCATGGCCGTCTACCGGACCCATCCCGACGCGGCGCTCGTGCTCGATGCGGTCGGGAACACCTCGGCTGCGGAGTCGATGGAGTTCGCCCGGCACCATGCCGTCGACCTGGCGCTGCACCTGGCTGCGGCCGGCGCGGCGTCGTTGCTGCTCATTTGGTCGTGGCATCGGCGCAGGCGGGCGCGTTCGCATCCCGCCGCCGGCATCGTGTGCGTTGCGCTCTTTCTCGGCGTGCAGGTCAATGCAACGGCACGGGGATCGAATCCGTTCCTGTACTGGCCAGGGCAAGCGTCCAGCTACGTCGAGTACCAGGCGGGCATCCGCATGCTGGCGCTCAAGCGAGCTGCGACCGAGGACAAGCTCGATGCACTGGACGTCGCCTACACGGGGCCGGAGCGCAATACCGTTGCATTCGTCGTCGGAGAGAGCATCAACCGCAACAACTGGAGCCTCTACGGCTATGCGCGCGCGACATCACCCCGGCTCGATGCACGACAGGGCCAACTCGTGGTGTTCAAGGACGTGCTGTCGGCGAGCAGCCACACGGTCGGTGCGTTCCAGCACATGCTGACGGCGAGGGACCTGGAGAACGAGGTCGACGACGAAGCCGTACCGAGCGTGACCTTGATGGCGCGCGAGGCAGGCTACAAGACGTTCTGGATCTCGAACCAGCACGACCGCTACATCAACAACCGCTTTGCCGAGGAGGCCGACGTCAGGTTCCTTCCCAATCCGGGCGGAAGGCGCGGCGATCGAAGCCTGGATGAACGCCTTCTGCCTGCGTGGGCGGCCGCACTGAAGGACCCGGCACCGAGGAAGCTCATCATCGTTCACCTGCTCGGTGCGCATCCTCACTACGACCAGCGACGCCCGGATGAATTCAAGGTATTCAATGGCGTTGCCGACAGCGTGACGGCGCAAATGCGCAAGGCTGGCCGCATGCCCTGGATCGTGGCCCAACGCAATGAATACGACAACGCACTGCGCTATCACGACCACGTGGTCTCCAGCCTTCTCGATGGCTTCATGCAGCACAAGACGAACCAGCCCAGCGCCTTCCTCTACACCTCGGACCACGGCCAGGATGTCGGCCACACACGCAACCATGCGGGGCACGCCGAGAACCGGGCCGGCTACGAGGTGCCGATGCTGCTCTGGACATCCGGGGCCGTCAGCGCATCGACGCGCGCCGATCTTTCGGCGAGGCGCTTTCAAAGCGACATCCTCGACTGGACACTGCTGGACCTGCTCGACCTCAGCATTCGCAACGCTCAGCCGTGGCACTCGCTGATCAGCCCTGACTATCGCAGCCGCGACCGGAGCGTCAGTCCTTGAGGTGCGTTGCGGGCCGTCTCCCGCGCCGGCAAAATAACTGTACATCCATACAGTTCACCCTCTAGAATCGATCGTCTCCAAGAGCAACATTCGAGGCGACACCATGACCACCGCCCGCCCGCCGGCACCCTCTTCCCCCTCTGCGCGGGTCCTGTTTTTCTCGCCGCTGCTGCGCCAGCTGCCGCGGGCGCATGCGGCAGCGCGGCTGTCGACCTGGCCGTTCCGGGTGGCGATCGACGCGCACCCTGCCAAGCTTCGCGAAGGCGCCGACATCCGCGTTCAGGCGGCACGCGTCATCCGCACGACCGCGGTGTATTGGGGGTCGAAGGCCGGCTGAGCGGGTTGGCGTTGTGCTTCTTTTCTTTCGAGAAAGGCGCCGCGTTACCCGGCCAAGCTATCCGGCCGCGGCCGCGAGTTCGCCCAGCATGTCCTGCGCATCGTCGTCGAAGCCCGCAATGGGCTGCGCCTTCGCGAGCGCCATCCACACGCCGAAGGGAATGCGTTCGAAGGCGCGGTGCACGGCGGCGCGCGCGACGACGAGCCGCTCGCCGTCGAGCAAGAGCACGCCGCATTCGGCCGGTATCTCGTCGGGTGACGCGATGCAGCGGCCGCGCGCATCGTTGCCCAGCACGTACCAGCACTCGCCGCCCAGGTCGAGGTAGGCCGCGCGCTTGTCGGACTTGCGCAGGTCGCCGAGCAGGTCGGCGCGGCTGACCTTGACCTCGTGCACGATGGGGTGCGCATAGGCCTCGACGCTGGTGTTCCGGATCGAGAACACGTCGGGCCGGGCCATGCACCAGCGCGGCTTGCCGCCCTCTTCGAGCGCGGGCAGGCGCGCCCGCAGACCCAGGCCGCGCCAGGCGATGCGGCCGCCGCGGGTCATCTCGCGCGCCACGCGCTCGACCAGCGCCTCGTGCGGCGAGAGCGCCGCGCGGTTGAGGGTGAGCGTGGTGGCGATGCGTGCAATGCCGGCATCGGTGACGCGCAAGGTCTCGTGGCCGTGTGCGGTGCGCACGCGCTCCAGAAAGCCGCCCGCGAGCAGCTCGACCTCGATGGCGTCGCAGCAGGGCCAGCCGGCCGAACGGTAGATCTCGCGCAGCCGCCGCGCATGGTGCTTGCCGAACGGCACCTCGGCGCGCTGCATGGGCGGCGGCGGGTCGCCCACGGGCGGCGGAAAGCCGGGGTCTTCGATTGGCGGCACGACGGGCGGTGGATCGCCTTCGGGTGGCGGAGGCGGCGGCGGCATGGGAACCGGCACGTCGGGCGCGGGCGGCGGCGGACCGATGGGCCCGGCCACGGGAAGGTCAAGGACGAGTGCGGACATGGGCTACAGGTTAGCGAAAACGAGCGTCGGGCGCGAGCCATGGAACGATCGGTTGCATGGGGGTCTTCATGGGCATGCGGGCCGGCTTCAATGGAAATCGCGGCTGGTGTTGCTCTCGGCCAGTCGGCCCATGAGCGGGGTCAGGTCCTTGAAGCCGGTGGCAATGAGGTGCTGCACCTTGCCTTGGTTGTCGTCGTCGCGCTGCCAGGTGCCCTGCACCGCGAGCAGGTGCGACTTGAGCAGCGGCTCGCGCCAGGCGTCGATGACGTGGTTCCAGACGATGACATTGACGTTGCCGGTCTCGTCCTCGAGCGTGACGAAGATGGTGCCGTTGGCGGTGCCGGGCCGCTGGCGGCCCTTGACGATGCCGCAGGCGCGCACGGTCTGTCCGGTGGGCACCTGCCGAAGCTGCTCGGCACTCATGAGCTTCATGCGCGCGAGGCGCGGGCGCAGCAGCGCGAGCGGATGGCGCCGCAGCGTGAGGCCGAGCGCGGCGTAGTCGCCGACGATCTCTTCGCCCTCGGGCGCGGCGGGCAATTGCAAGGCCTCTTCGTTGACGGGCACACCGCGCAGCAAAGTGGCGCCGCGGCTGCCCGTGTCGCGCGTCGCGGTGGCGTCCCAGACCTGCTGGCGCCGATGGCCCGACAGCGACATCAGCGCATCGGCGGCGGCAAGCGCGGCCATGTCTCTGGCGTCGAGCTCGGCGCGCAGCGCAAGGTCTTCGGTGCTGTTGAAGGGCGCCTGGGCGCGGGCCGCGAGCAGGCGCTGGGCGCCTTCCTCGCCGAGCCCCGAGATGCGGTTGAGGCCAAGCCGCACCGCGGGCTGGTTGGGGTTGCCGAGGCGATCGGCATGGCGTTGGTCGGTGCCGGGCGGCATGCACGGCGCATCGGGCGCGCGGGCCTCGAGCGTGGTGTCGATCTCGCTGCACGCGACATCGACCGGCCGCACCTCGACGCCATGCCGACGCGCGTCCTGCACCAGTTGCGAAGGGCTGTAGAAGCCCATCGGCTGCGAATCGAGCAGCGCGGCCAGGAAGCAGGCGGGCTCGTGGCACTTGAGCCAGCTGCTCACGGTGACCAGCTTGGCAAAGCTCGCGGCATGGCTTTCGGGAAAGCCGTAGTCGCCAAAGCCGAGGATCTGCTTGAAGATGGCTTCGGCGAACTCGCGCTTGTAGTCTCTCGCAACCATGCCGTCGACGAGCTTCTGGTGGAACTTCTCGAGTCCGCCCTTGCGCTTCCAGGCGGCCATGGCGCGGCGCAGCTGGTCGGCCTCGTCGGCGCTGAAGCCGGCCGCGATCATCGCGATCTGCATCACCTGCTCCTGGAAGATGGGCACGCCGAGCGTGCGCCCGAGGGCCTCGCGGAGTTCCTCTTTCTCGTAGTGGATCGGCAGGCCCTTGGCGACACGCTCGCGCTGCTTGAGGTACGGATGCACCATGCCGCCCTGGATCGGGCCGGGCCGCACGATCGCGACCTCGATCACCAGGTCTTCGTAGCAGCGCGGCTTGAGGCGCGGCAGCATCGACATCTGCGCGCGGCTCTCGATCTGGAACACGCCCACGGTGTCGGCATCGCAGATCATTTCAAACACGTTCGGGTCGTCGTGCGGCACCTGGTGCATCTCCATCGTCGTGCCGCGCCAGCGGTTCATGTGGTCGAGGCCGCGTCGGATGGCGCTGAGCATGCCGAGCGCGAGCACGTCGACCTTGAGCATGCCCATGGCCTCGAGGTCGTCTTTTTCCCACTGGATGACGGAGCGGTCTTTCATCGATGCCTTCTCGACCGGCACCAGCCGCGTGAGCTTGGTGTGCGTGAGCACGAAGCCGCCGACGTGCTGGCTCAGGTGGCGCGGAAAGCCCTTGAGCCGCCGCGTCATCTCGATCCAGTGTTCGAGCCTGAGCGCGTCTTCCTGCACGCCGACGCGCTCGGCGGCCTTCTGCAGCTGTTCGCCGAGCACGGTGTCGTCGAACCAGTAGTGGTCTTTCGCGAACTCGTCGATCAGCCGCTCGTCGATGCCGATGGCCTTGCCCGCGTCCCGCAGGGCGCTGCGCGCGCGATAGCAGATGACGACGGCGGCGATGGCGGCGCGCTCGCGGCCGTACTTCTGGTAGATGTACTGAATGACTTCTTCGCGGCGCTGGTGCTCGAAGTCGACGTCGATGTCGGGCGGCTCGTTGCGGTGGCGGCTCAGGAAGCGTTCGAACAGCAGGTGGCCCTTGTCGGGATCGACTGCGGTGATGCCCAGGCAGTAGCAGACGGCCGAGTTGGCGGAAGACCCGCGGCCCTGGCAAAGGATGTTCTGCGAACGTGCGAAGCGCACGATGTCTTCCACCGTGAGGAAGAACATCTCGTACTTCATCTCGGTGATGAGGGCGAGTTCCTTCTCGACCTGCGCGCGCACCTGGTCGGGAATGCCCGCCGGATACCGCCCTGCCGCGCCCTCCCAGGTCTTGCGCAACAGCGTTTGCACGGGCGTCTCGTGGGTGCCCACGGTTTCGAGCGGGTATTTGTAGTTCTCGCGGATCACGGCGGGATCGAAGCGGCACCGCTCGGCCACGACGAGCGTGTTCGAGAGCATCTCGGGCATGTACAGCGCGGCCAGCCGCACGCGCTGCCGCAGATGCCGCTCGGCATTCGACTGCAGCGCGAAGCCGCACTCGGCCACCGCCTTGCCCTGGCGCACGGCCGTGAGCACGTCGTGCAGCGGCTTGACCGAACGCGCATGCATGTGCACGTCGCCTGCCGCCACCAGCGGCACGCCGGCCCGTTCGCCGGCCTGCACCAGCGAGACGAACCAGAGGTCGTCGTCGAGCTCGTTGAAGAGGCCGAGCGCGAGCCAGAGGTTCTCGCCGTAGAGCGCCTTGGCCGCCAGCAGGTCTTCGTGCAGCGTGGCGGTGTCCGGCGCCTGGCCGGGCTGCCGGTGCGGCACGAACAGCACCTGGCAGTGCTGCAGCGAGGCGACGTCGCTCTCGTCCCAACCCACGCGGTATTCGCCCTTGGGCAGTTCGGTGTTGCGCGCGGCGGTGATGAACTCGCAGAGGTTGCCCCAGCCCTCGGTGTCGTTCGCGATCACCACGAGCCGAAAGCGCTCGAAGCGGAACTCGCTGCCGAACAGCAGCCGGAAATCGGGGTTGCGCGGAATTTTCGGTTCGTCGGGGTGTTCGCGCTCGTATTCCGCCAGCTTGGCCGGCAGTTCGCGCAGGCAGACATGCGCGCGCACGATGCCCGCCACCGAGCATTCGTCGGTGATGGCCAGGGCCTTGTAGCCGAGCTGGTAGGCGCGCTCGACCACTTCTTCGGGCGTGGAGGCGCCGCGCTGGAAGCTGAAGTTGGTCAGGCAATGCAGCTCGGCATAGTCGGGCAGGCCAGGCACGGCGCGTGCCTTTGGCGGCAGCGCATGCACCTTGGCGGTGTTGCGTCCGCGCAGCTGCTTCTCGCTCAGGTCAGGCATAGAAACCCTGCAGGTACCAGCGCACTTCGCCCGACGGCGAAAACCGCGCCGAGGGCCGCTCGCGGAAGATCCACACCAGGCCGGCCTCGGGGCTTTCGGCGATGTAGTAGTCGCGCATGGCGGGCTGGCCGCCCTCTTCCTTGTCGCCCCACCAGCCGGCCTCGACGCGCTGCGGGCCGATGAGCCTGGCGAGCGGTCCGCGGTAGCAGGGGCGTTCGCCGTCCATCTCGAGCAGCAGGGGTTCGGGCAGCAGCCAGGCGGGGTAGATGGCGTCGGGCTGCTGCTGCGCCTGTTCGGCCTTCGGCTGCCTGCGCGCCTTGCCGGACGGTGCCTCGGGTTTCGCGTTCGCCTGCAGCGCTGGCCGCCAGGCCTGCTTGCGCTCGGGCCGGTGGTCGGCCTGCGCAGCGGGCACCACCACCCGCTCGGGCCCGAGCCGCACACTGAGCCGCTCGACCATCTCGTGCAGCTTGTCGCCCTTGCGGTTGTCCTCGGGCAGGAAGCTGGTGCTGGCGCCGGCCCACGGATCGGTCTCGAGCGTGCGCAGCCGAATCCAGCTGGCCGGCGCGGCGAGCGTGGCCAGCGCGAGCTTTTCGGACAGCAGGCGGCGCAGGTGCGCCATGTCCTGCGTGGGCTCGGCCGTGCGCACGGTGACCTGCTGGTACGGCGGCAGGTCGGCGCCGTTGAAGCGCCGCAGGTCGAGCGTCCATTGCAGCTCGAGCGCGCGCGCGCCGCGCTGGCGTGCGCGCAGCCAGATCTGCAGCGCCGACAGCAGCCGGTTGGCCGACCACATGAGCTCGGGTGCCGTTTCGGCCAGCGCGGGGAGTTCGAGCTTCTGCTCGAACACGTCGGGCAGCGTGAGCCACTGGTGGCTTTCTGGGCAGAAGCCCCAGGCAGCGTCGAGCGCATCGCGCAGCTCGGTGCCGAAGCGGCGCACGAAACCGCCGCGCGGCAGCGCCGCCACGTCGCCCCAGGTGCGGCAGCCCAGCCGCGCGAGCAGGTCGAGGTGGCCGCGCGCGGCGCTCAGGGTGTCGAGCGGCAGGCCCGCAGGCAAATCCCGAGGCCGGCGCTCGTTGCGCTCGAACAGGCGCAGCCGCGCGAGCGCGACCAGGCTGGTGGCGCCCTGCGCGCCGCGCATCACGGCGCCGGGCGCGGGGTTCTCGTGGGCCAGCTGGCGCATCAGCGACGTGCGCCCGCCCCACAGGCGTTCGCAGGCCGAGACTTCGAGCATCAGCGCCTCGTCCTGCCAGGCGACATGCGGCGTGTAGCGCAGCGCCCACCAGCCCAGCGCCTCGGGCGTGGGGAGCGTGGCGGCATCCGGCGCGTCGGGCGTGTCCGGCGCGTGAGGCTCAAGCGACCACCGCAATGCGATCCAGTGCATCGGGTCCCCCTTTCCACGCGTCGATGCGCACCACCGTGGCCGACGACGACGGCGCTGCGGCGGCCGGGTCGGCGGGCAGCATGCGGCCCTGCTGCTGCAGGCGCAGCTTGCGGCGCACCCGCGCGGCCGCGAGCAACGCACTCATGCGCTCGTTGCGTGCGGGCAGCACGACGGGCGCAGCCAGCGGCGGGCCGCGCCGCTTGAGGATGTGCAGCGCCATCTGCGAGGTGTCGGCCGGGTCGGTGTCGAGCTGGATGCGCAGCCGCGCGGGCGATGCCCCCTGCGCGGCCGAAGCGGGCCGGCATACGAACAGCAGCACCTCGTGCTGGGCGGCCGCGAGCTGCAGCCGCCGCAGTTCGCCGACGCGGGCCTGCGGCAGCCAGGCCAGCACCGCGGCCACCTCGGCGCAGCGCAGCGCCTGCTCGCAGGCCCAGAGCCGCGCGGGCGGCGCATGGCTCTTGATGCACATGAGCGCCTCGAGTGGCAGGCCCCCGGCCGCGAGCGAGGCGCCGCAGGGCTCGAAGGGCGCGCCGATCAGCACCACGGGACCGCCCCGCGCCTGCACCGCCTGGGCCAGCGCAGGCAGCAGCAGCTGCCAGACATGGGCCTCGGGCGTCGCCTGCAGCAACTCCGTCATCGCGCCCACGGGCCAGCCGCCGCCCGGCAGCTCGGCGTCGAGCGCGGCATGGCCGGTGGCGGCGACCTGGGCGTCGGCCAGGCCGAGCTCGTCGGCATGCCAGACGCCCCGGCCTGCGGCGGCGGAGAAGGAGTCGAGTGAAGGAAGACCCATGGTGATTGCGATTTAACTGTATTTTCATACAGTATTTGCCGCATTGGCAAGCGGCGGAAACCTTCTTTTCGGACGCCTTTCTCACATTCCTATGACTCATGTCACACGGACCAGAAAGCGTTTGAACGCCGACCGAGGCTCCGCTCCAATGCCTCTTTCGAAGGAGCCCCGCAATGACACCCAGCACCCCCATCACCGCCGGCCTCAATTACCTGCAGCCCGATGCGCTGCGACCTTTCAGCTACACCTTCCCGCCGCCGCCCGGCACGCCTTGGGAAAGTGGCCGCTATGCACTACACGCTGTGCCGATCGCGGATGCGCGCACGGCCACCGAGCCGCCGCGCATCGAACGCGAAGGCTTCGAACTGCGTGATGCGCCGACCGCCGTTTCGAACTTCCTGGACGACAACGAGGTCGCGGCCGTGTACCACCGCGAGGTGGCCGAACTGGCGCTCGCGGTCACTGGCGGCAGCCGCGCCCATGTGTTCGACCACCTGGTGCGCCGCCGCGAGGCCGACCGCACCGCGTTGAGCTTCGGACGGCGCGGTGCCGACGGCCGGGCCGCGGCCAACGGCCGCATCCACAACGACTACACCGAAGAGTCGGGCCGGCGCCGGCTCGCGCTGGTGCTCGGCGATACCGCCGAGGCGGCTTCGGTGCGGCGCTACTGCATCGTGAACGTGTGGCGCTCGATCCGCGGGCCCGTGCTCGACACGCCGCTGGCCGTTTGCGACGCGCGTTCGGTAATGGCCGCAGACCTGGTGAGCGCCGAGGTGCGCTACCCGCGCCGCACCGGCGAGATCTACCTGGCCACGCATTCGCCGGCGCATCGCTGGTCGTATTTCTCGGCGATGGACCGGCACGAGGCACTGGTCTTCAAGCAGTACGACGCGCAACTCGGCGGCGTCTCGCGCTTCACGCCGCATGCGGCCTTCGACCACCCCGACGCGCCGGCCGACGCGCCGCTGCGCGAGAGCATCGAGGCGCGCTGCCTGGTGGTGTTCGAATGACGTCGCCGCAAGCCCGCCCGGCGCTCGACTTCTGGTTCGACTTCGGCAGCAATTACAGCTATCTCAGCACCATGCGCATCGAGGAAGAGGCGGCCCGGCGCGGCATCGACATTCGCTGGCAGCCCTTTCTGCTGGGACCGATCTTCCGTTCCTTCGGCTGGGCCACGTCGCCCTTCGTGCTGCAGAAGGAAAAGGGCGACTACATGTGGAAGGACATGGCCCGCCAGTGCCGCAAGTACGACCTGCCATGGACGCAGCCCACGCGGTTTCCGAGAGCCGCCGTGCTGCCGCTGCGCATTGCGCTGGTGGGCGCATCGCAGCCGTGGATCGGCGCGTTCTGCCGCCGCACGATGGCGATGAACTTTGCGGACGACCGCGACATCGATTCGCCGCATGCGATGCGCGACGTGCTGGCCGCGCTCGGCCTGCCCGCGCACCGCATCCTCGAGGAAGCGGCTTCCGATGCGAACAAGGGGCCCTGCGGCGACAGACGGAAACCGCTGCAGAGGAAGGCATCTTCGGCGCGCCCACCTTCTTTGCAGGCAACGAGATGTTCTGGGGCAACGACCGGCTCGACGATGCGATGGACTTCATCGCACCCGGCGCGGACTGCTCAGGCGCTGGCGGCCCCGGCCGCGCTTGAACGCCCGGCCTCTTCCAGAAGCCAGGCAGCCACATGACGCACCTCTTCGCGCGGCGTGCCGTCGGCCTGGACCAGCCAGTAAGCGTGGCCCGAAGGCTGCACCGGCGCGAGCGTTGCCACGCGCACGAGCCGCTTGTCGGCAAGCAGCGGCCCGATGAGTTCGAGCCGCCCGAGCGCCACGCCCTGCCCCGCCAGCGCGGCCTGGATCAGCTGGTCGTACTGGTTGAAATGCAGCGCGGCCTGCGGCCGGGCATCGGCCCAGCCGGCCGAGGCCAGCCAGCCGCGCCACTGCAGCCACGGATGCTGCGGATCGTCGAAGTCGAGCAGGCACAGGTCCGTGAAGGCCGCAGCGCCATCGAGGGCGGTGAGCCCAAGCGACGGATGCGCCACCGGCGCCACCGTTTCGCCGAAGAGCCGCAATGCACCGGCCGGCGCAAGCGCCGGCGTGGTGTAGCGGATCGCCAGGTCGATGCCTTCGGTGCGCAGGTCGACCAGGCGGTTGTTGGCCGACACGCGAACGTCCACGCCCGGATGCAGGCGCTGCACCCGGCTGAGTCTGGGCAGCAGCCAGAGGCCGGTCATGCCGATGCTGGCGCTGAGCGTGACCGGGCGCTGCTCGCCGCGCCGGCCGATCGCGCCCATCACGTCCTGCAGTTGCTGCACCGCGCCGTCGGCGCTGCGAAAAAGCCGCTCGCCCTCGGCCGTGAACGAGATCGACCGGTGGCCGCGCACCAGCAGCTTCACGCCGAGCTGCTCCTCCAGGGCATGGACCTGCTTGCTGACCGCCGACTGGGTGAGGCAGAGGTCCTGCGCGGCGAGCGAGATGCTCATGCGCCGGCCGACCGCGACGAAGCCCCGCACCAGGTCGAGCGATGACAGGCGAAGCAGCGAGAGTGGCATTCCCATGGTGAATATCATGCCCGATCGAAAACGGCGGCCCGAGCCGCCATCGCCTCAACGCACTTCGCGCAGGCCCGCTCACGGTGGGCGCTACAGGGTAATCAGGGCATTCATCACGACCTCGGATGTGAAGATTTCACATCCCATCGTACGCCTGGTTACGCGTTCATGCCAGCCCGCCGAAAAGCAAGCGCGCGGGGCTACAGCGTTTTCTCGAGGACCTCCCTCGGCACAGGAAGCTGCGCGTCGGGCCGCGCCCGGTGCTATCGTGAGCGCGGTTTTTCGCCCCGCCGCAATGGAAACACCGCCGCCCTTCCCATGAAAGACCTCGGCCCGCACGATGCCTCGCCAGCGCATTGGCCCGGCGCACGCCTGACCCGCGCAGCATTCCTGCGGCTGGCCGCCGCACTGCCGCTCGGCGCCGCCGCCATGGCGAATGCAGCAACAGCGCCGCAACAACCCGCGAGCAAGATGAACACCCGCCCCATCCCGTCGACCCGCGAAGCGCTGCCGGTGATCGGCTGCGGCACCTGGATCGGCTTCGACCGCCGGCCGGGCAGCGACGAATACCAGCGCCTGCCGGGCGTGCTCGACGCGCTGTTCGCGGCCGGCGGCAAGGTGATCGACAGCTCGCCGATGTACGGCCGCTCGGAAGAAACCACGGGCGAACTGCTGGCCGCCGCCAGGCAGCGCGACCGGGCCTTCCTGGCGACCAAGGTCTGGACTTCGGGCCGGAAGGCCGGCATCGCGCAGATGGAACAGTCGTTCGCACGCCTGCGCACCAATCGCATCGACCTGATGCAGGTGCACAACCTCGTCGACTGGAAGACCCATCTCGCCACGCTGCGCGCCTGGAAGAAGCAGGGCCGCGTGCGCTACATCGGCATCACGCACTACACGGCCTCGGCCTACGGCGAGGTCGAGGCGGTGCTGCGCGCCGAGAAGCAGCTCGACTTCCTGCAGATCAACTACTCGCTCGACGCGCGCGACGCCGAGCACCGGCTGCTGCCGCTTGCGGCCGACCTGGGCGTGGCGGTGATCGTCAACATGCCCTTCGGCGGCGGCGGGCTGCTGCGCCGGCTGCAGGGCCGGCCACTGCCCGCATGGGCGGGCGAGATCGGCTGCACGAGCTGGGCGCAGGTGCTGCTGAAGTTCGTGCTGGGCCATCCGGCCGTGACCTGCGCGATCCCGGGCACCGGTCGCCCCGAGCACATGGCCGACAACGCCGCCGCGGGCGCGGGGCCCGTTCCCGATGCCGCGTTCTGGCGCAGCAACGCGCCCGCCATCGAGCGCTGAATCGCGCCGGCTACTCGAACTTCACGTTGTGCTCTCGCACGGTGGCGCCGAAGGCCTCGTACTGCGTGCGGAAGAATTCGGTGAACTTCGCGGGGCTCATGCCGTAGCCCTCGAAGCCCTGCTGCACCAGCTGCGCATGCACCTCGGGCCGCTTCAGCGTGTTCTGCAGCTCCTGCGACAGCCGCTCGGTGATGGCCTGCGGCAGCCCGGGCGGACCGAAGAAGCCGGCCCACGGCGTGATGGTGAGCTTGCCGAGCCCGAGCTCGCCGCCCGTGGGCACGTCGGGCAGCAGGCCGCTGCGCTGCGGCAGCAGCGTGACCAGCGCGCGGATGCGCCCTTCCTTCACGAAGCCCGGCGCCAGCGTGCCGGTGGTGAACATCATGTGGATCTGGCCGCCGAGCAGGTCGGTCATGGCCTGCATGTCGCCCTTGTAGCGCGCGTTGACCACCTTGCGCTCGCCCAGCAGCTGCAGCATCGCGAGCTCCGAGGCGCTGTTGCTCGAGGCCGAGTTGTAGGCGCCCGGCTTGGCCGCCACCAGCGCGAGCAGCTCGTTCACGCTCTTGGCCGGCAGGCTCGACGGCACCACCAGGAACATCGAGAACTGGCCGGCCGAGCTGATCGGCGTGAAGGCCTTGAACGGGTCGTAGGGCGGCGTCGGCCGCAGCGTGGGCGCGGCCACCATGGCGGTGTTGGTGCCCATCAGCAGCGTGTAGCCGTCGGGCTTGGCCGACGACGTGGCCTGCGCCGCGAGCACGCCGTCGGCGCCGGGTCGGTTCTCGACAATCACCTGCTGGCCGAGCTGCTTCGAGAGCCCTTCCGCAATGATCCGCGTGAGCACGTCGGCGCCGCCGCCGGGCGCGAAGCCGACGATCAGCCGCAGCGGCTTGTCGGGGAAGGCGCCGCCGGCGCTCCACGCCGCTGTGGCGGGCAGCGTGGCCGCGGCAAGTGCGGCGAGATTGAGGTGTCTGCGTTGCATGGGGTCGCTCCTTTCAGAACAGGTGCCGCACGCCGAACTCCCAGCCCGACGAACGCTGTCCGCCCGCCGGCGCCACGCCGCCGCTGACGACGTAGCGCGCCTGGCCGCTGTTCATGAGCCGTGCATAGGTGCCGTAGAGCGCGGTGCGCTTCGAGAGGTTGTGCACGTAGCCGATGCCGAACTGCCGCGCGTTGTCGCGGTTGCGCGGCATGCCGTCGGCATGGCGCAGGCTGTCGTCGCTGCGGTCGTCGAGGTAGGCGTAGCTCAGGCGGATGCGGCCGACCTCGAACGCCGGGATGTGCGCGCCGATCTCGGTGGTGCCTTTGCGCACCGTGCCGGCCGCGAGCTTCACCGTCACGCGGTTGTAGAGCGCGAAGAACTTCGCGAAGCCCGCGTCCCAGCTTGCGCCGACGTTGGCGTGCGTGTAGTTGCCGATGGCCGCGGTGGCGTCGAAATGCGTGCGCGTCACGGCCGCGGCGATGTCGAAGGCGCCCGAGGCGAAGCCGAAGCGCGCGCCGGCGAAGTTGCCGTCGTCGCGGTTCGGCGCCGTGGAGTCGTTCTCGCCGGTGCCGGCCATGGCCATGCCGTAGAAGCCGCCGAGCCCGGCCGGCAGCCAGTAGCTCACGGTGTTGCTGCCGGTGATGCCCGTGGGCAGCGGCCCCGTGCCCGCTCCCGCGAACGTGAGGTTGCCCGCGCGCGCCACGCCGTTGGCATTGAAGGGATCGAAGTAGATGCTGTTGTAGTGCGTGGGAATGAAGTCGCGGCCGAGGCGCACTTCGCCGAAGCGCTGGTGCGAAAGGCTCACGAAGGACATGCGGTCGAAGGCGATCGGCCCCGCCGTTCCCGCGCCGCTCGGCTGGTTGTTGGTGTTGCTGGCGCGGCCGCCGCCGGTGTCGGGGTTCAGGCTGGCTTCGAGCCAGAAGCCCGCGCGCAGGCCGCCGCCCAGGTCTTCGGTGCCGCGAAAGCCGAGGCGGCTGGTCGAGAGCCCGCCGTTCGACAGCGCGGTGACCGAGCCCCCGCCGCCGCTGCGCGTGTGCTGCACGCCGAGGTCCATCACGCCGAACACGGTGACGGACGACTGCGCATGCACTGCGCCGCCCGCCAGCCCCAGCGCCGAACACATCAATAGTCTTT
This sequence comes from Variovorax sp. Soil_C_39, assembly GCF_057656815.1. Classification (NCBI taxonomy): domain Bacteria; kingdom Pseudomonadati; phylum Pseudomonadota; class Betaproteobacteria; order Burkholderiales; family Comamonadaceae; genus Variovorax; species Variovorax sp. Soil_C_39. The sequence continues at coordinate 194,326 of NZ_JBDGJQ010000007.1, forward strand.
TCATGGCTGTCTTGTCTCCTGCTTCTTCTCTTGGTTGAACAACAACTCGGGTGCGCGCAGGGCTGCGCCACCGGGGGCGGAACTGCGTCCGCGCCGGTTGCGAAAGCCGTGCGAGAAAAACTTACTGCTCGGTGCGCACGAGCACCGCGCCTTTCGAGAGAGGGCTCACGTTGCGCCGGTACTGCTGCAGCCATCCGGTGTCGTGCATCGGCGGCGGCGCCTGCCAGTCGGCGCGGCGCGTCTGCAGCTCGGCGTCGCTCAGGTCGACGTCGAGCCGGCGCGCATCGAGGTCGATGGTGATCCGGTCGCCGTCTCGCACCAGGCCGAGCGGCCCGCCGAGCGCGGCCTCGGGCGAGACCTCGGCCACCACGAGGCCCTTGCAGACCAGGCCCGAGAGGTGGCCGTCGGTCAGTATCGCGACCTGGTCGCCCAGGCCCGCGCCGTCGACCGCGAACACCACACGCGAGGCACCGCCGCCCATCGCAGGGCCGCCGCAGGCACCGGCGCCGCGCATCACGACCACTTGGCCCGGCACGATCTCGCCCTTTTTCAGCGCCGCGATGGCGGCATCGGACGTCCAGAAGCACACCGCCGGGCCGGTGAAGCGGCGCACCTTGCGCTCGGCGATGCCGGCCTTGACCAGCCCCGATTCGGGCGCGAGGTTGCCGCGCAGCAGCACGATGGCGGGCAGCGGTGCCACCGGGCGGTCGATGGGGCGGATCACCTCGGCATCGGCCACGGCCGCATCGCGCAGGTTCTCGGCCACGGTGGCGCCGGTGACGGTGAAAGCGTCGGTGTCGAGCAGCGGCGCCAACTGCTTCATGAGCGCGCGGCAGCCGCCGGCCGCCTCGAAGGCCTCGATGCTGTGCTCGCCGATCGGGCGCACGCCGGCCAGCACCGGGGTGTCGGGGCCGAGGCGCTCGAACAGGCCATACACGTCGACGCCGCATTCGCCTTCGGTCGACACGGCCTGCAGGTGCTTGGCCGTGTTGAGCGACGCGCCGGTGGCGAGCACCGCACGCACCGCGTTGGCGAAGGCGCCGGGCGAGAGGATGTCGCGCGGCTTCAGGTCGTCCCACACCATCTGCACGATGCGTGCGCCGGCGGCGCGCACGTCGGCCATCATCTTCGGGCTCAGTGCGGCGACCGGCGCGCTGCCGGGCAACGCCATGCCGAGCGCCTCGCAGACGATGTGCATCGAGTTGGCCGTGCCCAGGCCCGAGCACACGCCGGGGCCGCGGATCGCCTCGCGGCTCATGGCCACGAGTTCCTCGACCGGCAGGTTGCCCGTCACCGCATGCATCGCGCCGATGAACACCTCCTCGATGTCCATGTGCCGGCCGCGGTACTCGCCGCTGGGCTGGTAGCCGCAGGGCACGAGCAGGGTCGGGATGTTGAGCCGCGCCGCCGCCATGAGTTGGCCCGGCACGGTCTTGTCGCACGAGGTGAGGCAGACCATGCCGTCGAGCTGCGCGCCCTCGACCGCCACTTCGATGTCGTTGGTGACGAGGTCGCGCGCGCCGAGCATGTAGGCGCCGCGTGCGCCGGCGCCGGTGATGAAGTCGCTCGGCGCGGCGGTGCGGATCTCGAACGGCACGCCGCCCGCGGCGCGGATCGCGGTCTTGATCTCAGCCGCCACCTGGTCGAGGTGGCTGAAGCAAGCGGCCAGCTCGGACGAGCTGTTGACGATGGCGATCTTGGGCTTCTCGCAGTCTTCCTCCGGGATGCCGAGCGCGCGCCAATGCGCATTGCGCACCGACCAGAGGTAGGAGCCACGCGGGAAGTTGCTGCGCAGGGGGCGGGTCATGGGCGGTCTCCGGAGAGGTTCTTCTTCTTGGTGATCTCGATCACGCCGCGGTCGGCGTCCACGCGCACCCAGTCGCCGGTCGCGATGCATTCGAGCGGATCGCGTTCGAAGTCGGTCATGGCGGGCGCGTGGGTGACCACGGCGCCGAGCGCCATCTTGGTGGTCATCTCGTTGAACAGGAATGCGGCGGGCGCGACGTTCATGAGCCGCGTCATGTGGAACATGGCCGACCAGCCCGACGATCCCTTGGCGCCGGGAAACACCAGCACCTTGCCCGCGAAGCTCTGGCCGCGCAGTTCGTGCCGCGTCTCGACAATGCTGCCGGTGCGCGGGTCTATGCCGCCCCAGCCCGAGATGCGGTCGCGCGTGACGAGCGCCTCGCCCTCGGCGACGCCGCCGACGACCTTGCGGCCGCGGATGATCAACATGGTTTCGCTCAGGCTCGCGGCGCTCATTGCATGCCCCCATTCCACCGCCCCGTGCAGGCCGCATCGATGCATTCCGCCGTGCTGCCGAACCACGCCTGCACCCCGAGGATCGCCGGCAGGTAGTGCGCCTGCTTGGCGGAATCGAGCGCGACGGTCTTCGTGCCCTTGGGCACGGCGCGGCTCATCGCCGAGCAGCTGTCGGTCATGAGGATGCCGCCCGCGTCCTCGATGATCTTCGTGTAGCCGTTCCGGTCGGCAAGCGACTTGATGGCCCGCGGCGTGAAGATCCAGAGCTCGCAGCCGTCATGCACCTTGCGCCCCTCGATGAGCTGCGCGGCTTCCCAGATCTGCTCGATGGTGTAGTGCGGGCAGCCGAGCATCACGTACTGCACGTCGGCATCGCGGCCGGTGGCGTTGATCTTCTCGTAGGTGGCGCGGCGCTCGGCCTCGCCGTAGTGCAGCACCGCCTGCGGCTTGCGCCCACCGAGCGCCTGCTCGAGCGTCAGCGCCTCGGGCGTGATGCCGACGATGTGGTACATCTCCACGCCGCCCGACGACGACGCGGCCGCGCCGAAGTGCTTGAGCCGCGGCAGGTTCGGCACCCGGGCGATGCCGCGCCGGCTGTGCACCACCGGCACGCGCTCCTGCACGTGCTCGCCCATGAAGTAGCCCAGCAGGCCCCAGTCCTGCACCGACTCGACCTCGATGCCCGCGTCGAGCTCGATCACGTGCGTGGCATGGCGGTTCTCGTCGAGGTGGTAGCCCCAATAGGGAATGCGGCCGGTGAGCATGGCCGCGCCGGTGCTCTCGCGGCCCTCGGTGTTGGTGCGCGCGCCGAGCACCGAGTTGCAATACACCACCGCCGACGATTCCATCCACGCGCAGTGCTCGCCGCGCGTGGGGATGTTGCCTACCTGGTAGGGCGTGCAGGTGTTCATGATCTGCGCGCCGAGGCCGGCCGCGTGGCGCTCGCTGCGCTCGTAGAACTGCACGATCTCCTCGCTCACGCCCATGCGCTCGGGCTGGCCGGGGTCGAAGCCCAGCTGCAGGTGGCTCGTGAAGACCTTGAACTTCGGGATCTCGACGGTCTCCTGGCTGTCGAGGCTGAATTCGGAGAACACCGCGTCCATGCCGCCGCCCTTGGCGAGCGCGAAGTCGCGCTGGAACGGCGTGGTCGAGGTGATCGATGCGCAGACGTTGCGCGTCTCGACCAGCCGCTCGGCGCCGAGCGCTTCGCCGTAGCGCATCAGCAGGTCCATGGCCTTCTGCACGGCCGGTCCGTCGCGGCCGTCGTACATGGCTTTTTCTTCATCGCTCAGGTGCATGGCCTGTGTCTCCGTTCTTCTTTTCCGTCGTGGGGGGAATCTGGTGGTCGCTAGCCCGATGTGGGCGACGGCACGTGGCCGCCGATGTCGCGCGCGATGGTGAGTGCGATGTCGTGCAGCCGCGGCGCGAGTTCGTTGCGCAGCCGCTCCTCGGTGAACACGAAGGCCGCGCCGCCGCCGTTGAGCGCCATCACCTCGCCGTCGGGCCCGACGAGCGGCACCGACACCGAATTGATCTCGCGGTGGAACTCCCCGAGCGACAGGCAGTAGCCGAGCCGCTTCGCCTCGCCGATGGCACGCGCCATGGGCGCCGCAATGCCGTCCCATTCGGGGCCGCGCAGCAGGCGCAGCGAATCGACGAGCTGGTTGCGCGCGGCCTCGGGCAGCGCCGACAGGTAGGCGCGGCCGAGCGCCGAGTTGGGCAGCGGCGCGCGCGAGCCCACGTCGAGCCGCGCCGACAGCATCGACGAGCGCGGCCGGCAGGCTTCGATCAGCACCATCTCCATGCCGTCGCGCACCGCCAGGTAGACCGAGGCGCCGACCTCCTCGGCCATGGCCTGCATGCTGGGCCGCGCGGCGGCGCGCACGTCGAGGCTGCCGAGGAACACGCGCGAGAGCGACACCACGCCGGGGCCGAGCATGAGCCGGTCGGCCGCGGGCGCGCTCTTGAGCATGCCGAGCGAGAGCAGCGTCGCGACCAGCCGGTTGACGGTGGCGCGCGGGATGCCGGTCATGCGCGCGATGTCGGCATGGCCCAGCACCGGCCGCTCTTCGCTGAAGCAGCGCAGCACCGAGATGCCGCGCTCGAGCGCGCTCACGGTGTCGGAGCGGTCGGCACGCGACTCAGCGGCGTCGGGCGATGCAGAAAGTGAGGAGGTTTCGTTCTTTTCAGTGGACATGGGAAAACCCGTTGCAAGACCCAGGACCATGCAATGTAGAGGTTCAGGCTTCGGCCGCTGCTGCCGGCGCCTGCGCGCCCTGCCCCGCACCGGCGCGCAGGTACACGCCCTGCGCGAGCAGCGCCGACTGCAAGGCGCCGATGCCGACCGCGCGCGGCGCGATGCCGCCCTGCGAGGCCAGCGCGGCGGCCACGCCCGCGGCCTGGCCGGTGATCCAGCATTGCGGGATCTCGCGCATGAAGCCGTGCGAATTCCGGTCGCACGAGATGTGCCGGCCGCAGGCGAGCAGGCCGTCGAGCTGCTGCGGCACCAGCGCGCCGTAGGGAATGGAGATGTTCGGGAATTTCGGCGACACCGCGGGCGTCACGCCGATCTCGTCGGCCAGCGCCACGCCGTCGGGCCACTGGCTGCGCAGCACCGCACCCACGCCCGTGAGGCGCCGCGCATGGCGCACGCCGATCTGCGGCGCGCTGAGCATCAGGTAGGCGTCCTCGAAGCCCGGCGCATGGGCACGGAAATAGTCGAGGTGCGCGGCCATCGCGCGATGCGAGCGCACCTCGACCGCGGTGAGGTCGTCGACGTCGAGCGCCGAGTAGCCCGACTGGCGCGGCCCCATGAACAACGCCACGTCGTTGCGCCAGGAGACGAAGGGGCGCTCGAACAGGCCGAGCTGCTCGCGTCCAAGCGCCATGAAAGCGCTGAACGCCTCGGGCTGGCCGGCCTTGAACGCGATCCAGCGGTTCATGTCCACGCCGCCGAAGAGCCACGAGGTGTTCATGCAATGGTGCACGTCGGCTTCCTCGATGTCGTTGACGAAGGCGGCGCCGGCGCGCGCGAACAGGTCGCCGTCGCCGGTGGCGTCGACCACCACGTCGGCCATGATCGCCATGCGCCCTTCCTTGCTTTCGAACACCACGCCCTTCACGGCGCCGTCCTGCACGATCGGGATCGCGGCCCACGAGTGATAGATGAGCTTGACCTGGCGCTCGAGCACGATCTCCTGCGACAGCAGCTTGAGCCGCTCGGGGTCGATGGTGGGCGACCAGGTGACCACGCCGTGGTAGGCGGCGGTGCGCTGCGACCAGTGCGCGGCCTTGGCCGGGTCCTGCGAGCCCCAATCCTCGCGCGCCGGGCCGGCGATGGCCTCGGCCGGCAGGCGGTCGAACAGCTCCTCCGCAAAGCCGCGGATCACGAGCTGGCCCTCCCAGTCGGTCATGCGGTCGATCCAGATCACGAGCCCGCCGGTGGAAAGGCCGCCCAGGTGGTTGTAGCGCTCGAGCAGCGCCACGTCGGCGCCGGCGCGCGCGGCCGCCGCGGCCGCGGCCGTGCCCGACGGGCCGCCGCCGACCACCAGCACGCCGCAGCGGTGGTAGACCGGAATCTGCTTGCCGGGCTCGGCCCAGCTGCCATGGTCAGGGCGCTTGACACGGCTGTCGCGGTCGAAGATGTCGGAGGACAGGATGCGCTCGTCGGTGCGGACGACAGTTTTCATGAATGCGTTCTCGGCTAAGCTGGTTTCGTCATATTTTGATTTCAACTTCCATTTTGTCAACTTGATTGATGTATGTTCGGGGTATTCCCTAGTGAATATGGCTTTTTATGGTTTTCAAGATCAATATACGCGCCGAAAACCAACGGAGACATAGATGAACAAACTTCCAGGCACCCGCCGCGCGTTCAGCTCGGCGCTGGGCGCCGCGGCCCTGCTGGGGTTGGCGCCGCGCGCCTTCGCGCAGGAAGCGCAGGGCTTTCCCGCACGCGGCAAGCCGATCCGGATCGTGGTCGGCTTCACGGCCGGCGGCGGCACCGACGCGCAGGCGCGGATCGTGGCGCAGAAGCTCGGCGAAGTGCTCGGCACCGGCGTGATCGTCGACAACCGCCCCGGCGCCAGCACCATGCTTGCCGCCAGCGAGGTGGCGCGCGCCCTGCCCGATGGCCACACGCTGCTCTACGCGCCCTCGTCCACCATGGCGCAGAACCCCCACACCTTCGCCCAGGTGCCCTACGACCCGTTCAAGGACTTCACCGCCATCTCGATGGGCGGGCGCGGGCCGCTGGTGCTGTCGGTGAGCACCACGGTGCCGGCCTCGAACGTGAAGGAACTCGTCGCCTGGGTGAAGGGCCGTCCGGGCCAGGTGAGCTACGCCTCGTTCGGTGCGGGCACCTCGTCGCACATCTACGGCGAGGCCTTCGTGCAGAAGACCGGCATCGACGCGGTGCACATCCCGTACAAGGGCGGCTCCGACGCGGCCAAGGACCTGATCGGCGGGCGCGTGCAGTACATGTTCGACTCCGCCTCCTCGGCCATCATCACTTCGGCCACGGGCAAGGTGAAGATCCTCGCCGTGGCCGCGAACGCGCGCATTTCCGCGCTGCCCGAGGTGCCGACCTTCACCGAGCAGGGCTACGCCGGCCTCGACCTGCCGAGCTGGCTCGGCTTCTACGGACCGGCGCGCATGCCGCCGGCCGTGGTCGCCACGCTCAACGCCGCACTCGCCAAGGTGCTCGCCATGCCGCAGGTGCAGGCGTTCTACCGCACCGGCGGCTACGAGGCCGGCGGCTCGACGCCCGAGGAATTCGCCGGCATCACGCGCTCGACCTACGAGCGCTGGGGCGCGATGGTCCAGCAGGTCGGGCTGGCCAAGCAATGACGGACGGCACCATGCATTCTTCTTCGCGCCGGCGCCGACTCGCCGCTTCGCTCGCGCTGCTGCCGCTCGCTGCGCTGCCGTCGATGTCGGTTCGCGCAGCCGACGCGCCCGCCTTTCCCGACAAGGGCCGCACCGTCCGCATCGTGCTCGGCCTCGCGGCCGGCGGCGCTTCCGATGCGCAGGCGCGCTTCGTCGCCATCAAGCTCGCCGAGGTGCTGCAGACGCCCGTCATCGTCGAGAACCGGCCCGGCGCGAGCTTCATCCTCGCCACCGAAGAGGTGATCGCGCCGCGCCCGACGGCTACACCCTGATGTATGCGCCCTCTTCCGTGGTGGCGCAGAACCCTCAGACGCTCGCGCAGGTGCGCTACGACCCGTTCAAGGACCTTGCGCCGATCTCGCTCGGCGCGCGCGGGCCGCTGGTGCTCACCGTGCATGCGAGCGTGCCCGCACGCAACGTGCAGGAGCTCATCGCCTACATCAAGGCCAACCCCGGCAAGATCGCCTACGCCTCGTTCGGCACCGGCACCTCGTCGCACATCTACGGCGAGGCCTTTGCCCAGCAGGCCGGACTCGACGTGGTGCATGTGCCCTACAAGGGCGGCGCCGACGCCGCGAAGGATTTTCTCGCGGGCCGCGTGCACTTCTACTTCGATGCCGCGCCCAACGCGATCCAGAACACCGCCACCGGCAAGGTCCGCATGCTCGCCGTCGCAGCGCCCCAGTCCAGCCCGCTGTTGCCTGGCGTGCCGACGATGGGCGAGCAAGGCGTGAGCGGCGTCGACATGCCGAGCTGGCTCGGCTTCTACGGCCCCGCGCGCATGCCCGCGCCCGTGGTCGCCAGGCTCAACGCGGCGCTCGCGCAGGTGCTCGCCATGCCCGCCACGCGCGACTTCTTCCGCCAGGGCGCCTACGAGGCCGAGTCGTCGACGCCGCAGCAACTGGCCGAGCTGACGCGCGCGACGTATGTGCAGTGGGGGGCGACGATCAAGCGGCTGGGGTTGGCGAAGCAATGACGAGGTTCAGCGCAGGAAGTCGAGCACGCGTCGGTTGAACGCATCGGCGCGCTCGTACTGCGCCCAATGCCCCGCCCCATCGATCACCGCCCCTTCGCGCTCGGCGTGCCCGGCGACCAGCTGCGCCACGAGCGGCCGCGGATCGGCAGTCACGTCGTATTCACCCCAGAGCAGCAGCTGCGGCCCGCCGATCGCGTCGAGCGCGGCCTGCAGCCCGCCGGCTTGCGACACGTCCTTGCTGCGAAAGCGCGTGCCGTGGCAGGCGATGTCGTGGATCTCGAAGGCGAGCGCATCGATGGCCGCGTTGTCGTGCAGCATCAGCGCGCCGAGGTTGTGCAGCAGCGCGGCACGTTCCGCGTCGCGGCCCGCCGCGACGCGCCAGTTGATCATTTGCACGGCCATGCGCCGGAGCGTCCCGTGGCCGCCGCTGCCCACGAGCAGCAGGCGCCGGATGGCACCACGCCGCACCGCAAAGCGCGCGGCGGTGAGGCCGCCGAACGAGAAACCGCCGAGATCGATGGGCGTGTCCGCGCCGATCAGCTGGTCGAGCGAGCCGCCGAGCGCATCGAGCAGCGGACCGAGCGGGTCGCCGCCGGGCACCGCGGGTGACGGCGCATCGGAATCGTTGAAGCCCGGCATGTCGGGCAGCCACAGCGTGCGGCCGGCCGACAGCGCCTCGACGTTGCGCAGCCAGTGCATCCAGCTGCCGTGGCCGCCGTGCAGCAAGACGAGCGGCGGCTTGCCGCTTTCGGCGGCATCGCCGAAGCGGCGCCAGCAGACGCGCACGCCGCCGTGCTCTACGTCATGCCGCGTGCCAAGCGCGGCGATGCGGTCGATGGTGGCGCGGGCCGCGCGCTCGGCGGAAGGATCGGGAATCGGGGAAGAAGGCATCGCCCGATTTTGCCAAGGCGCGCTGCCCGTTCGTCCGCGGCTTCTCAGCCCGCCGCAGCGCCGAAGCGATAGCTCGACACCACGAGCCCGCCCATGAAGTCCTCCTCGTGGTAAATGCGCTCGCCGGGCTCCTGCTCGGCCGCGCCCACCGCGACCATCAGCGGGATCAGGTGCTCCTCGCGCGGATGCGCCATGCGCGCCGACGGCGCAGAGGCCCATTGGTGCAGGCGCAGCACGCGTTCGGCGGGCGCCGAATCCACGGCCGTGTGATCGAGCCAGTCGCCGAAGTCCTTCGAGACGCCATGCGCCTGCGGCCCGAAGTTGCGCAGGTTGTGATAGCTCAGGCCGCTGCCGACGATGAGCACGTTCTCGTCGCGCAGCGGCGCGATCGAGCGGCCGAGCGCGAGGTGCTCGGCGGCATCGAGGCCGCGCTTCAGCGACAGCTGCACCACAGGCACGCTGGCGTCGGGAATCATCGCGGCCATCGGCGAGAACATGCCGTGGTCGAAGCCGCGCTGGGGGTCGATGGCCACGGGCAGCCCGGCCGCACCGAGCAGCGCTGCGACCCGCTCGGCGAGCGCGGGCGAACCGGGCGCGTCGTAGCGCACCTGGTAGGTGTGGGCCGGGAAGCCGCCGTAGTCGTAGACCATCGGCGGGCGCGGGTTGCCCTGCACCATGAAGACCGGCGCCTCCCAATGCGCCGACACCATGAGCACGGCCGCGGGCGTGCGGCCGATCTGGCGCGGCATGTCGGCGAGGGCGGCGGCAAGCTGGTCGTAGGTGCCGCCCATCTCCTTCCTCATCCAGGGCCAGGGGCCGCCGCCGTGCGAGATGAAATAGGTGGGAAGGCGGGTCATGTCGATGCTCCTTGGTTCAGGCATGGCATCGACTGTAGACATTTCCGAAGCCCGAGCGCGCCCTAAGGCGCACCACTCTGTTTCTCCACGGGAAACCCTTCGACCCGCAGCACGGCGTCGGCCGGCAGCGCCTGCCAGTCGATCCATTCCCCGGCGGCGGCGTGGTGCGTGGGCGTGGCGGCATCGCCGGGCGTTCCCCATTGCAGCGCCAGGCGCCGTGCGCCGAGCCGCAGCGCGATCTCGAAGCCCGGCCAGTGCGCGGGCACGCGCGGCGTCAGCGACAGCAGGCGCCCCTTGACGCTGAGGCCCAGCAGCGTTTCGACGGCGGCGCGGTGCAGCCATGCGGCCGAGCCGGTGTACCAGCTCCAGCCGCCGCGGCCGACATACGGCGCGGCGCCGTAGATGTCGCCGGCCATCACGTAGGGCTCCAGTTCGTAGGCGGGCCCGCGCTCGGGGTGCACCGCGCGGTGCGCCGGGCTCAGGCCCTCGAAGCTCTGCCATGCCGCCTCGTGGTCGCCCTGCAGCGCCTGGGCCATCAGCGCCCAGACGGCCCCGTGCGAATACTGGCCGCCGTTCTCGCGCACACCGGGCGGGTAGGCCTGGATGTAGCCGGGGTTGTCGCTCGCCTGGGCGAAGGGCGGGGTCAGCAGGCGCAGCAGGCCGGCGGGCTCGTCGAGAAGGTGCCGCCGGACGGCGGCCATGGCCGGCACGGTGTGGGCCTCGTCCGAGGCGCCCGAGAGCACCGACCAGGCCTGCGCGATCAGGTCGATGCGGCACTCGTCGTTGGCCGACGAACCGAGCGGCGCGCCGTTGTCGAAGAAGGCGCGGCGGAACCAGGCGCCGTCCCATCCGGCATCGTGCAGCGCGACGATCCAGCCGCGGCGCGCCTCGTTCCAGCGCGCGGCGCGCGCGTGCTCGCCGCGGCCCTGCGCGATCGGCGCGAACTGCGCGACGACGCTGCACAGGAACCACGCCAGCCAGACCGATTCGCCGCGGCCTTCATGGCCGACGCGGTTCATGCCGTCGTTCCAGTCGCCGGTGCCCATCAGCGGCAGGCCATGCACGCCGGTGGCCAGGCTGCGGTCGATGGCCAGCGCGCCGTGCTCGAACACGCTCGCCATGCGGCCGCTGTACTGCGGCGCGTAATAGGCGTCTTCGGCGCCATCGGGAATCGCGGGGCCTTCAATGAAGCCCACGGCGTGGTCGAGCAGCGCCTTGTCGCCGGTCACCTCGACGTAGTGCGCGGTCGCAAAGGGCAGCCACAGCAGGTCGTCCGAGAAATGCGTGCGCACGCCGGCACCGCCGGGCATGTGCCACCAGTGCTGCACGTCGCCTTCGGGAAACTGGCGCGCCGCATTGACCAGGATCTGCTCGCGCAGCCGCGACGGATCGGTGAGCGCAAAGGCCATGGCGTCCTGCAGCTGGTCGCGAAAGCCGAAGGCGCCACCGGCCTGGTAGAAGCCGGCCTTCGACCAGAGCCGGCAGGCCAGGGTCTGGTAGATGAGCCAGCGGTTGACCATGGCGTCGAACAGCGGGTCGGGCGTGCGCACCTGCAGGCGGCCCAGCAGCTCGTCCCAGAAGCCGCGCACCTTTGCCAGGGCTTCGGGCACGTCGCGCTCGCGCCAGCGGCGGGCCAGCGCCAACGCGGCATCAGCGTCGCCGGCGTGGCCCAGCACGAAAGTGAAGCTGGCGCTCTCGCCCGCCCCGACGACGAACTCGCCGCCGATGGCCGCACACGCGTCGAGCCCGCCACCGGCGCGCTGCGCCAGCGCGTCGGGCACTTCGACGATGCCGCGCCCGGCGAAGAACTCGCTGCGGTCGCAGGTCCACTCGGTGGCGCCCGGCAGGCCCGCGAGCAGCAGGAAGGCCGTGCTGCCGCCAAAGCCGGCGCTCGCCTCGCGCTGCTGGCCAAACACCGCGCCCTGGTCTTCGGGCTTCCAGCAATGCACAGTCCGCCGTTCGCCGCGTGCAGCGCCCAACTGCCACTCGACCATGCCGAGCGCGCGCAGCCGCCGCGTGCCGGTGCCCTGGTTGTGCACGCGCACATGCACCAGCTTGACCGGCTCGTCGCGGTCCGCGAAGAAGGTGGTCTCGAGGGCCAGCGCCTGCTGCCGGCATTCGAACACCGTGTAGCCCTGGCCATGGCGCACGTGGTGGCGCACCTCGCTGCCGTCGTCCGGCGCCGACGCGCCCTGCCCGGCGGGCGTGAGCGGCAGCAGCACGCCGGAGGCGATGTCCTGCAGCAGGTAGTGCTCGAAGGCCGGGTCCTGCACCGGGTCGTTCGACCAGGGCGTGACCTGGTGCATGCGGCTGTTGCCGGCCCAGGTGAAGCCGGTGCCCCATTCGGACACCTGGAAGCCGAACGCGGCATTCGCGATCACGTTGATCCAGGGGCGCGGTGTGCGGTGCGCCGCATCGACGTCGAAGCGGTACTCGCCGCTCTCGGCGTCGAAGCTTCCGGCGGGCGCTGCTTCGTCGGCCGCGGCCTGCGCGGACCGCTCTACCGCGGGACGGGCCAGGAGCGCGGCACGCGGCGCTGCCGCCGGCGTCTCGGCTGCGGCTTCGTGCAGCGCCGCCACCTGCGTTTCGAGCGAGCGTCCGTCGGCGGTGAACACCACGCGTGCCAGCTTCGACAGCGCGGCCTTTTCCGAGGCGGACACCTCCTGCTCGCGCAGCAGGTAGAAGCCGGCCGTGTCGTTGCGCGGAAAGCTGTTCTCGGTCTGGTGCGCGACGCGCTGGCGCAGGGCCTCGATCTCGCGCTGCAGCGGCATCAGGTAGGCGTTGGGCTCGCCGTTGAGCACCACCAGGTCGCAGGCCACGCCGCCAAAGCCCCACCACGGCTGCGCGCGCAGCAGCGCGTTGACCAGCCCCAGGCCGATCATCGAGTGGATCGCGACCAGCACGATGGGTTTGTCGCCCGAGATGCCGAAGCGCCAGAGCTGCCGCAGGTCGACGACGCCGCGGTTCGTGGTCGCGCGCGGCGTGGTGTAGGTGAGGATGGTCGTCAGGTCCTGCAGGGCGAAGGTCTGCGCGGGCGCGATGCGCAGGTCGCGCAGCCGCACCTGCGCCAGCGTGGCGGCCATGCGCGTGGCGCGCTCGACGTGCATCGGCTCCAGGTAGCGGTCGATGCTCGGCATCAGCGCTTCGACGCTCTTGTCGGCGGCGGTCGCGAAGCTCAGGCGCGCGGTCGCGCCCGCCGCGATCGACAGGCGCACGCGCAGGCAGGCGATGGGGTCGAGGCCGTTCACCGGCGTGCCGTCGGCCGCCAGTGGCTGGGCATCGAGCGCGGGACTCGCGAGCGAGCGGTTGCGGCCGATGAAGGCGCGCCGGTCCGTCATGCAGTCGACCGACAGCACGTGGGCGTCGACCGAGGCAAGAAAGTGCGCGGCGGCCACCACCGGGTCGCCGTGCAGCCGCGGCTTGCGCGTGAGCAGCAGCGCGCGCCAGGCCGGTTCCCAGTGCGATTCGACGAACAGGTTGGCAAAGGCCGGATGCGCCTCGTCGGCCTTGGGGTAGGACAGCACGGGCTCGAAGTACGAGACGAGCTCGAGCGTGCGGGTCACGCTGCCTGTGTTGTGCAGCGTGATGTTGCGCAGCTCGGTGTCGTCTTCGGGGCTGATCAGCACCGTGGTGCGCACCTGCAGGCCGTCGCTCGAGGCATCGAACTGCACCTGTTCGGCGAGAAAGCGGGTGCGGTAGGTCCAGCCGGCGCCCGGCGCCGGCAGCGCGGTGAGCGAGACGAGGTCGGATGGCGTCTGCCCCGTTTCGATGTCGCGCAGATAGAAGAAGGTGCCGTGGCTGTCGCGCAGCGGGTCGTCGCGCCAGCGGGTCACGTTGAACGCGTGCCAGCGGCTGACGCCCGCGCCATTGGCGCGCAGCGCCACGGTGTAGCGCCCATTCGACAGCAGGTGCGTGGGCTGGAAGCCAGGCACCATCGGGTTGACCGTGCGCGGCTGGAACAGCGGCGCGAGCTCGGCCACGCTCGGCTCGGGCGGCGTGCGCGGGTCGGCGCTGCCGATGATCTGCCGCGGCGTGCGCTCATGCAGCAGCGATTCGTGCGCCTGCACCAGCGCGGCGCTTGCGAACCAGCGGCGCGGCGCCTCGGCGCGCAGCACGTGGCACAGCGCGACCAGCGACATGCCCTGGTGGTGCGCCATGAAGTTGCGCACCACGGTGAACGCCTCGCCCTTGGCCTGGCGCGAGGCGGTGAAGTCGACCGCGTCGTGAAAGCCGAACTCGCCGCGCGCGCCCATGGCTTCGAGCCGTTCGAGGTTGGCCACCGCGGCGGCCGGGGCCAGTACGGCCGCCATGGCGCTGGCATAGGGCGCCACCACGCGGTCGGTGGGCGGCGTGCGGCGCAGCGCCAGGCGCGGCACGCCGAACGGCGAGTACTGGTAGGCGAGCGAATGGTCCTGCCCGAAATAGGCCGACTCCGAAACGCCCCACGGCAGGTCGAGCGACCGGCCGAAGGCCTGCTGCTCGGCGATGGCCGCGCTGTTGGCCACCTGCAGCAGGCCGTCGGCGGGCTCGGACATCACGAGCGCGGGCATGAGGTACTCGAACATCGAGCCCGACCACGACTTGAGCCCGGGCTGGAACCCCACCAGCAGGAACGGCCGGCCGAGCGCCGTCCAGTGGCGCCGGGGCACATCGCCTTTGGCGATCGCAAGGAAGCTCAACAGCCGCGACTCGGAGGCCAGCAGGTCGTAGTAGCTCGCGTCGAGCATGTTCTCCTCGACGCGCAGGCCGATGTGGAACAGGTGGCGCTTCGGGTCGTACAGGCCGCTGAAGTCCATGCCGGTGTGCAGCGCGTCGCAGCGCCGTGCCAGCGCGTGCAGCGCCGTCTGCTCAGGGCGCTGGCAGCCCGCTTCCACAGCGAAGGCACGGCAGGCCTCGGCCACGGCCACCAGGTGGCCGGCGAGGTTGCCGCTGTCCACACTGGAGACGTAGTCGGGCGGCAGCGGCCGCAGCGTCTGGGTGTCGTACCAGTTGAAGAGATGGCCGCGGTGCTTCTGCATGCGGTCCACGGTGTCGAGCGTGGCCGCGAGCCGCGCAAGCAGCGCCGGGGTGTCAATCCAGCCGAACTCGCGCGCACAGCAGGTGGCCAGCAGGTACATGCCGATGTTGGTCGGCGATGTGCGGTGGGCAATGGTCGGCTGCGGCTCGAGCTGCAGGTTGTCGGGCGGCAGGTGGTTGTCGTCCGGACCGACCACGTGTTCGAAGAAGCGCCAGGTGTCGTGCGCGAGCTTTTCGAGATAGCTGCGCTGTTCGGCGCTCAACGGGTCGGGTGCCTTCGCGGCGACGCGGCTGCCCCACCAGGCGGCGAATGGCGCCAGCGCCCAGACGAGGAACAGCAGCGGCCCTGCCACCGGGTAGGCGCTCCAGCGCGCCGCGGCCACGGCCAGCACCAGGCAGAGCACGCTGGCGAGCGCCGCATTGCGCAGGAACGGCGGCAGCCGCTGGCTGGACTGGGCCTCAGCCTGGGCTGTCGTGGTCCACTGGAGCAGGTGCCTGCGGCTCACGGTGAGCCGCCATGTCGCGAGAAAGATCGCATCGAGCAGCAGGCGCGACTGTGCCGCCAGCTGCACGAACTGCCAGGCTGCGCCGGCCATGGCGCGCAGCAGCTCGACCGCGCCGACGTCGAAGAAATGGCGCAGCTCGATGGCGCGGCGCGTGGGCACCAGCCCGGCCAGTGCGCCGAGCAGCGGCCCGAGCGTGAGCGCCGAGGCGACCGCGGCGATCGCCCATGCCAGCGGCATCGCCTCAGTGAAGATCACCAGAACCAGCAGCGCGAACGAGGCAGGCACCACCAGCGAGCGGCGCAGGTTGTCGCCCATCTTCCAGAGCCCGAGCGCATCGATGCCGAAGCGCCCGGCGCGCCAGATCAACGGCAGCAGTTGCCAGTCGCCGCGCACCCAGCGGTGCACGCGCGAGGCGGCCACGCCGGCATGGTGCGGATGGTCCTCGATCAGCACCACGTCGCTCACCATGGCGCAGCGCGCGACGCTGCCCTCGAGCAGGTCGTGGCTCAGCACCGCGCCGTCGGGCAGGCGGTTGTCGAGCGCGGCATGCACCGCGCGCACGTTCAGCAGGCCCTTGCCGGTGAAGGACCCGCTGCCGAACACGTCCTGGTAGATGTCGGACGCGCCGCTGCCGTACGGGTCGAGCCCGCATTGCCCGGCAAACATCCAGTGGAAGAACGAGCGTTCGCTGCGCTTGGGAAACGGCGTCACGATGCGCGGCTGCAGGATGCCGAAGCCCGCGACCACGCGCCGGCTCTGCGGGTCGACCTCGGGCGCGTTCAGCGGATGGGCCGCGATCGACACCAGGTCACGCAGCACGCCCGGCGGCAGGCCGGTGTCGCTGTCGAGCGTGAGCACGTAGGGCGTTCGCCCGGCGGCCAGTTGCTGGCCCGGCGCCAGCGGCAGAAAGCCACTGGCGTCGCCGACGGCCAGCAGGCGCACCAGCATCTCGAGCTTGCCGCGCTTGCGTTCCCAGCCCATCCAGCGTGCTTCGGTGCCGCTCCAGCTGCGCGGCCGGTGCAGCAGCAGGAAGCGCGCGGCCATGCCGGCGGGCGGCGGATATTTCGCATTGAGCGCGTCGATGCGCCGGTTGGCATCGGCCAGCAGCGGCGCGTCCTGCGGCAGCGAGGCGTGCGCCGCATCGGCCCAGTCGGTCAGCAACGCGAACTGCGCATGCGCCTCGCGGTTCGCGAGCCAGTGCAGTTCGAGCCGATGGGCGAGCTGCGCGTTGTTCGCGGGCGAGCTCAACAGCGTGGGAATGACGACGAGCGTGCGGTGCTTCTCGGGAATGCCGGCCGCGAAGTCGAGGCGCGGCAATGCCTGCACGCGCACCGACTCGGCCATGATGCGCTGCGCCAGCGCGATCAGCGCCTCGGAAAGCGGCCAGGCCAGCAGCGCCATCGCGGCGATGGTGGTCCAGCCGCGCGGCGGCGGCAGGCCGTGCGCCACGCTCGCCAGCAGCCCCACGGTGCCCAGCACGACGAACAGCACATAGGCCGGCAGGCGCCAGCCGCTGCGGCTTTGCGGCGGCCGGGCCGTCCTCGCCGGACGGCCGATGCCGCTCGCCGCCGCGTTGGCCTGCAGCGCCGCGACCAGCACGGCGCGGCCCTGGCCGAAAAGGTGGTAGCCGGCCGTGCCATCGGCGCGATCGCCCTGGTCGGCAGGATCGGCGCCGGCTGCTGCGGCAGCGGCCGCGAGCCGAACCACGGCCTCGGCCACTTCGCGCTCGGAGCGGCCGCTGTCGTGCGCGACCCGCTCCATCGCATGCGTGATCTGCTGGCGCGTGCGCTCGCTTTCGTCGGCAAAGCTCGGCAGGCCGCGCAGCACGCGCAGCGAACGGCTGACGGGTTCGATCAGGTCGCTCCACTCGACCTGGCCGATCATGCGCAGCGTGGTGATGATGTTGCCGACCGTGAGGTTGGCCGCGGCCTGCGCGTTGTGCGCTTCGCCGATCAGCGCGGGCCCGTTGGGGCAATGCAGTTCGGTCCAGCGCACGAGCGCGGGCATGGCCTCGCCCTGCTCCACCGGCAGGCGCTGCCACAGCTGCGTGAGGTAGGCGTCCTGCAGGTCGTGGCTCTGCAATGCGCGGTACAGCGTGTCGAGGTCTTGCGCCGACAGATGCGGCGCCGCGTCCCAGACGGCATGCGCGATCTCGCGCGCCACCTTGTTCTCGGCGATGCTTTCGGCCACGCGGCGCAGGTTCTCGAGCAACACCACGCGCAGCGTGGTGGGCAGCGCCCAGAGTTCGCCGAGCGTGAGCTCGTCGATGTCCTGGTAGGCGTTGAGAAAGGCCGTGAACAGCGTGTTGTTGAGCACGCTGTCGGTGTGTGCCACGTAAGCCCACGCAATGCCATATACGCGCGGCAGGCCCGCGAGCGGCGGCGTGGCGAGCTTGGGCAGGCGCGCGTAGTAGCTGCGCGGCACGCCTTCGTGGATCTGCTGCAGCTGCGCTTCGACCAGGTGGAAGTTGTCGAGCAGCCATTCGGCCGCAGGCGACACGTAGCGCCCGCTTTGCGAAATGAGCGCGATGTAGTCGAACGCCTGGCGCAGCGATTCGAGGTTTTCGTCCACCCGCGGGAAAAACGGCGCGCCCTCGCGCGCGCGGCGCGGGTCGGCCTCGACCGGCTGGGCGCGCGCCAGGCTGTGGCCGTGCTGCTCGAAGCGCTGTGTGCCGAAGAGTTCGGCCCGGATCGGGGGCGCCACCGGATCGTGCGGCGCGAGCAGCAGCGCGCGCGCGTAGGCACTCAGGTTGGCGAGCCGGTCAACGACGAAAGCGGCGCTCACGAGAGCACCCTCGACGCGGCCGCCCTCAAGCGAAGGCGAACAGGACGATGCCGAGCGCGGCTACGACGCAGGCCAGCGTGACGATCCGGCCCGCAGCCAGCGCACGGGCGCGCTGCATGTGGCTTTGCATCGAGAACCACGGGCCGTGGGCACGCGCGCAATGGCGCATGTGGGAGGCCAGGGCTTCGAAGTCGCCATGAACGAAATCGATCTGTGAACGGGTGAGTGATTGGGGGGTGGACATGGCAACGGGCTCCTGAATACGACTCGGGCCGCCGCGCGAATGCGGGATATAGCGAGAATCTTGGGGTATTCCCGACCCTACTCTTTTAATTGACCTTACGGGTTGCTATTGCGGGCGCACCTGCGTAGGAAAGACGCTCGAAGCTGTCGGAACGCACCTTTCCGGGGCAGGGAAAAGCCGTCCCGGCTAGAGTCCGGGGCTCGATTCCGCTGGAGATCCCCCGTCTTGTTCCGTTTCTTTGAAAAACTGATTCATCCCTACCCCGCCGCCGAACCCGCTCTGCCGCCGACCGGATTCTTCGCCTTTCTCTGGGCCTGCACCCGGGGCGTGCGCCTCAAGATCGCCGCGATGGCAGCGCTCACGGCGCTCATGTCGGGGTTCGAGGCGCTGCTGTTCGGGGTTCTCGGGCGCGTGGTCGACTGGCTCGGCGGCCAGGAGCCGTCGCGGCTCTGGGACGACCGCGGGAACACGCTGGGCTGGCTCGGTGCGCTGCTCGCGATCAGCATCGGCGTGGTGGCGCTGCAGACCATCGTGAAGCACCAGACGCTGGCGATCAACCTGCCGATGCGGCTGCGCTGGAACTTCCACCGCCTGATGCTGGGCCAGAGCATGGCCTTCTACCAGGACGAATTCGCGGGCCGCATCACCGCCAAGGTGATGCAGACCGCGCTTGCCGTGCGCGACACGGTGTTCGTGCTGGCCGACGTGGTGGTGGCAATGGGTGTGTACATCGTGACCATCGTCGTGCTGGTGAGCGTGCTCGACCTGCAGCTGGTGCTGCCCTTCGTCGTCTGGCTCGTGCTGTATGCGGCCTCGCTCGCGTATTTCGTGCCGCGACTCGGCAAGATCGGCAAGGCGCAGGCCGATGCGCGCGCGCTCATGACCGGCCGCATCACCGATGCCTACACCAACATCGCGACCGTCAAGCTGTTCTCGCACACGCAGCGCGAGGCCGGCTTTGCGCGCGACGCCATGCGCGACTTCATGCACACCGGCTACGGCCAGATGCGGCTCGTGAGCGCGTTCGAGATCGTCAACCACGCGCTCAGCATGGGCCTCACCGCCGGCATGGCGGGCATGGCGCTGTGGCTCTGGTCGCAGGGCACGGTCGGCGTCGGCGCCGTGGCGGCGGCCACCGCGATGGCGCTGCGCCTGCAGGGCATGTCGCACTGGATCATGTGGGAGATGACCAGCCTGTTCGAGAACATCGGCACGGTGCAGGACGGCATGAAGACGCTGTCGCGCGCGCGCACCGTGCTCGACGCGCCGGGCGCCGGCGTGCTCGAGGTACCGCGCGGCGAAGTGCGCTTCGCGCATGCGAGCTTCCGCTATGCCGACGCCGGCCGCCGCGTGATCGACGACTTGAACCTGGTGGTGCGCCCCGGCGAGAAGATCGGCCTGGTCGGCCGCTCGGGCGCGGGCAAGTCGACGCTGGTGAACCTGCTGCTGCGCTTCCATGACCTCGAAAGCGGCCGCATCCTGATCGACGGGCAGGACATCGCTCAGGTGACGCAGGATTCGCTGCGCACCCACATCGGCATGGTCACGCAGGACACCTCGCTGCTGCACCGCTCGGTGGCCGACAACATCGCCTACGGCCGCCCCGACGCCACACGCGAAGAGATCGAGGCCGCCGCGCGCCGCGCCGAGGCGCACGATTTCATCCAGACGCTCGGCGATGCACACGGCCGCCACGGCTACGACGCGCACGTCGGCGAGCGCGGCGTGAAGCTCTCGGGCGGCCAGCGCCAGCGCGTGGCCATTGCGCGCGTGATGCTGAAGGACGCGCCGATCCTTTTGCTCGACGAGGCCACGAGCGCGCTCGACTCCGAGGTCGAGGCCGCCATCCAGCAGAGCCTCTACCGGCTGATGGAGGGCAAGACCGTGATCGCGATCGCGCACCGGCTCTCGACCATCGCGGCCATGGACCGGCTCGTGGTGCTCGACGAAGGCCGCGTGGTGGAAGAAGGCGACCACCGCACGCTGATGGCCAAGGGCGGGCTCTATGCGCGCCTGTGGGCGCACCAGAGCGGCGGTTTCCTCGGCGAGGACCTCGACGAGGGCGAGGCCGAGGAGGCGCTGCGCGCCTGAGCGGGCTTCAGTTCACGGCTTCTCAGCCCGGCAGCGCGCCCGCCTCGTACTGGGCCGCGAATTCCGCGCTCGGCGGAATCGGCTTGATGATGTCGATCAGCACGCCGTTCGGGTCGCGCGTGATGAAGTGGCGCTGTCCGAAGGCCTCGTCGCGCAGCGGCAGCAGGATCGGCAGCCCGGCCGCGGCAAGCCGGTCGTGCGCCGCATCGGGGTCGTCGACCTCGAAATTGAGCAGCAGCCCGCCCACCACCTGCCCGCGCGCCGCTTCGGGGATCGTCTCGTGGCGGCCGTCGAGCACCGCGAGGTTGACCGCAGGCCCGCCCTCCAGCTGCAGGTGCACGTACCAGTCGCTCGTGAACAGCGGCACGAAGCCGAAATGCGCCTGATAGAAGGCCGCGGTCTGCGCGACATCGCGGGTCATGATCACCGGGTAGTAGCTCGTCACTTTCATGGCTGGTTCCTTTCAATTAACATACAAACTGCATGTAAGTTGAATCTTATCTACAGACAGTCTGTATGTAAATGACCTGGAACGTCATGGCCACACCCCGCACCAACCGCGAACGCACCGAAACCACCCGACTGGCGTTGATCGACGCCGCGCGCGCCCTCTTCGTCAGCAAGGGCTACGGCGACACCTCCACGCCCGAGATCGCAGAGGCCGCCGGCATCACGCGCGGCGCGCTTTACCACCACTTCGCCGACAAGCGCGACCTGTTCCGCCAGGTGCTGGTACGCGAGGCCGAAGCCGTGGCCGCCTGCATCGAAGCCGCCGCGCCGGCGCCGCTCGCCCCGCGCGATGCGCTGCTCGAAGGCAGCAAGGCCTACCTCGACGCGATGACCGCGCCGGGCCGCACCCGGCTGCTGCTGATCGACGGCCCCGCGGTGCTGGGCCGCGAGGAGATCACGGCGATCGACGATGCGACGTCGGCGGCCTCGCTGCGCGAAGGGCTGGCGCAGCTGCAGACCGGCAAGGCAGAGGTGCCGCTCGATGCGCGCGCGCGCCTGCTGTCGGCCGCCTTCGACCGCGCCGCACTCGAGATCGATGGCGGTGCCGATGCGGCCGAGGTGCGCTCGGCCATGCTGTGGCTGCTGGAGCGGGCGCTGCCCGCACCCGCGCCGCGCAAGCGGCGCGCCTGAGGCGGCGCGCCGCGGCACTGGCGCTCGCCCGGCCCTTGGCGAGTCCTACAGCACAGGCCGTCTCTTGCCGACAGCCCCGCGCCACCCTGGGCGCGATGCTGGCGCTGTCGTCAACAAAGAGGAGTCCTCGCGTGAATTCCATCATCTATATCGTCGGTCTGGTCGTGGTCGTGGTCGCTGTGCTTTCGTTCTTCGGCCTGCGCTGACCGGTCATCGGCACACCGCGGACCCGGCTTGCGGGCCGCCGGTGGTGCCTCCTTCAGCGCGAGGCGGCGGCCTCGAGTCATGTCGCTACCGGGCGTTGGCATAATTTGCAGGGCCAAAGAGCGAAGGGACCCTGTTGACCAACACCGCATTGCGCGAACCAGTTTTTACCGATGCGGTCGTCACCGAAGCGATCCGCTGGACCGAACAGCAAGGTCCGCTCGACGATGCGCAAGCCATGCGCATCGCCCTTTCTTCCCCCAACACCGACCGCCACGCGCAGATCACTGCCCGAGCGCTTTCGCTTGGCGAACGCATCGGGCTCTCGGCCGAACTGACGCGCGCGCGCCAGTGGGCACCCTGGGTGCTGCTCGGGCTCGTGGCGCTCATCGTCATCGCCGGGCTCGGGCTGGCCGGCAACGTGGTCGGCAGCGGTGAGCGGCACATCAACGTCATCGTCGCGCTCGCCAGCCTGTTGGGGCTGCATGCGCTCACGCTGCTGCTCTGGCTCGTGGGGCTGTGGCTGCCGGCGGGCGTCTTCAATGGCGCATCGCTCGGGTCGCTCTGGCTGTCGCTCACTGCGCGCGTCGCGGGCGGGCGCCGCGGCCAGGCGCCGCTGCTGGTGCGCTCGGCCACCGACCTGCTCGCGCGCGCCCGGCTGCTGCCCTGGGCCTTCGGGCTGGTCAGCCATGGCATCTGGGCGCTCTCGTTCGCCGTGGTGCTTGCCGCGCTGCTGTTCGCGCTGGCGTTCCGCAGCTACACGCTGAGCTGGGAAACCACCATCCTCGACCCTGCGTTCTTCGTGCGCGCCGTACAGCTGCTGGGCTGGGCGCCGGCGCAGATCGGCTTTCCGGTGCCCGAAGCCGCGACCGTTCTCTCTCCCGTGGCCGGCGCCTCGGGCCAGCGCAGTTGGGCGCTATGGCTCACCGGCTGCATCGTGGTCTACGGACTGCTGCCGCGCGTCGCATTGGTACTGCTGAGCGCCCTGGTGTGGCGGCGCCGCCGCAGCGCATTGCAGCCGGATTGGCACACGCCCTACTACCGCAGGCTGGCGGACCGCCTGGCGGCGCTGGTGCCGCCCACGATCGTCGATGCCGACCCGGGGCATGCGCGCGGTGCGGTGCCCGCGGGCCTCGCGCCTTCCGAATGGCATGACGACGCGCTCTTCGTGCTCGGCTTCGAACTGCCGCCCGACATGGCATGGTCGCCCGAAGGCCTGCCGGCCGCCGCCGAGGTGCGGCGCATCGACGGCAGCGCGCCCGCGCGCCGCGAAGTGCTCGACCTGCTCGCGCAGGCGCATCCGCGCGCCGTGCTGCTGGTGTGCCATGCCGCCTCGAGCCCCGACCGCGGCACCGAGCGCTTCGTGCGCGAACTGTTGGCCCATTGCGGCGAGTGCCGGCTCTGGCTGGCCGGCGCGGGGCCCGTCGAGCGCTGGACCGACTGGCTCGCCGAGACCGGCCTCGCACCGCGGGTCGCGGCCACGCCGCGCCTCGATGACGCACTGCAGGCGCTGGCCGCGACGACATGACGAACGAAGCCCCACCCATCCGCATTGCCGTGGTCGGCCACACCAATGCCGGCAAGACCTCGCTGCTGCGCACGCTGACGCGGCGCGCCGGCTTTGGCGAGGTGTCGCAGCGGCCCGGCACCACGCGCCATGTCGAGTCGGTCGATCTCGAGGTGAACGGCCGGCCCGCGGTGCGCTTCCTGGACACGCCGGGCCTCGAGGACGCGGTGGCGCTGCGCGAGCACCTCGCGGGCTACGACACCAAGGCCACGCCGCCCGAACGCATCCGCCAGTTCCTGCAGGGCCCCGAAGCGCACGGCGTGTTCGAACAAGAGGCCAAGGTGCTGCGCACCATGCTCGACATCGATGCCGCGTTCCTGGTGATCGACGTGCGCGAGGCGGTGCTGCCCAAGTTCCGCGACGAGATCGAGCTGCTCAACGCCTGTGCGCGGCCGGTGCTGCCGGTGCTGAACTTCGTGCGGGATGCGGCGAGCCGCGAGGCGGCCTGGAAGGAGCTGCTCTCGGCCTATGGCCTGCACGTGCAGGTGCGCTTCGATGCCGCGGCGCCCTTCGTGGGCGCCGAACGCGAGCTCTACAACGACCTTGCCACGCTGCTGCGCGACCGGCGCGAGCTGCTGCGCGCCGTGGTCGATTCGCTCGCGGCCGAGGCCGCCGAGCGCCGTGATGCGGCCTGCACGCGCATCGCGCAGTGGCTGGTCGACGCGGCCGCGCTGCGCCGCACGGTGCCGGCGCACGAGTTCGCCGACCTGCAACGGCGCAAGACGATCGTCGCGGCCCTGCAGAAAGAGGTATTCGACAAGGCACAGCACTGCACCGACGACCTGCTCGCGCTGTTCGGCTTTCGGCAGGACGATGCGAGCGAGGCGCCGCTGCCGCTGGTGGAAGGCCGCTGGTCGCTCGACTTCTTCAGCCCCGAAGCCATGAAGGAGGCCGGCCTGCGGCTCGGCAAGGGCGCCGTGATCGGTGCGGCGGTGGGCGTGGTGGCCGACCTCGCGGTGGCCGGCATCTCGCTCGGCGCGGGCGCCGCGATGGGCGGCGCCATCGGCGGCGCGGTGTCGCAGGGCTGGGGGCCGCTCGGCCGCAAGCTGGCGAACCGGCTGCGCGACCTGCACGAGCTCACGGTCGAGGACGGTGTGCTGTTCGCGGTGGTGGCCTGGCAACTGAAGCTCACGCACGCGCTCGAGCAGCGTGGCCATGCGGCCACCGACCGCATCGCGGCCGCAGCACCCGGCACCGAAGACGGCACGGCCACGCGCGCCACCGCCGCGGCGGTGCGCGCGGCGCGGCCCGCGCGCAGCCATCCCGAATGGGAGACCAAGGGCGTGGCGACACGCGCCTTCTGGCGCCCGGCGCCGCAGCGCGACGCGCTGGTGGCGGAGATCGCGCAGGCGCTGCACGGCGCGTTCGAGGCCTGAGCGCGGCCGCACCGCAGCACCGCCGCGGCACAGTCACCGTGCGGTCACGCGGCCTGCCTAGCATCGGCAGGCCCCTCCTCCACCCGACCTCACCAGGACTGCGCTGTCGCGATGTACCCCGGCGAAAGGCTCAACGGCTACAGCCATCTGCTGGGCCTGCTGCTCGCGCTGCCGGCCACGGCGCTGCTGCTGGCCAAGACACTGCCCACCGGCGATGCCGCGCGCATTGCGGGCGCGCTGGTGTTTTCGCTCTCGGCGGTGGCGCTGTACGCGGCCTCGACGCTGTTCCACAGCACGCGCGGGAAGCTGAAGCGGTTCTGGGAGCGTGCCGACCACTGCGCCATCTACCTGCTGATCGCGGGCACCTACACGCCGTTCGCGCTCGTCACGCTGCGGGGCCCCTGGGGCTGGCTGCTGCTCGCCGCCGCATGGGGCGCGGCGGTGTTCGGCATTGCGCGCGAACTCCGGCAGGCCGGCGACACGTCCTCGAAGCCGCCGCTGTCGCTCTACCTCGGCATGGGGTGGCTCGGCGTGCTCGCGGCAGCGCCGCTGGCCGCACGGCTCGACGGCGGCGGCCTGGCATGGCTGCTGGCGGGCGGCGTGCTCTACACCGTGGGCACGGTGTTCTATCGCAATCGCCGCGGCTTCCGGCATGCCCATGGCGCCTGGCACCTGTTCGTGCTCGGCGGCACCGCGAGCCACTTCGTCGCGGTCGGCTGGTTCGTGCTCTGAGAAGCTGTAAGCGACCGTTACCGCACGGCGTGCGGTCAGAGTGCCTTCGCGGATGTGCAAAATGCGCACCATGCCAAATATTGCCTCCATCCTGAAAGCCGAGATCACCCGCGTCGCCCGCAAGGAAGTGCGCACCGAGGTCGAGGCGCTCAGAAAAGCGTCCACCCTGCACCGTGCCTCGATCGCCGCACTGCGCCGGCAGGTCGACCAGCTCGAGAAGGAACTGCGCCGCACCGCCAAGGGAAGCGCGCGCGCCGCGGCCCCGGCCGACGACGAAGCCGATTCCGCCCCGCCGCGGCGCTTCAGTGCCAGCCGCCTGGCCTCGCATCGCGAGAAGCTCGGGCTCTCGGCCGCCGCCTACGGCAAGCTGGTGGGGGTGACGGGGCAGACCATCTACAAGTGGGAACAGGGCAAGGCACGTCCGCGCAAGGCCCAGCTAGAAGGCCTGGCCTCGGTGCGCGGGCTGAGCCCGCGCGAAGCCGCGCAGCAGCTCGAAGCGGCCTGAGCTTTCCCTCTCTCCTTTCCTCTTCCCATGTCCAACCTCATCGTGCACGGCGGCACGCCGCTTCGGGGCCGCATCACGCCTTCCGCCAACAAGAACGCCGTGCTGCCGGTGCTCTGCGCCACGCTGCTCACGCGCGAGCCGCTGCGCCTCTATGGCGTGCCCGACATCACCGACGTGCGCAAGATCCTCGACATCTTCCGCAGCCTCGGCAGCGACGCGCAGATGGACCACGCCACGGGCACGCTCGAACTGCACCACCGCGACACGACGTTCGACCCTGCGCGCGACCGGCTGCCCGAGGAGATGCGCTCGTCGATCATGCTGGTGCCGCCGCTGCTCGCGCGCTTCGGCGTGGCGCGCCTCGAAGACAACGTCAAGGGCTGCACACTGGGCGTGCGCGAGATCGATCCGCACGTCGAGGTGTTCCGCCACTTCGGCGGCGAGGTGGAACGTGCGAGCGGCTCGCTGCTCGTGCGCAGCAACGGCGAGCGGCTCAGGCCCGTGGCGCACTGGCTCGACTACGCCTCGGTGACGACCACCGAGAACTTCGTGCTCTGCGCGGCCGCGGCCGACGGGGTCTCCACCCTCACCAATGCCGCGTCCGAGCCGCACGTGCAGGAGTTCTGCCGCTTCATGACGATGCTGGGCGTGCGCATCGACGGCATCGGCACTTCGCGGCTCACGGTGCACGGCGGCGTGGCGCTCGGCGGCGGCGAGTTCCGCTTCGACGAGGACTTCCACGAGATCACCACCTTCCTCGCGCTCGGCGCGATCACGGGCGGCGACGTGGTGGTGCGCAACAGCGCGCCGGCCAACTTTCCGCTGATCGACCGCACCTTCGCCAAGTTCGGCGTCACCGTCACGCACGAGGACGGCTGGTCGCGCGCCAGCACCAACGGGCCGCTCAAGGTGCAGACGCCCTTCACGAGCAACGTGCTTACCAAGGTGGAGGCCGCGCCCTGGCCCTACTTTCCGGTCGACCTGCTGCCGATCTTCATCGCGCTGGGCGTGCGCGCGCAGGGCAACGCGATGTTCTGGAACAAGGTGTACGACGGCGCGCTGGGCTGGACCGGCGAGCTCTCGAAGTTCGGCGCGCACGTGTTCTCGTCCGACCCGCACCGGCTCATCACCTTCGGCGGCAGCCCGCTCACGCCGGCCGTGGTCGAGAGCCCCTACATCATCCGCGTGGCGATCGCGCTCCTGATGGTGGCGGCCAGCATCGAGGGCCGCTCCGAGATCCGCAACGCCACGCCGATCCGCCGCGCCCATCCGCGCTTTGCGGAGAACCTGCGCAGCTTGGGCGTGCAGGTCGAATGGACAAGTGAAGACTAGCGAGCCTCAGCCGCGCAGCGCGTTCACCGCGATGCGCACCGCCGAGGCGACGACGTCGTTGCGCACCGGCGCGTCCTTGGCCGGGAAGGTGAGATAGATCGCCACCACCAGCGGCGCACCGGCCGGCGGCCACAGCACGCCGACGTCGTTGTTGGTGCCGTAATCGCCGCCACCGGTCTTGTCGCCCACCTTCCAGTCCGCCGGCACGCCAGCACGCATGCGCGTGGCGCTGGTGGTGTTGCCGAGCAGCCATTCCTGCAGCTGGCGGCGCTCGGCGGCGCCGAGCGCATCGCCCAGCACCAGCCGCTCGACGCTCGCGGCCATGGCCTCGGGCGTGGTCGTGTCGCGCGGGTCGCCCGGAATCGCCGTGTTGAGCTCGACCTCCCAGCGGTCGAGCCTGAAGGTGGTGTCGCCGATGGATCGCGCATAGGCGGTCACCGCGGAGGGCCCGCCGAGGATCGTCATCAGCAGGTTGGCCGCGGCGTTGTCGCTGTACTGGACGGTCGCGGCGCAGAGCGCGGCCACGCTCATGCCCTGGTCCAGATGCTTGCCGGTGATCGGCGAATGGGGCTGCAGGTCGCTGCGGGCGTAGCGCACATGGCGCGCCAGCAGCGCCGGCTCGCGCGTACTGCGTGCAAGGATGGCCGCGGCCAGCACCGTCTTGAAGGTGCTGCACATCGGGAAGCGTTCGGTGGCGCGGTGGCTCACGCGGGCGCCGGTGCCGGTGTCGAATGCGGCCACGCCGAGCCGCGCGCCCACCGATGCCTCGAGCGCCGCGAGCGCGGCCTCGGCTTCGGCCGCGCGCGCGCCCGGGCGCTTCGCGAGCCCGGCGGTGCAGGCGCTCGCAAGCGGCAGCGCGGAGGCGGCGAGCAGGAATGTGCGACGCTGAGTGAAGAAAATCGAAGAAGTCATGTGCTTGGGTTTCAGACGAGTGGATGGAACGAAGGGCATCGTAGGAGCGCAGCCGCGCCGGCTCCAGCGCCCGGCGGCGCGGCCGCGTCCCGGGTGTATCGGCTGTAACGCCGGGCCGGACGCGTCGGCGCGCGACTACAGGCGGACCACGCGGCTTGCGTTAAGGTTCGTGCCATTCGCCGACTCCGGAGCTCCCCATGACCCCTCCCCCCGCTGCACCGGTCCGCAGGCATTTCTCGATGATCCGCGGCTTCCACCTGGCCGATGTCTTCACGCTCGGCAACGCAGCCTGCGGCGTGGGTGCAGTCTTCCTCGCGATGGCCTTCATGGCGAGCCAGTCGCTCACGCAGTTCTACTGGGCCGCCGCGCTGGCCCCGGCGGCCTTTGTTTTCGACGTGTTCGACGGCCGCATCGCGCGCTGGCGGCAGACCCATTCGGCGCTCGGTCGCGAACTCGACTCGCTGGCCGACGTGATCTCCTTCGGCGTGGCCCCCGCTGCGCTCGCTTTTGCCGCGGGCCTGGACGGCGTCTGGGACTGCCTGCTGCTGATCTACTTCGTCGGCTGCGGCGTGAGTCGCCTCGCGCGCTACAACGTCACGGCCGAGGCGCTCTCCGAAGGCGCGGACAAGGTCAAGTACTTCGAGGGCACGCCCATTCCCACCAGCGTGGTGCTGGTCGGCGTGCTCGCGCTGGCGGCCTGGCAGGGCCGCATCGGCGATGCAGTCTGGGGCGGCGCCTGGGTGCTGGGGCCGTGGCAACTGCATCCGCTCACGCTGCTGTTCGCGCTCTCGGGCACCTTGATGATCAGCAAGACCCTGAGGATTCCCAAGTTCTGACTTCCATCGGAGACGCCTTGTGACCATGAAGCTGTATTTCGATCCGCAAAGCCGCGCACAGATCGCCAAATGGATGCTCGACGAGGCCGGCGCCGCTTACGAGATCGTGCCCACGCTCATCCGTGACGGCGCGCACAAGAAACCCGACTACCTGAAGATCAACCCGGCGGGCAAGCTGCCGGCGCTCGTCGATGGCCGCACGCGCCTCTTCGAAAACGCGGCGATCTGCATGTACGTGGCCGAGAAGTTTCCGCACGCCCGGCTCGCACCGCCCGTGGGCTCGCCCGAGCGCGGCCGCTACCTGTCGCTGATGGCCTACTCGACCGCACAGCTCGAGCCCGCGATGGGGGATAGCCTGCTCGGCCTGCAACATCACGCTGCGCGCGGCTGGACCGATTTCGAGCAAGCCAAGGACGTGGTGGAGCGCGAGCTGGGCAACGGCCCCTACCTGTTCGGTGCGCAGTTCACCGCCGCCGACGTGATGATCGGCTCGATGTTCATCTGGCAGCGCGCCTTCGGCAGCCGTTCGAACCGGCCGAAGATCGACGCCTACGTCGCACGCCTGCAGGCGCGGCCCAAGGGCCTGTCATTTGGCTGAGCCAGAATCCTTTCATGCAGACCCACGCCTCTTCTTCGCCCCCTTCCACCACCCACGCCACGTCGCCCGGCCTCGAGCAGCTGGCCCGCATCGCGGCCGAACAGCCGCTCGCGCCGGCCTGCGACCATTTCTACTTCCTGCGCCACGGCCAGACCGGCCGCAATGCGCAGCGCATCTTCCAGGCGGTGGACGAGCCGCTCAGCGAACTCGGCCTGCAACAGGCGGCGCGCGCCGCGCAGTTGCTCGCGGGCGAACCGATCCGCACCATCGTCTGCAGCGATGCGCGGCGCGCGCACGACACGGCGCATGCCGTGGCGGCGGTGCTGCGGATCGAGCCCACCCTCCAGGAGGGGCTGCGCGAGCGGAACTTCGGCGCGCTGATCGGCACCTCGTCGGTCGACATCGACTGGGCCTGCGAACCCGCGGGCGGCGAAACCCTGGCGCAGTTCGTGGCGCGCAAGCGGCTCGCGCTCGATGCCGCGCTGGCGCAGCCGGCGCCGGTGCTGGTGGTGGCGCACGGCGGTTCGCTCTATGCGCTCGCGGCGCTGCTCGGGGTGCCGATGGACCTGGGCCTGCTCGGCAACGCGCAGCCATTGCGTTTTTCGAAGAGCGGCCCTACATGGACGATAACGCCGCTGTTGCGGCAGGCCGACGGGGATTCGGCCCTGGCCTGACGCGCCGGGCTGTGCACCGTCGGGCAACCCACCACAACCATGGAATTCAAGGACTACTACAGCGCCCTGGGCATCGAGCGCACCGCTTCCGACGAAGAGGTGCGCAAGGCCTACCGCAAGCTCGCGCGCAAGTACCACCCCGACGTCAGCAAGGAAGCCGACGCCGAGCAGCGCATGCGCGACATCAACGAGGCCAACGACGTGCTGCGCGACAAGGAAAAGCGCGCGGCCTACGACGCACTGGCCGACCGTGTGGCGCGCGGCGGACAGGCCGGGCCTGGCTTCCAGCCGCCGCCGGACTGGGACACCGGCTTCGAGTTCCACCGCGGCCCGAACGCCGGACCGGCCGACCACGCAGAATTCAGCGAGTTCTTCTCGTCGCTGTTCGGCGAGGCCGAACGCCGCGGCGCGGCCCGGCGCAACCACCGGGCACGAGGCGAAGACCACCATGCAGCGATCGAGATCGCGCTCGAGGACGCGATCCAGGGTGCCGAGCGCGAGATCACGCTGCGGTCGCAGAAGCTCGACGCCGCGGGCCGCCCCGTGTTCGACACGCGCACGCTGAGCGTGAAGATCCCGCCCGGCATGCGTCCCGGGCAGTTCATCCGGCTCGCGGGCCAGGGCATGCCAGGGCACGGCGGCGAGCCGGCGGGCGACCTGTACCTCGAAGTGCGCATTGCGCCGCATCCGCTCTACCGCGTCGAGGAGCGCGACATCTACATGACGCTGCCCGTCACGCCCACCGAGGCGGCGCTCGGCGCGCAGGTGAAGGTGCCGGTGCCCGCCGGGGGCGCGGTCGAGGTGACGGTGCCGCCCAACGCGCGCGGCGGCCTGAAGCTGCGGCTCAAGGGCCGCGGGCTCGGCGGCAAGCAGCCCGGCGACCTGTACCTGCTGCTCGACATCGCGCTGCCGCCGGCCGGCGAACCGGCCGTGCGCCGCGCCTACGAGCAGCTCGCGCAGGCCTCGGCAACGTTCAACCCACGCCAGCACCTGGGAGTTTGAGCATGGCGACAGTAACCGTGACCACGGCCGTGGGCACTTCGCATCCGCTCGCCGCGAGCGAGCTCGCGCATGCCTGTGGCGCCGACACCGAATGGGTGGTGCAACTCGTCGAAGTCGGCATCGTCCAGATCGCCGCGGCCGAGCCGCCCGAGCAGTGGCGCTTTTCGAGCAGCGACCTGCAATGCGCGCTCGAGGCGCGCCGGCTCGAGCGCGACTTCGGCGTGGGCCTCGATGCCGCCGCGCTGATCCTCGACCTGCAGCACGAAGTGCGGCGGCTCAAGGCGGTGCTGCGCGCGCACGGGGTGGGCTAGGACTTCGGGCGCTTCCTGGGGGTGGGCTTTGACGGAGGCTGGGCCTCGGCCTTCGCCGCGCTCGCGGCAGGCGGCGCCGCACGGCCCTGCAGTTGCTCGAGCCACAGCAGCCCATCGACATGCGCCATGAAGCGGTTGAGGTAGTCGGGCGAGAGTTCGTGCATGAGCACCAGCGCGCGGTGCACGAGTTGGTGCGAGTTGAGCGGGCCCGCGTTCTCGGGCACCCGCGCGAGCGACTGCGTGATGCGGCGTTCGGCACGCAGGCGCGTCCAGGTGCGGTTGAAGAAGCGCACGCCCTTGAGCTCGGGCGCGGAGCCCGACGCCGCCAGCGCCATGCCACCGGGCGCGGCGACATCGGGTGTCGGCGCATGGCGCGCGATGTGCTCGAGCAGTTCTGCGAGCCCGCTGCGCGCAGGCGGTGCAGCATCCGCCGCCGGTGCCGGCGCCTCGTCGAGCGCACGGCCATAGGCATCGATCAGCACGGCCAGCCGCGCATCGAGCAGCCGCCGCGCCTCGCCCTGGTGCCCGGCCGTGCGCCGCGCCATCGCCTCGATCAGGCGAAAGCGCACGGGGTCGCGCCGATGCGCACCACGCTCGCGCCAGGCCGCGAGCGTGGCCGCGGCGTCGATCGCTCCAGCGCTACTCACGGGGCCGGGCATCGGCATGGGCGGCAGCGCCGGGCTTGTGCCTCGGCGTCGGCGCCATCTCCACGCGCCGGTTCTTCGAGCGCCCTTCGGCATCGGCATTGGAGGCCACCGGCTGCTCCGCGCCGAACGCGGCCGCGAACACCGCATCCGAGGGCACGCCTTCGTCGATCAGCGCGCGCGTCACCGTGAGCGCGCGCTGCGCCGAGAGCTCCCAGTTGTCGGCGAACGGCCGGTTGCCGTCGCGCGGCGCGCGCATCTGCCGGTCGTCCGTGAAGCCGCTGACCATCAGCACTTCATCGCGCGCGCGCAGGTAGGCCGCCATCGGCCCGGCGAGGCTCTCGAGCACCTGCCGCCCCTCGGGCTGCAGCTCGGCGGAATTGAAGGCGAACAGCACGCTGCCGCTGATGCCGATGCGGCCGTCGCGCAGCGTCACGCGGCCGGCAGCCAGCGGCCCCGCGAGCGCCTGCTCGAGCGCCTCGCGGCGCTGGGTCTCGGCCTGGCGCTGCTGCACCTCGGCCTGCAGCTTCGCGGCCAGGTCGAGCTGCATGCCCAGCGCACCGACGAGGATCAGCACGAAGGCGCCGACCAGCCCAGCCATCAGGTCGCCGAACACCGCCCAGACCGGAACGCCCGGCTCCACGCCCGCGTCGATGTCGATCTCGTCGTTCACTGGTGCACCCTTGGCGCTGCGCGCCTTCCCGCCAAGCGGGAGCGAGCTTGCTTGGGGCGGCCCGGCGCGGCGCTCATCACGCTTCGCCTCCCACCGCCACCGCTGCCGCAGGCCGGCCCGCGATCTGCTGCAGGTCGTCGACGATCTGCTTCTGCGACATGATGCTCAAGTCGATGACCTCGCGCGCCTGTGCCACGTAATAGGCCAGTTGCTCGTCGCTGCGTTCGATCGACTTGCCGAGTGCGCCTTCGACGCGCTGCAGGTGCACCACCAGCTTCTCGTTCGATTCGCTGAACAGCTGCACCGCATGGCCGAAGGCCTCGCCGAGGCTCGCCACCTCGACCGCGCTGCCGGTGACCTGCGCGGCCACCTCGGCCAGCCGGCCGGTGTCGGCTTCGACCTGCTCGGTGAAGCGGCTGCCGACACGTTCGAGCACGTCGGCCGAGGCGCCGACCAGCGCATCGACGGCCGAGCGCTGCTCGGTCGAGGCATGGTTCACCGCATCGAGCAAGGTGCCCAGCGTTTCCATCAGGCGGCTGCGCTCCTCGAGCATCGCGTTGTCGCGCGCCATGCTGTCGGAGAGCTTCTGGCGCAGTTCGGCCACCACCTCGGCCGCGACGCGCGGCGCCTCGGATGCGGCCTCGAGCAACCGCGAGATCTCGGCCACGGTGTTCTTGGCATGGCCTTCGGCCTGGGCCGACATGCCGCGTGCGGACTCGGCCAGCGCGTCGAACAGTTGCTGCTGGCGGCGCTCTGACTCGGTGCCGGCTTGCTGCCATTCCTGCTGCAGCGAGGCGGCCACCGCGCCCAGGGCCTCGGTCCATGCCGCAAGACGCTCCGCATCGCGCGAGGCGATCTGCGCCTGCAGGCCGGCATGGGCCTCATCGACGCTGCGCAACAGCGCGGCCGCCTGCTGCCCGGCATCGGCCGCGGCCGCCGCGAGCGACTGCTTCGCCTCGGCGGCGAACTGCGCGCCGACGCGCTCGTGCTCGGCCAGCGCGCGGCCCCAGCTGCCCGCCACTTCGTCGGTCGTTTGGCCGAGGCGGGCCGAGACGCTCTCGACCAGCGTGGCCGAGCGTTGCTCGAAGGTTTCGGCGAAGCGCTCCTGCGTGCTGCGCAGGTCTGCGACCAGCGCCTGCGAGGTGCTGCGGTGCTCGGCCAGCGCGCCCTTCCAGGTGTCTGCGACACCGGCGGTCGCGGTCTCGAAACGGACCGTGAGGCCGTCGAGCTGCTGCTGAACCGTGCGCGCGACGCTGTCGTGCAACGAGGCGGTCTCGCGCGCGATGCCGGCCATGGTGGCCTCGACCACGGGCTGGATCGTCGCACCGGCGATGCGCGCGCTCTCGGTCAGGCTCTGCTTCAGCGAGCTGTCGACCGACGAAGCCAGGCCGGCATACACCGCCTCGGCCTGGCTGTGGAACTGCGCTTGGCCCGCGGCGAGGCGCTCGTTCAGCGCCAGGGCTTGCCGCTCCATGGTTTCCATCATGGCCTGCATGCGGTCGACCAGCTGCGGCATCAGGCGGGCCTGCTGCTCGAGCAACTGGAACGACGCCTCGCGCTGGTGGGCACGCGAGTAGGGGCGCAGGCGCGTGGCGATGAGGCTGTCCAGCCGCTGCCCGGCCTGCAGGCGGTCGCGCCGGCACAGCGCCGAGGCCAGCCCCAGCATCGCCGAGGCGGCCACACCGGCCACCGAGGTGCCGAAGGCCAGGCCCAGGCCCTTCACCGGTGCCGACAGCGAGTTGCGGATCGCCTGCAGGTCGGTCGCGCTGTCGAGCGCCAGGCCGGTGCCCTTGAGCGTGACCACCATGCCCATGAAGGTGCCGAGCATGCCGAGCAGCACCAGCAGGCCCGAGAGGTACGGCGCCAGCGCCGGGCCGGGCAGGCCCACGCGCTCGCCCTCGATGCGCAGCCGTACCGCGTTGCGCAGCGACGGATGCAGCTGTGCCAGCCAGGCGCCGAGATCGGCCGGCGGCTCGGACAGGCCGTCGACGGCGCGCGCGAGCGTGCCGCTCGCCTGCCGGAAGCGGTGCAGCTCCAGCCCGCCGATGACATAGAACACGCCGACGATCAGCGTGACGGCAAAGGCCAGCGCGTGCGAGCCGGCATACCCCGCGCCGACCCAGCACACCACGGCAAGGCCCGCGGCAAAGACGAAATAGGGAAGAAATCTATTCATGGGACTCTGGTTGCCTCATGCGAAGGGCGTCGAGCAGCCCTTCGACGGGTTGGAATCGGAAGTCCAGTTCGGCGAGCAGCACGTTCCGGATGTCCTTGTGGAAGGCATCGAGCCAGGGTCCGGGCGCAGCGGGTGCAGCGGGTGCAGCAGGCTCAGCGGCTCCGTCGGCCGGGTCCGCGGCGGCGGCAGGCCGCAGGCGGTCAAAGTGCTTCTCGAGCAGCGTGGGCACGGCTGCGAGAAAGCTGCGCTCGCGCGGCGCCAGCACCTGCTCCATCACCACGTCGACCGACGCGAGCCGAGCCATGGCGGGCGACCGCGCCGCCAGCATCGCGCGCAGCCGTGCGCGCAACGGGCCGACGGCCGCATCGAGCGCCTGTTGCTGGGCCAGGTAGCGCCGGCGGTACGGTGTGAAGTCGGGTGCGGCATCGTCGGCGTTCTTGCCGCGCCGCCAAGTGGCGTCTTCGGCAATGGCCTTGGTCAGTGCCGTGCGCACGCGGGTGCATTCGCGCTCCTCGGCGCCGGGTGCGGTACGGCCGGCCGACGGCATGCCGGAGGCGCCGCCGTCGAGCGCGGCCGAGAGCGAAATCGCCTCGGTCCAGCCGAACCACTGGCTCAGCTGGTCGGCCGTTGCCTGGCGCGGTTCGCGCACGTCGGATTGGGCGAGCCCGAGGAGCAAGCGAACGAGCGCCGAATCGCTGAAGGCCGTGCGCTGCTGCTGTGAAACTTGCCCCATGAACGCCAGAACGAAAAACCTGGCAGTCTACACCGGGGGGCCGCGCCGGCCTCCCGTGCATGGCGCGCCGAAGGAAACCGCCGGTAACGCTGGCGGGCCCGCTCGGATCAGGCCCCTTGGGAGTCAGAGTCCGTTGCTGTGGTAGCGCGGCCTTTGCTTGTAGAGGGGGACGGCCGAGATGGCGGCTGTCAGCGCGGCGACGTCGGCCTGCGGGATCGCATACATGCCGGCGTACACCTTGGCAGCGATCGGCTTGGCAATCACGCGGATGGGGTGCGAGGGAACGTCGCGCCCCTTCGCCGCCAGCGTATAGAGCGCCTCGGCGATGTAGCCCATGGCTTCGTTCTCGTAGCCCGAATGCTCGCCGAACGCCAGCATATCGAGGTGGGCGTGCGTCGCTTCGTGAAACACCACAGCGCGATGGCGCTCGTCGAGCACGTTGAGGTCTTCCGACACGTCCATCACGGCAAAGGTCATGTCGTACTGAGCGGCATTGCCGGCACTCAGGTTGGACCCGACGCGAATCTTGCCTGCTGTGATCGCGTCGGCCACGTCGTGGTAGGCGCGCGGCCAGATCCGCAGCGCACCAATGGCGAAGTTGTGGCGCGCGATGAATTTGTCATGCCTCAGGATGTTGACCACCTGTGCGGTGAGCGTCTCGGGATCGGACATGGGAGCGACTTTCAGTGATGGAGTGAAGTCGCGAATTCTGTCGGGCGGACGCGCGGCCGACCATATGCTGTTGGTCGTGTCCGCAAGGCTGTCGGCTCTGGCGAACGGCCGGCCCGGTTTTCAAAGCGCCCAAGGACAAAAGCCGGACGGTGCTGTCGCACCGTCCGGCTCTGGCTGTCTTTGCTTGCCGAAGCGCCGGCCGCCCAGGGCCGCCGGCGTTCTGCCTGCCTGTTCGATTACAGGCCGGCTTGGCGGGTGAAGCCGCGTGCCTGCTCGGGGATCACGCTGCCTGCGAAGGCTTCGCGGCGCAGGTTCTGGCCGGGAGCGTGGGCAGCGGCCACAGCTTCGCTGCGAACGATCGCACGGTCGGTGGCGCTGGCGAGCACCGGGGCCACGCCGGCCGAGGCGACTTCGCTGTAGGCATTGCCTTCACGGGCGGCAGCAACGGCTTGCGGCGCGACGTCGGCGCGGCTGTAGCCGGAGGTCAGGGGCTGCACGCCTTCGTAGGTTTCTGCATGGGCGCCAGCGGCGGCGAGCAGGGAGAGAGCGGCGGCGGCGAGGATGTTCGAGGTCTTCATTTCAGGTTCCTTCTTGGTTTCTTGGTTTGGACTTTGGATGCCTTGAAGTTTGCACCACAAACCAAGGGAAAACCCTCGACGAATTGAACCGCAGTGTTCATGAAACTGAAACAATGACGCGGAACTTTCTTGCGTCCGCCTAAAAGTTGCGGTTCGATTAAGAAGTTTGCCTCACTCGGCGGCCATTTGCCCGCGATGTAAGCCAGTTGGCCGATGCGGGCGGCGAGTATCGCGCATCCGGTTCATACCTGTCGCGTCCCGGCCAATTTCCCCGGCGCGGGCGTTCAGGAGCGCGGCGGCCAGCCGCGCAGCAGCGTCCGGATCGCGACCGCGCCGCTCGCCTTCACCTCGGCACGGTAGGTGCCCACGAGCGCTTCGCGCTCGGCCGCGGCTTGCGGATCGCTGCGCCAGGCGAGCAGCGCCGCCGCATCCGCATCGGGCAGCGCCGCGAGCAACGCCTGCGCGAGCTGCCGCTCGAACTCGCGCGCCACGATGAGCAGGTTGCGCGGGCGCGGCGAGGTGACGCCGCGCGACCACAGCGTGTCGAGCGCCATGTCGAGCGTGGCATCGGGCAGCGCGGTGTACTGGCCCGCATTGCCGCGCGCGAGCTGCTTGACGACGGCGCTCAGCAGCAGCTGGCTCGAGAAGTCGACCTCGCGCAGGTCGGCCACGGCCATGCGCTCGAGCAGCTCGGTGCGCACCGCGTCGGCGGGCTTCGCGCGCTCGCGATGGAAGAAGGCCACCCTGGCCGGCTCGTCCATCGCGGCATAGTCGGCGCGCAGCTTCGCGAGGCGGGCCACTGCCGCCTGCACCTGCGGGCCCGGCGCCGCGGCGCCCTGCCCCGCCGCTGCCACCTCCTGCCGCACGGCCGCCACCGATGAGGCCACATCGAAGGCACGGGCCGCGGCCTGGTCGAGCGCTTCGAGCGCCTTGCCGGCAATGGCCTGGTCGGGCGCCTCGAGCAGCTGGCGCGCCTCGCGCGAGACGGCGCCGGGCGCATAGGCCGCCTGGTAGCGCGCCTGCACGCCTTCGAACAGCATCAGCGCCTCGGCCCGGTCCTGCGCGCGCGCCGGGGCCGGCAGCAGCAAGACAATGGCCGCGGCCAAGAGCAACGGCAGCGCGGAAAGAAGAACAACGGATCGCGAACGAACGGCGTGAAAGGGCATGGCGCCATTATTGGCGCCACGCTGGTCAGGCCGGCGCGAGCTCCGCGCGCAGCAGTTTCGCGGCCGCAACCATGTTCGCGAGCGCCGCCTCGGTCTCGGGCCAGCCGCGGGTCTTGAGGCCGCAGTCGGGATTGATCCAGAGGTTCGCGGGCGGCACCACGGCGGCGGCCTTGCGCATCAGGCGCACGATCTCGTCGACCGATGGCACGCGCGGCGAGTGGATGTCGTAGACGCCGGGGCCGATCTCGTTCGGGTAGCGAAAGCCGCCGCCGGCTGCGTCACCGCCGAACCCGCGAAGCAGCGCCATGTCGGAGCGGCTGGTCTCGATGGTGATCACGTCGGCGTCCATCGCCGCGATCTCGGGCAGGATGTCGTTGAATTCCGAATAGCACATGTGCGTGTGGACCTGGGTCTCGTCGCGCACGCCCGCGGCACTGATGCGGAACGCGCGCGTCGCCCACTTCAGGTACGCCGGCCAGCCGGCGCGCCGCAGCGGCAGGCCCTCGCGGATCGCGGGCTCGTCGATCTGGACGATGCCGATGCCGGCGCCTTCGAGGTCGGCCACTTCGTCGCGGATCGCCCAGGCGATCTGCTCGCAGGTGACGCTGCGCGGCTGGTCGTCGCGCACGAAGGACCACTGCAGGATGGTGACCGGCCCCGTCAGCATGCCCTTCATCGGCCGCTCCGTGAGGCTCTGCGCGTAGGCGGTCCATTCGACCGTCATGGCCGCCGGGCGCGACACGTCGCCGAAGATCACCGGCGGCTTCACGCAGCGCGAGCCGTACGACTGCACCCAACCATTGGCGGTGAACGCGAAGCCGTCGAGCTGCTCGCCGAAATATTCGACCATGTCGTTGCGCTCGGCCTCGCCGTGCACCAGCACGTCGAGGTCCAGTTCTTCCTGCTTTTGCACTGCCAGCGCGATCTCGGCGCGCATCTTCTCGCGGTAGCCGGCGGCATCGAGCTCGCCGCGCTTGAAGGCGGCGCGCGCGGCACGGATCTGCGGCGTCTGGGGGAACGAGCCGATGGTGGTGGTCGGCAACGCGGGCAATGCAAAGCGCGCACGCTGCAGCGCCTGGCGCTGTGCGAAGGCGGAGGCACGGCGGTCGTCGCCCGCCACGCTGCGCGCGAGCCGCAGCGCCACGTCGGCGCGGTGCACGCGCGGGCTCGCGCGGCGTGCCGCCACCGCCGAGCGTGCGCTCCGCAGCGCATCGGCCACGCTGTCTTCGCGCCCGTCGAGCACGGCACGCAGCACGCGCAACTCGCCGAGCTTCTCGACGGCAAAGGCCAGCCACGAGCGGAGTTCGCCATCGAGCTTGTGTTCGGCTTCGAGGCTGAACGGCACATGCAGCAGCGAGCACGACGGCGCCAGCCAGAACTCGCTGCGCGGCTTTGCCGTCGCGGGCTGCAGCGCGGCGAGCGCCGCATCGGGATCGGTGCGCCAGATGTTGCGTCCATCGACGATGCCGACCGACAGCACCTTGTGCGCCGGGAGCCAATCGGCCACGCCGATCAGCTCTTGCGGCGCGCGCACCGCGTCCACATGCAGCCCCGCCACCGGAAGCTGGCAGGCCAGGCGCAGGTTTTCCGCGAGCGGCGAGAAATACGTGGCCAACAGCAGCCGCGGCGCGCTGCGCGCGAGCTGCCAGTAGGCGCGCTCGAACGCGTTGCGCCAGGCGTCGGGCAGGTCGAGGCCGAGGATCGGTTCGTCCACCTGCACCCATTCCAGGCCCTGCTGCTTGAGGCGGGCGAGCACCTGTTCGTACACCGGCAGCAGCGCGTCGAGCAGCGAGAAGCGGTCGAACCCGGGCTCTTTTTCCTTGCCGAGGTAGAGAAAGCTCAGCGGCCCGAGCAGCACGGCCTTGACCGGATGCCCGGCCTGCTGCGCCTCGGCCACCTCGTCGAAGAGCCGCGTCGACGAGAGCGCGAACTGCGTGGCCGCGCTGAACTCGGGGACGAGATAGTGGTAGTTGGTGTCGAACCACTTGGTCATCTCGAGCGGGAAGCTGCCGGCGGCGCCGTGGCTGCATCCTTCTTCGTGCGCATGCGCATGCCCATGGCCCGGCTCCTGCGCCACGCCGCGCGCCATCGTGAAGTAGCGCGACAGCGCGGGCTCGGCGCTCTCGAAGCCGAAGCG
This sequence comes from Variovorax sp. Soil_C_39, assembly GCF_057656815.1. Lineage (NCBI taxonomy): Bacteria > Pseudomonadati > Pseudomonadota > Betaproteobacteria > Burkholderiales > Comamonadaceae > Variovorax > Variovorax sp. Soil_C_39. The sequence goes on from NZ_JBDGJQ010000007.1 coordinate 234,808, forward strand.
CGCCGGTTCGCAGCCGAGCAGCTGGATGTGGTTGGCGACATGGTCGTAGAACGCGAAATCGCCGACCGTCACGAAGTCGAGGCCCGCGTCGCGCTGCAGCTGCCAGTGGCGCGCGCGCAGTTGCCGGCCGGTGGCTTCGAGCGCCTCGCTATCGATCTCGCCGCGCCAGTGCTGCTCGAGCGCGAACTTGAGTTCGCGCTGCGCGCCCATGCGTGGAAAGCCGAGGGTGTGGGTACGGGTGGTCATGGCGGGGGTCCGGTCGGAAATCTTGATGGGAGCCGGCAATGCTCGGGCTTTGGGCTCTATGATTCAAACGAAACCTTTTGCCCTTTCGCTTGAATTTCATTCATGTTGCAGTCCATCCTCGAAATCCGCCACCTGCGCACCCTGGCGGCGCTGCGCGACACCGGCAGCCTGGTGCGCGCGGCGCAGCTGCTCAACCTCACGCAGTCGGCGCTGTCGCACCAGATCAAGCTGCTCGAGGACCGCTACGGCGCGCAGCTCTTCGAGCGCAAGTCGGTGCCGCCGCAGTTCAGCACCACGGGGCTGCGGCTGTTGCAGCTGGCCGACGCGGCGCTGCCGCTGGTCGAGGAAGCCGAGCGCGACGTGGCGCGGCTCGCGCTGGGGCGCAGCGGGCAATTGCGCATCGTGGTCGAGTGCCACACCTGCTTCGACTGGCTGATGCCGGCGATGGACGCCTTCCGGCAGCGCTGGCCCGAGGTCGAGCTCGACATCGTCTCGGGCTTCCATCCCGACCCGATCGCGCTCGTGATGCAGAACCGCGCCGAGGTCGCGATCGTGTCCGAGGCCGACCCCGACGAGACGGTCGACTACCACCCGCTGTTCCGCTTCGAGATCATGGCGCTCGTCGCGAACGACCATCCGCTCGCGGCGCGCAGCCATCTGACGGCGCGGCACTTTGCCGACCAGACGCTCATCACCTACCCCGTGCCCGACGACATGCTCGACCTGGTGCGCCAGGTGCTTGCGCCGGCCGGCGTGCAGCCGGCGCACCGCCGCACCACGGAACTCACGGTGGCGATGCTGCAACTGGTGGCGAGCGGGCGCGGCGTGGCGGCCCTGCCGCTGTGGGCGGTGCAGAACTACCTCGACCGCGGCTACGTCACGGCCCGGCGCGTGGGCAAGAAAGGCTTGACGGGGCGGCTCTACATGGCCTCGGCGGCACGCACCTCGGCCCAGCCCTGGCTCGCGGACTTCGTGCGCGTCACGCGCGAGAGCTGCTTCAAGAGCCTGCCGGGGATCGAGCTGCTGTAGCGCGCCTGCCGCGCGGCTTTGGAACGGGGCGATTCGCCTCGCCGACGATCCAGTCGCGAAAAGCCGCGACCTTGGGCCGTGCCTCGCTGCCTTCGGGGCACACGAGGTAATAGGCGAAGTCTTCGAGCCGGTGCGCGCCAGCGAGTTGCACGAGCCGGCCCGCCGCGAGGTCGTCGGCCACCACCGTGGCGGGCAGGAGCGCCGCGCCCTGCCCCGCAAGCACCGCCTGCAGCAATAGCCCCGCGTCGTCGAAGGACGGGCCGCGCGCCCGGCCCGGGTCGTCGACGCCCTGCGCCTCGAACCAGCGCTGCCAGGCCTTGCGCTCGGCGTCGTTCACGCGCGGCCAGCGCCGCAGGTCGGGCGGTGCCGCCGGCAGGCCGTGCCGCGCGACCAGCGAGGGCGCGGCGACCGGAACCACCTCGACCGTGAGCACGCGCCGGCTGCTGAGCCCCGGGTAGCGGCCGAGGCCATGGCGGATCGCGACATCGACGCCGTCGCGCGAGAAGTCGGCGAGCGCGCCGGTGCTGCGCAGCTGCAGGTCGATGTCCGGGTGCGCCTCCTGGAAGCGCTGCAGGCGCGGCACCAGCCATGCCGACGCGAAGAACGGTGTGGCGCTCACGGTGAGCAGTCCGCTGTCGGCCGGCGCGGCCACGCGGCGGGTGGCGTCACTGATCTGGCGGAATGCGTTGCGCACGGGCGGCAGGTAGGCCTGGCCCGCGTCGGTCAAAAAGATGCCCCGGTTCGCGCGCCGAAAGAGCGCAATGCCGAGGTGCAGCTCGAGCGCCTTGACCAGCTGGCTCACGGCGCCCGGCGTCACGCACAGCTCGTCGGCCGCGTTCGTCACCGAGAGGTGGCGCGCGGTGGCCTCGAAGGCCCGCAAGGCGTGGAATGGCGGAAGCTGGTGCTCTTTCATCAGTAAATCTAAATCGAATGGCTCAGAAGATCTGGATTGCAGGATCGCACGGTGCAACCGATATTCGCACGATCAATGCAGAAAGAGAACCGTCTTGCCGACCACGACTGAAGATCATCCAGTTAGGTATTCTGATTCATCCAGTAACGCACTCCATCGCCTGGAGATTGCCGAGCTCGCCGCGTGCATCCGCAGCCGCGAGGTCTCGTCCATCGACGCGACACGCGCCCAACTCGAGCGCATCGCCGCGCTCGACGGCAGGCTGCACAGCTACGCGTTGGTCATGGGGGACGAAGCGATGGCGCAGGCCGGACGCGCCGACGCCGAGATCGCGGCCGACCGGTACCGCGGGCCGCTGCACGGCGTGCCCGTTGCCGTGAAGGACTTGTGCGCTACCGCGGGTTTCGCGACCGCGGCCGGCATGGCGATCCACCGCGACCGCATTCCGCACGAGGACGCGACCGTGGTGCGCCGCCTCAAGGAAGCCGGCGCCGTGCTGCTCGGCAAGCTGCAGCTCACCGAAGGCGCGTACTCCGACCATCATCCCGGCATCACGCCGCCACGCAACCCATGGCATGCAGGCCATTGGCCCGGCATGTCGTCGAGCGGCTCGGGCGTGGCGACGGCGGCGGGCCTTTGCCACGGCGCGCTGGGCTCGGACACCGGCGGATCGATCCGCTTTCCGTGTGCCGCCAACGGGCTCACGGGCATCAAGCCGAGCTGGGGCCGCGTGAGCCGCCACGGCGTGTTCGCGCTGGCGCCCTCGCTCGACCACGTCGGGCCGATGGCACGCAGCGCGGTCGATTGCGGCCTGCTGCTCGGCGCGATTGCGGGCGCCGATGCGAACGACCCGGGCGCCGCGCACGCGCCGGTGCCCGACTACCTCGCGGCAGTTGGCGAAGGCATGCACGGCCTGCGCATCGGCATCGACGCCGATTGGAACGCCGACGGCGTGCACCCCGCGACGCAGGCGATGCTCGCGGACGCCACCGCGACCCTGCGCTCGCTTGGCGCGCGCATCGTCGACGTGCGCGTTCCCGACATGGCGCAGGCGGTGGCCGACTGGTTTCCGCTTTGTGCGGACGAGGCGGCCGTGGTGCATGCAGCGACCTTTCCGTCGCAGCGCGGCGCGTACGGGCCGGTGCTGTCATCGGTGCTCGATGCCGGCCTGGCGGTGCGTGGCCCGGCAGTGCAGGCGATCCACGCGCGGCGCGCGCGCCTGCGCGGCCAGGTCGATGCGCTGCTCGGCGGCGTCGACCTGCTGCTCGCGCCGGTGCATCCGTTCGCATCGCCCACGGTTGCCGAGATGCAGGTGCTCGGCGAGACGCCGGCGCTGGTGTCGGCGCTGCTGCGCTACACCGCGCCCTTCGACATGACCGGCCATCCGACGATCACGCTGCCGGGCGGCTTCACCGCGACGGGCCTGCCGCTGGCGTTCCAGCTGGTCGCCACGCGCATGGACGAGGCGACACTGGTGCGCGCGGGCGCCGCCTTCCAGCGCGCCACCCGCTGGCACCGCGGCCATCCGCTCGACTGACGGGAACGAAGACCATGCAGACAACACCTTCCAGCGTTTCCCCCGCGCCGCCGCGCGCACGGCTCTTCCACGGCTGGCTCGTGGTGGCCGGCGCCTTCGCCGTGATGCTCGTGGGCTTCGGCAGCGCCTACACATTCAGCGCCTTTCTCGAGCCGCTGCAGCGCGACTTCGGCGCCTCGCGCGGCTCGGTGTCGCTGGTGTTCTCGCTCGCAGGCTTCCTGTACTTCGGCCTCGGCGTGCTCAGCGGGCCGCTGGCCGATCGCTGGGGATCGCGCCGGCTCGCGGTTGCGGGCATGGTGCTGGTCGGCGCCGGGCTGGCCGCCGCGGGCCGGGCAGAGACGCTGACCCAGGTCTACCTGGCGTACGGGCTCGGCGTCGGGCTCGGCGTGGGTGCGTCCTACGTGCCGGTGCTGGGCGCGGTGCAGCGCTGGTTCGTGCGGCGCCGCGGCTTCGCTTCGGGCTTGGCGGTGAGCGGCATCGGCGTGGGCACGCTGCTGATGCCGCCGCTGGCGGCGCTGCTGATCGACAGTCTTGGTTGGCGCAACGCGTACCTGGCGCTGGGCGCCCTGGCGGTGGTGGTGGGCGTGGGCATGGCACTGCTGGTCGAGGACGATCCGCGCCACCGCGGCCTCGGCCCCGACGGCGACCCGCCGCCGCCCGAGGCCGCAAGCGCCCATGCCGCAGCGGCCGGTGCCTCGGTGCGCGCTGCGGTGGCATCGCGGCGTTTCGCGGGGCTGTATGCGGCGTGCCTGATCAGCTCGTTCGGGCTCTTCGTGCCCTTCGTCCACCTGGTGCCCTATGCGCTCGACCATGGCGTGGCGCCCGGCTCCGCCGTGCTGCTGCTGGGCGCGATCGGCGTCGGCAGCACGGCGGGCCGGTTCTTCCTCGGCGGGCTGGCCGACCGCATCGGCCGCCGGTTCGCGCTGCCCCTGATGTCGGCGGGCATGGCGTGCTCGCTCGTGCTGTGGGCGGTGTCGGGCAATTTCTGGGGATTGGCCTTGTTCGCGTTCGGCTACGGCGTGTTCTACGGCGGCTTCGTCGCGCTGCTGCCGGCGCTGGTGATGGACCATTTCGGCGGCCGCAACATCGGCGCGATCATCGGCGTGCTCTACACGAGCGTGGCGGTCGGCACGCTGGTCGGGCCGACCGCGGCAGGCTACGCCTTCGACCTGAGCCGCAGCTACCTGCTGCCGATCTTGGCGAGCATCGGCGCGAACCTCGTTGCCGCCGGGCTCCTGCTGGCGATGGCCCGGGGCGATGCGGCCACCGGCCGTGCAGCGGACTGAGCCGCCCGGCCGATCAGGACGCCTTCTTCTGCACCAGCTTCAGCACGCTCGAAAAATCGAGCGCGCCGTGCCCCGCGAGGCTGTGCGCCGCATAGAGGCTGCGCGCCAGGCCGCCGAGCGGCGTGGCGGCGCGAACGGCCGTGGCGTTCTCCTGCGCGAGGCCCAGGTCCTTGAGCATCAGGTCGGTGCCGAAGCCGCCCGCATAGTTCTTCGACGCGGGCGCGGTGTCCATCACGCCCGGCATCGGGTTGTACTTCTCGAGCGCCCAGTTGCCGCCCGAGCTGCGGCGCATGATCTCGGACAGCACCTTCGGGTCGAGCCCGTTCGCCACGCCGAGCGCCAGCGCCTCGGAGGTGCCGATCATCAAGATGCCGAGCAGCATGTTGTTGCAGATCTTCGCGGTCTGCCCCGCACCCGCGGCGCCGGCGTGGAAGATGTTGGCGCCCATCTTCTCGAGCACGGGCCGCGCGCGTTCCAGGTCTTGCGCGTCGCCGCCGACCATGAAGGTCAGCGTGCCGGCGATGGCGCCGCCGGTGCCGCCGGAGACCGGCGCATCGATCATCGCGATGCCCTTCGCAGCCGCCGCGGCGGCCACTTTCTGCGACGTGGCCGCGGCGATGGTGCTGCTGTCGATCACGAGCGTGCCAGGCTCGATCTTTTCGAGCAGGCCGGGCTTGCCCTGGGCGCCGAGGAACAGCCCTTCGACATGCGCGCTGGCCGGCAGCATGCTGACCACGACCTCGGCGCCGGCCACCGCATCGGCGGCCGAGGCGGCAATGGCGAGGCCCTCGGCCGCGAACTTGCTGCAGGCATCGGTCGACAGGTCGAAGGCGCTGAGCACGTGGCCCGCCTTCATCAGGTTGAGGGCCATCGGGCCGCCCATGTTGCCCAGGCCGATGAAAGCGATCTTCATTGTCTGTCTCCGTTCGTTGTTCGCGTTGTTTACTTCAGCGCCGCCAGTTCGGCCGGCATCTCGCCGCGCGGGCGCAGGTGGTCCTCGATGAACTCGGGCGTGATTTCCTCGATGCTGGCCGGCGACCACTTCGGGTTGCGGTCCTTGTCGATCAGCACCGCGCGAATGCCCTCGGCAAAGTCCTTGTGCGCGCAGAAGCCGAGCGAGGCCCAGTATTCGAGCCGGAACACCTCGGCCAGCGACATGCGGTGCACGCGCTGCCAGAGCTCGAAGCTCAGCGCGGCCGAGCTCGGCGCGCCCTTCATGAAGCTCTTGGCGGCCGTCTGCAGCCAGGGGTCGTCGCTTTGCAGTGCGCGCAGGCGCTTCGCGATGTCGAGCAGGTCGTCGCCGGCCATCAGCGCGTTGATCGTGTCGTAGTGCTCGCGCACCTTCGAAGGCGGCAGCGCGGCGCCCTCGCCGGCCCCGGCCAGGATGCGCGAGAGCGTCGCGCGGTCGGCCTTGCCGTTGCCGGCCCATGCGGCGGCGGCGATGGCCTCGACCACGGCGGCCTTGCGCCCATGCGGCACCAGCACGTCGGCCAGGCCGCAGAAGATCGCATCGGCCGCATTGAGGTTGGCGGCCGTGAGCGCGAGGAACAGGCCGGTGCGCCCGGGCGTGCGGCGCAGGAACCAACTGCCGCCCACGTCGGGGTACAGGCCGATGGCGATCTCGGGCATGGCGATGCGGCTTTGCTCGGTGACCACGCGGTGCGAGCAGCCCGCCATCAGGCCCACGCCGCCGCCCATGACGATGCCGTGGCCCCAGCACAGGAACGGCTTCGGAAAGGTGTGGATCAGGTGGTCGAGCTCGTACTCCTCGCGGAAGAAGTCTTCGGCGTAGGTGTTGCGCGCGGGGCCGCATTCGCCGAGCGTCTGGTAGAGCTGGCGCAGATCGCCGCCGGCGCAGAAGGCTTTTTCGCCCGCGGCCTGGAGCACGACGCCCACCACGCCGCCGTCGGCGGCCCATTCGCGCAGCCTGGGCGTGAGCAGGCGCACCATGTCCACCGAAAGCGCATTGAGCGAAGCAGGGGCGTTGAGCGTGGCGGTGGCAAAGCGCTTGCCGCCGGCGGTCTTGATTTCGTCGAAGAGAACTACGGAGTCGGTCATTGTCTTGAGGGTTTCCGGATGCGGGGCGTCAGCGGATGTCGCTGTCCCCTTCCAGCAATTTTCGCGCAACGATCACGCGCATGATCTCGTTGGTGCCTTCGAGGATCTGGTGCACGCGCGCATCGCGCACCAGGCGCTCGAGCGGGAACTCGGCCAGGTAGCCGTAGCCGCCGTGCAGCTGCAGCGCGTCGTTGCACACGTTGAAGCCCGCATCGGTCGCGAAGCGCTTGGCCATGGCGCAATAGGTGCTTGCATCGGCATGGCCCGCATCGAGCTTGCTGGCGGCCAGCCGCACCATCTGCCGTGCGGCCACGAGCTCGGTCGCCATGTCGGCGAGCTTGAACTGCAGCGCCTGGAAGCTCGCGAGCGGCTTGCCGAACTGCTGGCGCTCGTGCAGGTAGCGGCGCGCCGCGTCGAGCGCGCCCTGCGCCGCGCCGACCGAGCAGGTCGCGATGTTGATGCGGCCGCCGTCGAGGCCCTTCATCGCGATGCGGAAGCCCTCGCCCTCGCTGCCCAGCAGGTTCGCGGCCGGGATGCGCACGTTGTCGAAGCTGATGGTGCGCGTGGGCTGGCTGTTCCAGCCCATCTTGTGCTCCTTCTTGCCGTAGCTCACGCCCGGCGCATCGGCCGGCACCGCGAAGGCCGAGATGCCGCCCGCGCCGCCGCCGCCCGTGCGCGCCATGAGCACCAGCACGTCGGTCGCGCCCGCGCCCGAGATGAAGGCCTTGCCGCCGTTGATGACGTAGTCGTTGCCCTGCAGCTCGGCGCGCGTCTTGAGCGAGCCGGCGTCCGAGCCGGCACCGGGTTCGGTCAGGCAGTACGAGGCGAGCTTGCGCCCGCTGGTGAGGTCTTCGCCCCACTCGGCGGCGACCGCGTCGGTGCCCCAGGTGCCGAGCATCCACGTCGCCATGTTGTGGATCGTGATGAAGGCCGTGGTCGAGGGGTCGACCGCGGCCATCTCCTCGAACACCAGCGCCGCATCGAGCCGCGGCAGCCCGAGGCCGCCGATGCGCTCGGGCGCGTAGAGGCCACAGAAACCCAGCTCGCCCGCCTTGGCGATGGCTTCCTTCGGGAAGATCGCCTCGGCGTCCCAGCGGGCCGCATGCGGCGCGAACTCGGCCTGGGCGAATTCGCGCGCCGAATCCGCGAAGGCGCGCTGCTCTTCGGAAAGCTCGAAGTCCATTCGCTCGACTTCTTACTTGAGACTGATCGTTGTGTTGACGCCTTGCGACACCGTGCTGTCGTCGAACCAGCGCGCGGTCACCGTCTTGGTCTGCGTGTAGAACATGATGACCTGCTTGCCGTACGGCCCGAGATCGCCGAGCTTCGAGGCGCGCGAACCGGTGAACGAGAACATCGGCACCGGCACCGGGATCGGCACGTTGATGCCGACCTGGCCCACGTCGATGTCTTCCTGGAACTTGCGCGCGGCGGCACCCGACTGCGTGAAGATCGCGGTGCCGTTGCCGTTCGGGTTGCTGTTGATCAGCGCGATGGCCTCGTCGATGGTCTCGGCATCGGCCACGCACAGCACCGGCCCGAACACCTCCTGGTCATAGATCGTCATGCCGGGCTTCACGCCCGAGAAGACCGTCGGTCCGACGAAGTTGCCCTTCTCGTAGCCCGGCACGGTCGGCTTGCGGCCGTCGAGCGCGAGCGTGGCGCCGTCGGCCACACCGCGTTCGATGAGGCTGTTGACGCGCTCGTAGGCGGCGCACGAGACCAGTGGGCCCACGTCCACGCCCTTCTCGGTGCCGGCGCCGATCTTCAGCGTCTTGGCCTTGGCGATGAGGTCGGGCACCCAGTTGCGCGCCTCGCCCACGAGCACCGCCACCGACACCGCCATGCAGCGCTGGCCCGCAGCGCCGAAGCTCGCGCCGGCCAGTGCGTTGAGCGTCTGCTCCTTGTTGGCGTCGGGCATGACGATGGCGTGGTTCTTCGCCCCCATCATGCATTGCACGCGCTTGCCGGCCAGCGTGGCGCGGTTGTAGACGTGCGTGCCGACCTTGGTCGAGCCGACGAAGCTGATCGCCTTGATGTCCTTGTGGTCGCAGATGCCGTTGACCACCGCCTCGCCGCCATGCACTACGTTGAGCACGCCGGGCGGAATGCCGGCCTGGAGCGCGAGTTCACACAGGCGCATGGTCACCATCGGGTCCTGCTCGGAGGGCTTCAGCACGAAGGTGTTGCCCGTGACGATCGCCATCGGGAACATCCACAGCGGGATCATGGCCGGAAAGTTGAACGGCGTGATGCCCGCGCACACGCCCAGCGGCTGCAGCAGCGTGTAGGTGTCGACGCCATTGGCCACGTTGTTGGCCATCTCGCCGAGCTGCAGGTTGCCGATGGCCGCCGCATGCTCGACCACCTCGAGGCCGCGGAACACGTCGCCTTCGGCATCGGGCAGCGTCTTGCCCTGCTCGGCCGTAAGGATCGCGGCCAGCTCGGCCATGTTCTCGCGGATGAGCTGCTGGTACTTGAGGAAGATGCGCGCGCGGGCGCCGATCGGCGTCTTGCGCCAGGTCTTGAATGCGTCCTTGGCGGAAGCGACGGCGGCATCGAGTTCGGCCTGCGTGGCGAAGGGCACGCGCGCCAGCACTTCCTGCGTGGCCGGGTTGACGATGTCGCGCCATTCGGTGGTCTTCGACTCGACGAACTGGCCGCCGATCAAGAGCTTGACGGTGGCGACCTGGGTCTTGGATGTGGTGGTGGCGTCCATGGGGTTTGTCTCCTGTGAATACGGGGCCTGAATGGCGGGTTCGACACGCATCGTAGCTTTGCAGATTTGCCATGACAATAGACAAAATTGCGCCAGCGCTTTGCAAAAATGCAGATCACCACGGGGAGAACGCGCACATGGACTGGGACAACCTTCGCTACTTTCTCGAACTGGCCCGCTCGGGCACGCTGATGAGCGCCGCGCGCCGGCTCGAGGTCGACCACACCACGGTGGCGCGGCGCATCCAGGCGCTCGAAAAGGAAGTGGGTGCCCCGCTCTTCTCGCGCGAGTCGGGCGGCCACCGGCTCACCGAGGCCGGCCGCAGGCTGCAGCCGCAGGTCGAGGCGATGGAGAGCGCGTTCCAGGCGGTCGAAAGCACCGCGCCCGCGTCGCAGGAGGGCCTCTCGGGGCTGGTACGCATCGGCGCGACCGAGGGCTTCGGCACGGTGGTGCTGGCGCCGCAGCTCGCGCGCTTCGCGCAGCAGCACCCAAAGCTCACCATCGACCTGCTCGCCATGCCGCGGCTGGTACACCTCTCGCGGCGCGAGGCCGACATCGTGATCTCGCTCGAACGGCCCGCGCGCGGGCCGGTGGTGGTGACCAAGCTCACCGACTACACGCTGCGGCTCTATGCCTCGAAGAAGTACCTGGCCGCGCACAAGCCCATCAAGACGCGCGAAGACCTGCGCGGCCACACGTTCATCAGCTACGTGGACGACCTGCTGTTCAGCAAGGAGCTGCAATACCTCGACGAGCTGCACCGTCCCGACGCGTTCGCGCTGCGCAGCACCAGCGTGCTCGCGCAGCACCGCGCGGTGGCGGCGGACGCGGGTATCGCCGTGCTGCCGGCCTTCGTGGCCGACGAGGACCGGTCGCTGCGCCCGGTGCTCGAGGACCAGGCGAACTTCACGCGCACGTTCTGGATGTCGATGCCCGCGGAGACCAAGCACCTTGCGCGGATGCAGGCGGTGTGGGCCTTCCTGCGCGAGACGGCCGAGGCGCAGAAGGCCGTGCTGCTGCCGCGCACCCGAAAGCAGGCCGCTTAGCGCACGCCGGATGCCTCAAGAAAAGAGGCGCTTCCACAGGCTCTTGCCGGCCGCCGGCCCGCCCGCAGCCGCCTCGGAGCTCTCGAGCAGCTCGATCAGCCCCGGCACCCGCGGCTTCGTGAGCCACCGGGCATAGGCAAGGTAGTTCTCGGCCTTTCCCTCGATGCGGAGTTGCTCCGGCATGGCGGGGCACGGCCGGTCGCCCAGCAGCAGGCGCAGGGCTTCGAGCTGGTTCATGCGGATCGCACTGGCGATCGCGGTTTCGCCGAGCGACGGAATGATCTCGTTGGCCCCCGCAAGCCCGGCGCCGAGCAGCGACCCGACCGCTGCCGTATCGCCGCCGATGGCTGCGGCGCCGAGCGCTTCGAGTGCCTCGCGCTTTTCGGGGGAAAGGCTCGCGGCGTAATCGTCGTCGCGCTTGTCGTCCTCGCTGCGCGGATCGCCGCCCTGCATCGTCATGAAGTCGGTCACCAGCGCCACAGGTTCGTCCGACGTATCGAGCGCCCAGTAGCTCGGGTAGCTGCCGTCGCCCCATCCCGAGGTGAAGATCAGCACGTTGTTCGCATTGCCCTCGCCGAGCGGGTAGTGGTCGGCCACGTCCTTGTCGCCCAGTTCGGTGCCGAGCACGTCGTCGTAGTAGCTGATGTAGCCGGGCTCGGCCGATTCGCGCGCGTCGCGCTCGGCGAGGGCCGCTGCGCAGTCGGCGTCCATGAAGCAGCCCACGCCAGCATCGACGGGATAGCCGTAGAACTCGTCGTCGCCCAGGTCTTCGGGCGACTGGCCGTCGATCAATGCCGGCGTCCAGTGCAAGTCGGCGGCCTGCAGGCCTTCGCGCCCGCGCAGCCAGAGCACCGCCAGTGCGTGACGCCCGCCGTGCTGCACTACGTCGACAGGGAAGGTGCCGCGCACGCCGACGCTGCGGGCAAAGGCGGCGCGCTCGGGCTGCACCAGCGGATCGCAGGCCACGATGCGCCCGCTCGTGATGCGAAGCATCCCGCAAGGCTGCCGCTGCAGGCGCCGCCATTGCAGCGCCTCGTCGTCCAGAAGGATGCTCTGCAGGTTGTCCGGGTCGAGATAGGCCATGGGTACCGTGCGGCCTGCCTTACTGGATCAGCTTGGCCCCCGTCTTCGCCTGCAGCGCATCGAAGCTCACGCCGGGCGCGAGCTCGACGACCTTCAGGCCCTCGGGCACCACGTCCATCACGGCCAGGTCGGTGATGACGCGGTCGACCACGCCCACGCCGGTCAGCGGCAGCGTGCACTCCTCGAGGATCTTCAGGTCCTCGGTGCCGTCCTTCTTCCTGGCGACGTGTTCCATCAGCACGATCACGCGCTTCACGCCGGCCACGAGGTCCATGGCGCCGCCCATGCCCTTGACCATCTTGCCGGGAATCATCCAGTTGGCGAGGTCGCCCTTCACGCTGACCTGCATCGCGCCGAGGATCGACAGGTTGATCTTGCCGCCGCGGATCATCGCGAAGCTGTCGTGGCTGCCGAAGATGGCCGAGCCCGGCAGCGTGGTGACGGTCTGCTTGCCGGCATTGATCAGGTCGGCGTCGACCTGGTCCTCGGTCGGGAACGGGCCGATGCCGAGCATGCCGTTCTCGCTCTGCAGCCACACTTCCTTGTCGCCGACGAAGTTGGCCACCAGCGTGGGAATGCCGATGCCCAGGTTCACGTAGAAGCCGTCTTCGAGTTCTTGCGCCGCGCGTGCAGCCATCTGATCTTGGGTCCAGGGCATCTCAGGCTCCTTCTTTGTTGTTGTTGTTGACGACCTTGGCGGGCGCGGGCACCTCGCTGCCGGCGGCGGCCTGGGCGATCGCGGCCTGGGCCTCGACCTTCGCGGCGGCGGCATCGACCGCGGCGCTCAGGGTGCGCTTCTCGATGCGCTTCTCAGGGTTGGCGTTGAGCACGATGCGGTGCACGTAGATGCCCGGCAGATGGATGTCGTCGGGCGCCAGTTCGCCGATCTCGACGATCTTCTCGACTTCGACGATGCAGACCTTGCCGGCCATCGCGGCGGCCGGGTTGAAGTTGCGCGCCGTGAGGCGGAAGCGCAGGTTGCCGGCCTTGTCGGCCACGTCGGCTTTCACCAGGGCCACGTCGGGCACCAGCGAGCGCTCCATCACGTAGGTCTCGCCGTCGAACTCGCGCAGCTCCTTGCCCTCTGCCACCTGCGTGCCGACACCGGTCTTGGTGAAGAAGGCCGGAATGCCCGCGCCGCCTGCCCGCAGCTTCTCGGCCAGTGTGCCCTGCGGCGTGAATTCGAGTTGCAGTTCGCCCGCCAGGTACTGGCGCTCGAACTCCTTGTTCTCGCCCACGTACGACGCGATCATCTTCTGGATCTGGCGCGTCTCGAGCAGCTTGCCGAGGCCGAAGCCGTCGACGCCCGCGTTGTTCGAGATCACGGTGAGGTTCTGCACGCCCGTGTCCTTGAGCGCCTCGATCAGCGCCTCGGGAATGCCGCACAGGCCGAAGCCGCCGACCGCGAGCATCTGCCCGTCGGCCACGACCCCCTTGAGTGCCGCGTCGGCGGAGGGATAAATCTTGTTCACTCGAACTCCTTGGTGGATGAATGGAGAGTGGCTGGAAGGAAGGAAAGAATGCCCTGAACGATACTACGTACCCGCATACGTAGTATTTCGTAATGGTGACTCCCGATGCCCGACCGCGCGCCGCCTGAGATCGACTACCGGCTCGCCTTCGAGCAGGCGCCCGTCGGCATGGTGGTGTCGCGCAACCGCACCATCGTGGCCTGCAACCGGCGGGTGTGCGAGATTTTCGGCGCAACCCCCTCGGCCCTGGTGGGGCATTCGTTCAGCATCCTGTACCCGAGCGTGGCCGAGTTCGAGCGCATCGGCAAGCGCATGGAGCCGTTCCTGAACGCCAGCGGCCACTATGCCGACAACCGCATGATGAAGCGGCTCGGCGCCCTGCACGGCGCCATGGCGGGCGAGACCTTCTGGTGCCACGTCACGGGCCAGGCGCTCAACCGCGAGGCGCCGCACGAAGCCGGCATCTGGACCTTCGAGGACCTGGGCGCGCGCCGCGCCGACAAGGCCGAGCTCACGCCGCGCGAGCGCGAGGTGGCCGCGCAGGTGATGCGCGGGCTCACCTCCAAGGAGATCGGCCGTGCGCTCGGCATCAGTCACCGCACGGTCGAGCTGCACCGGGCCCGGCTGATGCGCAAGTACGCGGCGGCCACCACGGCGGAGCTGGTGCAGAAGCTCATCGCGGGCTGACCCATGCGCCGGCGATCGTTGCAGAAACGGAAACGCGGTGTCGCCGAAAGCCCCGCGCCGGGCTGCGGGCCGAGGCCTATCGTGGAGGCATGCGGGCAACCCGCCCGCAGCCACTCAAAGGAGTCTCGCCATGTCCACCGCTCTTCATTCCGAACAAAGCCAGTTGCGCGCCCAGAAGCTGCCCGCTGCCCGCCTGCATGCGCTGGCCGCGCACCAGCTGCCGGTCGCGCTGACGCTCGGTGCCGTGATCCTGTCGGTGCTCGGGGTCAATCGGCCTTGATCTGCGCCCTCAGGGCAGCGGAAACCCTTCGCCGAGCGTCTCGCGCAGGTGGCCCACGAACAGGTCGACCGCGCGCGGGATGTGCAGCGAATAGGGCCGTATCGCATAGATGCGGTCGGCGAACGCGCCCGTGGGCTGCCAGTCGGGCAGCACCTCGACCAGCTTGCCGGCCTGCAGGCCCGATTGCGCGCTGAAGTCGGGCAAGAGCGCGATGCCCAGGCCCGCCTGCGCAGCATCGCGCAGCGCTTCGCTGTTGTTGGCGGCCAGCGGCCCGGCGATGGGCACCGTCACGCGGCCGGCCTGGCGCGTGCGGGCGTTCCGCCGCTCGAAGGACCACACGTTGGTTTCCTGCCCGCGCGGGTAGTGCAGGCAGTCGTGCTCGGCCAGCATGGCCGGCGCCAGCGGCGTGCCCTTGCGGCGCAGGTAGGCACCGCTGGCCACCAGCACCGAGCGCGTGTCGCACAGGCGCCAGGCCACGTGCGTGTCGGGCGGCGAGGCCGCATGCCGCACCGCGAGGTCGAAGCCCTCGGTGGCGAGCGAACTGAGGCGGTCCGACAGCTCCATCTCGATGCGGATCGCCGGATGTGCGAGCAGGAAATCGGCCAGCCTGGGCAGCAGTTGCTGCCGGCCGAGCGCCACCGGCGCCGTCACGCGCACCGGGCCGCGCGGCTCGCCCCCATGGTCCTGCGCCTTCAGGAAGCTATGCGCGATCTGCTCGAAGGGCTCGCGGGTCTGGTCGACCAGCTGCTGGCCGGCCTCGGTGAGCCGCATGCTGCGCGTGGTGCGGCGCACCAGCGGCACGCCCGCGGCGCGCTCGAGCTCGGCGATGCGCTGGCTCATGGCGGCCTTGCTCACGCCCAGGCGCGCCGCGGCGGCGGTGTAGCTGCCCTGCTGGCCGAGCACGATGAGCCAGTGCAGGTGGGTCCAGAGCGACTCGGCTTTTTGCGATTCCATGGCTCCATTGTTCACCATGGCGAACAAACAGTTCAATCCTGGCACCTAGGCAAGCAGCGCCCGCTTTCCTAGACTGGCAACATCACTCCACCATCGTCGGGACCTCCATGACCACACAGATCGCGCATTTCATCGGCGGCCAGCGCACCGCCGGCGGCAACTCCGACCGCACGCAAGACGTCACCAACCCCGCTTCGGGCAAGGTCACCGGCAAGGTGGTGCTGGCCGGTGCGGCCGATGTCGACGCGGCCGTGGCCGCCGCCCAGGCCGCGTTTCCGAAGTGGTCCGACACGCCGCCGATCCGGCGCGCGCGCGTGATGTTCAAGTTCCTGGAGCTCTTGAACCTGCACAAGGACGAGCTCGCCCACATGATCACGGCCGAGCACGGCAAGGTGTTCACCGACGCGCAGGGCGAGGTCTCGCGCGGCATCGACATCGTCGAGTTCGCCTGCGGCATCCCGCAGCTGCTCAAGGGCGACTTCACCGACCAGGTCTCCACCGGCATCGACAACTGGACGCTGCGCCAGCCGCTGGGCGTGGTGGCGGGCATCACGCCGTTCAACTTCCCGGTGATGGTGCCGATGTGGATGTTCCCGGTGGCCATTGCCGCGGGCAATACCTTCATCCTCAAGCCCAGCCCGACCGATCCGACGCCGTCGCTGCGCATGGCCGAGCTGCTGAAGGAAGCGGGCCTGCCCGACGGCGTGTTCAACGTGGTGCAGGGCGACAAGGTCGCGGTCGATGCGCTGCTCGAGCACCCCGACGTCAAGGCTGTGAGCTTCGTGGGTTCGACGCCCATCGCCAACTACATCTACGAAACCGGCGCGCGCCACGGCAAGCGCGTGCAGGCGCTCGGCGGCGCGAAGAACCACATGGTGGTGATGCCCGACGCCGACATCGACCAGACGGTGGACGCGCTGATCGGCGCGGGCTACGGCTCGGCCGGCGAGCGCTGCATGGCGATCAGCGTTGCGGTGCTCGTGGGCGATGCGGCCGACAAGATCATGCCCAAGCTCATCGAGCGCACGAAGGCGCTCAAGGTGCTCGACGGCGAGAACCTGGCCGCCGAGATGGGCCCGATCGTCACGCGCGCGGCGCACGAACGCATCACCGGCTACATCGCCCAGGGCGAGAAGGAAGGCGCGAAGCTGCTGGTCGACGGCCGTCAGTTCGACGGCAACCAGGCGGGCGCGGGCTGCGGCGACGGCTTCTGGATGGGCGGCACGCTGTTCGACCACGTCACGCCCGAGATGCGCATCTACAAGGAAGAGATCTTCGGCCCCGTGCTCTCGTGCGTGCGCGTGGCGAACTTCCAGGACGCCATCGACCTGGTCAACGCCCACGAGTTCGGCAATGGCGTGAGCTGCTTCACGCGCGACGGCAACGTGGCGCGCGAGTTCGGCCGCCGGATCCAGGTGGGCATGGTCGGCATCAATGTGCCGATTCCGGTGCCGATGGCCTGGCACGGCTTCGGCGGCTGGAAGCGCTCGCTGTTCGGCGACATGCATGCCTACGGCGAGGAAGGCGTGCGCTTCTACACCAAGCAGAAGTCGATCATGCAACGCTGGCCCGAAAGCACGCCCAAGGGCGCCGAGTTCGTGATGCCCACGGCCAAGTAGGCGCCGCACGCCCCCTCAGCCGCAGAGGGGGCACAACCTAAAGTCTGACTTGCCGCTCGCGGCCGCAGCGGCCAGACTGGGGCATGTTCTCGTTCGACCGACCATGACCCACGGCAAGGCCGCGCGCCGCCTTGCGGCGGTGCCCTCCACCTTGCGCATTCCGCTGGCGGCGCGCGCATCCGGCGACACGATGTTTCCGCAGCTCGCCGTGCGCGACGCCTATGCCGCCTCGATCCTCGAAAGGATCCGCGACGACGGCGACGCGCTGCCCGAGGACCGGACCACGATCTACGGCATCCTGAAGCGCACGCGCCACCTGCGCAGCCTGGCGCAGCAGTTCCTTCAGCGGCATCCGGGGGCCAGGGTGGTGAACATGGGCTGCGGGCTGAGCCACTACTTCCAGTGGCTCGACGACGGGGCGTGCCGGCTCACCGATGCCGACCTGCCCGAAGTGCTCGACCTGCGCCGCGAGCTGATTCCCAAGCTCGGCCCGCGTCACGACGAGCGCGCACTCGATCTGGCGCTGCCCGACTGGTGGGAGCAGCTTGGGCTGCCGACGCGCCGGCGCCGCGGTGCGCAGCCGGTGTTCCTCTTCACCGAAGGCGTGCTGATGTACCTGACGCCGGCACAGGTGCGCGCAGTGCTCGCCACTTTCGGCGAACGTGCGCCTGCGGGATCGGTGCTGGCCTTCGACGCCATCTGCTGGCTCGGCGTGGGCCATGCGGCGCGGCATCCTTCGGTGCGCGCCACCGGCGCGGAATTTCTCTGGGGCGTGCGCCGCCCCGCCGAGCTTGCCCAGGCCCATTCGCGCCTTCGGCTGGCCACCACCCACCGTTTGCTCGAAGGTGCGGGCCTGCCCTATGCGCTGTTCGGGACGTTCTCGATGCTGCTGTTCGGCGTACCGGCGTATGCCGTGTACGCGCTCGAGGCGATGGACGCACAAGAAACATAAATCTACAAACTTTGCAAATTCGGCGCCTGTCTGGCCCGAAAAACGCGGGTTGGCTGACGCGGCGGGTGCGCTGCAGCAGGCATGCTCGCTGCTTCACTGCGTGTGCTGCCTCAGCCTGCCACACTCCCCACTTTTCCAACCTGCACGAAACGACGCCTATCTACATGCTCGATCGCCGATCCTTCCTTGCCGCTGGTGGTGCCGCCGCCGCACTCGCCGCCCTTGGACTGCCCGAAGAGGCACTGGCCGCCAATGGCCTGCAACTGAGCCAGCCCGCGCCTTTTTCGTTCGATGGTCTCGTGGCCCACGCCAGGCGCCTTGCCGGCCAGGCCTACACCGGCCCCAAGCCGCTAGCGCCCGAAGTGCTCGAGAAGATCGACTACGACGCACACGGCAAGATCCGGTTCGATCCCGCCAACGCCCTCTTCCGCGACGGGCCCGGCGCCTTTCCCGTCACCTTCTTCCACCTGGGCCGCTTTTTCCAGGCGCCAGTGCGCATGCACGTGCTCGAGAACGCCGGCGGCGACATGTTCGCGCGCGAGGTGCGCTACAGCCCTTCATATTTCTCGATGCCGCCCGACAGCCCCGCGCGCGCGCTGCCCGCGGGCGCCGGCTTCGCGGGTTTCCGGCTGCAGGAGAGCCGCTTCGGCGACCAAACCAAGCTCGACTGGCAGAAGAACGACTGGGTGGCGTTCCTGGGCGCCTCGTACTTCCGCGCGATCGGCGAGCTCTACCAGTACGGCCTCTCGGCCCGCGGCATAGCGCTCGACGTGGCGGTGCCGGAAAAGTCGGAGGAATTCCCCAATTTCACGCGCTTCTATTTCGAGGCGCCGGCCGCGGACAACGCCACCTCGATGACCGTCTACGCGCTGCTCGAGGGGCCGAGCATCACGGGCGTCTTCAAGTTCGTCATGCAGCGCGGCAAGGCGGTCATCATGGACATCGATTCGCGCCTGTTCCTGCGCCGCGACGTCGCGCGCCTCGGGCTGGTGCCGCTCACGTCGATGTACTGGTATTCGGAGACCGTGAAGCCCACCGCCATCGACTGGCGGCCCGAAGTGCACGACTCCGACGGCCTCGCGATCTGGAACGGCGCGGGCGAGCGCATCTGGCGCCCGCTCAACAACCCCACGCAGACGCGCGCCTCGGCCTTCGCCGACACGCGCCCGCGCGGCTTCGGCCTGCTGCAGCGCGACCGCGTCTTCGACAACTACCAGGACGGCGTCAACTACGAGAAGCGCCCGAGCCTCTGGATCGAGCCGCTCGGCGACTGGGGCGAAGGCTCGGTGCAGCTGATCGAGATTCCGACCGACGACGAGATCCACGACAACGTGGTCGCCTTCTGGGTGCCCAAGGCCGAAGCCAAGGCCGGTTCGAGCTACAGCCTCAAGTACCGGCTGCACTGGACCGACCAGGAGCCCTTTCCGTCGCCGCTCGCGCGCTGCGTGGCGACCCGCATCGGCCGCGGCGGCCAGCCGGGCCAGCCGCGCCCGGCTGGCGTGCGCAAGTTCATGGTCGAGTTCGTCGGCCAGCCGCTGACCACCGTGCCCTTCGGCGTCAAGCCCGAACTCGTGCTGACCGCGCCGCGCGGCAAGTTCTCGTACGTCTTTGCCGAGGCCGTGCCCAACGGCGTGCCGGGCCACTGGCGCGCGCAGTTCGACTTCACGCCCGAAGGCACCGAGCCGATCGACATGCGGCTCTACCTGAAGAACGGCGACCAGACGCTGACCGAGACCTGGCTCTACCAGTTTCAGCCAGGTTGAGTGGCTTGGGGCGAGGCTTCGTGCCTCAGCCGACGAAGTCGTCCACGCACTTCCACATGACATCGGCGTAGCTGACGCCAGCCAGCATGCGCGCGGGATCGGGAAACCGGTCGCCGCGCGTGACCCTGGCCGTTCGGCCCCAGACGTTGAACCGGCTGGCCAGCGGATGGTCGTCGGCGACGCGCGCGAGCCACAGCCCCGAGCGCGGGCACGGCGCGACGCCGTGAACCCATTCGGTGCTGCCGTTCGCCGTGGTGGTCGAGAAGTCGGAGAGGCTGTCTTCGGGGCTGCCGGCCACCGCGACGAACGCCGCGCCCAGGCCGCCGACCACGAAACCGATCGCGCCGCCTGCTGCTGCAAACAAGAGCCCGAGCGCGGCGCCGGCGGCATCGGCCGCGTCGTGGCAACCGCACATCGAATGGCCGATGAATGCGCCGATCACAGTGCCAGCGATCGAGAAAGCCAGCCAGATCATCCGGCGCATTATGGGAGGGCGAAAAACGACAACGTCCTTCGCACGCCACCCAGGCGCCATTCCGAGGCGCCAAACGTGACGGACTGCACACTCTTTTTTCGCGCAGTCGGGCCGATTGCCGCCGCGCGCGCGCCGGTCAGCGCTTCTTGACCGACACCAGCTCGACTTCGAAGTTGAGCGTCGCGTTCGGCGGAATCACGCCGCCTGCGCCGCGCGCACCGTAGGCGATCGCGGGCGGGCAGGTCAGCTTGGCCTTGCCGCCGGGCTTCATCTTCTGCACGCCTTCGGTCCAGCAGGGGATCACGCCATTGAGCGGAAATTCGGTCGGCTCGCCGCGGCTGTAGGAACTGTCGAACTCCTTGCCGCTGTCGGGGAAGGTGCCGCGGTAGTGCACCTTGACCACATCGGTCGCGGCGGGCGATGCGCCACTGCCTTCCTTGAGCGACTGGTAGACCAGGCCGCTCGACGTGGTGACGGGCGCGGACTGGGCCCACGCGGTGGAGACCGCGCACAGCGAGACCAGGGCGGTACAAAGGAGCGACGACGGGGAGGAAGACTTCACTGAACACCTCGGGGAATGAAGAAACACCGATTATGGCGAGCGGCAGATCGCCCCTTGCCTTGGGGGTGGCGCACTGTCAACATCCGCCGATCGAAGGACATCGAGATGCGCTACCGCACCACCATCGCCGGCCAGGTCTTCGCGTTCGACGCGCTGCGTCAGGTCATGGCCGCGGCCAGCCCCGCGCGTTCGGGCGACTACCTCGCGGGCATCGGCGCGGCCACCGCGCAGCAGCGCATGGCGGCGCGCCACGTGCTTGCGGAGACACCGCTCAGCCAGTTCCTGAACGAGGCGCTGATTCCCTACGAGAGCGACAACATCACCCGGCTCATCGTCGACGGCCATGATGCGGCGGCCTTTGCGCCGGTGTCCCACCTCACGGTCGGCGACTTCCGCAACTGGCTGCTATCGGCGCAGGCCACCACCGAGGCGCTCACCGCCCTCGCGCCGGGGCTTACGCCCGAGATGGTCGCGGCCGTGTCCAAGCTCATGCGCAACCAGGACCTGATCTCGGTGGCCAGCAAGTGCCGCGTCGTCACGCGCTTTCGCAACACCCTCGGCCTGCCGGGCCACCTTGCGGTGCGGCTGCAGCCCAACCACCCCACCGACGACCTGCACGGCGTGGCCGCCTCCACGCTCGACGGCCTGCTCTATGGCGCGGGCGACGCGGTGATCGGCATCAATCCGGTGTCGGACAGCCTGCCGGTGCTCGAGCGCCTGCTGCGCATGCTCGACGAAGTGATCCAGCGCTTCGACATCCCGACCCAGAGCTGCGTCCTCACGCATGTGACCAACACGCTCCGGCTCGCCGAAGCCGGCGCACCCGTCGACCTGGTGTTCCAGTCGATCGCAGGCACCGAGAAGGCGAACCTGTCGTTCGGCGTGACCCCCGCGCTGCTCGACGAGGCCCACGCCGCCGCGCAGGCGCTGAACCGCGGCACCGTCGGCAACAACCTCATGTACTTCGAGACCGGCCAGGGCAGCGCCCTGTCGGCCGACGCGAACTTCGGCGTCGACCAGCAGACCTGCGAGGTGCGCGCCTATGCGCTGGCGCGTCGCTACCAGCCGCTGCTGATCAACACCGTCGTCGGCTTCATCGGCCCCGAGTACCTGTACGACGGCAAGCAGATCATCCGCGCCGGCCTCGAGGACCACTGCTGCGGCAAGCTGCTCGGCCTGCCGATCGGCTGCGACATCTGCTACACCAACCATGCGGAGGCCGACCAGGACGACATGGACAACCTGCTGGTGCTGCTCGGCACCGCGGGCGTCAACTTCATCATGGGCGTTCCGGGCGCCGACGACGTGATGCTCAACTACCAGAGCACTTCGTTCCACGATGCACTGTTCCTGCGCCAGACCCTCGGCCTGAAGCGCGCGCCCGAGTTCGAGGCCTGGCTGCAGCGCATGCAGATCACGGACGGCGCCGGACGGCTCGCAGCGCCCTCTTCCAACCGCCTGCTGGCCGACATGGGCGGGCTGGCCGCACTCGCGCCATGAACGACGAGCCCGTCACCCCCAGCCCCTGGTCGGCATGGCGTTCGGCCACGCCCGCGCGGCTCGCGCTGGGCCGCGCCGGTGCCGGCATGCCGACGGACGAGATACTGCGCTTCGGCTGGGCCCATGCGATGGCGCGGGATGCGATCCACGCGCCGCTCGATGTCGATGCGCTCGAAGCCGCGCTGTGCGCCGAGCACGGGGCGGTGCTTCGCGCGCGCAGCCGCGCCGAAGACCGCACCGCCTACCTGCGCCGCCCCGACCTGGGCCGCCAGCTCGACCCCGCGGATGCCGAACGCCTGCGCGCCGCCGCTGCCGCCATCGGGCCGTGCGAGGTCTGCGTCGTGGTGGGCGACGGCCTTTCGTCGCTCGCCGTCGCACGCCATGCCGCGCCGCTGCTCGCCACGCTGCGCCCGCTGCTGCCGCCCGGCGTTCGCTTCGCGCCCGTGGTGATCGCCACGCAGGCGCGCGTGGCGCTGGCCGACGAGGCCGGCGAACTGTTCGGCGCCGCGCTCTCCGTCATGCTCATCGGCGAAAGGCCCGGGCTCAGCTCGCCCGACAGCCTCGGCATCTACCTGACCCATTCGCCGAAGCGCGGCCGCAACGACGCCGAGCGCAACTGCATCTCGAACGTGCGCCCCGAAGGCCTGCCGTACGACACCGCGGCGTTCAAGCTGGCCTGGCTGATGCGCGAGGCGCTGCGCCGCGGGCTGACGGGCGTGGCGCTCAAGGACGAGAGCGAGCGCGCGGTGATCGACACAGAACGCAACGCCCGGCTCGCCCCTTCAGCGGGGTAGCTCTTTGGCACGCTGACCCCGGAGCCGCCGGTCTTCGAGCGGCAAATCACATTTCATCCTTGAAGCACGAAAGCCTGCAGCTCGGCCATCTTTCCATCACGGAACCGCCAGACGTCGCAGTAGGCGCAGGGTCGTGTGTTTCCCACCTCGTCCCTCAACGTGATCTCGCCGAGCGCGGCAACGAAGTCACCGTCGCCGATCATGTGGTGAACCTGAAAACGGGGCGGCTCCTTGTAGGTGGCGGCCATCCACTCGCGAACCGCCTGCTTGCCTCGCAGGACGGTATCCCCCACGAAGGTCCATACGGTGTCCTCGGTGCAGAACTTCAGGAATCCCTCGAAGTCGCCATCCTTGATGGCGGCGTTGGCGGCAACGAGGATGGTCTTGTGGTCTTCCGGCATGTCGAAATCTCCTACATCGAATGGCGCTGGTGTGTGTCCGCGCAATGGGCGCTCACGCCCGGTCGGGCCTGATGTCGGGCGCCGGCGTCGCCGAAACGCCCTGCGTTTCGGCTGCGCGCGACTGTGCAGCCATCGCGGCCTCGAAGCCGGGCCGCGTTCGAAGGCGCTCCCAGTACGCCGCCACGGCGGGTGTGAAGCGTTCGCAAAACCCCAGGTGCTCGGCCAGCAACAGCGCATAGCCGACCGACACGTCCGCGGCAGTGAAGCGCCCCGCACAGAAATGGTCGCGCTCGGCCAGCAACGGCTCCAGCGTTCGCAGCCGCGCCAGAAACCACTTGCCGTAGTCGTCGGCGACCTGCGGCTGCTTTCGCTCTGGCGATTCGAAGTGCACATAGCGCAGCACCAGCGTTTGCGGAAAGGTCAGGGTCGCCTCGCCGAAATGGAGATAGTTGAGGTAGGGACCAAAGTCAGCTTCGTCAGGGCCCACGTCCAATTGGCCCGGGGAGAACCGCGCGGCCAGGTACTGGCAGATCGCGGCCGATTCGGTCATGCGCACCGCGCCGTCGGCGATCAGCGGCACCGTGCCGAGCGAATTGACCTCGAGGTACGGCCGCGACAGCACGCGCGGCGGAAAGGGCAGCATCCTGAGCTCATAGGCGATGCCGATCTCCTCGAGCATCCAGAGGGGCCGGAACGAGCGTGCGCTGACGCAATGGTGAAGGGTAATCATGTGTCGCTGGGCAGGGGTCCGCCGTGATCTTGCACCAGATGGCCGATTCGCGGTGCCTATGATCGTGGCATCACATCCAGGAGACGACCATGCCCGTTCGCTATCCCCTCGCCAAACTCGAGAACCTGCCCGACGACATCCGCACCGCCATCCTCGCGGTGCAGGAAAAGGCGGGCTTCGTGCCCAATGTGTTTCTCGGCCTTGCGCGCCGCCCGGCCGAGTGGCGTGCTTTCTTCGCCTACCACGACGCGCTGATGCTGAAGGAGGAAGGCTCGCTCACCAAGGGCGACCGCGAGATGATCGTCACCACCACCAGCGCCGCCAACAAGTGCCTCTACTGCGTGGTGGCGCATGGTGCGCTGCTGCGCATCTACGAGAAGAAGCCGCTGGTGGCGGACCAGGTGGCGGTGAACTACCGCAAGGCCGACATCACGCCGCGCCAGCGCGCGATGCTCGACTTTGCGATGAAGGTCTGCGAGCGCTCGCACGAGATCGAGGAAGCCGACTTCGCGGCGCTGCATGCCCACGGCTTCGACGACGAGGACATCTGGGACATCGCGTCGATCACCGCCTTCTTCGGCCTGAGCAACCGGATTGCGAGCTTCAGCGGGATGCCGCCGAACCCCGAGTTCTTCCTGATGGGCCGGGTGCCGCGCGAGAAGAAATAACTCACGCACGACTGCGGCACGAGGCCAGCGCGTCGAGCGACCGCCGATAGGTGGGATTGCCCACGTCCATGAGCCCGAGCACCGTGTGAAAGAGGTTGTCGTGCGTGAGCGGCGCGTCGAGCCCCGCCTCGAGGCAGGCGCGCGAAAGTCCGCGGCGCGCGCTCATGCCCTGGCCGAACCACGCGACCATCGGCACATGCTTCTGCACCTCGGGTGCAAAGCCGTACGGCAGACCGTGCAGGAACAGACCGTACTCGCCGAGCGATTCGCCGTGGTCGCTCAGGTAGAGCAGCGCCGTGTCGTAACGCCCCGACTGGTCCCTGAGCCAGTCGATGGTCCGGGCCAGGAAACGGTCGGTCTGGGCGATCGAGTTGTCGTAGGCATTCAGCAGTTCGGCATGGCCGCATTCGGCCAGCGCGTTGGTCCGGCACTCCGGCAGAAAGCGTTTCACATCGGACGCCGAACGCCTGTAGTAGGCCGGGCCGTGGCTTCCCATCTGGTGCATCACCAGCACCACGCCCCTCGCCCGGCGCTCGGTAGGCAGCGCGGCGATGCGCGCATCGAGGCCCTTCAGCATCACGTCGTCCAGGCATTCCTCGCCATCGCACAGCGCTGCCTTGTCGGCGGGCGCCAGGCCATCGTAGGCCGAGGCGCTCGGGATGCGCGCGCAGACATCCTTGCACCCCGCCTGGTTGTCGAGCCACAGCACGGCAAGGCCGGCCGCCTGCAGCACGTCGACGAGGTTCTCGTGGTCGTCCGTGCGCGATTCGTAGCCCTGCTTGCCGAGGTGCGAGAACATGCAGGGCACCGATGCCAGCGTGTTGGTGCCGCAGGAATGCACGTCGCGCCAGCTCAGCGCGCCGCGCGCGGCGAGCTCGGGCGTGGTGTCGCGCGCATAGCCATCGAGCCCGAAGTGGTCGGCCCGCGCGGTCTCGCCCACCACCAGCACGAAGAGCGGTGGCCGTGCCTGCCCCGCATAGCTGGCGCCAAGCGTGGTGCCGGCGGTGATCGGAACCAGCTTGCGGTGGCGCTTGAACATCGGCTTAAGCAGCACCGACCCGGCCGAATACATGCTGGCAACGGGATTCATCATGTAGCGCAAGTGCACGTTGTTGCGCATCAGCGGTGCGAGCTGGCGGTTCATCGACACGGCGGCCAGCAGCGCCACCGCCACCGACAGCAGCAGCAGCGCCGCATTGCGCCAGAGCCCCGACGCCGCACGCACCGGCGCAACGCGCAGCCGCCAGAGCGCGAGCGCCGGCAGCAGCGCCACCACCAGCACATGGAAGGCCATGCGCCAGCCCAGCAGGTCGCGCACCTCGTTGAGGTCGGTCTGCAGCACGTTGGCGATCATGGTCGGGTCCATCACCACGCGGTATTCGAGCGTGTAGTGCTGCGCGAAGGCGGCCAGCAGCACCACCGCCAGCCACAGCGGCTTCATCCCCCGCGGCCAGGCGGTGAACGACAGCAGCGCCACCGTGGCGCAGACCAGCAGCACCGCCATCGCGGCGATCGTCGACAGGTAGATGGCGGGCGCGCCGCCGATGCGCGCGAGCTCGCTCCACAGCGGCCAGTTGGCGGCCGCCGCGAGATAGATGGCAAGCCATGCGACGACCTGCTGCGGCGAGCGCGGCCGCGCCAGCACGCGGTCGACATGCGCCCGCAATGCATCGGCGCGGACCCACCACGACGGCGCAGCGGGCAGCGCGGTGACCCGCACGGGCGCGGGTTCGATTCGGGAGAAAGACATGCGCCCACTGTAGGAAGCGCAACTGAAGGAAGCCTGAACCGCGCGTTCAGGCGGCGTTCAGGTGGCCCGGGCCTTTCGTGCCCGCAACCGCGGCCGCATCCAGGCGCGCAGCGCGACATTGAGCGGCCGCGAGACGCGCCGCTCGACCGCGATCGACACCAGCGCCGCGAGCATCGCGCCCACCACCACGTCGGTCGGAAAGTGCAGACCCAGGAACACGCGGCTCCATCCGACCACCGCCGCGATCGCGAGCGCCGCGAACATCGGTCCGCGCCGGGGCAGGCACCAGAGCGCAAACGCCGCCGCGAAGGTGCCCGCGGCATGCAGGCTCGGAAAGCCGGGCCGCATGCCCTGCGGCTCCCATTGCACACCGAGGCCGAAGAACGCCGGCCGCGGAAACGGCAGCACCGAGCGGAACACGTTCACCAGCAGCCAGACGGCCAGCACGCTGACCACGGCGGTGAAACAGGCATAGCGCAGCCGGCGATCGAACAGCGCGCCGCAGAGGATGCCGGCAGCCAGCAGCGTCGGCAGCACGTCGGAGGCGAAGCGCGCGAACGCGATGCTCCATGCGGGCGCGGCGACGCCCGCGTTCACCAGCTCGAAGAGCGCGACGTCAAGGGCTCGCATGCAGCGCATCCGGTTTGGCTTGCGGCAGGGAGCGAACGGCGCGCGCCGAGGCGAGCAGTTCGATGGCGAAGCCGACCACCCAGCAGATCCAGCCGGTCCAGAGCGTGTGGCTCATGAAATGAGCGCCGCGCCACTGCTGCGACAGCCCCAGCGCCAGGCCGGCCGCGAGCGACACGCCGAGCCAGCGCGCGGCGGCGCGCGGCGACACCCTGCGCAGCACGAAGAAGCCGCCCGCATAGGCCAACGCCGCCGATGCATGCCCGGCGGGAAAGCAGCCGCCCGGGCCGCCGTCGTGAACACGCCAGGCCCAGTGCGACACATGGCGGGCCACGCCGCTGAATTCCTGCAGGTCCCAGGGGCAGCTCGTGTGGCTCGCATGCTTGATCGCGCTGATCGCGGCCACCGAAAGCAGCACCGTCAAGGCGAGCTGCGCACGCGCAGCGGCAGGCAGGCGCCGCAGCAAGCCCACCGGCCAGCGGATCGCGGCGAACAGCGCGATCAACAGCAGCCAGCTCAGGTCCTTCGCGCCCTCGTGCATCACCTGCACGAGAAAGGCGTTGTCGCGCCAGGGGAAGCCCATGGGCGTGCCCGCGAGGCGCGCCAGCGCCAGGTCGCCGCCCGTGGCGTCCCACGCCAGCAGCACCGCCAGGGCAGCCAGCGTCAGCCACGCAAGGCGGCGGTTCGACGGGTTCATCGGGCGATAGGGGGCAACAACACGCGTCATGGACATGAAAAGCAGCAAGCCAGGAAAATTCGCGCGAGGCTACGTGGGCGAGATGAACCCAGCCTGAAGCGGTGGTGGGCACGCCCGGCGCTAGACTCCCGCTTCTTTTTTCCCCCTTCCTCCTGAAGAAAGTCGGTCCGGCGTGCGCATATTGCTTGTCGAAGATGACAGCGCGTTGTCAGACGCGGTCTGCGGCTATCTGCGCGCCAAGGCTTTCGTGGTCGACGTGGCACCCAGCCTCGCCGACGCGCGCGGCGCGCTGCTGTCGGTGCAGTACGCCGCGGTGCTGCTCGACCTTCACCTGGGCGACGGCGACGGCCTCTCGCTGCTGCCCCAGGTGCGCGCGCTGCGCGAGCCGCCGATCGTGATCGTGCTGACCGCGCGCGACCAGGTCACCGACCGCATCCGCGGCCTAGACGCCGGCGCCGACGACTACCTCGTCAAGCCCTACGACCCGGCCGAGCTGCTGGCGCGGCTGCGCGCCGTGGAACGGCGGCGCAATGCGGGCAGCGCGCCGGTGCTGCACCTCGGCACGCTGGAGATCGACCTGGCACAGGACCGGGTGCGCAAGGACGGCAGCCCGGTCGTGCTGACGCAAAAGGAATGGGCGCTGCTGCGCGTGATGGCCACGCGGCCCGAGCGCATCCACACGCGCGAGAACCTGGCCGATGCGCTCTACGGTTTCGGCGACGAAGCCGACAGCAACACGCTCGAGGTGTTCATCAGCCGGCTGCGGCGCAAGCTCGGCAAGCGCCACATCCAGACGCTGCGCGGCCTCGGCTACCGCCTGTCGACCTCGGCCGGCGACGACAACGAATGACGCTGTCCACCCACCGCCGCGGCGGGCGCGACACGCTGGCCGGCCGACTGGCCCGCACGCTGATCGTCTGGGTCGGCGGCGTGTGGCTCGTCTGCGTGCTAGCGGTGGTCTGGTATGTGGACCGCGAGATCAACCACAACTTCGACAACGAGCTCGCCGAGGTGTCGCACCGCATGTTCGACATGGCGGTGCAGGAGCTCGAAAAGCTGCAGCCGGCAGGTGCCGCGTCCGCCGCACCGCTGATCGCGCCGAAGCAGCTGTTCGCGCAAGATGCCGTGATGTACCAGGTGGTCGACATCCACGAGCGCGTGCTGCTGCGCTCGGCCGAGGCGCCCACCGGCGCCTTCGATGTGCCGCTGGCGGCGGGCTTCGCGAACAACCACGCGTGGCGCGTCTACACGGTGCGGCATCCCACGCTCGGGCTGTACTTCCAGGTGGCCGATCCGCTCGACGAGCGGCGCACGGCGCTCAACCGCACGCTCGTCGGCCTCATCATCCCGCTCGGTGCGGTGCTGCCGCTGCTGGCGCTGGTACTGCGCAAGGTGGCGCGCACCGAGCTGCGCGTGCTGGAGCAGCTCGCGGGCGAGATCGAGAAGCGCAGCGGCGCCGACCTGCGGCCGATCGCCCTGCCCGGCCTGCCGATCGAGCTGCGCGCGGTCGGCGACCATGTCAACAGCCTGCTCGAGCGCCTGTCGCAGTCGCTCGATGTCGAGCGCGCGCTGGCCGCGAACGCCGCGCACGAACTGCGCACCCCGCTGGCCGCGGCGCGGCTGCGGCTGCAGACCGCGCTCGAGCACGAACTGCGACGCGACGACGTGCAGGCCGCGCTCGATGCGCTGCAGATGCTCAGCCACCGCACCGAGAAGCTGCTGCAGCTCTCGCGCGCCGAATCGGGCGCATCGCTCGCGCGCGCGCGGGTAGACCTGGTGCAGCTCGCCGGCGCGGTGGCGCAAGAATTCTGGGACGACCCGCAGACCGTCGAGCGTCTTGGGCTCAAGGTGCCCGACAAGGTGGCACCGGTGGCATCGGGCGACGTCGATGCGCTCGCGATCGCGCTGCGCAACCTGGTGGAGAACGCGCTGCGCTACGCCGGCGCGGGCCGTGTGGTGATCGAAGTGATGGCGCCCTGCACGCTCGCGGTGCGCGACTTCGGCGCGGGCGTGAGTGCCGAACAGCTGCGCACGCTGCAGCAGCGCCATGTGCGGCACAGCGCCGACCGCGCCGGCTATGGCTTGGGGCTGTCGATCGTGGGCACCATCGTCGAGAAGCACGGCGCTGCGCTCGAACTCGCGTCGCCGCCGCCCGGTGCGTCGAGCGGCTTCGAGGCACGCATCGTGCTGCCGCCGGGGTAGCGGCGCGACTCCTACCCGCCCCTTACCCGCCCACCAGCGCCCGCAGCCAGTCCGGCAGCGGCATGGCCTTCTGCTTCGGAAAGTCGACCCAGATCATGGTCGCGCCGCCGGCTGCGCAGACCACCTCGGGCGCATCGGCGCGCGCCATCGTGGCCCAGCTCTCGAAGGTGGTGCGCGCGGGGTCGCTGACGTACATCTTCACCTGCACGTCGCCCGGGTATTCGATCTGGCGGTAGAAGTTGCAGAACGCGTTGACGATCACCATGCCCTCGCCGCCGGGCTCGGGCTCGAAGCCGATGGAGCGCATCCAGTCGATGCGCGCGGTCTCCATGTAGCGAAAGTAGGTGCCGTTGTTCAGGTGGCCCATGGCGTCCATGTCGCCCCAGCGGATCGGGATCGACATTTCATAGACGAGCTTCTTCTGTTCGGGAATTTCGATTTTCATGGGTCTTTTTCAGAGCGCGAAGCCGTCGTCGGCGGCAATCACCGCACCGTTCACAAAATGGCTCTGGCCGCTCGCGAGCAGCACGATCAGACCGTCGAGGTCCTCGGGCTTGCCCACGCGCTTGCGCGGCAGCATGTTCACCAGCTTGGCGCCGCCTTCGGTGGTCCAGTGCTCCTCGTTGAGCTCGGTCGCGATGTAGCCAGGGCACAGCGCGTTCACGTTGATGCCGAAGCGGCCCCATTCGAGCGCCATGGCCTTGGTCATCTGCACCACGGCGGCCTTGCTCATGCAATAGGTGCCGATCTGCGGCATGACCTTGAGCGCGGCCACCGACGCGATGTTGATGATCCGCCCGCCGATATAGGTGCCCGGCGCCGCGCCCCTGGCGCGCGCGAGCATGCGCTTGCCGACCTCCTGCGCAACGAAGAACGAGCCCCTCACGTTGGTGTCGAAGATGTAGTCGAAGTCGTCGGGCGCGACGTCCTGCAGGCGCTGCGTGGTACTCACGCCCGAATTGTTGACGAGGATGTCGATGGGCCCGACCTCGGTCTCGGCGCGCGCCACGGCAGCCCGGATGCTCGCGATGTCGGTCACGTCGAGCTCGACCACGTGGGCGTCGCCGCCCTCGCCCTCGATGCGCGCGCGCAGTTGCTTGAGCTTTTCGACGCGGCGGCTCGCGAGCACCACCGCGGCGCCGGCACGCGCAAGCGTCTTGGCGAACTGGGCGCCGAGGCCGCTCGAAGCGCCGGTGACGAAGGCCACGCGGCCCGAAAGATCGATCGTGTACGCCATGAAAGAGGGTCCTTTTGAGTCGCCGAGGTGACGCCTCGCACTCCACATAAAATGTTTCGCGCCCCCGAAGCGTCCGAGCCTCAATCATTATCGACGAGACCCCCACAATGACCCCCGACGAAATCCTCGCCCAATTCGGCCCCCGCGAATCCATGGAATACGACGTGGTCGTGGTCGGCGGCGGCCCGGCCGGCCTCGCGACCGCGATCCGCCTCAAGCAGCTTGCCGCGCAGCACGACAAGGAGATCTCGGTCGTGGTGCTCGAGAAGGGTTCCGAGCCCGGCGCGCACATCCTGTCGGGCGCCATCATGGACCCGCGCGCGCTCAACGAACTGCTGCCCGACTGGAAGGAACTCGGCGCGCCGCTGAACCAGCCGGTGACCGACGACGCGATGGTGTTCCTGGGCGAGAACTCGGGCCTGCGCACGCCGGGCTTCCTGCTGCCCGAGTGCTTCCAGAACCACGGCAACTACATCATCAGCCTCGGCGCGTTCACCAAGTGGCTCGCGCAGCAGGCCGAGAACCTCGGCGTCGAGATCTTCCCGGGCTTTCCGGCCGCCGAGGTGCTCTACAACGAGAACGGTTCGGTGCGCGGCGTGGCCACCGGCAACATGGGCGTGGGCAAGGACGGCGAGCCGACCGAGAACTTCCAGCTCGGCATGGAACTGCTCGGCAAGTACACCGTGTTCGCCGAAGGCTCGCGCGGCCACCTGGGCCGCCAGCTCATCAGCCGCTTCAAGCTCGACGAGGGCAAGGACCCGCAGACCTACGGCCTGGGCGTGAAGGAAGTCTGGGAGATCGATCCCAAGCGCCACCAGCCCGGCTTCGTGCTGCACACGGCCGGCTGGCCGATGAAGAGCGACACCTATGGCGGCGCCTTCCTCTATCACATGGAGGACAACAAGGTCACGATGGGCTTCATCACGGGCCTGGACTACAGCAACCCGTACCTGAGCCCGTTCGAGGAAATGCAGCGCTGGAAGCTGCACCCCAACATCCGCTGGTACCTCGAAGGCGACGAAGCCAAGGGCATCAAGCCCGCCAAGCGCATCGGCTACGGCGCGCGCGCCATCACCGCGGGCGGCCTGATGTCGCTGCCCAAGACGGTGTTCCCGGGCGGCGCGCTGGTGGGCTGCGAGGCCGGCTACCTCAACGTGAGCCGCATCAAGGGCAGCCATGCGGCCATCAAGACCGGCATGCTGGCCGCCGAAGCCGCGTTCGAAGCGGTGACCGCCGGGCGCCAGCACGACGAGCTCACGGCCTATCCGGCCGCGTTCGAGAAGAGCTGGCTCCACACCGAGCTCAACAAGGCGCGCAACTTCAAGGCCTGGTTCAAGAAGGGCCTGGGCATCGCCACCGTGATGAACGGCGTCGAGCAGTGGCTGCTGAAGGGCCGTATTCCATGGACCCTGCACCGCGACAAGCCCGACCACCTCTACCTGAAGCCCGCGGCCGAGTGCAAGCCCATCGCCTATCCGAAGCCGGACGGCAAGCTCACCTTCGACCGGCTTTCGAGCGTGTTCATCAGCAACACCAACCATGAAGAGCAACAGCCGGCGCACCTGACGCTGAAGGACGCCTCGGTGCCGGTGAACATCAACCTCTCGAAGTTCGCCGGACCCGAGAGCCGCTACTGTCCCGCGGGCGTGTACGAGTTCGTGCCCGACGAAGCCCATGCCGGCAAGGAGCGCCTGCAGATCAATGCGCAGAACTGCGTGCACTGCAAGACCTGCGACATCAAGGACCCGACGCAGAACATCGTCTGGGTCACGCCCGAAGGCGGCGGCGGCCCCAACTACGTGGGCATGTGAGCATGCAGGTCGTCATCACAGGAGGCGCGGGCTTCCTGGGCGCGCGCCTCGCACGCACGCTGCTCGCCACGGGGCGCCTGTCGCTCGCGGGGGCGCCGGCAGAACCCATCTCCCGCATCACGCTGGTCGACCGCGTCGCGCCGCCGGCTGACCTGGCGGGCGACCCGCGCATTGCCGTTGCGCTCGGCGACCTCAACGACCAGCTCGCCGCACCCGATGCGGCGCCCTGGCGCGAGGCGGCCGCCATCTTCCATCTGGCCGCCGCGGTCAGCGGCGAATGCGAGGCCGATTTCGACCTCGGCATGCGCAGCAACTTCGCGGCCACGCATGCGCTGCTCGAAAAGGCGCGCGCGCTGGGCACCCGGCCGCTGGTGGTGTTCGCGAGCTCGCTCGCGGTGTTCGGCGATTCGCCCGAGCAGCCGCTGCCGCCGGTCATCGAAGACCACACGCTGCCCACGCCGCAGACCAGCTACGGCATCCAGAAGTTCATCGGCGAGCAGTTGATGGCCGACTACACGCGCAAGGGTTTCGTGCGCGGGCGCAGCGTGCGGCTCATGACGGTGAGTGTGCGTCCGGGGCGCCCCAACGGCGCCGCCTCGGGCTTCTTCAGCGGCATGATCCGCGAGCCGCTCGCGGGCCTTCGCGCCGCGTGCCCGGTGCCCGACGAGACGCCGGTGGCCATCGCCTCGCCCGCGCGCACCATCGAGGGCATCATCCGCGCTGCCGAGGCGGGCGATGCCGAATGGGGACCGCGCACCGCGCTCAACCTGCCCTCGCTCGCGACCACCGTCGGCGACATGGCCGCCGCGCTCGAACGCGTGGCCGGTAAGGCTGCGACCGACCTGCTCGACCGCACGCCCGATCCGGCCATCCGGCGCATCGTCAAGACCTGGCCCGGCCACATCGAGGCCCGGCGCGCCCGCGGCCTGGGGCTGCTGCCCGATGCCGACTTCGAGGCGGTGATCCGCAACTACGTCCGTGAAAATCCCGACGCAGTCAAACTGCTTATTCGTGCATAGTCACCGCTTGCGTGAAACCGGTCTCAAGGCCGATTTCCACTCTTTTTTCCAACCGAGGAGACACACAATGAAGTTGACCCGACTGGCCGCCGGCCTGGTTCTGGGCCTGGGCATGGCATGCGCCGCTTTCGCGCAGACGACCATGAAGATCAGCATCTCGACCTCGCAGAACTCGCACCAGGGCGTCGCCATCGACACCTTCGCGAAAGAAGTGGCGAAGCGCACCAATGGCCGCTACAAGGTCGAGACCTTCTACAACGGCTCGCTCGGCGGCGAGCGCGAGTCGATCGAGGCGGTGCAGCTCGGCACCCAGGAACTCGCGTTCTCCTCGACCGGCCCGGTGCCGAACTTCGTGCCCGAGACCAAGATCCTCGACGTGCCCTTCCTGTTCCGCGACAAGGCGCATGCGCGCGCCGTGCTCGACGGTCCGATCGGCCAGGAGCTCTTGACCAAGTTCGAGGCCAAGGGCTTCAAGGCGCTGGCATGGGCCGAGAACGGCTTCCGCCACATGACCAACAGCAAGCGCGAGGTGAAGGCGCCGGAAGACCTCAAGGGCCTGAAGATGCGCACGATGGAAAACCCGGTGCACATCGCCGCCTATAAGGGCTTCGGCATCGTCACCACGCCGATGGCCTTCCCCGAAGTGTTCACGGCGCTGCAGCAAGGCACGGTCGACGGCCAGGAGAACCCGCTGCCGGTGATCATCTCGGCCAAGTTCGACCAGGTGCAAAAGCACCTCTCGCTCACCGGCCACGTGTATTCGCCCTGCATCTTCGTGATGAACAAGGCCAGCTTCGACAAGCTCAGCGCCGCCGACAAGCAGGCTTTCCTCGAAGCCGCCAAGGAAGGCACCAAGGCCAACCGCGCACGCGTGGACGAAGACGACGCCAAGGGCGTGGCCGACCTGCGCGCCAAGGGCATGACCGTGATCGAGAACCTCGACAAGGCCAAGTTCGTGGCGGCGCTGGCACCGGTGAACACGCAGTTCGAAAAGGACTTCGGCAAGGCCAACCTGGACAAGATCCGCAACTACAAGTGATCGTCGGCCCCCGACCGGCGCTTGCTTGAAGGCTGCGCCCGCCCGGCACCACGCCAGGCGGGCGTTCCTGTTTTTGTTTTACCGTCAGAGTTTTTTCAAATGAAAACCATGTTCCTCGGCGTGGAGCGATGGACCACCATGGTGTCCATGGCCCTGGCCTGCGTGATGCTCGTGGTGGCATCCTCGCTCGGCGTGTTCCAGATCGTCACCCGCTTCGTGCTCGAGCAGCCCGCCGAATGGAGCGAGATCATGATCCGCGTGAGCCTGATCTGGATGGTGTTCCTCGGCATTCCGATGGCGTTTCGCCAGGGCGCGATGGTGAGCGTCGACGTGCTGTACCGCTGGAGCTCGCCGCGCATGCGCCGCCTGCTCGATGCGGCGGTGAGCGTGGCCGCGCTCGCGCTCATGCTCATCATCCTGTGGTGGGGCTGGGACTACGCGATCCGCGGCCGCGTGCAGAGCATGGCCGGGCTCGAGAGCCTGTCGATGATCTGGGCCTACATGGCGTTGCCCGTGGGGGCGGTGTTCTCGCTCTTCGGCATCGTCGGCAACTACCTCGACCCGAAGCGGCTCGAACTGGAGACGGCGCAATGACTTCCGCAATGCTTGCCACGATGGTGCTGTGCTTCGCACTGTCGGTTTCCGTCGCCGTCTCGATCGGCCTGGCGTCGATCGTCGGCATCCAGGTGACGAACGCCCACATGCTGATCTCCGCCAAGGAGATCTTCAACTCGATCAACAAGTTTCCGCTCGCGGCCATCCCGTTCTTCATCCTCGCGGGCAACCTGATGGAAACGGGCGGCATCTCGCGCCGGCTGGTCGAGTTCGCCAAGAGCATCGTCGGCGGCGTGCAGGGCGGCCTGCCGATGACCTGCGTGCTGACCTGCATGATCTTCGCGGCGGTGTCGGGCTCGTCGGTGGCCACCACCTTCGCGATCGGCGCCATCCTGATCCCCGCGCTCATCAAGCACGGCTACCCCACGTCGTATGCGGCGGCGCTGCAGGCCACGAGCGCCGAGCTGGGCGTGATCATCCCGCCGTCGATTCCGCTGATCCTCTACGGCGTGAGCGCCGAAGTGTCGATCGGCGAGCTGTTCATCGCAGGCGTTGGTCCCGGCCTGCTCATCAGCGGCGCGCTGATGCTGTTCGTCTGGGCCTTCTGCAAGTGGAAGGGCTGGGGCAAGAGCGACGGCGAGGGCCGCATGCCCTTCGGCCGCGCGCTGCTGCAGGCCGGCTGGGCGCTCTTGATGCCGGTCATCATCCTGGGCGGCATCTACGGCGGCATCTTCACGCCCACCGAAGCCTCGGCGGTCGCCGTGTTCTATGCGCTCGTCGTGGGCGTGGTGATCTACCGCGAGATCAAGCCGAGCGACCTGTTCGGCATCCTGCGCAAGTCAGTGCTCTCGTCGGCGGTGATCATGTTCATCATCGCCAACGCGGGCCTGTTCGCGTTCCTGATCACGCGTGCGGGCGTGCCCGATGCGATCGGCCATTGGCTCGAGGAAGTGCTCAAGTCGCCGACGATGTTCCTGCTGGGCGTGAATGCGGCGCTGTTCCTCATCGGCATGTTCATCGAGACCAGCGCGGCGATCATCGTGCTCGCACCGATCCTTGCGCCGGTGGCGATGCACTTCGGGGTCGACCCGGTGCACTTCGGGCTCATCATGGTGGTGAACCTCGCACTCGGCATGATCACGCCGCCCTTTGGCGTGAACCTGTTCGCGGCCTGCACCGTGGCGCGCATCTCGCTCGACCGAATAGTGAAGCACCTGATTCCCTTCGTGCTGGTGATCATGGTGTGCCTGATGGTGATCACCTACGTGCCCTGGATCTCGCTGTCGGTGCGCGACCTGATGTACGCACGCTGACCTGCGCGCACACGTACAAGAAAACAGGGGGGAACGACACCATGCATCGCATCTCGACGCAGCTTCTCGCCGGCTGGGTTCTTGCAGCCGCCGCCCTTGGCGCCGCGGCGGCCGACAAGCTCCCTGCGGGCCGGTCGGCCGACGAACTGCTGCAAGGGGCGCACGCCACCCTGCGCCAGCTGGATGAAGACCGCTTCGGGCCGCTGTGGGACAACGCATCACGCGTGCTCAAGTCGCGCGTGCCGCGCGCCGCCTTCGTCGACACCACGCGCAAGGCGCGCCAGACGCTCGGCGCCGTGAAGCAGCGCGACTGGCAGAGCGTGACGCGCCGCACCACCAGCGCCGACGGCAGCCTGCAGGACCTGCCCGCCGGCACCTATGCCAACGTAGAGTTCGTCACGCTGCTGGCCGATGGCAAGGCGGGTTCCGAGAAGCTCAGCTTTTCGCTCGATGAGGGCAAGCGCTGGCGATTTACGGGGTACGTGGCGTTTCGGCCCGAGGCCTCGGCGGCGTCGGCCGCACCGGCACCGACTGCCAGGGCTGCTTCTGCAGCGGCGGAATCTCCCCCCACGACGGCCGGCACCGCCATCGCCGAAGTCGATGCCGCGGTGCGCGCCTGGGCCGCCGCCTGGGCCGCCAAGGACCTGGACCGCTACTTCGCCGTCTATGCGCCGGAGGCGGTGCCGAGCGGCAAGCTCGACCGCCGCGGCTGGGAAGCCGACCGGCGCAAGCGCATCGAGGGCAAGTCGCGCATCGAGGTGGGTGTCGACGACCTCGTCATCAGCATCCATGGCACCACCGCCACCGCGCACTTCAAGCAGACCTACCGCGCCGATGCGCTGAACGACACGAGCCGCAAGACGCTCGAGTTCCAGCGCGTGGACGACCGCTGGCTCATCCGCCGCGAAACCGCGGGCTGAGTCCGGGCGCCGCCGAAGCCTTCGCCATGTAAGGCAAAAGCTTCATCAAGATGTCACCGCGCGCCGCGATGCTTCAGCCCTCGAATTCCAGGGCTGTTGCGCCATGTTCCCCATCAAGACCGACAAGGCACGCGACGAACTCCGGGGCGGCCAGCGCACCCTGACGCAGCGCGAACGCGCGCTGCTGCTGATGGCCGACGGCCGTCGCTCGCTGAGCGACTTCGCCCCGCTGTTCGCGAGCCGCGGCGACGCCGAGCAGGCGCTGCAGGCGCTCGCGCACCGCGGCTACCTGCAGTTTCCCGCGCCTGCCGCCCTCATCGCACCGCCCGCCGCTGCGCCCGGCAACGCCGCCGACACCTTCGACGGCAAGCGCTCCCTCGCCACCACGCGGATGTTCCTGTTCGACATCTGCGAGCGCATGTTCGTGCGGCGCGATCCGGCGTTCGCGCTGCAGATGCGCGACGCGCTGCGCGAGGCGCGCGACCGCGAGGCGATGCTGGAGATCGCGGCATTGATGCTGGCCGAGGTCGAGAAGACCGCGGGCGCGGAGCGGGCCGAGTCGCTGCGCGAGCGCATTGAAAAATTGCTGCCGTCGGCAGCACAGGCCGTTCATTGAACCGGTCGTCGGCGGGCGTCGGAGACCCTGCTCAGTCGACCTGGATGTTGGCCTGCGCGGCCACGGCCCGCATCTTCGGGAGCTCGCGCTCGACGCGCTCGCGCACCGCACTGGCCGGGCCCCATGCCGGCGTGAGCCCCATCTCGACGAGCTTCTTCTGGAAGCCGGGCTCGCGCATGCTCGCGGCCAGCGCTGCCTCGAGCTTCGCCTGCACGGGCGCGGGCAGTCCCGCAGGCGCCAGCAGCGCGAACCAGGTGCTCATGTCGAACCCGGGATAGCCGCTCTCTGCCATCGTCGGCACGTCGGGCAGCAGCGCCAGGCGTTTCGCGCCGAGCGCGGCGATCGGCCGGATGCGCCCGGCCTTGACGAGCGGCGCCGACGCGACCACCGTGTCCACCGCCACCTGCACCTGTCCGCCCATCAGCGCCGTGAGGCTCGGTGAACTGCCGTTGTACGGCACATGGACCATCTGGATGCCGGTCGCCGACTTGAGCATCTCGCCGCCGAAATGCACCGACGAGCCGGTGCCGAAGCTACCGTACGAGAACTTGTCGGGCGCAGCCTTGGCCTGGGCCACGATGTCCTTGAGCGAACTGCCCGGCGTGTCGTTGCCGGCCACCAGCAGCAGCCCCATGTCGGCCACCAACCCGAGCGGCGTGAAGCTCGCGAGCGGGTCATACGGAAGGTTCGGGCGGATCGCCGGGTTCAGCGTGAGCGTGGTGCTGGCGCCCAGCAGCAGCGTGTAGCCGTCGGCGGGCGCCTTGGCCACCAGCGAGGCCGCGACGACCGTAGACGCACCGGGGCGGTTTTCGACCACGATCGGCTGCCCGAGCTTCTCGCCCATCGCGTTGGCCATCAGCCGGCCGAGGATGTCGGTCGCGCCGCCCGGCGAATAGGGCACCACCAGCTTGATCGGACGATCGGGAAAGCCCTGCTGGGCCAGCGCCATCGCGGGCACCGCGCATGCCGCGGCAGCGACGAACGCAAGGGAGAGGAAACGGGAACGACGGAGAGACATGGCGGTGCAAAGCTCCAGTTGGCAGGCAAGAAAAACGGAAGAGGCGAGACGGCGGTCAGCCGAGCAAGGGGCTTCGCACCCGTGCGTGACCGCTGGCCTCGTCGTAGGCATGGCCGATCTGCAGCACGGCCGCGTCGGCCTGCACCGGGCCGATGATCTGCAGGCCGGCAGGCAGGCCGCCGGCACCGAAGCCGGCGGGCGCCGCCAGTGCCGGCAGGCCGGCCATGGTGGCGGGAACCACTGCCTGCATCCAGCGGTGGTAGGTGTCCATCGCGCGGCCGCCCACCTCGTGCGGCCAGTCGAGCACCAGGTCGAAGGGGAACACCTGCGCCGATGGCATCACGAGGAAGTCGAACTGCGCGAACAGCCCGCGCAGTGCCTGGTACCAGGCCGAGCGCGTGCGCGCGGCGTCATACACCTGCATGCCGCTCAGCTGCAGGCCGCGCTCGATCTCCCACACCGCCTCGGGCTTGAGCAGCGCGCGCCGTGCCGGGTCATGGTAGAGCGCGGCATTGGCGCCCGCCACCGCAAAGCTGCGCAGGTCGATCCAGGCGCGCCACAACTGCTCGAGGTCGAAGGCCGGCAGCACCGCCTCGACGCTGCAGCCGGCCGCCTCGAAATGCCGCAGCGCCGCGGCGCAGGTGTCGAGCACGCCGGGCTCGGTGGGCAGATGGCCGCCCAGGTCGCCGAGCCAGCCGATGCGCGTGCCGCGGAAGTCGCGCGCCAGCGGTTGCAGGAAGTCGCTGCCCTTCGCCTGTCGGTGCGTGAGCGGCAGCCGGGCGTCGAAACCGGCCTGCACGGCCAGCAGCATGGCCAGGTCGGGGATGTTGCGCGCCATCGGACCGGCGACGCTGAATTGCTGGAAGAAGACCTCTTCGGTGGGACCGTGCGGCACGCAGCCGATCGAGGTGCGCAGGCCATACACGTTGTTGAAGGCCGCCGGCGTGCGCAGCGATCCCATCATGTCGGAGCCGTCGGCCACCGGCAGCATGCGCAGCGCCACCGCCACGCCGGCGCCGCCGCTGCTGCCGCCTGCCGAGCGGGCCGGGTCGAAGGCGTTGCGCGTGGCGCCGTACACCGGGTTGTAGGTGTGGCCGCCGAGCCCGAACTCGGGCGTGTTGGTGCGGCCGACGAACAGCGCGCCGCCGGCACGCATGCGTTCGAACACCACCGCGTCGGCCGGCGTGACCTGGCCACGGAAGATCGGCGAGCCGCGCGTGGTGACCATGCCGGCCACGGGCATGATGTCCTTCGGCGCCTGCGGGAAGCCATGCATCGGCCCCAGGCTGCGGCCCTGCCCCAGTTGGTCGTCGCGCTCGCGGGCCTGGGCGTGCAGCGCATCGCGGTCGGCGTGCGCCACGATGGCATTGACCACCGGATTGAGCCGGTCGATCTGCGCCAGGTAGGCATCGAGCACTTCGACGCACGAGACCTCGCGCGAATGGATGGCATGCGAAAGCGCTGTGGCGCTGAGTTCCACGATGGCCGAAGCCACCGGCGCCGGCGTGGCCGATCGGGGTTTGTGCATGCCTCTCCTGCGGAAAAATGACGGGACGAAGTCAGAATAAGCGCCCGCCAGCCATACGACAATCGCCGTTTGTTGCAAGAATCGTTGCGTTTTACGCAAACCTAGGAAGGTTTTCGATGCTGTCCGACCGACTGCAGGACACGGCGCTGCGCTACTTTCTCGAGGTGGTTCGCAGCGGCTCCGTGAGCGAGGCCGCCTCGCGGCTCAGCGTGTCGCCCTCGGCCGTAAGCCGGCAGGTGGCGGCATTGGAAGAACTGCTCGGCGTGCCGCTGTTCGAGCGGCACGCGCGCGGCATGGCGCCCAGCGCCGCCGGCGAACTGCTGGCCGCGCATGCGCGCCGCGGCGCGATGGAGGCCGACCGCGTGGTGTCCGACATCCAGGCGCTGCAGGGTCTGCGCCGGGGCCTGGTGCGCCTGGCCAGTTCGTCCGGCTTCGCCATCGAGTTCCTGCCCGGCGCGATGGCCGAATTCCGTGCCCGCCACCCTGGCATCCTGTTCCACCTCCGCGTGGTGGCGCCGGCCCAGGTAACCGCGGCGGTGCGCAATGGCGACGTGGACATCGGCCTCACCTACAGCCGGGCTGCCGAGCGCGACATCCAGGTGCAGCACATGCAGGCGGCGCCCGTCCACGCGATCATGCGGCCCGACCATCCGCTCGCGCGCTTTTCCACCGTCACGCTGGCGCAGATGCATCCGCATCCGATCGCCCTGCCAGAGCGCGACAACACGGTGCGCCAGTTGTTCGACATCGGCTGCAGCCAGCGGCGGCTGGTGTTCGACCCGGTGCTGGTCAGCAACCATTTCGAGTCGCTCACCAACTTCGTGCTGCACGGCGGCGGCCTGTCGATTTCGGGCGAGGTGACGGTGCGCGACCGTGCGCGGCGCGGCGAGCTGCATGCCGCACCGATCCGCGAGCGCGGCATGAACGGCCGCGCCGTCGAGGTCCAGACCCTCGCCGGACGCACGCTGCCACAGGGCGTCAGCGCCTTTCTCGACCATCTGCGTGCGGAACTGCCGCCGTCCCGCGCGGCCGGCCCGCAGCGCGATCCACTACACTCGCCGGGTCAGGAGAGAGCTTCGCCACGCGAGGCCGCCGAAGGCGCAGGGAACCCCCGAACGCTCAGGCAAAAGGACTGACACAGCGACAGCGAACGCCGTCGCTTCCTTGCTGGAGAGAGGCCGTTGCAGCGCGCGTTTGCGGCGACGGCCCACCGAAGGAGCAAACCCCGATCGTGGGGCGAATCTCTCAGGTAAAGCGGACAGCAGGGGTGGCCCATGGCTTGCGCCATGGAATTCGACTGCCCCTTTGGAGAGTGCCCCGTGGCTGCTTCCGCTGACCAACAACAACCATTGCTCAAGACCCCGCTGCACGACCTGCACGTCGAGCTCGGCGCCCGCATGGTGCCGTTCGCCGGCTATTCGATGCCGGTGCAGTACCCCGCCGGCCTGATGGCCGAGCACCGCCATACGCGCGAGCAGGCCGGGCTGTTCGATATCTCGCACATGGGCCAGTTGCGCCTGGTCGGGCCCGACGCCGCCGCCGCCTTCGAGACGCTGATGCCGGTCGACGTGATCGACCTGGCCCCGGGCAAGCAGCGCTACGGCCTGCTGCTGAACGACGAAGGCGGCATCCTCGACGACCTGATGTTCTTCAACGAGGGGCACGGCTCGCTCTTCGTGATCGTCAACGGCGCCTGCAAGATGGCCGACATCGCGCACATCCAGCAGAAGATCGGCGCACGCTGCGAGGTGCAGCCCCTGCCCGACCACGCGCTGCTCGCGCTGCAGGGGCCGCAGGCCGCCGCGGTGCTCGCAAGGCTCTCGCCCGGCGCCGAGCGCTTCGTGTTCATGACCGGCGGCGCAGTGCAGATCGGCGGCATTCCAGCCTTCGTCACGCGCAGCGGCTACACCGGCGAAGACGGCTTCGAGATCTCGGTCGCCGGCCGTGACGCCGACGCCCTGGCCCGCCTGCTGCTCACCCAGGCCGAGGTCAAGCCGATCGGCCTGGGCGCGCGCAATTCGCTGCGGCTCGAGGCCGGCCTGTGCCTTTACGGCAACGATATCGACACCACCACCACGCCGGTCGAGGCCTCGCTCAACTGGGCGATCCAGAAGGTGCGCCGCGCGGGCGGCGCGCGCGAAGGCGGCTTCCCGGGCGCGGCCCGGGTGCTGGCGCAGTTGGCATCGGCCACGTCGGGCGCGGCCGGCCGCACCGACCACGACACGCTCACGCGCAAGCGCGTTGGCCTGGTGGCGCTCGAGCGCATACCGGTGCGCGACGGCACGGTGCTGCAATCGTTCGAGGGCCAGGACATAGGCCTCGTGACGAGCGGCCTGCTCGGCCCCACGGCCGACCGCCCGGTCGCGATGGGCTACGTGGCCATGGCCTTCGCCGAGCCCGGCACGCGCGTGCAGGCCATCGTGCGGGGCAAGCCCGTTCCGATGGAAGTCTCGGCCATGCCTTTCGTGCCCACGCGCTACTACCGCGGCTGAGCTCGGCATTTCATTTTTTCCACGAGGAGTTTTTTCACATGACCATCAAGTACACCAAGGACCACGAATGGGTCTCGGCCGAAGGCGACGCGGCCACCGTCGGCATCACCGTGCATGCGCAGGATGCGCTCGGCGACGTGGTGTTCGTCGACCTGCCCGACGTGGGCAAGACCTTCGCGCAGGGCGAAGTGGCCGGTGTCGTCGAATCGGTGAAGGCCGCGGCCGACGTGTTCATGCCCGTGTCGGGCGAGATCACCGAAGTGAACGAGGCGCTGCGCGCCGATCCTTCGCTCGCCAACAGCGACCCGCTGGCCGCGGGCTGGTTCTTCAAGGTCAAGCTCAGCGAACCTGCGCAGCTCGACGCGCTGCTCGACGCCGCCTCCTACGACCAGTTCGCAGCCGAGTCCTGATGCACCGCTGAAGACGGGCTGGCCGCACGCGACGCGTCCGGCAGCCCCGCCCTTGCCTTTTCCCCCCGACACCGCCATGCCCACCCCTTCCCTC
Source organism: Variovorax sp. Soil_C_39 (assembly GCF_057656815.1). Taxonomy (NCBI): domain Bacteria; kingdom Pseudomonadati; phylum Pseudomonadota; class Betaproteobacteria; order Burkholderiales; family Comamonadaceae; genus Variovorax; species Variovorax sp. Soil_C_39. Next base: position 278,910 of record NZ_JBDGJQ010000007.1, read on the forward strand.
CCCTCCCTGCAAGAACTCGAGAATGCCGAGGAATTCCTCGCCCGCCACATCGGCATCGATGCGGCCGACGAAGCGCGCATGCTGCCGGTGATCGGCTCGGCCACGCGTGCGGAGCTCATCGACGGCATCGTGCCCGCGGCGATTCGCCGCGCCCGCCCGATGCGGCTGCCGGCGCCCGCCAGCGAAGCGGACGCGCTGGCCGAGATGAAGGCCATCGCGGCGAAGAACAAGGTGTGCAAGAGCTTCATCGGCCAGGGCTACTACGGCACCCACACGCCCGGCGTGATCCTGCGCAACGTGCTCGAGAACCCCGCCTGGTACACCGCCTACACGCCCTACCAGGCCGAGATCTCGCAAGGGCGCATGGAGGCCCTGCTCAATTTCCAAACGATGGTGTGCGACCTGACGGGCATGGCCATCGCCAACGCCTCCATGCTCGACGAGGCCACGGCCGCGGCCGAGGCCATGACGCTCGCCCGGCGCAGCGTCAAGAGCAAGAGCAACGTGTTCCTGGTCTCGGGCGACTGCCATCCGCAGACGATCGAGGTCATCCGCACGCGTGCCGCGCCGCTGGGCATCGAAGTGAAGGTGAGCACGGCGTCCGAGACGCTGCCGCACCTGATGGCGAGCTGCGACTTCTTCGGCGTGCTCGCGCAGTACCCGGCCACCACCGGCCATGTGCACGACCTGCGCCCGCTCGCGGGCCATGCCCACCAGTGCGACGCCGCCTTCTGCGTGGCCGCCGACCTGCTCGCGCTCACGCTCCTCGCGCCGCCCGGCGAATGGGACGCCGACATCGTCTGCGGCACCACGCAGCGCTTCGGCATGCCGATGTGCAACGGCGGCCCGCACGCGGCCTACCTGGCCTGCCGTGACGAATTCAAGCGCTCGCTGCCCGGCCGGCTGGTCGGCGTGAGCGTCGATGCGCACGGGCGTCCGGCCTACCGCCTCGCGCTGCAAACGCGCGAGCAGCACATCCGGCGCGAGAAGGCCACGTCCAACATCTGCACCGCGCAGGTGCTGCCGGCCGTGGTGGCGAGCATGTACGCCGTCTACCACGGACCCGACGGCCTTACGCGCATCGCGCAGCGCGTGGCCGCGCTCACCGCGATCCTCGCGCAAGGCTTCGCGCAGATGGGCCGCGAAGTGGTCAATGCCACCGCGTTCGATTCGCTGACGATCCACACCGGCGACGACACGCAGAAGATCGTCGAGCGCGCCGAGGCCGGCGGCATCAACCTGCGCCAGCGTCTGCAGCAGCACCTGGGCATCTCGCTCGACGAGACCACCACGCGCGCCGACATCGAGACGCTCTGGGCGCTGTTCGTGCCCGCCGGCACGCCGATGCCGCGCTTCGACGAACTCGCCGGCACCGCGCCGCGACTGCCCGACGACCTGCGCCGCACCAGCGCCTTTCTCGCGCACCCGGTGTTCAACACGCACAAGAGCGAGACGGCGATGCTGCGCTACATCCGCAGCCTGTCCGACAAGGATCTGGCGCTCGACCGCAGCATGATCCCGCTCGGCAGCTGCACCATGAAGCTCAATGCGACCAGCGAGATGATCCCCATCACCTGGCCCGAGTTCGCGAACATCCATCCGTTCGCGCCCGCCGAGCAGCTCGCGGGCTACGCCCAGCTCGACGCCCAGCTGCGCGCCTGGCTCTGCGAAGCCACCGGCTACGCGGGCATCAGCCTGCAGCCCAATGCGGGCTCGCAGGGCGAATACGCGGGCCTGCTCGCGATCCGAGCGTTCCAGGAAGCCAACGGCCAGGGACACCGCAACATCTGCCTGATTCCGTCGTCGGCGCATGGCACCAACCCCGCGAGCGCACAGATGGTGGGCCTGCAGGTGGTGGTGACGGCCTGCGACGCGCAGGGCAACGTCGACATGGACGACCTGAGGCGCGCCTGCGAGAAGCACAGCGCCAACCTGGCCGCGGTGATGATCACGTATCCCAGCACGCACGGCGTGTTCGAGACCCGCGTGAAGGAACTCTGCGAACTGGTGCACGAACACGGCGGCCGCGTGTACGTCGACGGCGCCAACATGAACGCGCTGGTCGGCGTGGCCGCGCCCGGCGAATTCGGCGGCGACGTGAGCCACCTCAACCTGCACAAGACCTTCTGCATCCCGCACGGCGGCGGCGGTCCGGGCGTGGGGCCGGTGTGCGTGGTCGAGGACTTGGTGCCGTACCTGCCGGGGCATGCGACGGCCGGCGCCGCGGGCAATGGCGTAGGCGCCGTTTCCGCTGCGCCCTTGGGCAATGCCGCAGTGCTGCCGATCAGCTGGATGTACTGCCGAATGATGGGCGCCAAGGGCCTGCAGGCCGCCACCGAGACCGCGATCCTGAGCGCCAACTACATCAGCGCGCGGCTCAAGGAGCACTACCCCACGCTCTACGCCAGCCCCAACGGGCATGTCGCGCACGAGTGCATCCTCGACCTGCGCCCGCTCAAGGAGACCAGCGGCGTCACCGCCGAAGACGTGGCCAAGCGCCTGATCGACTACGGCTTCCACGCGCCCACGCTGAGCTTCCCGGTGCCGGGCACCTTGATGGTCGAGCCGACCGAGAGCGAACCGCTGGCCGAACTCGATCGCTTCATCGACGCGATGATCGCGATCCGCGGCGAGATCCGCCGCATCGAGGAAGGCGTCTGGCCAAAGGACGACAACCCGCTCAAGCATGCGCCGCACACCGCCGCCAGCCTGGTTGCGAGCGAATGGACGCATCCGTATGCGCGCGAACTCGGCGCCTATCCGCTGGCCGCGCTGAAGGACGCCAAGTACTGGCCGCCCGTGGGCCGCGTCGACAACGTCTATGGCGACCGCAACCTGTTCTGCAGCTGCCTGCCCGTGGGCGATTACCAGGAAGCCGAAGCCGCCGCCTGAGCGCTTGGCGGCCTCAGCCGCCGGTTCAACCTTCGCGGCGGTACATGGCCCACTTGACGGTCAGCAGGTCGGCGGCGATCTTGGCGGCGTTGACGCCGGCGTAGTCCTGGGAGGGGTCGAATTCGAAGCCCTCCCGGTAGCGCCGGACCTCGCCGTAGTCGGCATCGAAGGTCATCGGACCCATGAGTTCCGTCGGGTCCGTGCCGGCGGGAAGCGCCAGGAATTTCGCGGGATCGGTAGCACTCTGGTAGAGGTCGACGCTCATCAGGCTCATACGGTGGTCCTCGAAACGGCTTGGATTTCGTGAAGGCCGATCATCTGCGCCATCGCCGCCGCGCGCAATCGGCCCGCGCCTACACGGCGCGCGTCAGGGCTGGCCGGCCTTCTTCGCCACCGCACCCGTCGCGACCTGCTGGCGGAAGCTGCGCAGGCTCGCCTTGAGCTTGCGCTCGTTCTCCAGGCCCACGCGCACCATGATCTTCTGGCCCGCCGAGAGCGATTCGAGCGCAGGGTCGACGTATTCGTAGCGCACCCACGGCCGCTGCGACGGCACGCTGCCCTTGACCTCGACGAGCCGCACGCTCACCGGGCCCGCGGGCTCGGGCGCCTGCAGCAGGTGGTCGATCACCGCGATCAGGCGGTCGTTGAAATAGCGCCCCGGATAGCCGAGCTCTTCGTACGCCTGCTGAAACAGCGGGTAGAGCCGCGCATACACCTTGGCCGCCTTCGCCGAATCGACCGACTGCGTCAGTTGCACCAAAGCGGCATAGCGCGCGCTGTTCTTCGCGTCGATCACCTCGGCGTTGCCCTGCCCCGCGGTGATGAAGCGCTGCCCGGTGGGGTGGACCGGCCACCGGCTGGCGGGCGCCTGCTCGCGCGGGAGGTTGTCGACCGTGGCCACGAAGCGGCGCACCACGCCGTCGGGCAGCAGGAACTCGGCCGCGTTGCGGCTGCCGAGCAGGTCGGCCAGCGCCTTGCTCACGCGCGAATCCGAATCAGCCACCGGCGGCAGCCCCGCGTCGGGCGGTGCAAGCCCTTCGAGCGGGTTCTGCGGTTCGAGCAGCTCGGGCAGCGGCGAGAGCGGCGGCAGCACCAGGCCGTCGTTCGGCGTGGCGGCCATGGGCGGCGAAGGCGCGAGCGCCTCGGGCTGCTGTTGCTGCTGCTGGTACCAGCGCCAGCCGAAGAACGCCGCCACCAGGGCCAGCAGCAGGATGACGACGATGAGGCCGGTGGGTGTTTCGCGCCGCGGCCTGAACTCGGGGGCGTCGGAATGGTTGTCGCGGAGGTCGGAGGGATCTCGTTCGGGCATGTCGGCGGTTTCCTTTTGCAAAGAGCAATGGGAGACGAGCACCGATGGTGCACCAAATCGACGCCGTAGCGCCTCCTCCCGCTCGTAACGCGGTGTGACCCGTTCACCGCGTCGAAGTTCAGCCCGGCGCGATGTGTCTTCAGGCCAGGCCGTGTGCCAGCGCACGCGTGATCTCGGCGGCCGGCAGGTCGCGGCAGCCCATGGCGTTCTGCCCCGACCAGAGCGGCGAGAAATCACCGCTGCCCTGCGCCTCCGCCTTGGCCCGCAGCGGCGCGATGGCCGAGGTGGCGAGCGGAAACTCGGGCGCCGCCGCGCCGATCGGTCCGAGATCGCGCATCACGCGGTTCACGATGCCGCGCGCCGGCCGGCCGGTGAAGAGATTGGTCAACGCCGTGTGGCGCGCTCCCTCGCTCTGGAGCGCCGCGCGGTGCAGCGCGCTGGTGGTGGCCTCGGGCGCGAGCATGTAGGCCGTGCCCACCTGCACGCCCGCTGCACCCAGCGCCATGGCGGCCCTCACGCCATCGGCATCGGCGATGCCGCCCGCGGCGATAACCGGCAGCCGGACCGCGCGCACCACCTGCGGCAGCAGCGCGAAAGTGCCGAGCTGCTTGGTCAGGTCGTGCGAGAGGAAGTGGCCGCGATGGCCCCCCGCTTCGAGCCCCTGCGCAATGACCGCGTCGACGCCCTGCGCCTCGAGCGACAGCGCCTCGTCGACGGTGGTGGCCGATGCAAGGATCTTCGAGCCCCAGCCGCGCACCTGCGCCAGCAGCGCTTCGTGCGGCAGCCCGAAATGGAAGCTCACCACCGGCGGGCGGAATTCGGCGAGCAGCTCGGCCACTTCGGCGCTGAAGGGGTTGCGCCCCGGACCGGTCGGAATGGAAGCGGCATCGATGCCGAACTCGCGGTAGTAAGGCGCCAGTGCCTCACGCCACATGGCTTCGCGCGCCGCGTCGGGCGCGGGCGTCACATGGGCAAAGAAATTGACGTTGTAAGGCTTGCCGGTGCCTGCGCGGATGGCCGCCAGTTCGCTGCGGAGCGCGTCGTTGCCGAGCATCGCGCAAGGCAGCGAGCCGAGCCCGCCCGCGTTGCTGACCGCGATCGCCATCGCGCTGCCCTGGATGCCGGCCATCGGCGCCTGGATGAGAGGAAGCTCGGTGCCGAGGAGTTGCTGCAGTGTGGTCTTCGTCATGCCGCGATTCTGCGACGAAGCCGAAAACCCTGGGGCTCAGGAAGCCGGCGCGGGCGGCAGCTGCTTCTCGAGCCAGCGCAGGCCGAAGGCCATGGCCAGGAACACCAAGGCCACCGCCGCCGAGTTGAGCAGCGCGCGCGCCAGGCCGATCTTCGCCACGTCCATGAACGGGTACGGATACCAGTCGACGAACGCGCCGCGCACGAAGGTGTAGCCGATCCATGCCAGCGGCAGCAGCATCGCGCGGCCGATGGTGCCGCGGTCGGTGCGCGGGCGCGGGCCCACGAAAAGCCAGCCCAGCACCGCGCCGAGCGGGGTGACGGTGTGCAGCAGGAAGTTGGCCAGCTCGCCCGACGGCGTCAGGTCGCGCAGCCCCGTGAGCACCGTGTGGAACACCACGCCCGTCACCGCGATGCAGAGCACCGCCGTGAGCCGCAGCACGCGGAACACGCGGCCGTCATGCGCAGGCCTGAAGACCAGCAGCGCGCAGACGCCACCGATCAGCAGGTTCGAATCGATCGTGAAAAAGCTGAACAGCCGCACCAGCCTTTCGAGCTGCGTCGGCGCGAGGCCCGGCCCGTGAATGATCGCGGTGGCGAGCTCGAGCCCCACGCCCCCGGCTGCCGCGAGCGCGACCACCGCGTGGAGCAGGCGCGCCAGCGCCAGCGGGCCCCATGCGGCCTGGGGCGAGACGGGGTTGTCGATGTTCGTGGGCGTGGGCATCGGGCGCGTCCGGCGGTGGATGGGATAGCGGCGAAGCTACACCATGTCGTCAAGCCCTGCCTTGCTGCACCCCACGCTCCGGCAACATCAGCGCAAACAGCTCGTTGCGAAAGTGAATCCCGAGCCGGCTAAAAGCCCGGTTGCGATAGGTCTTGACCGTCGGCAGCGCGAGGCCCATGTCCGATGCAATGCCCTCCTGCGTCATGCCGCGCAGCAGCCGCAGGCAGACGTTGAGTTCCTGTGGTGTCAAGGCCGGGCAGCGGGCATGCAGCCGTGCGCGGAGTTCGTGCGCCGTGTCGGCGCGTGCCAGCGCGATGTGCTTGCGCGTGAGCGCCATCAAGAGGCGCCCGGCGGCGCCGAAGTCGGCGAGTTGCGCATCGCTGAGCGGGCGCTGATGGGTGTGCCGATAGAAATTGACCGCGAACAGCGCGCCGGCGTCGTCGCCCTCGTCGTATGCCGCGGGATCCTCTTCGACCACCGACACGCGCTCCACCACGCCGTGCGCCTCGTAGATCTTCGCGCGATGCTCCGGCGGCACCTCGGGTGCCGTGATGTGGCACACGCGCAGCGGCTGCGGCACGCTCGCCTCGCGCAAGGTGCGGTCGCTGCGGATGGGTCCCGAAAGGTAGGCGCGCCAGCAGTCGCGGGTGGTGTCGGGCACGCCCCGGCTGCCGCTCAGGAAGATGGCCGGCCGCGACCCCGTGCGGTAGACCGAGAACGAGCCCACCGGCAGCGCCGGCGCCATGGCCTCGAGAAGGCAGGCGCCGAACCCGGGCTCGCCGAGCGCAGGCACCACCATGGGCAGGCACTGCACCAGTGACGCGGCGACAGGCTCGGCGGGCAGATCGGGAATCCAGGTGCGCATGGGGGCAAGACGGGCAATACGGGCAATACGGGCAATCCCGTCATCTTCCAGGATGACAGCGCCGGCTCGCCACCGGGCTTACGCTAGGGCATGACTTCCACCATCGAACAACCCCAACCGCCGAACGATCCGCTGGCCGCACCGCGCCTGGCCTGGTTTGCCGATGTCTCGGTCGACGTCGGCGCGCCGCTGGTGCTCGGCGAAGGCGCCGAGGGGCTGCGCCGGGTGGTGCCGATATTGGGTGGCCATGCCAAGGGCGACGGCTGGACCGCGCGCGTGTTGCCGGGGGGTGCCGATTTCCAGCGCATCGCGAGCGACACCGTCTCGGAGCTCGACGCGCGCTACGGCCTCGAGACCGATGCCGGCGACCGCATCTACGTGCGCAACCGCGCCTTGCGCACGGCCCCTGCCGAGGTGATGGCGAAGCTGCTGCGCGGCGAGCCGGTCGATCCCGCGCAGGTCTACTTCCGCTGCACGCCCTCGTTCGAGACGCGCAGCCAGTCGCTGCAGTGGATCACCGAGCGCCTGTTCGTCGGCGTCGGCATGCGCCACCCGGCACAGGTCGTGATGCGCTTCTTCGCGCTGCAGTGACCGGCCACGCCGGCCTTTGACCCGATTCCCATACCGATACCGACAGGAGACCTGAATGATCACCGCCCTCCCCGCGGGCGTGCGCCGCCGCGCGCTCGCCATCGCCGTCCTCACCACCCTCTTCGGGGCACCGCAGGCCTTCGCCCAGGCGGCTGCCTCGGCCTATCCGCAGCGGCCCGTGCGCCTCGTCGTGGGGTTTCCGGCCGGCAGCGGTCCGGACATCGTGGCGCGCCTGCTGGCCCAGAAACTGTCCGAAGGCTGGAGCAACGTCGGCGTCATCGTCGACAACAAGCCGGGCGCCGGCGGGCTGATCGCCGCCTCCGAAGTGGCGCGCGCGCAGCCCGACGGCTACACCCTCATGCTCGGCGAGACCGGCCAGCTGGCCATTGCACCCAGCAGCTACAGCAAGCTCGCCTACGACCCGAAGAAGGACTTCGTGCCCGTGAGCCAGGTGGTCACCTCCAACTTCATGCTGGTGGTCAACCCCGCCAAGGTGCCGGCGCGCGACGTGAAGCAGTTCGTCGAATGGAGCCGCGCACAGAAGGGGCTGTTCATGGGCACCTTCGGCGCCGGCACGCCGGGCCATTTCGGCGCCTTCCTCTTCGGCGATGCCATCGGCCTCAAGCCGGAGCCGGTGCACTACAAGACCACGGGCGATGCGCTGGGCGGCCTGTTCAGCGGCGACGTGTCGGGCGCCTTCGCGAGCGTGGGCCTGTCGGCGGCCAACGTGAAGGGAGGCAAGCTGGTGGCGCTCGCCTCGAGCGGCGAAGCGCGCAGCCCCGCGCTGCCCGACGTTCCGACCTTCCGCGAGCAGGGCTACCCGCAGCTCGCCTTCAACTCCTGGTTCGGCATCGTCGTCCCGGCCAAAACACCGCCCGAGATCGTCGCGCGGCTCGAGACCGACATCCGCCGCGCCGTCCAGTCGGCCGAAGGCAAGGCGAAGCTGGAAGATGCGGGCTTCGCCGTCACGGGTACCACGTCGCAGGAGTTCAGCCGCGTGATCGCAGCCGACACAGTGCGCTGGGGCAAGGCGGTTGCTGCGACGGGGTTCAAGGCGGATTGAGCCGGTCAGACCGGTGTCGAAATCTCCGAAACAAAATTCCGGTACGAGCGCAGTGGTCGCGCCAGCAGCTCCGTCAGGCGCTCCACGTCGCCCGCACCCGGGGTCATGCCTTCCGTCATGAAGTGTTCGCTCATGAGGCGCATGTCGTAAGCCATCCAGCTCGTCCTGGTGCGCGAGGCGGTCCGGGGCGGCGTCGGCGCCGCGTACCTGCCCGTGTCGCTCGTGACTCAGGACCTCGCCGCAGGGCGGCTGGTGCGCTGGGGCGAGATCGAGGGGCCGGAGATCGCGCTGTGGGCGCTGTATCCGTCGCGCAGGCTGCTGAGCAACCGCGTCTCGACTTTTCTCGAATTTCTGAAGGAAGCCTTTCCCACAGGATCGCCTGAGGAACCGGCGTCATTCATGGATTGAAGATGCGGTCTCATACTCCTCAGTCCGCGGCGAGGCGCTTGTACGCCGCCTGGAGCCAGCCGAGATTCGAAAACTCCGCGGTCACCGTATCGCGGCGGAACGAACTGCTGTCGAAGCGCGAATAGCCGTTCATCGGGTTGTCGATGGCCGGGCTCACCGGCACGACATAGGTGCGGACCTTACCGTCGAAGCTGTACCGCTCGCTGTTGCGCGGCAGGGGTTTGATCACCGAGTCCTCTGCCAAGGTGTTGGCCAGATGCAGCCTGATGCTTTCCGTGCTGAGGCTGTACGCCTCGTTGGCCGGCTGGCTGGCGAGCTCGTCGGCGCTCGCCGAAGCTGCGGCGAACAGCGAACCGACGCAGAGGGCGAGTGCCGTGGGACCGAATTGGAAATTCAAACTCATCGAGAACTCCTTCGCCTGGACGGCACTGCGGGAGCCGAGGTTGTAGCGCAACGCGCCGTCATACACACGTCACACTGCCGCGCGCCAATGTTTCGGGTCGTCACAACACTGGCCGCCACCGCGCGATCATCATTTCGCCATGACCACCAGCCACCCGATCCACGTCCTCTTTCTGTGCAACAGCAACACCGCGCGCAGCCTGATCGCCGAGTCGCTGCTCAAGCAACTGGGCCGCGAGCGCTTTGCGGCTTACTCCGCCGGCAGCGCGCCGACGCCGGGCGGGCAACCCGACCCGCGCACGATCGAGGTGCTGGGTGGCGCGGGGCTTCCCACCGACGGGCTGCGCAGCAAGAGTTGGGACGAGTTCGGCGGCGCCTCCGCGCCGCGCATGGACCTCATCGTCACGCTGTGCGACGAAGCTGCGGGAGAGACCTGCCCGGTCTGGCCGGGCCATCCCGCATCGGCGCATTGGTCGCACCCCGATCCGTGTGCCAAGGACGCCGGCGAGGGCCTCGGGGCTTTTTCGCTCGCGATGCATGCGATCCGCCGCCACGTGGAATTGCTGGTCAACCTGCCCGACGAGCGCATCGATCGCCTGGTGATCGAAGGCGAGGCGCGAAGCATCGGCGCGTCCTGACGTGCGTCCAGTGTCAGCCATCTCCGGCAACGCGCGGGAGCGAGCGGCTGACACCGCCCGCATCGACGCAAGCCAGGATCCCTGAATGAGCGAGCGAGTCCTGCTCGCGCATGGTGGACAACGGCATGAGAACCCAACGACTTCGTCTGTCCGGCGGCACCGCGCTGTCTTTCACGACCGCCGGCGAGCCTTCCAGCCCCGCGCTGCTGCTGCTGCACGGGACGCCGAACTCGGCCCGCCTGTTCCGACCGATCATGCCCGCGCTGTCGCAGGCTGCATTCGTGATCGCGCCGGACCTGCCCGGCCACGGCGCGTCCGATCCGCTGCCGGCGGTGTCGTTCGAGGCCATTGGCCACGCGATCTCCGAACTGCTGGAATCGTTGGAGATCGGGCCGCGGTTCATCTACCTGCACGACTGGGGAGCGCCCGTGGGCCTGCAGATCGCGATGCAGGCGCCCGAGAAAGTGTTGGGCCTCATCGTCCAGAACGCCAACGCGCATCGAACCGGCTGGGGACCGGGATGGGCCGCGACGCAGGCCTACTGGTCGCAGCCGAATGCAGAGAACGAGGCCGCGGCGACGGCGCATCTCACCCTTGCGGGCACGCGCGACACCTACATCTCCGGCGTGCCTGCGGACATAGCCGGACGGATTCCTGCCGAACACTGGGAAGAGGATTGGCGCGTGATGAACCTGCCGGGCCACATGGAAACCCAGCGCGCGCTCATCGCCGACTATGCGAACCATGCCGCCCGCTTCGACGAGATTGCCAGGTACCTCGAACACTGGCAGCCGCCCGCCCTGCTGGTCTGGGGAAGGCACGATGTCTATTTCGATCTGGCCGAAGTCCTTTCCTGGATGCGTGCGCTGCCACGGATGGAAGCGCATGTTCTGGACGCCGGCCACCTGCTCCTAGAGACCCATGAAGAAGTCGCCGTCTCGTTGATGCGCGAATTCATCGCACGCGCCGCTTGCGCCCGTGGGTAAGCTTCAGGCGAATACCAATTTCTTATGGAAATAAATCACCAATCCAAAGAAAAGATCAAACAGTCGCAACAAAGCTGCACGTTGGAAATCATTCTTTACTAAAGTAATGCATTCCCAATCACGACATTGATCGAATCATTTGTTATTAATTTGCACTGCATTAATGCTTTCGAATTGATGACTTCGGACGCTGGCGAGCCTCTGGCATGTCGATGGATTTCAGCGCTCGCGTCCGGCCGGAACGGCTGATTTCGCCCAACGCGTAGCGGGCCACCAACCTCTGGAGATAACAACCATGACAGTAGACATGTTCATGCGCGTGGAGGGCGCGAACGGCGAATCCAAGGACACGAACCACAAGGAGTGGACGGATATCAAGTCGTTCGCCTGGGGCACCGCCTGGAACATCAAGGAAAACCGCGAAGGCTGATCCCGATGCTCCCCGGCGCTGCGCTTGCGCGCGTGCTGAGCGTCTCGTCGCCGGCCATGCCCGCGCTGGGCGGCGAGCCGGCGCTCGAGCCCGTCGCGATCGAGGGCGACGAGGGGCTGAGCACGCTGTTTCGCTACACCC